>JAMPFE010000009.1 GCA_023664705.1 Lachnospiraceae bacterium | reverse complement strand
CGCCCGAAAAACAGTATACCACATTTTGTATGCAGTGAAAAGAAAGCATACTATTCACTAACCATTTTTTGGAAATTTATACAAGATTATGCTCAAATTATTGTGCGTTTTGAACAACACGAAAATATCATAATCAAGTATGTCCGAACGTGGTTTCAAACTATTTTTCGTGTTGCATTTCGTGTTGCATAACGCGCGAAAAAGGTCGTTTTTGAGTGATTTTGTTCACTTTTTGTAGGACAAGCGCAAATTTAAAAACAAAGAAAAACCGCATTGTGAAAGGGTTTAACTCGACAATGCGGAATTTCTTGTAGTTTGCTTATGGCGGAAGCGGTGGGATTCGAACCCACGGTACCGTGAGGTACAACTGATTTCGAGTCAGTCCCGTTATGACCACTTCGATACGCTTCCGTGACTATAATATTATACACTTTTTTCCCCGATTTGTCAAGGGGTTTATGAAAAAAATGTAAAAAACATTCGTAGGATCGCAATACCGCTTGACAATAGCGATAAAATAGATTATAATAAAAACAGTACCAAAACTTGGGAGGAAAAAAGATGGAGCTTGACATATTAAAGGCATTGCGCAGAAATTTGATTCTCATGTCGCTTTTGGAGCTGGTATGCGGTTTGTTTATGATAATCCTCAATGATAAATCTATAGAGATATTGATCGTGATACTCGGCATCGTCGCGGCGGCGTATGGGATCATCAGCTTCTTTTCATGGCTTGTAAAGAAGGATAAAAGCAGCGCTGCGCCCGTAGTGATAACCGCTGTGCTGGGGGTAGTCGCGGGCGCGCTTATCATATTTTTCGCGAAGAGGCTGACCTCGGCGTTCACGCTTCTCATGGGCATTTTCGCGGGAGTATTCGGCGTTATCAAGCTTCCGAATATGTTCTCTGTAAAGAAGACGGGCTTTAAAAAGTGGTGGATAATCCTTTTTCCTATCGCGATCATCGTCGGCATAGGCATTTTTGTGGGACTTAACGCTCTGAAGGATTTTCCTCATAATGTCACCTCGATACTCCTCGGCATTGCTTTGATATTCGGCTGCGCTGCGGATATAATCGCGACCGCGGGCGCGACGAACGTTGAAAAGCAGCTTCTCGTCGCAAAGGAAGTCGATATGCCCGAGGACGAGTTGAAGTGATCCCCGAGATCGAAAACCGCCGCAGCATCCGCAAATTCGACGGCAGGGAAGTGCCGAATGATTTGTTGGAGCAAATCGTAATGGCGGGTCAGCTTGCCCCGTCCGCGAAGAACCGCCAACCGTGGAAGCTCATCGTGACCTCGGGAAACGCAAAGCGCGAGGCTCTCTCGGCAATGAAACGCGGTCTTGAGTGCGAAAAGCGCGAGCCGTTTCTGCCCGAAAGCGCCGCAAATCTCGCGGACGCGGAGCACACCCTAACGGTAACGGAACGGGCTCCCGCGGTGATTTTTGTCGTCAACACACTCGGCGCCGAGTTAACGCGCCCGTTGACGGTCGACGAGCGCGTTTTCGAGATATGCAATGCCCAGTCTATCGGCGCGGCTATGCAGAATATGTCGCTCACGGCGGTCGAGCTCGGGCTCGGCAGCCTTTGGATATGCAACACCTTTTTCGCGCAGCGCGAGCTCAACGAGTGGCTGAACACCGACGGAGAGCTTTTCGCGGCGCTCGCTGTCGGCTATCCCGCCGAAACGCCCCCGCCAAGAACGCGAAAACCCGCATACGAAACGGCAGAGTGGAGAAAATAAAAAACATTCACAATAAAATGCCCCCGAATATTCGGGGGCGTTTTGTTGAATTTATGCATGCTGCTCCTCTGGCAGCTTCACAAGGCTTATTGCCTCGGAAATGGTTTTCTCGATAGCTTCTCTGCCGTACTTGTCGACCTCCGCCTTGTTCTTCTCGCCGTGAGTGAGGCAGCCCGCGCCGCCTATACAGCCGCCCACGCACGCCATACCCTCGATAAAGTTCGCGTCAAGCGCGTTCTTGCTCTTCTTGAGCAGCGCGACCTTGCAAGCCTCTATGCCGTCGCACGACACCGCCTTAAGCTCGAAGTCGCCGAGGTTCTGCTCCTTGAGAGCCTGTTGGACCGCGTCTGCAAGACCGCCGCTGCGCGCGAAGATGCGTCCGAAATAGGAAGCGTTCTCGAGAAGATCCTCCTCCAGCTCGCGTATATCGATATCCTTGCTGTCGAACAGCGCCTGAAGCTCCTCGAACGTGATAACGCTGTCAATGTACGGCCGCACGCTTTCCTTTTGGAACTCCATTTTCTTAGCCGTGCAGGGTCCCATAAACACTACCTTCGCGGTAGGGTCGGTAGACTTTATATATCTCGCGATAGTCGCCATAGGGGAGAGGTTGTGCGAGATATGACCGACCATATTCGGGAAGCTCTTGTGAATATAGTCCACAAACGCCGGGCAGCAGCTCGATGTAAGATAATCTCCGCTCTCCGCCAGCTCCTTGCTCTCCATATACGCCACCATATCCGCCCCCAGCGCCGCCTCGATAACTGTGTGGAAGCCGAGCTCCTTGATGCCCTTGATTACCTGCCCGAGCTTCGCGTAAGAGAACTGCGAGCCGATAGCGGGCGCCACGAGCGCGTAAACCTTATACTTGCCGTTGCCCTCGCTCTTCTGGATCATATTGATAACGTCAAGAATGAACGACTTGTCGGTGATCGCTCCGAACGGGCACTGATAAACGCACGCGCCGCAGGAGATGCACTTTTCGTTGTCTATCTTCGCCGCCTTGTCCTCGTTCATTGAGATAGCGTTTACCTTGCAGGCGCTCACGCACGGGCGCTTGTAGTTCATTATCGCGGTATACGGGCAGCTCTTCGCGCACATTCCGCACTCCACGCACTTGCTCTTGTCGATGTGCGCCTTCTGATTGTGGTCGAACGAGATAGCCCCCTTTCGGCAGGCGTCCGCGCAGCGGTGCGCCAGACAGCCTCGGCAGGCGTTCGTGACCTCGTAACCGCCCATAGGACATTCGTCGCAGGCTGTCTCGATGACCTCGATAACGTTGGGATTGTCCTTGTCGCCGCCCATAGCTATCTTAACGCGCTCCCCGAGGATAGCGCGCTCCTTGAACACGCAGCAGCGCATCGTCGGCACCTTCCCGGGAACTATCATCTTCGGTATATCGAAAGCGTGCTCCAAAAGCGTTCCCGCCCAAGCCTCGCGAGCCACCTCGCGCAGAACCTTGTATTTGAGGTACTGCACCTTGGTGTCGAACTTGTAGATGAGCTTTCCGTTCTTGTCGTAAATATAGTCGGTCTTGTGATCCATATCGATCTCTCCTTAGAAATAGTTTACCTTGATCTTCTTGCCCATTTTCCTGAGACTCTCGGACAGCTCGTTGACGAGCTGCATTTTAATGTTGAAATTTATCGGCAGGTTAGGGTTCTGATGCGCGGGATTTACCGCTCTGCCGACGTAGAAATTGATATCCGTCGCCTCCTCGAACAGCATGCGCGAGATAAGCGCCGCGCCGTCCTGCTTGTAGTTCCATTTCTTGTAGCTGTCGTTGTTTTCAAGGTAATCCTTCGCGTATTCGTTCACGCGGTTTATCGTGATAACGCCCTCCGTCACGAGGTCGATGCCTTCGATATTCGCCGTCGGCGGTATCTCGGGGTCGAAGTAGTTTATATTCGGGATTATCGGCTTTCCGAGGTATTTCGACACGATAGTCGAGGTAGTCCCTCCGCATACGATGCGCTTTCCGCCCTTTGACAGGAACAGCGACACCATTTTCTCGCAGTCGTTTCGGTCGGAGGGAGGACCTATCATAAGGTTCATCTGCTGTCTCGCGCGGATACGCACGGTCATCGCCGTGGTATCGTCCCCGGGATTTCCCCCGTAGAGCTTCAGACACTCGTCCGTAAGCACCGTCGAAAGCGTTTTCGCGGTAAATCCCACGTCCGTCAGCGACTCCATAAACTCGGCTATATCCTTGCGCTCCCAGCCGAAATTCAGCGACATACCCACGCCCGCGTGGATACACCCGTCGCTCATCGCGATAAAGGTATCGTTCTCGCGGAGCTTTATGCGCGCCTTGTGAATGAGCTTTCCCTCTATGTTCATATCCCGCATCGGATAATCGTAAATTTTCCCCTCGCGGAACATAATAACGTCGGGGTTGTCGTAGCAGATTATCTCGGCTTCCTCGTTGTTGATGAGCCGAATTATCGTAAACGTGGAATACGCGACCTCGCGCACCTTGCATATCGGCAGGGTAGCGGCGATAGTCTTCACGCACTCCTCCAGAGAAATGCCCTGCGAGGTCATGGTCGCGATTATCTTCGAGGTGAGCGTCGAAAGGATAGAGGCTTTAACGCCGCTCCCCAGACCGTCCGCCAGCACAAGTACCATGGAATCGTCGTCCGTCTCGATTATCTCGATATGGTCGCCGCAGAGCTGCTCTCCAACGTGGTTAAGGCTTTTCCAGCCTATATCTGCGCATAGATTATTCATCGTTGATCGACTCCTTCAGTTTCATCAGCGCGACCTTCGTCTCGGCGGCAGTCTCGCCCAGAAGCGAAGCTATCTCCTGTACTATCCTCATCTGATTTTCAACGACCTTATCGGCGACCTCGGCGGTCGTTCTGCCGACGTTCTCCTTGCGCACCTTCGCCTTTTCGTCCTCGGTAACGTCGCGCATAATGCAGATTATAATGCGGTATTCCGCGTCGTAAATGACCGTCTGCTCAACGTATTTGTCATACTCCGTGAGATACTTTCTCTCATCGTGAACAGGCTTGTTCGTCTCCATGACCTCCATAAACACGCCCGGGTCGAGAATACGGATGACCTGCTCGCCCATAACGTCCGAAACGCGGGCAATATTCATCAGCTTCAGCGCGGTCTTGTTTATCTGCTGTATCTCCAGATTTTCGTTCAGCGCGAAAATAGCGTTCGGCGAGTTGGAGATAATGTTGTCCGAAAAGCTCTCCGCCTTGTCCTTAAGGAACGGCAGGCACATCGAGATATCCGCTTTCCCGCGGTAAATAGCGACAGCCTTTTCACGGCAGGTATTGTAGCCGCACGAGCCGCAGTTCAGCTCCTGCTCGGGGCGCGTCTTGCCCATTCTGCGCAAAATATCCGCTACCTCGCTCTCCGTCGGCACGGCAGCCTTTGTATCGAGCATCGTCATCTTCTTGTGCAGCTCCGACTTGTCGGGCTGCGATACGACAAAATCCTCCTTGCCCGCGTATTTGTTTATCGCCATAGCGGACGCGACGGGAGACTTCTTGTACTTCTCCATAACGGGACCGTTCGCGCAGCTTCCCGCGCAAGCCGACATCTCGATAAAGCAGTTGTGCAGCTTCCCGTCAACTATCTCCTCGAGAGCCTCTTTAACGTTATCCATTCCGTCGAACACGAGGTATGTATAGTTCGGGTCGCGCTCCGCCATTGTACGCAGGACCCCCCCCGACGTCGGGAACAGCCTCGCGCGGCTCCGCTCGTTGGAATCGACGCTCTTGTCGATTTTCACGCCTGCCTCGTTCAGCCAGTTCGTCAGCTCCTCGAACGTCAGCACGTCGTCGGTATAGTCGGCATATCTCGCCGCCTCCTCCTTCTTGGAAACGCACGGACCGATAAACACGGTCTTGCAGCCGGGAAAGCGCTTTTTCAGGTCCCGGCAGTGCGCCTGCATGGGCGAAAGCACGTCGGCAAGGTATTCCAGCGCCTCGGGATAGTATTTCTGAATAAGCAGGTTCACGGAATTGCAGCAGGACGAAATGAGCACGTCTCGCTTATCCTCGCGGATAAGGCGCTCGTATTCGGTCTTGACGATAGTCGCGCCGACGGCGGTCTCCTCCGCTCCCGCGAAGCCCAGCTCCCTGAGAGCCCTTGTAAGCGCTTCGATGCCCGCGCCGTCGTAGTTTGCGACGAACGAGGGCGCAACGGACGCGTAAACCTTCTCGCCCGAGCTTATAAAATACTTCACGCGCTCCGTGCTGTCGGCTATCTCCTTTGCGTTCTGCGGGCAGACGACAAAGCATTGTCCGCAGAGAATGCATTCGTCGCCGACGATATTCGCCTGATTTCCCGAAAATCGTATCGACTTTACGGGGCAGTGTCTTATGCACTTGTAACAGTTTTTGCAATTTGACTTTTTCAGCTTCAAAAATTCCGCCATAGTAAAACTCCTTAAACCGAATTTAGCGCCCAACGAAAGGGCAGGGGAGAACTATCCGTAAATCCCGCCGCGAAAAACGGCGGCGGGAACACGTCAAAATCAAACCTTAGCGAGTATCTCGGTCTTGAAGAAATCGTCCACGGTGTCGGGGGAGACCGAAAAGCTCTTATCGTCCACGGTCACGCAGACGCCGTTCTGGCAGTTGTTCATGCAGAACGTTCCGCCGAGCTCCACCTTTTCCTTAAGCCCGTTCTCGCCGATGAGGTATTGCAGCCCCTCCACAACGCGCCTCGAGCCCTTGAGGTGGCAGGAGCTCCCGATACATACGGTAATTTTCATAATAAACCTCCAAAATCAATCGTATTCAACAACGTTCACCCAGCCGAGCAGGAACTCGCGCTCCTCCTGCTTGCCCTTTACGGACTGCGAAGCCGCTACTATCGGCAGCCACTTCTGAATGTACTGCTTTGCCGTGTCGCTCTTCCTGCAGAACAGGTCAAGATACTTCTCCGCGAGCTCGATATCCCCGCTCAGCCAGAACAGCAGATACGTTCTCGCGACGTCCGCAGAGGCGTTGCCCTGAGTAGCGTGGCTCCAGTCGAGAATGTACGGCGTGCCGTCGTCCTTGACGATGATGTTTTCGGGGTTGAAGTCGCCGTGGCAGACCTTGTTGTGCTTGGGCATGCTCTCAAGCCTTGTATGCAGCTCATAGCGCGTCGTAGCGTCCAGATCCGCCGCGGAGATCTTGCGGTTCATCTTGTCCTTGAGCTTCGTAAGCCCGGGGCATACGGTAGCGTGCATCTTCATCTGCAAATCGACGAACATTTCAAGATATTCGTCCCTCTTCGAGGGGTTTTCCTTCATAAGCTGCGCGAGCGTCTTGCCCTGAATAAATTCGGAAACGATCGCCCACTTTCCGTCCTCGACGGTCTTTACCTCGATTATCTTGGGAACGTTTATCCCGATGTCCTCGACGCGCGCCTGATTGAGCGCCTCGTTGAGAACGTCGTATTTCGCGAAATCCTTGTCAAAGACCTTAACGGCGGTCTCGCCCTCGCGCAAAACCGTTTTGCGGGTACGAACGGCAATAATTCTATCGGACATAGCCTTTTCCTCCTAAAGTAAATTTTTTCTCAAATCAAACCAACTTGGTCGTCTTGCCGTAGTAAGCGTTCAGATACATCTGCTTTATCTCGGACATAAGCGGGAATCTCGGGTTAGCGCCCGTGCACTGATCGTCGAACGCCTGCTCAACCATTTCGTCCAGCCTGTCAAGGAAGTCCTTCTCATCGGGAACGTAGTCCCTGATGGTTTTCTTGATGCCGATATAGTCCTTCAGCTCGTCTATCTTCGCGATAAGCGCCTCGACCTTCTCCTCGTTGGTCTTGCCCTTGCAGCCGAGATATTCCGCGACCTCTGCGTAGCGCTCGAGAGTATGCGGGTGGTCGTACTGCGAGAACGTCCCCATTTTGGTGGGCTTCTCGGAGGAGTTGAAACGGATGACCTCGTCTATCAGCAGCGCGTTCGCGACGCCGTGAGCGATGTGGTGGAACGCGCCGAGCTTATGCGCCATGGAGTGGCATACGCCGAGGAACGCGTTCGCGAACGCCATGCCCGCCATAGTAGCCGCGTTCGCCATTTTCTCGCGCGCAACGGGGTCGGGCTTGCCCGCGTCGTCCTTCGAGGGCGCGGAGTCGTAGGCTCTCGGCAGATACTCGAAAATGACCTTCAGCGACTGCTTGGCAAGACCGTCCGTATAGTCGGTAGCCATAACGGAAGCGATAGCCTCCAGGTCGTGAGTAACGGCGTCGATGCCCGAAGCGGAGGTCAGCCCCTTGGGACCCGTTTCCATAAGGTCGGGGTCGACGATAGCCATATTCGGCATCAGCTGATAATCGGCAAGCGGATACTTAACGCCCGTGTCCTGATCCGTAATTACCGCGAACGGCGTCACCTCCGAGCCTGTGCCCGCAGAGGTCGGAACGGCGATAAAGTAAGCCTTTTCGCCCATTTTCGGGAACGTGTAAACTCTCTTGCGTATATCGATAAAGCGCATTGCCATATCTTGGAAATCCGCGTCGGGATGCTCGTACAGCACCCACATTATCTTTGCCGCGTCCATAGCCGAGCCGCCGCCCATAGCGATGATAACGTCGGGCTCGAACTTGCGCATAGCCTCCGCGCCCATCTGCGCGGACTTCAAAGAGGGGTCGGGCTCAACGTCGGCAAATATCGTGTATGTAACGCCCATTTCCTCCAGTCTGTCTGTAATGTGCTTTGTAAAGCCGCTCTTGAACATAAAGCTGTCGGTAACGACAAACGCTCTCTTCTTGCCCAGAACGTCCTTAAGCTCCTTAAGAGCGACGGGCAGACAGCCCTTCTTGATGTAAACCTTCTCGGGCGCACGGAACCACAGCATATTCTCTCTCCTCTCGGCAACGGTCTTGATATTCAAAAGATGCTTAACTCCAACGTTCTCGGAAACGGAGTTGCCGCCCCACGAGCCGCAGCCCAGCGTAAGCGAAGGCGCGAACTTGAAGTTGTACAAATCGCCGATGCCGCCGAGCGACGACGGAGTATTGATGATAAGACGGCAGGTCTTCATTCTGTGCGAGAATTTCAGCAGCTTCTCTCGCTCCGCGGGATTTATCCATAGCACGGAGGTATGACCGAGACCGCCGTTGTTGTGCAGCAGCGTGTCGGCAATATCCAGCGCGTTGTCAAAATTCTCCGATTTGTACATACCGAGAATGGTCGTCAGCTTCTCGTGACCGAAAGCCTCCTCGCGGTCCGTGGAGGTAGCCTCTCCGATAAGCACCTTAGTCTCCTCCGGGACCTCAAAGCCCGCCATTTTCGCAATGGTAACGGGGCGCTGCCCGACTATCTTAGCGTTCAGAGCACCGTTGATAAGCATCGTCTTGCGGATCTTCTGCGCCTCGTCGGCCTTCAGGAAATAGCAGCCCCGCTTGATGAACTCCTTCTTTACGTCGTTGTATATCTTCTTGTCCGCGATAACGGTCTGCTCGGTAGCGCATATCATGCCGTTATCGAACGTCTTGGAGTGGATAATGGAATTTACCGCGTTGACGATATCCGCCGAGGGGTCGATAATAGCCGAGGCGTTGCCCGCGCCCACGCCGAGAGCGGGGGTCCCCGAGGAATAAGCGGACTTCACCATGCCCGGACCGCCCGTCGCGAGGATAAGGTCGACCTCCTTCATCAGCTGGTTCGTCAGCTCCAGCGAAGGCACGTCGATCCACGAGATAATGCCCTCGGGCGCGCCCGCCTTAACGGCAGCCTCGTAAACTATCTTCGCCGCCTCGATAGTGCAGTTCTTCGCGCGCGGATGCGGGCTGATAATGATGCCGTTTCTCGTTTTCAGACACACAAGGCACTTGAAAATAGAGGTGGAGGTGGGGTTCGTCGTCGGGATGACCGCGCCGATAACGCCGATAGGCTCCGCTATCTTGGTAATGCCGTAGCTCTCGTCCGTCTCGATAACGCCGCAGGTCTTAACGTCCTTATAAGCGTTGTAGATATGCTCGGAGGCATAGTTGTTCTTGATAACCTTGTCCTCTGCGATACCCATGCCCGTCTCCTCAACGGCCATCTTCGCCAGCGGGATCCTCTGCTTGTTGGCTGCGGAAGCGGCGGCAAGGAATATCCTGTCGACCTGCTCCTGCGTGTACTCGGCAAATTTCTCCTGCGCCGCCCTCACTCTCGCAAGCGCGGCGTCAAAGGATTTTGCGCTGTCAACGATCTCGTAATTCATAGTCATCTACTCCTTTAAAGTGTTATATGGCGTTTAAAACGCCCGATTTTCTTCCTTGTTAATATTTTAACATATTCCCGTTAATAAGTGAAATGTAAATTCCGCATACGCGTTATCAACCTGTAATATAGGAATACAGCGCCATATATGGAAAATTTTACAAACCGCTCTTACGGAAAGCATTGATGCTTTGCGTCGCAAACGTCGGTAATGAACTGCTTGTCAAGCGCCGACAGCTTGTAGTCCTTGCGGTAGATAAGCACGTCCTTGTAGGGCTTCGCGTGCTCGGGGCATTTCCTCAGCACCAGCCCGTAGTTGTCCAGCAGCGGCTGCGGCACGGGCGACATCCACATAAAGGTATTCGGCACGTTCCCCAGCAGCATAAACTGCGTCGCTCGCTCAAAAACGTAAATGCGCTTGTCGACGTGCTCCGAAAGCTCCGCCTTTTTAACGTCGATAAGCGGCAGGGAAGGGACGTAGGGGTCTCCGTGGGTTATCTCTATGAAGTCCTTCAGCTCCTCCATGGAAATATTTTCCTTTTCGGCAAGCGGACTGTCCCTTTTCACGGCCATTCGGTATGTAAACTCCGAAACGGTATCGTATTCCAGCTTCTTCTCCGCGAACATCTCCACGAAATATTTCTCAAACGCCGCCTGATACCGCACAATCCCGAGATTGAAATCCCCCCGCGTAACGTTTGTTATCGTCCGCATGGAGTTCGTCTCCTTGTAGAAAATCTCCGCGGGCTCCGAAAGCGATATGTGCTTTGAAAATTCCGCCATAGCCGCCGAGAAATAGCTCGCCCTCGGCACGCACACGGAAAACGTCTGCTTGTGAGCTTTCCCGTTTCGGTATATCTCCTCCACCTCGTCGACCTGCGCAACGATGCGCCGCGCCCGCCGCAAAAACTCGTCGCCGTCGGGCGTGGTCGTAATGCCCTTCGAGGTGCGCCTGAAAATGGTTATCCCGAGCGATTCCTCCAGCTCCTTTATCGCCCGCGAAAGGTTCGGCTGCCCCATGTAGAGGTTCTCCGCCGCCTTGCTTATGGACTGCGTTTTCGCGACCTCGACCGCGTATTTCAGGTGCAGAATGTTCATATCGCCCGTCCTTTCCCGAAAAGTAACTTCAATCGCGCTCCAGCGCGGTAATGCCCGAGCGCACCATTTTAATTATGCCGAACGGCTTCAGCAGGTCGATAAAGCTGTCTATCTTCACGGGCTCCCCCGTCAGCTCCAGCATAATGGAGTCCGCGGCGACGTCCACGGGCTTGGCGCGGTAAAGGTTCGCGATCTCGATTATCTTGTGGCGGTCCTCGGCGGTCTTTCCCGCGCGGATAAGGATATGCTCGCGCGTCACAGCGTCGTCGAGAATTCTCACATCATGAACGTTATGCAGCTTCATAAGCTGATTTTTTATCTGCTCGAGCACTCTCAGGTCGCACGAAACGACTATCGTCAGCCTCGAGATGTTCTCCTCCTCGGTCTCGGCGGCGTTTAGGCTCTTAATGCTGAAGCAGCGCCTGCTGAAAAGCCCCGACACGCGCACAAGCACGCCCGTGTCGTTGTCGACCTTTACGGATAATACGTATTCCTGCATGCTCAAGCCTCCAAATCTATCTCTGTTATCGGGTTGACAACGGGCTGCCCCGCGGGTATCATCGGCAGCACGTTTATATCGCGGTCTATCCTTACCTCTATCATGCAAGGCGCGCTTTTCGAGATCTCCAGCGCCTTTTTCAGCACGGGCTCCACGTCCTCTTTCTTCTCGATAACGAACGTCTTTATCCCGAAGCTCTCCCCGAGCTTAACGTAGTCTATATGCCGCGCGTCGAGCGTGGTCTGCGAGAAATGCTTCTCGTAGAACAGCCTCTGCCATTGCCGCACCATTCCCAGAACGTTGTTGTTAATAACTATTTCGATTATCGGTATATTATGCGCCGAAGCGGTTATCAGCTCGTTTAGGTTCATAGCGAAGCTCCCGTCGCCCGCGATGTTTACGACCGTCCTGTCCGGGCAGCCGACCTTCGCGCCGATAGACGCCCCCAGCCCGAAGCCCATGGTCCCCAGTCCCCCCGACGAAACGAACGAGCGCGGCTTCCTGAACCTGTAATACTGCGCCGCCCACATCTGATTTTGCCCGACCTCCGTGGAAATGACAGCCCGTCCCTCGGTCAGCTCGTCCAGCTTCTCGATGACCTCCTGCGGCGTCACGGGAAACGCCTCCGTCCCCTCCTGAACGGGCTCCCCGAAGTCCCTGAGGATCATCTTGTCCGTCCAGATATTCCGCTTTTGGGCAACGCGCCCGCAAAGCTCGCTCAGAATAACCTTTACGTCGCCCTGCACGGCAGTGTATACCTCGACGTTCTTGTTGAACTCCGCCGGGTCGATATCGATATGGATAATTTTGGCATTTCTCCCGAAAACCGTCGGGTCTCCGATAACGCGGTCGGAAAAGCGCGTTCCTATGCCGATAAACAGATCGCAGTCGTTCAGCGCCGCGGCAGCCTTAACGGTGCCGTGCATACCGAGCATGCCTATGTAGCGGCGGTCGGTCTGATCGAAAGCGCCCTGTCCCATAAGCGAGCAGGAAACCGGCGCGTCGCAAAGCTCCGCGAACTTTTTCAGCTCCTCCTCCGCGTCCGCGGAGATAACGCCTCCGCCCGCGTAGATATACGGCTTTTCGGACTTTTCTATCAGCCCGACCACCTTGTCGAGGCTTCCATCGTCAACGAACGGCTCAACCTCCGCGCAAACAGCCGCCTCGCGGACGTATTCGCACTTCGCCGCGGTGATGTCCTTCGGTATATCCACGAGCACGGGACCCTTTCTGCCGCTCCCCGCTATCTTAAACGCGAGCCGCAGAGTATCCGCGAGCTTTGAAATGTCCTTAACGATGAAATTGTGCTTTGTTATGGGAATAGTAACGCCCGTTATGTCGACCTCCTGAAAGCTGTCCAGCCCCAGCAGGGCGCAGGAAACGTTGCCCGTGATAGCCACCAGTGGGATCGAATCCATATAAGCGGTCGCGATGCCCGTCGTAAGGTTAGTAGCGCCCGGACCCGAGGTCGCGATAACGACGCCCGTCTTTCCCGTAGCGCGCGCAAAGCCGTCCGCCGCGTGGCACGCGCCCTGCTCGTGCGAGGTGATTATGTGGCGTATCTTGTCGCTGTATTTGTACAGGCTGTCGTAAATATTCAGCACAGCGCCGCCCGGATAGCCGAAAACGGTATCCGCGCCCTGCTCCAGCAAGCACTCGACAATAATGTCGGAACCCGATAAAATCATTTAAAATCCCTTTCCTTCGCATTGTGATTTATTTTTGTCAATACTTATTTATATTATAACATATATCCGCTTCATTGTCAACGGCATAAAACACTGTTTTTTAAAATTCGCCGAAATATTTTCCCTTTTGCGTATTACGGAATTAAATCGTCAATAGATAAATTTCCAAATTTTAACTTTATTTTACATCATTTCCAAATATTTACAGCGCAAAACTGCAAATCGACTGCAATTAACTGCAAGCGAACTGCAAAAAACCGCAAAATGTAAAGCAAAGCTAACATTTTTATTGCACACTTGTTGTTTTTATTGAAATTCCCAGCAACAAAATGCACAAATATTGTGAAATATGAGCACAAGTGTTTTGTTGCCAAAAGAAACGGATATTGTGCAAAAGCGCTTATATCTCGTATAGATTTCAAGAACTTATTGTGCGGTTTGACGAATAAAAACGGTCAATAAAAAGCGAAAAACGGCGCAAAATAGCCTTGAGGTGAAATTATGGGACGATTTTTCAAAGGGACGCTATGCGGCTTTCTGAACGGCTTTTTCGGCTCGGGAGGCGGCGTTATAGCCGTTCCGATACTCGAAAAGGAGGGCTGCCCGCCGAACGAGGCGCACGCGACCTCCGTAGCGCTGATATTCCTCCTGAGCCTTTTAACGGCGGGCTTTTACGGCATTTCGGGAGGTCTTGACTTCGCCGCCGCATGGCAGTATATCCCGTGGGGAGTTATCGGCGCGGTGGCGGGCTCTATATTCCTGAAAAAGATAAAAGCAAGCTGGCTGAAACGGCTTTTCGGCGGTGTCGTTACCGCCGCCGCAGTGAGGATGCTGTTCTCATGATGGCGGCTGTTATCGGGTTTCTGACGGGCGTTCTCGCGTCCATGGGGCTTGGCGGCGGCTTTGTGCTGGTGGTGTGGCTCACCCTTTTCGCCGAAACGGAGCAGCGCGCCGCGCAGGGCATAAACGTGCTGTTTTTCCTGCCGATAGCGTTCGTTTCGCTGATAATGCACCTCAAAAACGGCTTGGTGAACAAGCTGCTCGTGAAAAAGCTCGCGGTCGGGGGATTGCTCGGGGCGGCAGTCGGAACGCTTTTTTCCCAAGTTATCGCGAACGATTTGCTTAGGAAACTTTTTGCGCTGTTTCTGCTGGCGTTCGGGCTTCGGGAGTTGTTCGCGAAAGGCAGGGCCGAGAGCCGACAGGGCGGTGCCGCGGCTCAATAATAAAGCATCGGCAAGGGTCGTCTTGCCGATGCGGATATCAGAAATCGCTTTTACAATCATTGCAATGCCACTGTTTGCCGATTTTGCCGCTTGCAAGACCAACGAGAATAACCGAACCCGCGCGGTCAAACGCGTCTATCTTTACCACGTCTTCGGATTTGCAGTACGGACAGCATACGGCGTTGACAGGCGTTTTGGGAAATACATTGTTGACGGGGCGCTTTTGGAAATACGTTTCGGCATATTTTTTGTATTCGTTCCCTTGACCCTTGAGTATGGCGCAGGCAATCAGAGCGGCAAGCAGAACAAATGGTGCTGCTATGGCAAATACGGTGAAATTATCAATATCAAATACAGTCATCGCAAGTCCCGCTATTACGGGAAATGCAATACCGCCGATGACTGCAAAAGTGCCTATGCGTCTAAGCTTTACGCCTTTTTGATACAGCTCTTCAATATCTTCTTTGGTTATTACATCTAAGGCATCGCCGTCTTGGGTACATTCGATACGCTCGTCTTCGGTGTATATAACAACATCGCATTTCGGACAAAAACGGGCGTTGGTTTCATACCATTTACAGCATTGAGGACAATATTGTCTCATTTATAACCACCTCGTTGTGATTATACCATAATTTGGCAAAAATGTCAAGCAGCGCTTGGGGCGGGGTGAATAGGGGAATTTCAGTTTTTTGTCAGACGCTCCAAGAACGCGTTTGTCTCCCGCTGATTTTTCAGCGCCGCCGTCTTAGCGGGATATTTCTCCGCGACGGCTCTGTAATCGGCTTTCTTGGCTTTGGTGCGACCGCCGTGCAGCACCCACAGAATAAATTCGCGGTCGAGCTTTTCGGCGCAGCCGTCGCTCATATCGGGGCGCGATTTCCCTTTGAACGCACGGAAGCGTTTTATCACGCGGCTAAGGCACGCAAATCTGTTGAACAGCAGCATTACGATCATATCCGCCTGTTCGAGACGTTCCGCGCGGAACAGCTTGGAGTAGTTCCCGTCGATGACCCAGCCGTCGTTTTCGCGCATAAAATCCGCGACTATCCTCCGTTTTTCATCTAACTCGCGTTTTTGCCAATCGGGCAAAAATTCAACGGTGTCCAGATGCAGCACGGGAATGCCGTACAACTCCCCGAGGCGCCTTGCGAGCGTGGATTTCCCCGCGCCCGAATATCCGATTATCGCTATTTTCATAATGCTCCTTTCTAAAGCAAGCGCTGCCGATTTCCCCCGAATACGGGCTTGACACCTTGACGGATATGTGTTATAATATAGGTGAAAGCAACTATAAAAAGGGGGGAAGAAAATGCAGGATAAAGAATTGTTGGCGCTGCTTATTGACAGCTACTCAAATCTTCAAAGAATTCTCTCAACGGATAATCCCAAGGAAGAAGCCGAATATCAATTGCAATTGGTAAAGGCAAAGCTTGAATCAATGGGCATCGTGACCTCTAAATTGGATAAGCGGTAAAGAAACGTCGATCGGGGAGCGCAATTGCGTTCCCTTTTTGTTTTTTCACCTCAGCTTTTTTGACAGGTAAAGCACTAAATCGTCGTCGTTGGCGCACTCGGCATACGGTTCGCAGACGCACTCCCTGTACCACACTCCTGAGCCGTCGGGGATATAGCCGCGTTTTACGTACATTCGCTGAGCCGCGCCGTAGCCGCTGTGGAGCCCCACCCCGAGGTACACGATATCGGAGTAGCTCCCCGCGACGGTCTCCGCGGCGTCCATAAGCCGCGAACCCACGCCGCGCCGCCTGTATTTCTCCAGCACCGCGAAATCCACTATCTCGGGATAGCCCATTCCTCCGAACGCGCCCCATGTGTTGTCGGGGTAAACGCTGACGTAGCCCGCGGGCTGCCCGTTAAAATCGGCGGCTAACGCTATCGCGCGCCTCTCGGACGCGTCCTTAAGGCGCTTGAGCAGCTTTTCGGGAGTGCTGTCCCAGCCCTGCGCGCGCTCCTCCGCGGCGAAAATTTCCACGTCGGAGGGCTCTAAACCGCGTATTGTTATCTCATCATCTTTGTAATAAATCATCATATCCACCATTCGGGAGTTATCTCCCCGAGAGTAACGGCGCGTCCGCTGTCGCTGCCGAGCATAACTTCAATGCTTTTATAGCTTTCGGGCATAAGCTGCGCCATGAGCTCGCGGCAGGCTCCGCAGGGAGCGCCGCATTTGCCGTCGGGTATTATCGCGAGCACGCGCTTTATCTCGCTTTCGCCGTTGGTTATCATATTGAATATCGCGTTGCGCTCGGCGCATATCCCGAGCGTGCAGCAGGTATCCACGCACACGCCCGTGTATATCCGCCCCGAAGCCGACAGCACCGCTGCCGAGACGCCGCCCGCGTCGACGTACTCCGATATTTTTCGTTCGTTCTGCACGGCTTTAGCCGCGTTGTACATTTTTGTCCATATTTCGTCCATTGCCGTCCTCCAACTCCTTGTACATGATAATTTCCGTGACCTCGTTGGGAAGTATCAGCGAGCCGCAGTCCCCGTAGCCGCGCCCGCGGAAGAAGAACTGTCCGCGCTCGTTCGATAGGGTAGAGGCGAGCGCAAGCGCGTGACCGTTTTTGCGCATCTCGTTCTCCCAGAAGTCGGCAAGCGCCGTCCCTATCCCTTTTCCGCGCTCTCCGTCGATAACGTACAGCATATTCATAAACGGGATATTATCCCAGAAAAGCCCGTACCGCAGCCACCCGAGCAGCCGCCCGTTTTCCACGCGGACGATAACGCGCAGCAGCCTTACGGAGTTTAAAAGCTCCTCCGCGGAAATATGGCTGTCAAGCTTTGAAAGCGCGCCTATGTCCTTGTTTTCGGCAAATCGTATCATTTTACGTCTATCCTCCGTATAACGCGGCAGGGATTTCCCGCGGCGAGACTGTTCGGCGGTATATCGCGCGTCACCACGCTGCCCGCGCCGATAACGCAGTTGTCGCCGATAGTAACGCCCGCGCATACCGTGACGTTGCTCGCGAGCCAGCAGTCGTTCCCGACGGTTATGGGCTTGCCGAGCTCGATATCGTACGGCGAGCCGTCCTCGGCAAAGCGCGTGCGGCGCTCAACGGGGTCGAAAAAGTGCAGCGCCGCCGCGAACGTGACGTTCGGTCCGCAGAAAACGTTGTCGCCTACAATGACGGGGCAGTTATCCAGCACTACAAGGTTGAAGTTGGCGTAAAAATTGTCGCCGACCGTGGTGAAAACGCCGTAATCAAACTGTATCGGTCCCTGCAGAAAGCAGTTTTTTCCGCGGTTCGGCAGCAGCTCGCGGAGTATCTCGGCGCGTTTTTCCGTCTCCGTGTCGTAGGTCATGTTGTAGTCCTGCGAGAGCTTATGCGCCCGCGCTCTCAGCTTGGCAAGCTCCTTGTCCGCAGGGTTGTAGGGCTCGCCGCGAAGCATTTTTTCCTTTTCCGTTGACATATTCTTCCTCCTCGAAATAAAAACCGCCCTCAACCAAGGTCAAGAGCGGTTTTGTAACGTTAGAGCGTTGGATTACTTAAGGTCGATCTTAGCGCCTGCCTCTTCGAGCTTAGCCTTGAGCTCCTCGGCCTCAGCCTTGGCAACGCCCTCCTTGATAGCCTTGGGAGCGGACTCTACCAGCTCCTTAGCCTCCTTGAGTCCGAGACCGCAAACGTCCTTAACAGCCTTGATGACAGCCATTTTAGCGTCGCCGAAAGAAGTGAGGATAACGTCAAACTCGCTCTTCTCCTCGGCAGCGGCGGCGCCTGCGCCCGCACCTGCGGCGGGAGCTGCCGCAACGGCAGCGGCGGATACGCCGAATTCTTCCTCAAGCGCCTTTACCAGTTCGTTAAGCTCAAGAACAGACAGTTCCTTAACTTCGTCAATAATTTTTGTGATCTTCTCAGAAGCCATTTTATTTACCTCCATAATATGTTTTTTGATGGTGATTACGCGGCTGTGCCGCTTTGAAGCGCTCCGTTACGCGGACGCTTCGTCGTTCTTCTTGGCGATCTCGTTGATGGCGATCGCGAAACGCTGAATGGGGCTCTGCAGCATAAATACGAGCTGAGAGAGCAGGGTTTCCTTGGACGGGAGCTTGGCGTAAGCCTCGACCTCCTCCTTGGAGATGACCTGACCGTCTACAAAGCCTTTCTTGATGCTGAACTTACCGTTGGAAGCCTCCGCCTTCTTGTGCAGGATCTTGGGGGCAACGATAATATCCTCCGCGGACAACGCCACGGCGGTCGTTCCGCTGAGAACGTCGTCCAGACCCTCGAGACCCGCAATATCGCATGCGCGCTTGAGCAGGGTGTTCTTGACAACAAAGTAATCAACGCCGTTTTCACGCAGCTCTTTTCTGAGCTTGGTGTCGTCCTCGACGGAGATACCCTTGTAGTCGACCAGAACGCCGCCCGCCGCGTTTTTCAGCTTATCGGCAAGCTCCGCAACGTATTGCTGCTTTTGGGCGAGTACAGACTCACTGGGCATAAAACTAAATCCTCCTTGTAGAATTTGCTGTCCAAAACAAAAATCCCTTTCGGTCAAAGACGGAAAGGGAGATAGAATTCATATCTATCCATTCCTCGGCAGGCGAACAAAGTTGTTCATTATAGCCAAACGGCAGCCTGCTGTCTTTAGAACAGCATAAATATTATAACACATTCAAAACCGCTTGTCAAGGGTTTTTTGAAAAAAATTTCAAATTATTCCTCCTCGGCGATTTCCTCGATAATGGCGCGAATTTCGTCCACGCCCTCGCCCGTTTCCGCGGAGAACTCTATTATCGTAAGCTCCTCCGCGCAGGGAAGCTCGCTTTGCAGAGCTTCCCTGCGCTCGGCGCGCTGTTTTTTCGAGAGCTTGTCCGCTTTGGTGAGCACCACGACGAACGGGAACTCCCCGTCGATAAGATAGTTCACCATGGACAGGTCGTCGGCGGTAGGGGGGTGCCGGAAGTCGATGAGCTGAAACACCAGCGCAAGCTCCCTGTCGGCGGAGAGATACCCGCCGATGAGCCTGTTCCAGCTTTGCTTTTCGGATTTCGACACTTTAGCGTACCCGTATCCCGGCAAATCCACGATGTAAATATTTTCCAGCTCGTAGAAGTTTATCGTTGCCGTCTTTCCGGGGGTCGCGGACACCCTCGCGAGGGACTTCCTGTTGAAAATCTTGTTTATCAGCGAGGATTTCCCGACGTTGGAGCGTCCCGAAAAGGCTATCTCGGCGCGCTCGGACGGCGGTATCTGTTCAAATTTCCCGTACGAGGTGAAAAATTTCGCGTTGTTGTAGTTCATTATGTCATTGTCTCCTTAACAGGTAGGAACGGTGAGCTGAAAAATCGTACTCGGTTTCCAAATAAAGGAAGCCGTTTCCGTAAAGCAGATACGGCACGCCGCAGCTCCAAAGCTCCGATAACGCCGTTCGGGTGTCCGTCATTGTGCCGTCGAGAACGGAGCTTCGGGCGGCGACGTAACAGGTCTTGCCCAATTTCTCCGCGAGATATTCCCGAGGGAGAGGGCTTTCGCTCTTTTCGGCGATGTATCTTGCGTCGATGTAATCCTCGGCGCTGTGCGCTATTTTGTCAAAAAAGTCTGCGCGCTTCTTGGAGGAAAGCTCGTAAGCGACGCGCTCCCTCACGCGCTTTTGAAAGAATTGCGCGATCTCGGTCTCGATTTTTCCGTCCATTTGAATAATTACGCGTTCAGCACGGGCTCCTTTACCTCCGTCTTTTTCGGCAGCGCCCTTTTCTTCGGCTCGCTCCCGACATCCTTTACCGTCCTGCAATTCGGCAGCACGAGCGCCGTTTCGAGCACCGTGGAGATGTCCTCCGCGACAACGAAGCCGATGCTTTCGCGCACCTTTTTATCGATCTCGTCGAGGTCGGGCTCGTTTTCCTTGGGTATGCAGACCGTTTTGATGCCCGCGCGGTAAGCCGCCATGGTCTTTTCCTTCAAGCCGCCTATCGGCAGCACCTTTCCGCGCAGCGTTATCTCGCCCGTCATTGCCACGTCGCGCCGCACGGGAGTGCCCGAAAGCGCCGAAATGAGCGCCGTCGTGAGCGTCACGCCCGCCGACGGACCGTCCTTGGGCACGGCTCCCTCGGGGGCGTGGACGTGGATGTCCTTGTCCTTGTAAAACGAGGGGTCGATGCCGTACTTTTCGGCGAGCGACCGCGCCAGCGACACGGCTATCTTCGCGGATTCCTTCATGACCTCGCCGAGCGAGCCCGTAAACTCGGTCTTGCCCGTGCCCTCCAGCACAAGCACCTCCAGCGGGAGCATGGTGCCGCCTACCGAAGTCCACGCCAGACCGTTCACCAAGCCCACCTCGTCGCGCGCGGCAAGCTCCTCGGGACGGTATTTTTTAGCGCCGAGGAAATCATACAGGTTGCTCTCGGTGACCTTGACGGCTTTTTCGCCCGAAATGAGCTTTTTCGCCGTCTTTCGGCAGACCTCGCCTATCTTGCGCTCGAGCTTGCGCACGCCCGCCTCGCGGGTGTAGAAGTCGATTATCGAATACAGCGCCTTATCGCTTATTTTAAGCGTTTTGGAGCTCTCGCCGTGCTTTTTGAGCTGCTTGGGAACGAGATGCCGCTTTGCGATGTTGAACTTTTCCTCGCGCGTGTAGCTCGACAGCTCGATGACCTCCATGCGGTCGAGCAGCGGCGCGGGAATGGTGTCGAGACTGTTCGCGGTGGTGATGAACAGAACCTCGCTCAGGTCGACGGGTATCTCGATGTAGTGGTCGACGAACGCGCTGTTCTGCTCCGCGTCGAGAACCTCCAGCATTGCCGAGGACGGGTCGCCCTTATAGTCGCTGCCCATTTTGTCTATCTCGTCCAGCAGGATAACGGGGTTTATCGTTTTAGCCTGCTTCAGAGCGTTGATAATGCGCCCGGGCATTGCCCCGACATAGGTCTTTCTGTGACCGCGTATCTCTGCCTCGTCGCGCACGCCGCCGAGCGATATGCGCGCGTATTTGCGCCCGAGCGCCTCCGCGATGGAGCGCCCTATCGAGGTCTTGCCGACTCCGGGAGGACCGTACAGACAGATTATCTGCCCCTTGACGTCGGGGGCGAGCGCCCTTACCGACAGCGTTTCGAGGACGCGCTCCTTGACCTTTTCGAGCCCGTAGTGGTCTTTGTCGAGCTGCTTCGCGGCAGCGCCGATGTTGAGTTTATCCTTTGTCCTCTTATTAAAAGGAACGGACAGCACGGTATCGAGATAGTTGCGCAGGACTGCCGCCTCCTGCGAGCTGCCCGACATACGCGGGAGCTTTTCGGCCTCCTTTATAAGCTTTTCCTCGTGCTCCTCGGCGAGCCCCAGCTCCATTATCTTTTCTATGTATTCCTCACATTCCGACATGGGGTCGTCGTTTTCGCCGAGCTGACGGGAAATGGCTTTGAGCTGCTCGCGGAGGTAATATTCGCGCTGATTTTTGTCGACCTGCTCGCGCACCTGCTCCTGTATCTCTATCTCGGTCATCATTATCTCGACCTCGCCCTCGAGCAGCGAGATAAGCTTTTTCATGCGCTGAAGCGTGCCGTTCGTTTCGAGCAGCGACTGCTTGTCGTCGAGTTTGAGAACGACGTTGAAAACCACCTTGTCGAAAAGCCGCGAGCAGTCCTCCTCGGAAATAATGCTCTCGTAGAGGTCCTTCGGCATTTTCGGCGATACCTGCGCGTAGTTGTCGAAAGCCTCCTTGAGCGCGCGCTTGACGGCTGTCCGAGTGGCGTCGGAAAGCGCCGCGCCGCGCTGAGGGTAGGGCTTTACCTCAAATTTTATGTAGCTCTTGTCGGGGATGTACTTCACCGTTTTCGCACGGTAAAGTCCCTCCACGAGCACGCGCGTGGAGCCGTCGGGGGTGGTGAGCAGCTGCTTTATCTGTCCGACAACGCCCACCTCGTAGATGTCCTGCGGCGCGGGATCCGTCTCCGAGGGGTCTCTTTGCGATACCAGAAATATAAGCCCGTCCTTGCCCGCGGCAGCCTTCAGCGCGTTTACCGAGCGCTCTCTGCCGACGTCGAAATGGAGCACCATTGACGGAAAAACCACTAATCCGCGCAGCGAGATAGCGGGAACGATAGTTGTACTTGCCATATATTTTTCCTCCTAATGTTCATATTTGTCTGTATTTATGAGTTTTAAGCGATTTCTTGATGTCTTTCACTATTATACAATATTTTTTCGGATTTTGCAACCCCAAAAGTATTCCGCGTTTTTTGACATTTATCGGAAAATAAGGGAGCATATCCCGAAAACCACGGGCTGATGCAGCATATATATCCAGATAGTATGCCGTCCGACGGCGGCGAGCCAGCCGATGTGCTTGTTATAGAAGAACCTCGGCAGCGCGTTTTCCTTTGCCCACACGCCGAAAAAGCTCCCCGCCGCGAACAGGAAGAACCACGGCATAAGCGGAAAATAGTCCGACGAGCCGAACCTCGGGCTGTGCAGTCCGAGGGGGAACAGCGCCTCGGAATAAGCCGCCGCGGGCAGCTCCCATTCAAACAAGCCCTTTATCCCGAAAAAGCCGTAGGAAACGATATTGCCGAGCCGGTCGACGGTAAAGCGCGGAACATTCCACGTCAGCACGAACAGCGCCCCGAATACGATAAGCCCCGCAAGCGGCGGCAGCACGTCGAACAGCCTTTCGCCGAGCCCGAATATCATCATCGAAATTCCCAGAAAATGTAAAATTCCGAACCATACAAAGCCGTCCGAAAAGAAAGGCGTAACGAACGTTATCACCATGCCGAGGAAGAAGCACTGCACGCCGCGCTTTAGGTTGTTCCGCGAAAAACGGCACACCGCGCCCGATATGAATATGAACATACCCGCGAAAATATCGCGGATGACGTCGAACCACCCCTCGAAGAATATCGGCACATCCACGCCGAAAATGTATTTCAGGTCGTACATCGTATGGTACACCACCATACAGATTATAGCCAGCCCTCTTATCTCGTCCAGCAGAAACACTCTGCCGCCTTTTCCCGTTGTTTTACCGTTTGTCATCTTAACTCCCGTCGTCCAAAAAAATTCCCGCCAATATATTGTATCACATTTTTTTGAAAAATACAATAACCTCTTGAAAAGTTTTGAGAAATGTGGTAAAATATATGTTGAATATTGTGTGAAAATATTTTTTTACAAGGGAATGTCAAATTTTGGAATATATACAAATAGGACAAGTTAAAATAGAGAAAACCGCCGCGCTGGCTCCCATGGCGAGCGTCGCGGACAAGGCTTACCGCACAATGGCTAAGGAGTTCGGCGCGGCTTACTGCGTCGGCGAAATGGCGAGCTGCAAGGGCTTGTGCTATTCGGACAAGAAAACCGCCGCGCTGCTTGCCGTTACCGACGGGGAGCGCCCCATGGCGGTGCAGCTTTTCGGCAGCGAGCCCGAGTTTATGTACAAAGCGGTCAAAATCGCCGAGCGGTACAAGCCCGATATAATCGACGTCAACGCGGGCTGCCCGATGCCGAAAATCGTGAGCGGCGGCGCGGGGAGCGCTCTGATGAAGACCCCCGAGCTTTTCGGGGAGCTGATAAGAGCGGCTGTCTCGGCGACGGATATCCCCGTCACGGTGAAGATACGCAAGGGCTGGGATAACGAGCACGTCAATGCCGTCGAGCTCGCAAAAATCGCGGAAAAAAGCGGCGCGGCGGCGATAGCCGTCCACGGGCGCACGAGGGAGCAGCTTTACTCGGGCAAAGCGGATTGGGACGTCATAAAGGCGGTCAAGCAAGCCGTCTCGATACCCGTCATCGGCAACGGCGACGTCTCAAGCCCCGAGGACTGCGTCCGAATGTACGAATACACGGGCTGCGACCTCGTGATGATAGGCAGGGGCAGCTACGGCAGACCGTGGCTTTTCGGGCAGATACGCGACTGTTTTGAGGGCAAGCCCGTGCGCCACGAGCCGTCTCTCGACGAGAAGCTGTCGATAATGCGCCGCCATATCGGGCTTCTCGTCGCCGATAAGGGCGAGCGCACGGGCATGAAAGAGGCGCGCCGTCAAGCCGCGTGGTACGTCAAGGGAATAAGCGGCGCGGCGGCGTTTCGGAACCGCTTCGGGACGATGAATTCTCTCGGCGATCTGGAGCGGATAATCTACGACATTATGGAGGGACGTAAATGATAAACTGTGATAAGCTGGACACTTTCTGCGCGTTTGATATAACCGATACCAAGCTCATAAATTATTTTTATTGGATAGGCGGCGGGCAGAATTATTATCCCGAGCTGGCGAACCTGCTGCTGACAAGCGGAAAAACGCTTTCCGAGGCGCTCCGAGACCTGCTCGTCTTTTCCGAGAGCCCGCTGGTCGTGAAATGCGCGAAGGAGCCCACTCCCGCGCGCCTGAAGGCGGTGGAGTACGATCTGGGGATAATCCGCGAGCTTGCGAACACGACCGCCCGCGAGCTGAAGGAATTTATCGACGGCGACGGCGAGAAACCGTTTTTGCGGGAAATGCCCGACTACGAGTGCGGGGAATTCAACTACGACGCGGAGTATTTCCTCAATTTCGTGAGAACTCACGGCAGCGGTATGTTCGCGAAATACAAGGCGTTCACGTTTGACGGCGAGCTGCGCCCAATAGAACACACGGACAAGATACGCCTTACCGACCTCAAAAACTACGAGGCTCAGCGGCAGCAGGTCGTCGACAACACGCTCTGCTTTCTGCGCGGAAAGCCCGCACAGAACGTTCTCCTTTACGGCGAGCGCGGAACGGGCAAATCCAGCACCGTCAAGGCTATCCTCAACGAGTACGGCGAGCTCCGTATGGTGGAGGTCTCCAAGAGCAACGTGGCGCTGCTGCCCGAGCTGTTCCGAAGGCTCGGGGACGTGCCGCTGCGCTTTATCATCACGATAGACGACCTTGCGTTCGCCGAAAACGACGACCGTTTCGGCATACTTAAGGCTGCTCTGGACGGCTCTGTCTCGGCAAAGCCCGACAATATCCTCATCTACGCGACCACCAACCGCCGCAAGATAGTCCGCGAAACGGCGGCGGAGCGCGAGATCTCGGGCGCGGACGCGATAGACGAGAGCATGTCGCTCGCAGACAGGTTCGGCTTGTTTATCACGTTTATGAAGCCCGACAAGCAGGTTTATCTCGACATCGTGCAAAAGCTCGCCGCCGATAAGGGTCTCGACGTTCCCGCAGAGCGGCTTGAGGTCGCTGCGGAGCGCTTCGCTCTGCGCAACGGAGGGCGCTCCCCGAGAACGGCGCGGCAGTTTATCGACTGGCTTGACGGAAGAATTTCACTTGATCTGGAGTATTGATTATGAACAAATTTCTGAAAATATCGCTTATTGCGGTCGTTTGCGGCTCTCTTTTGCTTACGGGCTGCGACAGGGAGGAAGAGGAGGAGAGCTCGACGCCCTCCGAGATAGTCGTTTCGGGAGGGGATATTTCGGAGCCCGAAAAGCTCCCGTTTCCCGTCACAGTGTGCGGAGTAAGGCTTGAAAAGGCGGTCGAAAGAGCCGTCAGCTTGTCGCCCGCCGCGACCGAGATAATCTGCGAGCTCGGCTTTCAAGGCACTCTCGTGGGCGTGAGCGGCTACTGCGATTATCCCGAGGGGCTGTCTCTGCCGCAGGTCGGCAGCACCGAAAACCCCGATATAAACGCCATAATAGCTCTTCGCCCCGACGCGGTTTTCACGCTGTCGGAGCTTTCGGAGCGCGAGGCTTATACGCTCGACAGGGCGGGCATCGCCGTGCTGACCGCCGATATGCCCGTTAACATGGAGGGCTATTCCGCGATGTACAAGGAGATAGCCTCGGCGTTCTACGGAAAGGAGCTGACCGACAGCCAAAAGGACGTTTCCAAGGCTCTCCAAGCGGGCAAGGACGCGCGCTCCGCTCTGGAAAAGGCGGCTCGGAGCGTCGAGCCGTACACGTTCGTGTACGTTACCGAAAAGCTGACGATAGCGGGCGAGGACACCTTTGAAAGCGCCGTTCTGAGCATTTCGGGGGAAAACAATTGCACGGACGGCGGCTATATCTCCGCGGAGGAGCTGGACTGCGAAACGCCGATGCTCCTTATCGCCGACGATACCCTCGACGAGGACGATATTTACGATAACGAGCAACTTTCCGAGTTCCTTTACGACGGCGCGGAGCTGCGTTTCGTAAATTCGCGCTGCTTTGAGCGCCCGACGGCGCGA
The DNA here is from genome assembly GCA_023664705.1 of Lachnospiraceae bacterium. GTDB lineage: Bacteria > Bacillota > Clostridia > Oscillospirales > Ruminococcaceae > CAG-115. The sequence continues at coordinate 83,906 of JAMPFE010000009.1, read as the reverse complement.
ACCGCGGAGGTGTTCGCGAGCCTTGCCGCGAGCGCTCCCGAGACGGACGATACGGAGGAGACCGCCGAGGATACGGGCGAATACTATTGATAACGCAAAAAGGCGGGAGGAACCTCCCGCCTTTCGCGTTACATGGGCGTGATAATATAGCCGTTTTCGTGCCAGTAGTCGATAACGCTCGCCAGAACGTTCGTGTTCGTCTCGCTTACGGCGTGCAGCAGATAAACCGCGCCGTTATGCGTCTTGGAGGTTATTTTGTCGTATGCCTCGGCGGTTGAGGGCTGGTTGTCCGTCTCCCAATCCTTGTAGGCAAAGCTCCAGAGCACGGTCGTATAGCCGAGAGACTTGGCGCAGGCGAGCACGCGCTCCGAAAATTCGCCCTTGGGCGGGCGCATCACATACATATCGTAGTTGAACTGCTCCTTGATATATTTATGCAGCAGCTCAAGCTCCGTATACAGCTCCTCGACGGTACATTCGGGCAGCGACGGGTGGGAATACGTGTGGTTCCCGACTGTGTGTCCCTCGTCTATCATGCGCTGTATCAGCCCCGGGTTCTTCGAGGCGTAATCGTAAGTGACGAAGAATACGGCGCGGACGTTCTTCGCCTTGAGGGTATCCAGTATCCGCGCTGTGTAACCGTTTTCATAGCCCTCGTCGAACGTCAGCCAGAGCCGCTTTTTGGCAGCCTCCCCGATAAAGAGTGCGCCCATATCGCCGTATTCGCGTTCCGCGGCAATGGCGCCGACGGGGCGGTTGCCGCTGTCGACCTCCACGCCCATTCCGTAGGCTACCTTATCGTTATCGTATTGATAAAGCTCGCCGTGTTCGGCAGCGGCGTATGCCGTGCTCCCGAGCAGAGCCGCGGCGAGCAGCGCCGATATCGTCTTTTTCATTCTCATCATTCCCTTTCGGTTTAATTATGTGATTATTATAAGTTAATACGTTAACATTATTTAAGTTAAATTGCGGAGCTTTTTAAGGGAAAATAAGGCTCTTTTGAAATTGTGTCGGCTTTTTGCCTAAAATGTTAAAAAACCTTTGTGGAAAATTACGAAACAACATTCCTTTTTTCCTATTGAATAATGTTGAAAAATATGTTAAAATATAAGCACAGGTGTGGTGTAAGAGCCTGTTCAGTATCTCGGCGTGCGCGGATTTTCGAGCATAATTTTGCCGAGAACAAGGAAAAACGACGCAGGAATACTGTATGTATTCCAAGGAGTTTTGACGCAGTAATCGGCAAAATTTGCCGAAAAGACGTGTGCGAAGAGGTGCTGAACAGACTCTAAAAGGTTACACGCTCTTGATTTGTTTTTAAAGGAGCCGCTTTGAATGATCCCGAAATTAAGCGAACTCGTTGACCTGCTCAAGGGGAGACGCGTGTTTATACAGACGCATAACTTCCCCGACCCCGACGCGATAGCAAGCGCGTTCGGTCTGCAGGTGCTGCTTGAGAATTTTAACATAAAAACCATTATCTGTCACCACGGCTGCGTCGAGCGCACGGCGACGGCGAATATGATCGCCGAATTCGGCATCGAGATGACGACGGACGAGGATCTGGAGGATATGGCTCCCGAGGATTACATCATCACGGTCGACAGCCAGAAGGGCAACGCCAACATCCGGGATCTTATCGGCGACGAGGTGGCGTGCATAGACCATCACCCCGTTTTCTGCGAGGTCGACGACTACAAGTATAAGGATATACGGATAGTCGGGAGCTGCGCGACGATAATCGCCGATTACTACCGTCAGTACGATATCGATATGCCCGAGAGCGTCGCGACGGCGCTGCTGTACGGTCTGAAATGCGACACGCGCGATTTCACGCGCGGCGTTACACAGCTTGACGTTGAGATATACGCGTATCTCTTCCCCAAGAGCAACGCCCAGCAGATACGCTATTTCCAGTCGGGCGAGATACATTACGACGAGCTGAACGCCTTTGCGGACAGCATGCGGAAGATAGAGATATTCGACGGCGTGGCGTTCGCGTTTCTGAATTTCAACTGCGCGGACGCGTTCATCGCGACCGTTTCGGACTTTGTTCTCGACATCGACGCGGTGAATTTCGCGATAGTGTACACGCGCCGCGGCAACGGCTTTAAATTCTCCGTGCGCAGCGAGTTCGACGAGCTCGACGCGGGGCAGATAGTCTCGGAGGCGCTCGCGGGTCTCGGCACGGGCGGCGGGCACCGCTCCATGGCGGGCGGCTTTGCCGAGGAGAGCAAGGTACTGAGCATAAGCATAGACGTGGACAAGGTCATACAGGATCTGTTTCTGAACGTGATAAACAAAACGCCCAGAACGGGTCTCGCGGCGAGGATAATGCCGATGAAGGACGTCGAAGGTTGACTATCAACGGGACAGGGTAAAGCTCCGTCCCGTTTTTTTGCCCTTTTTATGCAATAATTATGTTGACTTTTACGGGGAATGGTGCTATAATAAAATAGTGTATGATTTTTTTACAAGGGGTGTCTTTAATGACAATTTTTTACAAATTTGAGGGAAAAATGTATATCAATATCACGAACGGCTGCCCGTGCGACTGCGTGTTCTGCCTGCGGAAAAACGCCGACAGCATAAAGGGCAACGACAGTCTCTGGCTGGAGCACGAGCCCTCGTTCGAGGAGATATGCGCGGCTTTTGACAAATTCGATAAAACGGGGATAACGGACGCCGTTTTCTGCGGCTACGGCGAGCCCTGCGTCCGCGCGGATATGCTGTTGCGGGTCGCCGAGTACATCAAGGCAAATTCCGATATGTCCATACGCGTGAACACCAACGGCTTGCTCAAGCTCATTCACAAGGACTTCGACTTGAGCCGTTTCAAGGGCTTGGTCGACAGCTTTTCGATAAGCCTCAACGCCCCGAATGCCGCGCGCTACAACGAGGTCACAAAGCCGTCCTTCGGCGAGCCCGCGTTCGACGCTATGCTCGATTTTGCCGTAAAAATGAAGGAAATGGGCATTAAAACGGGCTTTACCGTGGTGAGCGTCATAAGCCCCGAGGAGATCTCCGAGTGTCAAAGTCTCGCGGACAGGCTCGGAATACCGCTCAGAGTGCGCTCCTACGTCTCCGACAACGAGAGCTACACATGAGGATACTCGGAATAGACCCGGGCTACGCGATCGTCGGCTACGGCGTTCTGGAGTTCAACAACACGCGCTTTAAGGTGATAAACTACGGCGCAGTCACCACCGACCCCGAAACGCCCTTTGACAGGCGGCTCGCGGAGATTTACGGCGATATGTGCAGCGTGCTCGATATGTTCAAGCCCGACTGCATGAGTATCGAGAAGCTGTACTTCAACACGAACATCACCACGGGCATCGACGTCGCGCAGGCGCGCGGAGTTATAATGCTCGCCGCCGTTCAAAAAGGCGTTCCGATATTCGAGTACACTCCCTTGCAGGTCAAGGTCGCCGTGACGGGCTACGGGCGCGCCGAAAAGCGCCAGGTGCAGGAAATGACGAAAAATATCCTGCGCTTAAAGGAGATACCGAAGCCCGACGATACCGCCGACGCGCTTGCCATCGCGATATGCCACGGGCATACGGGCGGCTCCAAGATGTCGGAAATAATGCGCGCGAACGAGGTTCGGCAGCTAAACAAAAAGTGAGGACAAAGCAATGATATACAGTTTACGGGGCGAGCTCACGCATTGGGAGGCGGGGCTTGCCGTTATCGAGTGCGGCGGAGTGGGCTACGCCTGCCGCACGACAATGAACACTCTCTCGAAAATACGCGAGCTTAACGAGGTCAAGCTGTTTACATATCTCCACGTCACGGAGAATTCGCTCGACCTGTTCGGCTTCGCGGACAGCGCGGAGCTCGCCAGCTTCAGACAGCTCATCACCGTTTCGGGCGTGGGTCCCAAGGCGGCGCTGTCGATCTTGTCGGACATAACGCCGTCAAAGCTCGCCTTGTGCATCGCGACGGGCGACAGCAAAACGCTTACGAAGTCCCCCGGGATAGGCGCGAAGATAGCGCAGCGAATAGTTATGGAGCTTAAGGACAATGTCGCCAAGGAGCAGAAGTTCACGTCCGAGGAGCTCGCGGGCGTTCCCGTGCAGGGCGTGAGCGCCGTTGCCGAGGCTATGACCGCGCTGCAAACTCTCGGCTTCAATCCCGCGCAGTGCGGCGCGGCGCTCTCGGGCGCGGATCCGAACATGAGCGTCGAGGAGCTCATCAAATTCGGACTGAAAAATCTGGGATAAACCGCATTAAACTCTGACGGAAAGGAGTTATAATGAATAATAAGGACAGGAATAAATTTTTAACGGGGCTGATGTCTTTCATCATCGGCTGCTTTATGGGCGTTGTGATAATGCTGCTGTATGTGCCCGACGATGTTCCGTTTTTGATAACGCTCGGCGGTATGTTCGGCTTTTCGGCGTTTTTGTCGCTGATAATGCTTGTGCTGACGGAATTTGTAATACCCTGCCGCAATAAGAGAAACGCCGCCGCCCGCGCTCTCGGCAAGGACGGCATAAAGATAATGCGCCACGACGAGACGGCAAAGCTCGCCTACAAGGGCATCTACGCGATAATGAGCGGAAAATACCCTCAGGCGGAGGAGTATCTTCAAAAGTCGCTGGCGCATTCCGATATACGGCAGAACCAGATGTTCTGCATAGAATGGCTGATACGGCTGTACGAGGCAATGGAAAACGAAAGCAAGCTGCTGTGGTGCTACCGCAAGGCGGTCGAATATTCGCCCGACAACCCCGAGGCGCAGTCTCGGCTCGGACACGCCTATTTCGCGGACGGAAAGCTCGATCAGGCGATGTACTGCTTTGAGCAGGCTCTCCGCTACGACCCCAACAACGGCTATTCGTATTTCAGCATAGCGAAGATACAGCTTGTGCGCGGCGAGGACGAAAAGGCGTTTGAAACGCTGCAGAACCTCGTCAGGATAAACGAGAACCACCCTCTCTGCCATGCGGAGCTTGCCGATTATTACGCGATGAAGGGCGACCGCGAAAAGGCGGAGGAGGAGTGCAAAAAGGCACAGCTCTGCGGGATAAAGGAGCCCGAGGAGCTTAACAAGCGCATAAACGCCATGCTGAGCTTTCACGAGACGGAGTTTTCGGGCGGCGACCTGCCGACCATGTACTACAGAAGAATAGAAAAAGCCGGGGAGAACAACGGCTAAAGGAGATAGGTATGCTTGAAATGTCTGACGGCGAGTTTGACTTTAACGCCAACGAGCGCATAGTCGAGCCGTCGTTTAACGAAACGGACAGCGAAACGGATCTTACGCTGCGCCCGAAAACCCTTGCCGAGTACATAGGTCAGGACAAGGTAAAGGAGAATATGGCGGTGTACATCGAGGCGGCGAAAAAGCGCGGCGAGTGCCTCGACCATGTGCTGCTGTACGGACCTCCGGGTCTCGGAAAGACCACCCTGTCCTGCATTATCGCCAACGAAATGGGCGTCAATATACGGATAACGTCGGGTCCCGCTATCGAAAAGGCGGGCGATCTTGCCGCGCTTCTGACGAATTTGCAGGCGAACGACGTGCTGTTCATCGACGAGATACACCGCCTTTCGCGGCAGGTCGAGGAGGTTCTTTACCCCGCAATGGAGGACTACGCGCTGGACATCGTCATGGGCAACGGTCCCGCGGCGCGCTCCATACGCATCGACCTGCCGAAATTCACGCTAATCGGCGCCACAACGCGTTCGGGGCAGCTCTCCGCGCCGCTCCGTGACCGTTTCGGCGTTGTGCAGCGCTTGGAGCTGTACTCTCCCGAGCAGCTCTGCGATATCGTGCAGCGCTCCGCCGTGATACTCGGCATCCCGTGCATGAAGGACGGCGCAATGGAGATAGCGCGGCGCTCTCGCGGTACTCCTCGTATCGCGAACAGGCTGCTGAAGCGCGTCCGCGACTTCGCGGAGGTCCTCGGCAACGGCAGGGTAACGCGCGAAATAGCCGACGTCGCCTTACAGAAGCTGGAAATAGACCGGCTCGGGCTTGACAGCCTCGACAGGCGTTTCCTCGAAATGATAATCAAGGGCTACAACGGCGGTCCCGTGGGGCTTTCCACGCTCGCCTCGGCGCTGAACGAGGAGGCTGTCACGCTCGAGGATGTGTGCGAGCCGTACCTTATGCAGCTCGGGTTTGTCGCGAAAACTCCGCGCGGGCGCATCGCGACTTCTCTCGCCTACCGTCATCTCGGTATCCTGCAGGACGGGCAGCAGACGTTGGAGGACTTATAATGCGCGTTATTAAGAACAACGTCGGCATCTTTCTCGCGGCGGCGTTTTTTCTCGTCTTTTGGGGAATAACCGAGATAGGGAGAGCGGCGGGGCTCGACGGGGCGCAATGGTACTTTTTCAGCAGCGCGGAACGGCTCGTTTTCGGCATCGCGGATCTTATTGCTTTCGTTAAGCTGTTTCACAAGGAAAAATGGACGAACGTTATCAATTTCAAGGGCTTCAAAGCCGCGTTTTTTGCGGGACTCGGGCTTATTACGCTCACCGTTCTGAGCGCGGTTTATGTGGCGCTCGGCGCTGTGGAGTTTATCGATACAACGTTTGCGATGGTGTTTTCGTGCGTGTTCTGTCAGCAGATAACTACGGGCTTCTGGGAGGAGCTGACGTTCCGAGGGTTCGTGTGCGAGGGCTATTTCAACGGCGAACGCACTCGGAAGCGCCGCCTGCTGTACGCAGGGATATCCGCCGTGATATTTGGGCTGATGCATGTTATCGGCTGCGATAACTTCGAGGACGCTCTGTATCGCTTTTTGCAGACGGGCGGCATGGGCTTCGCGTTCGCGTCGATATATCTGCACTCGCACAATATTTTAATGCCCATGCTGCTGCATTTTTTGTACGACGTTCCTGCAAATTCCACGAAGTTCGTCGCGGAGTGGGGTGATAACCCCGTTTTCGTGTTTATCGACAATTATCTGCAATGGATAGTTATGGGCTTGGCGTTCGCTTGGGCGGTTTGGTTCGTTATACGAAAGGACAATATTTATGAACGCGCGGTTTGAATTCGGCGAAAACCTTTTTGAAATAGTTGATTTCAAGCATTATCCCGAGGACGCTGCGGGCGGGAATCCGTACAACACCCTGTTCGATTTGCGGGTTCAAAGTATGGACGGCAGGTTTGCGGGAGTGGGCGATTTTGAGTGCGATATCAAACAAATCGTGCAATTCGCCGCCGAACTTAAGGAAATGTACGACCTGAAGCGGACTGCCGTAAAGCTTGAAAGCCTTATCGGTTATGAACAGGAGCTTGAGCTCATAATGCAAAGGACGGGGCAGATAACGGTTTGCGGTACGATAACGAATTTCACCCATTCTATGAAGTTCAAGTTCAAGGCGGATCAGACCGCTCTGCCGCCGTTTATCAAGTCACTTGAGGAAATATTGAGGGCGTATGGTAAATGAGCAACATAATCAGCCTTGACGGCGAAAGCTTTATTATGAGCAACGGCTTGACCGCCGTGTTTATCGACAATTATCTGCAATGGATAGTTATGGGCTTGGCGTTCGCTTGGGCGGTTTGGTTCGTTAAACGAAAGGACAAGCTCGGAACATTATGACAAAACTGAAATACGGAAACACAAACACCTACTTTATCAACGGATTGCTGCTCGACACGGATTACGCGGGTACTTTACCGTTGTTTTTCAAGGAAATAAAAAAGTGCGGGATATCCGTTGCCGATATAAAATATGTTCTTGCCACGCACTATCACCCCGACCATATCGGACTTATCGGTGAATTGACGGAACTCGGAGTTAAACTGCTGATAATGGAACATCAGGTCGGATATGTTCACTTTTCGGACGCGATATTTCGGCGTGAACCGCGTTTAAATTACAAGCCTATAAATGAAAACAAAGCTGTGGTGATTGCTTGTCGGGAGAGCAGAGCGTTCCTTGAAACAATAGGCATACAAGGGGAGATCGTTCCCACAAAAAGTCACAGCGCCGACGGTATCGCCGTAATTTTGGACGAAGGAAGCTGCTTTGCGGGTGACCTTGAGCCGTTTGAGTTTTTAGGCGCGTATACGGATAATTCGGCGCTGAAAAGCGATTGGGAGCTTATTTTAAGGCATAATCCGAAAACGGTATATTACGGTCACGCAAATGAAAAGAAAATGAGGTAATCATGCGTTTTAAATTCTGCCCCGACTGCGGGGAAAGGCTGATAATGAAGCCGATCGGCGACGAGGGCGACGTACCGTTCTGCGAAAGGTGCGGGCAGCCGCGGTTCGATATGTTCCCGAGCGCGGTGATAGTGCTGATAATCAACGAGTTCGGCGAGGCGGCGCTGCTGCGGCAGGACTATATGTCGACGCAATACCGAGTACTTGTGTCGGGCTTTATGAAGCCTTGCGAGAGCGCCGAAGAGACCGCACGGCGCGAGGTTCTCGAGGAGCTCGGCATCGAGCTTGAAAGTAACCGCCTTGTGGGAACGTATTGGTTCGCGAAAAAGGATATGCTGATGATAGGCTTTATCGCGCGCGCCAAGAAGTGCGAGTTCACGCTTTCGGGCGAGGTCGACGGCGCGGAATGGGTTCCCGCCGAGGAAGCTATCAAGCTGGTTCACCCGAAGGGAGATGTTTCCTATGCTCTGCTGGACGAATATTTGAAACGGAGCGTTTCCGAAAAATTCATCGAGGATATGCAGTCGATAAAGTGGTTCGCGAACAGCGGCACTCCGACGGAAAAATACCTGCTTGTGCGCTCTGTTTACGACGCTTACGACAATTGGAACGCCAACTATTTAAGCGTGTGGGAGCCGAGGATTTTACTATTGGAGAAATCGGCAGAGCAGCTCGTCGGTAAGGACGCGGTAGATGATATTTTTGCAACCGTATCAATGGCTTTGGACAAGGATATTTGGAACGCGTGGCAGTCATTTAGAACGCACGGCGGCTTGGAGGAAGAAAACGCTCTTGACGAGGAGATCGCCGATATGGTAAAGCGCGACTTGTGTTGGGCGGCGGTTGAGCGCGCTCTCGGTAACGAGGGATTTTTCACCGCGCTTCTTGACATTTACGGAGACGGATATTTCCCGTGCGGCTGGGACGGGGAGTACCCATATGGCAGAGCGGCGGTTATGTAAAAACATCGAGGTAAATTTATGAGAATTTCCGATAAATGGACAGACTACGAGCTGATAGACGCTTCGGACGGCGAGCGGCTGGAGCGCTGGGGCGACGTTACGCTGATACGCCCCGACCCTCAAATCATCTGGAAAAACGAGAGCGCGGCTCCCGAGTGGAAAGACGCTCACGCGCGGTACTTACGCTCCGATAAGGGCGGCGGTGCTTGGGATTACCGCCGAAAGCTGCCCGAAAGCTGGCAGATAAGCTACGGCGGGCTGCGCTTTATGGTCAAGCCGACGGGTTTCAAGCACACGGGCTTGTTCCCCGAGCAGGCGGTCAACTGGGACTACTGCGGCGACATTATCCGCGCTGCCGAGCGTCCGATAAACGTGCTCAATCTGTTCGCGTACACGGGCGGAGCAACATTGGCTTGCGCGGCGGCGGGAGCGTCCGTCTGCCACTGCGACGCGGTAAAGGGCATGGTGGATTGGGCGCGCACCAACGCGAAGCTATCGGGGCTTGAGGACAAGCCGATCCGCTGGATAGTTGACGACGCAAACAAATTCATTCGCCGCGAAATTCGCCGCGGAACGCATTACGATGGCGTTATCCTCGACCCGCCGAGCTACGGGCGCGGCACCAACGGCGAGATGTGGAAGCTCGAGGACAGCATTTTCGGCTTAATGGAGGGCATTACGGCGCTGCTGTCGGAGAAGCCGCTGTTTGTGCTGCTTAATTCGTATACTACGGGGCTTTCGGCGAGCGTGATGAGCTATCTGCTGCAAATGACCGTGGGGCGGAAATTCCCGATAACGGTGCGCTCCGAGGAGATAGGGCTCCCCGTAAAGCAGACGGGGCTGCCGCTGCCGTGCGGCAGTACGGCTATTGTCGTTTTCCCGTGACAGGCTCGGCAAACGGCTTGGTTGAGCCGAATGTTTATGCTGTCTATGCTCGCGTTTAAATAACGGTTTCGGGTGATAATTTTTACGCATTTGTGAATTATTTTTCGGATTTTGCAAGTTTTTGACTGGGAAATTGCAAAAAATTTTTGAAAAGGGACAAATCGGGGTGGATTTGTCCCTTTTCTTGCAGTTTTTTGCAGTTGGCATGCAGTGATTTGCAGCCGTTTTGCAGTTATTTGCGGTTAATTGCAGTTTCGAGCTGTAAATATTTGGGAGTACTGTAATTTTATGTTAAAATCTGGGATTTGTGGTACTAACTAATTTGTGACCGAAAAAGTTTGCAGTGAATTGCAGTTTTGGGTGTGGTATGCTGATTTTTTGTCGGATTACGTTTCTTTTATTTTTACACTAACCTCGTGCAAGAGGACACCCTTCGGGAGAGGGGGGAACAACAAAATCCGACAAAAATGCGGAGTTCCCCCCTCTCCCTACGGGTTTCCTCTTCCGATCTCTTTCCCCTCTCCCACTCCCCCTTTTCCGCATTTTTCGGTTGCCGATAATAAAAACGCGCATTGTTCAAGCATGAGGTTAAATCAACGTGGTTTGCCGCACTGCTCAAAATGCGGGCTTAAATGCCCTGTCGACGCTCGCTTGGGTTAGGGGAGCTCTTGCAAATCCCGATTTAGAAAGCGCCCTTTTTATCAATCCACAAATCGGGTGGTTTTCACTAAACTTTTACTTGACTAACAAAGCGTTTTGGTGTATAATATAATATGTATGGCTATATTTAAAATTGCCGAACAAAAGAGGATGAGAAATTGGACATAATTAAAACGGAAAATCTGTGCTTTGACTATATTGTCCGCGACGATGACGATAAGATTATCGAGCGCTCCGCGGCGCTGCGGAACGTTTCGCTGAGCGTTCCCGAGGGGCAGTTCCTCGCGGTGCTCGGGCATAACGGCTGCGGGAAATCGACGCTGGCGAAGCATTTCAACGCGATACTCACGCCGACTTCGGGGAGGGTCGTTGTCGACGGCATTGACACCTCGGACGAGGACAGGCTGTTCGATATACGGCAGACCGTCGGAATGGTGTTCCAGAACCCCGACAATCAGCTTGTCGCGACTATCGTCGAGGAGGACGTGGCGTTCGCGCCCGAAAATCTCGGGGTGCCGCCCGAGGAGATACGGGTGCGCGTTGACGAGGCGCTCAAGCAGGTGGATATGTACGAGTTCCGCGAGCACGCGCCGCATCAGCTCTCGGGCGGGCAGAAGCAGCGCATTGCCATTGCGGGGATAATCGCCATGCAGCCGCGCTGTATCGTAATGGACGAGCCGACCGCCATGCTTGACCCGAAGGGCAGGCGGGAGGTCATGAAAACGATAAAGCGGCTCAACAAGGAGCGGGGGATAACCGTTATCCTGATAACGCACTATATGGACGAGGCGGCGCAGGCGGACCGCGTTGTGGTCATGGATAAGGGCTCGGTAATTATGGACGACGTTCCGCGGAAGATATTCGCGAGGGCGGACGAGCTCGGAGCCGTGGGGCTTGACGTGCCGCAGGTGACGGAGCTTTGCGGTATGCTGCGGAAAAGCGGCGTGAGCATTTCCGAGGAGATAATTTTCGAGGACGAATGCGCCGAGGCTATCTCTATGCTGCCGTTGGGAAAGCGGACTGCCGATATGACAAAAACGGATATTGTGGCGGCTCCCGGGGGCGGGGAAGAGGCGGCGCGGTCGGGAAATATTACCGAATACGGTATGGGTGCGCCGTTTGAGAAAACCGCTGTTGACGGTGCGCTGCCGTTGGGGAAGCGGACTGCCGATATGACAAAAACGGATATTTCTAAATCTCACGGGGGCGGGGGAGAGGCGGCGCGCGCTGACCGAGTAATCGCTGCGGATAATGGGTTGGCGCTTATGAGGGAAACGGACGCCGATATGGTAAAAACGGATATTTCTAAATCTCACGGGAGCGGGGAAGAGGCGGCGAAATTGGAAAATCCTACCGAATACGGTATGGGTGCGCCGTTTGAGAAAACCGCCGTCGACGGTGCGCTGCCGTTGGGGAAAAAGGCTGCCGATATGACGAAAACGGATATTGTGGCGGCTCCCGGGGAAGAAGCGGCGAAATTGGGAAATATTACCGAGTACGGCATAGGTGAGCCGTTTGAGAAAACCGCTGTCGACGGTGTGCTGCCGTTGGGAAAAAAGGCTGCCGATATGACGAAAACGGATATTGTGACGGCTCCCGGGGAAGAGACGACGGGGCTGGAAAATCTTACCGAATACGGTATGGGTGCGCCGTTTGAGAAAACCGCTGTCGACGGTGCGCTGCCGTTGGGGAAAAAGGCTGCCGATATGACAAAAACGGATATTGCGACGGCTCCCGGGGAAGAGACGACGGGGCTGGAAAATCTTACCGAATACGGTATGGGTGCGCCGTTTGAGAAAACCGCTGTCGACGGTGCGCTGCCGTTGGGGAAAAAGGCTGCCGATATGACAAAAACGGATATTGCGACGGCTCCCGGGGAAGAGGCGGCGCGGCTGGAAAATCTTACCTATAAATACAGCATAGGCACGCCGTTTGAGAAAACCGCCGTCGACAACGTGAGTTTGACGATAGGCAAGGCGGAATTTGTCGGCATTATCGGTCACACGGGGAGCGGAAAATCCACGCTCATTCAGCATCTGAACGGGCTTATCAAGCCGACCTCGGGGACGGTTTTCATTGACGGGAGGGACATCTGGGGCAAGGATGCGAATATCCGCGATATACGCTTTAAGGTCGGGATAGTTTTTCAATACTCGGAGCATCAGCTCTTTGAGGAGACCGTCGCCGGGGACATCGCTTACGGACCGAAAAATATGGGGCTGTCGGGGGAGGAGCTTGACGCGCGGGTAAAATCGGCTGCCGAGAGCATGGGTATCTCACATTTGCTGGAAAAATCGCCGTTTGAGCTTTCGGGAGGGCAGCAGCGGAGAGTGGCGCTTGCGGGGGTGCTGGCTATGGACCCCGAGGTGCTGATACTCGACGAGCCCGCGGCGGGGCTCGATCCAAAGGGCAGAGACAAGATACTGTCGCTGATAAAGCGGTATCACGAGCAGTCGGGGAAAACCGTGCTGTTGGTGTCGCACTCGATGGAGGATATTGTAAAATTCGCGACGAAGGTGCTTGTGATGAACAAGGGAAAGGTGTTCTGCTACGATGAGACGGACAAGGTTTTCGAGCGGACGGACGAGCTTGTTTCGATAGGGCTTGACGTGCCGCAGATAACGCGGCTTTCGCATCGGCTGCGCGAAAAGGGCATTGACATAGGAAACGATATATATACGACCGACAGAGCGGCGCAGAGGCTGCTGTCTCTGATAAAAGGACGGGACAAATGATAAAGGATATTACGATTGGGCAGTATTTCCCGGGGAAGTCCGTAATTCACAGGATGGACAGCCGCGTGAAGCTGCTGCTGGATATATTGTATCTGGTGATACTTTTCAGCTCTCAGACGTTTACGGGGCTGCTGGCGGGTATGCTGTTTATGGTGATATGCTATCTGCTTTCGGGAATAAAGCTGATAATGATACTGAAGAGCATAAAGCCTATTTTGCCGCTTATGCTGTTTACGGGCGTGCTGAACCTTTTGTTTATTTCGGGCGAGGAGCCGCTTTTCAAGTGGTGGATAATCTCGATATACCCCGAGGGCATACGGACGACGCTGTTTATACTTTTGCGCATACCCGCGCTTATTATCGGCATGTCGCTGCTGACGTATACGACGTCGCCGATAATGCTGACGGACGCTATCGAAAGGCTGCTGTCGCCGCTGAAAAAGGTGAGGTTCCCCGTTCACGAGCTTTCGATGATGATGACGATAGCGCTGAGGTTTATACCGACGCTTATCGAGGAGACGGACAAGATCATGTCCGCACAGAAGGCGCGCGGCGCGGAGCTCGATACGGGCGGGCTGATGAAAAAGGCGAAGTCGCTGGTGCCCGTGCTGATACCGCTGTTCGTTTCGGCGTTCAAGAGAGCGAACGAGCTTGCGACGGCTATGGAGTGCCGATGCTATCGCGGGGGAGAGGGAAGAACGCGCATGAGACAGCTTAAGACCGCGCCGAGGGACTATATCGCGATAGCGGTGATGCTGGCGCTGTTTGCGGGGATAATCGTACTGAACTGCATTCCCGTGATAATATAGGAGAGAAAATGCGTAATTTAAAGGTGTTTATCGCGTATAACGGCGCGGATTATCACGGATTTCAGCGGCAGGACAACGCCGTTACCGTGCAGGAGGTCGTCGAGAGGACGCTGGGGAGGCTGCTGAAAACAGAGCCGCCGACGATATACGGCTGCTCGAGGACGGACGCGGGAGTGCACGCGAGGCGGTTCTGCTTTAACGTCCATGTTGACAGCGCGATACCGTGCGGGGGCTTTGTAAAGGGAATGAACACGCTGCTGCCCGACAATATCGCCGTGCTGTCCTGCGAGGACGCGGACGAGGATTTTCACGCGAGATACTGCGCAAAAGCCAAGGAATATGTGTATCTGATAAACAACAAGCCGACGCGCGACGTTTTTCTGCAGAAGCTGGCGTATCATTATCCGTATCCGCTGGATATGGGGAGAATGAACGACGCGGCGGCGCTGCTTGTCGGGGAGCACGATTTCGCGGCGTTCTGCCGCGCGGAGGGGAAGTCGAGGGTCAAGACCACGGTGAGGACGGTCTATTCGCTCGATATTTCGCTGAAAGGCGGGGTCTGCGAGATAAGAATACGCGGAAACGGCTTTCTGTACAATATGGTGCGCATCGTTGCGGGGACGCTTGTTTACGCGAGCGAGGGGAGACTCTCGCCGGACGATATACGCACGGCGCTGGAGACGGGAAACCGCGCTTACGCGGGGAAAACCCTCCCGCCCGAGGGGCTGTACCTTAACGACGTTTCCTACGAGGAGGCGCAGACCGACGAGGACTATCGCGGGATACTGCTGAGCAATCTTCCCAAGCTGCACTGCACCTCGGCGGGGAGAGAGCGCGTCAAGCGGAATATGTATCTGAAATCGACGGATATGGTGGTCGACTGGTGCAGGAGAAGGCTCAACCGCGAGGAGACGGTCGTTACCAAAAAAGGGAAAAATTACTATGCCGTGGCGGCAGGGTGCACTATTACAATAAATGCCGAGAGCTATACGATAATTACCGCTCATCCGCACAGATAGCGCATAATCGCGCTTACGCGGTTGCTGCGTTGTACGGCGGCGGGGAGAGAGCGCGTAAAGCGGAATATGTATCCGAGATCGACGGATATGGTGGTCGACTGGTGCAGGAGAAGGCTCAACCGCGAGGAGACGGTCGTTACCAAAAAAGGGAAAAATTA
This sequence comes from Lachnospiraceae bacterium, assembly GCA_023664705.1. Lineage (GTDB taxonomy): Bacteria > Bacillota > Clostridia > Oscillospirales > Ruminococcaceae > CAG-115. Next base: position 68,544 of record JAMPFE010000009.1, on the reverse strand, counting down.
CTATGCCGTGGCGGCAGGGTGCACTATTACAATAAATGCCGAGAGCTATACGATAATTACCGCTCATCCGCACAGATAGCGCATAATCGCGCTTACGCGGTTGCTGCGTTGTACGGCGGCGGGGAGAGAGCGCGTAAAGCGGAATATGTATCCGAGATCGACGGATATGGTGGTCGACTGGTGCAGGAGAAGGCTCAACCGCGAGGAGACGGTCGTTACCAAAAAAGGGAAAAATTACTATGCCGTGGCGGCGGGGTGCACTATTACGATAAACGCCGAGAGCTATACGATAATTACCGCTCATCCGCACAGATAGCGCATAACAGAGCCCTTTGCGCGGGGCTTGACGAAACGGGTGCAAATGTGGTATAATATAAGGATAAACAGACGGTATTGACGCATGGCGTTCCGCACGGCGCGGAATGATGAACATATTATAGGAGCAGCTTGTGGACGAACGAAATGATATGAATAAATTCCGCAATAAGCGGAAACGAAATAAGCTTGCGGTGAGGGGAGCGATTTTCCTCGCGGTCGTTGTGGGCGTTATACTGATCGCCGCAAACTGGAGGTCTATTATCGCTCCGTTTAAGGATATGGCGCTTAACGCGGGCGACGGGGGCTTTCCCGTGTCGCTGCCGGGGAGCACGAGGTATACAATGGGCGAGCTGGGGGAGAATTTTTACCTGATGACCGATACGTATCTGTATACCTACAACGCGGTGGGAGCGGAGCTTTCGGGCTTTCAGCACGGCTTTCAGAACCCCGCGGTGAACTCCAACGACCGCAGGACGCTTGTTTTCGACAAGAACGGGCTTGATTTCAAGGTCTTTTCGAGAACGAACGTGCTGTTTTCAAATACGATGGACGACAGCATCGTTTTCGCGCAGATGGGAAATACGGAGCGCTGCGCGGTGATCACTACGTCGTCGAGGTATTTCAACTATCTGTACATATTCAACGGGGAGGGAAAGCAGATATTCCGCTGGGCTTCTCCCGATGAAAAAATAATGCAGGTGAGCTTCGGTCCGAACGACAACAGCTTTTTCGCGGCGGTGGTCGGCGAGAGCGGCGGAGAGCTGAGGACGAGCGTGGTGAAATTCGATATCGAGGATATTGAAAACGCGACGAGCGAAAGCTGGAGGACTTACCTAGGGAGCGATATTTCGTTTTCGCTGGAGAGATGCGGCGACGGCGTTTACGTTGTGACGAGCGGCGGCGCGTATCTTCTGGACGAGCAGACGGGCGAGGTTACTGCCGAGACGATGTTTTCAAGGCAGGTGGAGGGTATCTCCGGGACCGACGGCGTGCGCGTTATAATGTTCCACGACGCGGGCTCCAACGGGGAGATAGCGGTAGCTTACGGGGACGCGCTCGAGGCCGCGGCGGCGATAACGCCCGACGATGTGACGGCGTTTGACGTGTGCGGCGGGAATTTGTATATTCTGAGCGGGAGCAGGCTGGTGTGCTATAATTCGATGCTCGAGGCTGTGAAGACATACGAGCTGGACGACGTGTATTCCGATGTAAAGATACTTAACGGCTCCGCTTATCTGCTGGGCTACAACACCGTGCAGAGATGGGAGCTTTGAAGGGAGTAATATGGGACAGGAATTTGCAATAGTATTTGACGTGGCTATTGTGGCGGTCGCGGCGGGGTTTTTGTTTGCGGGCTGGAAAAACGGCTTCGCGAAGGTCATAATAGGAATGGTTTCCGTTATTGCCGCGTTCGCGTGCGCTATGATATTCAGCAGACCCATTGCCGAGGCGGTTTACGAGAATTTTATCGAAGAGACCGTTACGGAGCAGATCGACGGCGCGATAGACGAGGGGCTGCGCTCCATGAGGCTGGGCGGCATTCCCGATATGGATTTCGACAAGGTGGAGATAGCGGGGACGCCCGTGACGGAGATAACCCCGGATTACGCGGGGACGGGAAAGGCTGTTTTCGATCTGTCGAAGGTGGACTTGTCGAAAACGGGGCTGGACGCGGAGGATCTGAGGGCTGTCGGGCTCGACGAGGATATTGACCTTACCTCGGTAAACGCCAAGACCGCGGATTTTTCGATGGACGACATCGAGAAATACGGGCTCGGAAAGCTCGTTGCCGCGCAGGCGGTCGCGGTCCGGCTCGTGCGCAGAGAGGATTTCAAGGGCTTTAACGACATTGCCGATACGGTCGGGAAATATGTTCCGATAATAAGCGGGGTGTCAAGCTCCGACACTATGGGCGTGGGGGCGGCGCGGGCGCTCGCTCTTACGATGATAGAGACAAAGGACAGCATAAGGGGCGCGGTCATCGACGGTATGATAAAGCCGAACTGCCTGATAATAATACGGACGGCCGCTTTTATACTGATATTCTCGATAGTGACGATAGCGCTCGGCGTTGTCGCAAATCTGACGAAGTTGCTGAATAAGGTGCCCGTGATAGGCAAGGCGAACGCGCTTGCGGGCGCGCTTGCGGGGCTGTGCGAGGGGCTTGTGGCGGTGTGCGTTATCTGTCTGGCGACGAGGTTTATCGTGTCGCTGTGCGGAGGAAACGCGATTTTGTTCAATCAGACGGCAATAGATTCCACATTTATTTTCAAAAGGGTCTACGAGGTCGATTTTTTAAATTTTTTGACATAAGAACGGAAAGAAAAGGTGATTATTATGATGATGTGTTCACGATGCAAGAAGCGTCCCGCTGTGATATTTATTTCCACCATGAGCGGCGGAGAGCGCAAGAGCGAGGGCTTGTGCCTCGGCTGCGCGAGAGAGCTCGGGCTTCCGCAGGTAAACGAATATCTGGAGCAGCTGGGGATATCCGAGGACGAGGTCGACAGCCTTATCAATTCTTTCGGCAGCGACAGCCCCATTGACGACGATATTCTGAAAAAGATGGGGTTCGGCGGAAAGAGCGACGAGGACGAGGACGACGCCGTTTTCGGCGGCAAGGAGCAGAAGGACGAGGACGTGCTGTTCGAGCGCGGCGGAGCGGGCACTATGCCGAATTTTCTGAAAAATCTGTTCGGCTCCGACAAGGAGGATACCGCGCAGGATAAAAAGCCGCGGAAAAAGCCAGAAAAGACCGATAAAAAGCGCAGATGCCTCGAGACCTACTGCACTAACCTTACGCGGAGAGCAAAAGAGGGCAAGATCGACGCTATCGTAGGGCGGGAAAAGGAGATATACCGCGTGCTGCAGATACTTTCGCGGAGGACGAAGAACAACCCCTGTCTGATAGGGGAGCCGGGCGTCGGAAAGACCGCTATCGCGGAGGGCATCGCGCTGAGGCTCGCGGGCGGGGAGGTGCCGTTCAGGCTGCAGGGCAAGGAGCTGTATCTGCTCGACCTGACGGCGCTTGTCGCGGGAACGCAGTTCCGCGGGCAGTTTGAGAGCCGCGTGAAGTCGCTTATCGACGAGGTGAAGAACGCGGGGAACGTTATGCTGTTCGTGGACGAGGTGCATAACCTCGTCGGTACGGGCGGCGACTCCGAGGGCTCGATGAACGCCGCGAACATCTTCAAGCCCGCGCTTTCGAGAGGAGAGCTGCAGGTCATCGGCGCGACGACCTTTGCCGAATACCGCAAGCACATCGAAAAGGACAGCGCGCTGGAGCGGCGTTTCCAGCCCGTTACCGTGAACGAGCCCACTATCGAGGAGACCGTGACCGTTCTGGGGGGGATAAAGCAGTATTATGAGGAGCACCATAAAGTTCACGTGAGTGATGATATAGTGAAAATGTGCGCGGTGCTCTCCGAGCGATATATCAACGACCGCTTTTTGCCGGACAAGGCTATCGATCTGCTGGACGAGGCTTGCGCGTGCGCGTCGCTGGGCAGCGCGAGCATTACCGAATACGAGAAGATGAAGCTGGAGCTTGCCGCGCAGAAGCGCGAGGAGAGCGAGCTTGCCGAGGATTCCAACATAGATTATGCGCGGCTTGCGGAGCTGAAAACCACTATCGCGAAGAACGAAAAGAAGATAGAGGGCATGAAGGAGGCTGCCGAGAACGTTTATGTGAGCATGGAGGACTTGTCCAAGGTGATAGAGCTGTGGACGGGTATTCCCGCGAACAAGATACGGGAGACCGAATTCAAGCGTATGGCGGCGCTGGAGGGCAATCTGAAAGCGAAGATAATCGGGCAGGACGAGGCTTGCGAGCTTGTGGCAAAGGCGATAAAGCGCAGCCGCATACAGCTCTCCGATCGCCGCAGACCCGCGTCGTTCATCTTCGTGGGGCCGACGGGCGTGGGCAAAACGGAGCTTGTAAAGGTGCTGGCGAAGGAGATGTTCGACACGGTTGACCCGCTTATCCGTCTGGATATGTCCGAATATATGGAGAAGCACAGCGTGTCGAAGATAATAGGTTCGCCTCCCGGATACGTCGGCTACGACGAGGCGGGGCAGCTCACCGAGCGCGTCCGCAGAAAACCGTATTCGGTTATCCTGTTCGACGAGATTGAAAAGGCGCACCCCGACGTTATGAACATTCTGCTGCAGATACTTGACGAGGGCAAGATAACGGACTCCCACGGGCGAAATGTAAGCTTTGAGAACACGATAATCGCGATGACCTCGAACGCGGGCTCTACGGGAGGAATGAACGGCATAGGGTTCTCGAAAACGCAGGAGGACGTGAGCCGCGAGCGCGTGATGAAGGGCCTGCGGGATTTCCTGCGCCCCGAGTTTATGGCGAGAGTGGACGAGATAGTGGCGTTCGCGCCGCTCAGCGAGGAGAGCTACGCGAAGATAGCCAAGCTCAACCTCGAGGAGCTCCGCGCGCCGCTGGGGGAGAAGGGGCTTGAGCTTGAGGTTGCCGAGGAAACGTATGCCGCGATTGCGAAAAAAGCCTACGGCGGCAAGTTCGGCGGGCGCGATATCCGGCGTGTGATACGCTCGGACATCGAGGACAAAATTGCCGAGCTGCTTATTGAAAACAGCGAGAAAACCCTCTCCAAGGTGGCTGTGAGCGCCGAGGAAGGCGGGATAGTCGTGACGGCGGAATGAGCACGGTTCTGATAACGGGCGGCACGGGAGCGATAGGCGCGGCTGTCGCGGAGGTATTCGCGAAAACGGACGATGTTGTTTTCACGTATAACGAGCGCGGGGAACGGGCCGAGGAGCTGAAAGCGAAGTTTCATTGCTCTGCCGTGCGGATGAACGTTTGCGACCGCAATTCCGTTGAGGCGGCGGTGCAAAGCGTTCTGCGCGAGTTCGGGCATATCGACGTGCTTGTGAACAACGCGGGAATTGCGCTGATAAAGCCGTTCCTAGAGACGACCGAGGAGGACTGGCGGCGCATGATTGACGTGGACCTTACGGGGGTTTTCAACGTTACGAGAGCCGTCGTGCCGTCGATGGTGAGCCGAAAAAGCGGCGCGGTCGTGAACGTTTCATCCATGTGGGGAGTGTGCGGCGCGTCCTGCGAGGTCGCTTATTCGGCAGCAAAGGCGGGCGTTATCGGGTTTACCAAGGCGCTTGCCAAGGAGCTGGGGCTGTCGGGGATAACCGTGAACGCGGTCGCGCCCGGGGTCATCGAAAGTCCCATGAATTCGGCGTGCCTTAGCGCGGAGGAGCTCGCCGAGCTTGCCGCGGAAACGCCGCTGAACCGTTTGGGGAAGCCGTCCGAGGTCGCGAAAGCGGTGCGGGCGCTTGCCGAGAACCGCTTCATTACGGGACAGGTGCTCGGAGTGGACGGGGGATTCGGAGGGTGATATGTACAAAGCGGTCATTTTCGATTACGATTTTACTCTCGGAGACAGCGCCGAAGGCATTGCTGCAAGCTGCAATTACGCGCTCGGCAAAATGGGCTGTATGGAGAAAACGGACAAAGAGATACGGCGGACTATCGGATTGTCGCTTGGGGAGGTGTTCCGCGAGCTGACGGGAAATGACGACGGAGCCGCGGCGAAGCGCTTTACGGCGCTGTTCCGCGAGCGCGCGGACAAGGTGATGACCGACAGCGCGGTGATGTACGCGGACGCGCTGCCGACTTTGGAGGAGCTTAAGCGGCGCGGGCTCAAGACGGGGATAGTGACCTCGAAGTTCCATTACAGGATCGACGAGATACTGCGCAAATTCGGCGCGGAGAGCCTTGTCGGGGCGATAATCGGCGGCGACGACGTGAGCAGGGAAAAGCCCGACCCGGAGGGTTTGATAAGGGCGCTGGAGCTGCTCGGGACGGAGAAGGGGGAGGCGCTGTACGTCGGCGACAGCCATGTTGACGCGCTGGCGGCGCGGTCGGCGGGAGTTCCCTTTGCAGCGGTTCTTACGGGCACTACCGAGGATTTTTCGGAGTTTGCGCCCGTTATTGTTGCCGAGAACCTGCGCGAGGTCCTTGAATTTGTGATAAAAATATAATTTCGATAACGGGTTTTGTGCAAATCGCCGAAATTCGGCGTAAAACTTTGTCAAAAAAAACTCAAATAAATGGTTGAAATTATTGTGAAAATATTGTATAATAATTTTGATTTTGGAAATAATTCTCGAAATTTTTCGAGTGCAAAGGAGTAGTTATAAATGAACATTGCGTTTAGTTTGCTGTCGGAGAGCGGAAACGTTATCGACAGGCTCCAAAGCGTCGGGAGCGCGCAGGAACAGCTTGCCGACGCCGATTACTGGAGCACGGTCGGGATCCTTACGCTTACGGGAATCCTGGTGGTTTTCCTGATTTTGGCAATCCTCATTTTCTTCTTCTGGCTGATGGGAACTGTCTTCAAGGCTATCGACAAGAGCAGGGCGGCAAAGAAAGCCGCGGCTGCCGAAGCCGAGAAAGCCAAGCTCGCCGTTGAGCCCACGCCCGCGGCTCCCGTTGTCGAGGAGGACGTTGACGACGAGGAGGAGATAGTCGCCGTTATAAGCGCGGCTGTCGCGGCATATGCCGAAGCCGAGGGCACCGCTTATACCGTTAAGAGCATAAGCAGGCACAAGGACGCCCGCGTGCGCTCCGCGTGGAGCATGGCGGGAATAAGCGACAATATGCGTCAATTCTGAGAAAGGAAAACCGTATCATGGAAATATTTCAAAGTACGATAACCGGACTTATCGATACGTCCGGATTTATGGGACTTGACATCAGAAGCATAATTATGATATTGCTGTCGTTTGTCCTGTTTTATCTGGCAATTGTAAAAAAATACGAGCCGCTGCTTATGCTGCCTATTGCTTTCGGCATGCTGCTTACGAACCTGCCGATGACGGGTCTGTATCATCCCGAGCTGTGGGACCCCGCGACAAATCCGTTTTATGCCACCTTTGACTATGAGTTGGTCGGGACGGCTATCGATACGGGGAATAATGTTTTCGTTCAGCTGCTGACACCCGAGACCTCGCTGGATTACGGCAAGGTGCTGCACGAGGGCGGTCTGCTGGATATGCTGTATCTGGGCGTTAAGCTGCAGATATATCCGCCGCTTATATTCCTCGGCATCGGCACTATGACCGACTTCGGTCCGCTTATCGCCAACCCCAAGAGCTTTCTGCTCGGCGCAGCGGCTCAGGGCGGTATCTTCTTCACGTTCCTCGGCGCCTGCCTGCTGAACTTCTTCGATTTGTCGGGGATAGGCTTCAACGGCTTTACGCTGAAGGAGGCGGCTTCTATCGCTATCATCGGCGGCGCGGACGGTCCTACGGCGATCTACCTTACGTCAAAGCTCGCACCGCAGCTGTTGGGCTCGATAGCGGTCGCGGCGTATTCGTACATGGCGCTTGTGCCCGTAATTCAGCCGCCTATTATGAGACTGCTCACGACCGAAAGGGAGCGCTGCGTAAGAATGGGGCAGCTCCGCGAGGTCTCCAAGATAGAGAAGGTGGTGTTCCCGATAGCGGTAACAATCATCGTTTCGCTGATAGTTCCGTCGGCGGCTCCGCTGGTGGGTATCCTGATGTTCGGCAACCTTATGAAGGAGTCGGGCGTTTGCGACAGACTGGTAAAGACTGCGCAGAACGAGCTGATGAACATCATTACTATCTTCCTCGGCGTTACGGTCGGCGCGACTGCCGTTGCGGGGAACTTCCTCAGCTGGAAGACTATCTTCATTATCGTGCTGGGTCTTATCGCGTTCTGCGTGGGCACGGCGTGCGGTCTGCTGCTCGGCAAGCTCATGTATATCATCTCGGGCAGGAAAATCAATCCGCTTATCGGTTCGGCTGGCGTTTCGGCAGTGCCTATGGCTGCGCGCGTTTCGCAGAACGAGGGTCGTAAGACCGACCCATCCAACTTCCTGCTTATGCACGCAATGGGTCCGAACGTGGCGGGCGTTATCGGCTCGGCTGTCGCGGCGGGCGTGCTGCTGTCCGTGCTGGGGTGATGCGCTGTGCCGAGAACTATAACCGTAAAGGGCGTCGGAACGGCTTCCACAAAGCCCGATCAGATTGTCATTTCGCTTAATATCAGCGCTAAGGCGAAGGAATATTCCCTGTCCGTTGACAACGCCAACGAGAGGATAGCAAGACTGCAAAGCGCCGTCGGTTCGGTCGGCTTTGCCAAGGAGGCGCTGAAAACGCTGTCGTTTAACGTCCGCACCGATTATGAGAGCTATCATGACAAAAACGGGGAATACCGCAAAAGATTTATGGGGTATGTCTGCGATTACCGCTTGAAGCTCGCGTTTGATATGGACGCGAAAAGGCTTGCGGAAACGCTTGACGCTATTTCATCGAGTAAAGCGGACGCGCAGCTTTCCATTTCGTTTACGGTGAAAAATCCCGGGAGGATAAGTGACGAGCTGCTGCGTTCGGCGGCAGAGGACGCACGCCGAAAGGCTGAAATTCTCTGCGCGGCTTCGGGCGTTAAGCTCGGCGATTTGCTGAGCGTGGATTACAACTGGGGCGAGATAACGTTTGTTTCGGAAAGCAATTATGCGATGATGGACGCTCTCTATTATGCCGGTCCGAAAGCCGCCGCTCCCGAATTTGAGCCCGAGGACATTGAGTCCCGTGACACGGCTGCATTCGTCTGGGAAATAATCTGAAAATGAAACGCCCCCGAAAGTTCGGGGGCGTTGTTTTGTCCGGCTAACCAAATATAATCGTGCGGTCGTCTTTCGGATCCCACTTTCCCCACGCCGCTTTGTACTCCTCAATAAGCCGCGAAACCGTATCAATATATCCGCAAGACATTTTGAGGTCGTCCGACTTGGCGGCGAGGCAGCCTCCGCCTTGATGCCCCCTCTCGTCAAAATGCCCGACGCTGCAAAGTTCGTTGCTCATTATTCCTCTTACGGTCTCGCAAAGCGCTCGGAAGCCCTCTTCGTCGGGATAATAATGACCGTGCCATTCATCGCCGAAAAACAGCGATATCTCGTCTTGGAGGTCGATGAACATCGCTCTTTCAACATAGGGGTTCGGTATCTCCACAGAGACCTCGCCGTCCTTCAGAAAAGAGTATTCATCTTCATCGTTGCGATGAACCATACACTTGCAGCCCGAACCGTCCAACAAAGCGAGGATATCCGCAAGCCTGTTTTCGGCAGCAAACTCTTTCACAAGATTCCCCCTAAAAATGCGGCACAACAAAGCCTTGTTGTGCCGCGTAACATTTTTTATTCGCCGCAAAGCTCCTTATACAAGCCGATGTAAAGCTTTGCCGAGCTTGCCCAACTGAAGTCGGACTTCATCGCGCGCGTGACCAGCTTCGACCACTCGGCGCGGTTGTCGAAATACTCCTTGGCGCGTCTGATTGACGCAAGCATATCGCCCGCGTTGTAGCTCTGGAACGTGAAGCCGATGCCGTTGTCGCCCGCGTCGATGATGCTGTCCTTGAGACCGCCCGTAGCGCGTACAACGGGGATAGTGCCGTATCTCGCCGCGATCATCTGCGCCAAGCCGCAGGGCTCGCTCTTGGAGGGCATGAGGAAGATGTCCGCGCCCGCGTACAATCTCTTTGCAAGCTGCGGGTTGTAGCCGCGGTAGAAGCCCACCTTGTCGGGATAACGCCAGTGCATTTCCTGGAAGAAGTCCTCGTACTGCCGCTCGCCCGAGCCGAGTATCATTACCTGAACGTCGGTGGCGATTATCTCGTCGAATACATATTTTACCAGATCGAAGCCCTTGTGGTCGGCAAATCTGGAGATCATGGCGATACACGGGATATCGTACTGCGGCATGCCAAATTCCTCGAAAACAGCCGCCTTGCAAGCCGCCTTGCCCTTATGGTTCTTCGCGGAGAACTTTGCGGCAATGGTATTGTCGGTCTCGGGATTGTACAGATCGACGTCGATGCCGTTCAGGAAGCCGCAGGTCTTGTACTGCTTGTTGCGCAGAATTCTGTCGAGACCGTGAGAGAACCACGGGTCGAGAATTTCCTTGGCGTAGGTCGGCGAAACGGTAGTTACCTTGTCGGCAACCTCGATAGCGCCTTTCATAAAGTTGATGTCTCTGTCGTATTCGATAATATTGACGTTATGCGGGGGGATGCCGACGATGTCCTTTACGAGGTCGAGGCCGTACTGCCCCTGATAACCGATATTGTGAATGGTGAACACGTTTTTGATATCGCCGAAGCCCCACTCGTTCTTGTAGAACAGGTGGTGATATACGGGGATAAGCGCGCACTGCCAGTCGTTGGAGTTGATTATCTGCGGATGGAAGTCGATATGACGGAGCATTTCCAGCACGGCGCGGCTGAAAAACACATATCTCTCCGCGTCGTCGTAGTAGCCGTACAGACCGCCGTCGCGCTTGAAGTAGTACTCGTTGTCGAGGAAATAGTAAGTGACGCCGTTTACCTCCTGCGAGAAAACGCCGCAATACTGACTTCTCCAGCCGACGGGCACTGTGAAGTTGGTGATGAAGTGCATCTTTTCCTTCTGCTCGGGCTTTATCGTGTTGACATAATACGGCATTACAACGCGCGCGTCGTGTCCCGCCTGAACCAGAGCCTTGGGCAGAGAGCCCGCCACGTCCGCAAGTCCGCCGCTTGCCGCAAAGGGGAGCGCCTCGCTTGCCGCATACAAAATTCTCATTGTTTCCGACCTCCTAGTTGTAAATAAAATGCTTAAGGCATTGTCAAAAATTTCCACGCCGTTACGCCGTTCAAGCAAACAAACGGTAACGTTATAGATTATTATACCACCTTTTCGTTTAAAAAGCAAGTGGATTTTTCCGCTTTTGTAAAAAAGTGTATAATATTTTGCTTTCGGCGCTTCGGAAATATCAGCTCCTCGGGATAACGGCAGCCACCGCGCCCGCGAGATGACTTATCGGCATGGTCTGCAGATAAATTTTGCCGGGACCCGTAACGACGGTGTTGAACAGACCCTCGCCGCCGAAAAGCGCGTTTCCTATGCCCTTTACGGTCTGGATATCCATGGTGCAGGTGCCCGTCATTGCGGCAAGGTAGCCCGTGTCGATGACCATCTGCTGACCCGCCTGCAAATCGTATTCGACAACGTAGCCGTCGATTTCGACGAGCGCCAAGCCCTTGCCGTGCAGACGCTGCATAATAAAGCCCTCGCCGCCGAAAAAGCCCGCGCCGAGCTTTTTCTGGAACGCGATGGAAAACTCCACGGACGGCTCGGACGCGAGATAGCCGCCCTTCTGGACGATCATATCTCCCTGACTGATGTCAAACGGGATTATGGAGCCGGGGACGCTTGACGCAAACGCTATCATGCCGGGACCGCCCTCCGCAGTGTACGTATTCTGGAACATGGATTCGCCCGAGAACATCTTGCTGAACGCCTTGCCTATGCCGCCCGTTCCCGTTGCCATTTTCATATTCGGCGTCATCCACGACATTGCGCCTTTTTGGCACATTACGCTCTCTCCGCCGTCCAGATAAACCAAAGCAACGGGCATCGGCTCGCCCTTAATTTCGTATCTCATAAATTTACTCCTTATCTTCCAAGCGGCAATATACCGCCGTGATTTTACGATGTTGCCGCGGCGAACGACCTTGTGTCGGTGACGGGTGCGAGCAAAACCTTGCCCGTGCCGCGGTATACGTTTACAAGCCCCTCGCCGCTTGCCGCAGAGCCTATAAGCGTTTTTGTGGTGCGCTCCACCGTGAAGGACAGGCTTGCCGACCAGCAGACCGCATACGGACCGTCGACTTTAAGCTCGTCGTTTTGCAGCTCTATTTCGATAAGCTCCGACTCGGGGACGTTGCTTTCGAGCGCAGCGACGCCGTTTCCCGAAAGGCAGAGGTTAAAAAGACCCTCGCCGCCGAGCGCCGCGGACGACAAATTCTTGCGCGCCGTTACGGATTGGTTGACTGTGCCGTCGCACGCGAGGAACATCCCGTCCTCGACGACGATGCCGCTGCCCCACTCCGCGACGTTTTTCAGCAGGATGTACTTGTATGTGGGCTCGAGGACGAGCAAGCCGTTTCCCTTGTATTCGGGCTTGATAGCGGACTCCTTTGTCACCGCGCCGCGGAACATTTTTCCGACAAGATCGCCGACATCCTTGACGCCCGTTGTCGCCTCGACGTGACCCGCCATCCACTGCATTGCTCCTGCCTGTATAACGGCGGAATTCTGCCCGTTGAGCTCGACGACGACCTGCCTTTTGCGCACGCCCATTTTGGACATAAAATACTGCGCTTGTGCGTTAAAAGCGGAAACGCTCTTGTCCGCGCCGTACTCGATGACCGAGAAATTGCCGAGACGAGCCGTTTCCATACGGCTGCCCGAGGTAAGATTTTTAATATTCATAAAAATATCCTTTCACTAAATTTTCACACTATATTTATTATACAATATATTCAAAGCAATGTCAAGTACGGGAAACTATTTTGTGCATAAATGCCAAAAATTGTCTTATGTTTTGGGTAAAAAAGTTCAAATTCTACGGCTGCTTACTATTATAAAATAGAGCGCGGTCGTAATCATTGTAAACGAAACGCCTTTTCCCAAAAAAAGCATTGCCGAAACGCAAATGACCGCAAACGCCGCGCTTGCCGCGCTCATTGCCGCGTCGATTTTTTCGGGTCTGCATACGCGGATGAGCAGCATTTTCAGCAATCCCGCGCCGTCAAGCTCGCCGATGGGCAGCAGGTTGAAAACTCCCGTAAAAAGACCGATAGCCGCGGTTTCGGGCTGCCCGAGGCGCCAAAAAAGCGCTGCCGAAGCAAAATTCGCCAGACAGCCCGCACTCAGTATCAGCGCGCGGACGGCGGGTTTCGCGAACTCGGTCTGCGGCGAGGTGATGCGTATCCCCGCGCCGTAAAAGGTTATCTCATCGGCGGATATGCCGAACAGCGCCATTACGAGCATATGCGCCAGTTCGTGCACCGCGCACGCCGCAAGCGCCGTTATCCCGAAGCCCGATTCGTCCAGCAGCAGGAACAGCGCTATCACCGCAAAGAACGAAAAATCCAGCCGCAAAGCGGTTTTCTTTAGTTTCAATTCGATCATACTATAATGTATGCGGAGCTTGGACGGAAAAGAACAAGCGAGCCGTTTAGCGGCCCGCTCGGTTATTATAAGCTGCAAATTCAAGCTTCCTTTGAAACGATGTAGGATTTTTTGTCGTTCAGGATATGCAGCGGGTCGAGCGCGTCCTTGATACTGTTCATCACGGCGAGATTTTCCGGGCGCGTTTCGCGCAGAAAATATTCGCGCTTTGAAATGCCTATGCCGTGCTCGCCCGAGGTGACTCCGCCAAGCTCATAGGCTTTGGCGTAGACCTCCGACATTACGCTGAGGAGCGCTGTTTTCCATTCCTCGTCGGTGCGGTTTTCGCGGACTACGCAAAGATGCACGTTGCCGTCTCCCGCGTGCCCGAAGCTGACCATGCGCACCCCCGACTTGCTTTCAACGTCGTTTACAAAACGGATAAACTCGGCGGTTTTGCTTATCGGCACGACGATGTCGACGGGCTCCTGCTCCGAGGTCGCCTCCACTGCCTTGACCAGCGCTCCGCGAACCTTCCAGATATCGGCGGCGTAAGCGGGGTCGTCGAGCGGGATATATTCCATAGCGCCCGACTTCAGCGCAAGCGAACGTATACGCTCGACATTTTCCTCGACCTCTCCGCGCCGCCCGTCAAAGGTAAGCAGGATATACGACCCGGCGTCGGGACGGGGATATTTCACTCCAGAAAAATCCTCGCCGAGCTTTGCGACGCCGCGCGCGATAAACTCAACCGCCGTGGGGTTCGCATTCGCGCGGAGGATCGACAGCACGCTGCTTATACCGCTGTCGAGGTCGGGGTATGCGATAAGCGCGGATTTTGAAAATTCGGGCTTCGGGATAAGCCTAAGCACGCATTTCGTGATAACGCAGAGCGTTCCCTCCGAGCCGATAAACAGATTTTTCAGCGACAAGCCGCTTGCGTCCTTGACGTTTTTGCCGCCCGCGGTCATTATCGTGCCGTCCGCGAGAACGACCTCCAGACCGCGCACATAGTCTCTTGTAACGCCGTACTTTACCGCTCTCATACCGCCCGCGTTGGTGCTGATGTTGCCGCCGATGGTGGAAAGCTTTTCGCCGGGGTCGGGAGGGTAGAACAGACCGCGCTCCTCGACGTAATTCTGAAGATCTTGGAGCAGTATGCCAGGCTCGACCGTCGCGGTCATTGTCTGCTCGTCAAGCTCCAGAACGCGGTTCATCAGCGAAAAGTCGAGAATTATCCCGCCGTCCTCGGGCACTGTCGAGCCGACAAGATTTGTTCCCGCGCCGCGCGGAGTTACGGGGAGCCTCCTCGCGTGAGCCTCTTTCAGAACAGCGCTTACCTCTTCGGCGCTCTTCACGAACACCAACGCCGCGGCGCTGCCTTTCAGCCGTCCGAGCGTGTCGCTCAGATATTTTTCGGCGATATTTTCCGTGATAACGCGGCTTTTGTCGCCGATGATCTCATTAAGCCAATCCATAGCGCTTTCTCCTTGTTTTGTTCATTTATGCGTTCCACGCGGGAATGAAGAAGCCCTTGTAGTTATCCTCGAAGAATTTCTCGGTGTCCGCGGAGCAGAACGCCTCCGCGACCTTTTTGCAGGTCTCGTTGTTTATATCCGCGGTTCTCACGGCGATAACGCATACAAAGCTTTTATTGCTAAGGTCGACGTTCTCGTAGAAGATAGCCGTATTCGGGTCAACGCCGTAGCTTGCGGCGTAGTTGCCGTTTACCACGGCAGCCGCTATCTCGCTGTCGTCGACGTACTGATAGGTCATGTTCGCGTTTACCTCGACAAGCTCAACCTTCGACGAGGTGATGTCAGTTGTCGAGGGGGTGCCGCCCTCGTAATCGCCGAGCGTAAGCAGACCCGCGTCGCGCAGAAGAATGAGCGCGCGTCCGTAGTTGGTGGCGTCGTTCGGAACGGCGATCTTGCCGCCCTCGGGAATCTCCTCGACGCTCGTGTAATTTTTGGAGAAAATGTTCATTGCGATAACGAACGTATCACCGAGTATCGAAATGTCGTAGCCGTTCGTTGCGGTATCGTTGTCGAAATAAGCGTGATGCTGAAAGGCGTTCATTTGAATATCCCCGCTGTTCAGCGCGTTATTCGGCAGCGAGAAATCCGAGAACTGCACAAGCTCCACAGTGACGCCCTCGTCCGCCAGCTTTTCGATAGTCGGTCTCCACAGTTCCTCGTAAACCGCGCCCGTGACACCGAGCTTTACCACTTCGCTTTCATTGCTCTTCGAGCAGCCCGTGAAAGCCGTAAAAATCAGCGCCGCCGCAGCAGCGAGAGCCGCAAATTTGCATATCTTTTTCATAATGATGTTCCTTTCTTTTGTACGCGTTTTAGTGCGTGAATTTTTTCGCTATCAGATTTCCGATAAGCTGTATAACCGAAACTATAAGTATCACAAACAGCACGGAGACCCAGATAATGTCGTAATTTCCGTAGTTATAGCCCCATGTTATCGCGTAATCTCCCAAGCCGCCCGCGCCGACGTAGCCCGCCATGGCGGTAAGCCCGATAAGGTTGATAAGCGTTATAGTCGTGCCGCGCGCGATAGACGGAACGCTCTCGCGCAGATATACCGTGAAGATTATCGAAAGCGGGCTTTTGCCCATTGCCTGAGCAGCCTCCACAAGCCCGCCGTCGACATTCGCGAGAGCGGTCTCGACCTGCCGTGCGAAAAACGGCGCCGACGCGGCGACAAGCGGCACGATAACGCCGCGCACGCCTATCTTCGTACCCATTATCGCCTTTGTGACGGGCAGCAGGATCGCGATGAATATCACGAACGGCACGGAGCGGCAGACGTTTATCAGCTTGTCGAGGACGGTAAATACGACGCGCTGCCGCATTATGCCGCCGTCCCTTGTTATTGTAAGCACGACGCCGAGCAGCATTCCCAGCACGAACATGACCGCGCCCGACCATAAGGTCATCTGCAGGGTGGCGATAACGCTGTCGAAAAGCCTGCCGGTATTCGCCATGACGTTCGGAATGATTTTGTTAAGCAGCTCCACGTTTTATCACCTCCACGGCAACGTTTTTTTCGATGAGATATTTCACAGCCTCGGTTATCCTGCCGCTTTCGCCGCTTATAACCGCGACGGTGCCGCCTATCGGAGCGCCGCCCACTATGTCAACGTCGGCGAAGATTATGTTCAGAAGCACGCCGAATTTCTGCGTAAGCGTCGAGATAAGCGGCTCGGAAACGCTCCGCTCGGTGTATGTGAGCTTCACCACGACGTCGTTTTCCCCGAGAGGCACAGCCGAGGGGTTCTCCTCCAGCAGCGCGTGAATTTTCTTGAGGTTCGAGGTCGTTGCGATGAAATCCTTCGTGAGCGTCTGCTTGGGGTCGGCGAACACCGAAAACGTGTCGCCCTCCTCGATAAGTCTGCCGCGCTCCATTACCGCCGTGCGCCCGCAAATTTCCTTTACCGCCGCCATTTCGTGGGTGATAAGCACTATCGTTATCCCGAGCGTTTGATTAAGGCTTTTCAGCAGCGCGAGTATCTGCTTGGTGGTCTGCGGGTCGAGCGCGGAGGTCGCCTCGTCGCAGAGCAGTATTTTCGGGTCGTTCGCGAGAGCACGCGCTATCGCGACGCGCTGCTTTTGTCCGCCCGATAAATTGCCCGGATACATATCGGCTTTGTCGGCTATCTCCACAAGCTCCAGAAGCTTCAGCGCCTTTTCGCGCATTTCGGATTTTGAAATCCCGTTCCCGCGCAAAGCAAAAATAACGTTATCCAGAACCGTCCGCGAGGGCATCAGATTAAAATGCTGGAAAATCATTCCTATTTTCCTGCGCGCCGCGCGAAGATCCCTTTCGGAAAATTTCGTGATATCCGCGCCGTCGATAAGCACCTGTCCCGAGGTCGGGCGCTCCAACAGATTTATACAGCGCACCAGCGTGGATTTCCCCGCGCCCGAAAAGCCGATTATCCCGAATATCTCACCGTCGCCTATGTCAAGCGTTACATCCTTTACCGCCTCGACGCTGCCGCCTGCGGTGAAATACGTTTTGTTGACGTTCTTTAGCTCTATCAAGCCGAAATCACCTCTCTTTCAAAAACTATTTTTCCTATAGGTTTAATGTGTTTTTATTATAGCACCGTTTTTCCGATTTGTCAATAACTTTCGCGAAAATAATCAAAAACTGTTGAATATCTACAAAACACATTAACTCGGTAGAAAATATTTGCATAAATAACCAAAATTTACAATAGATTGTCTTCAATATCGAAGCGGCGTATTCGGTTTTTGCGATCTCTCCCGGCGCGAGAAATTTTTATTTCGGTACTTGAAAATGCACTCAATGTGTGGTATAATAAAAAATGTATAAATGTTGTATAATTTTCGGAAAAAAATACTTGCAATTTTGGCAATATTGTGGTATAATAAATAAGATATAGATAAATAAGAGAAAGGATGTTAAATTATGGCAAAAATAGCCGTTCTTGGCTATGGAGTGGTCGGCTCGGGCACCGTCGAGGTTTTCTACAAAAACAGGGAAAATCTGGAAAAGAAAGCGGGCGAACCGCTTGACATAAAGTATATTCTGGACGTGAGGGATTTCCCCGACAGTCCGTTTGCGGATAAGTTCGTCAAGGATTTTAACATTATCCTGAACGACCCGGAGGTCGGCGTTATCGCAGAGGTCATAGGCGGATTGAAGTTCTCGTACGGGTACGTTAAGTCCGCGTTGGAGGCGGGGAAGAGCGTCGTCACCTCAAACAAGGAGCTTGTCGCGGCAAAGGGCGCGGAGCTGCTGGCTATCGCAAAGGAGAAAAACGTCAATTTCTTCTTCGAGGCGAGCGTCGGCGGCGGCATACCGATAATAAAGCCGATACACGCATGCCTCGAGGCTAACGAGATCGACGAGATAGCGGGTATTCTCAACGGAACGACGAACTTCATTCTGACGAAGATGATACGCGACGGAATGGGATTTGAGGAGGCTCTTAAAACAGCTCAGGAACTGGGTTACGCGGAGCACGACCCCACCGCCGATGTCGAGGGTATCGACGCCTGCAGGAAAATATGTATTCTGGCGTCGCTGGCGTTCGGAAAGCATGTTTACCCCGAAAACGTTCACACCGAGGGCATTACCAAGGTAACTCTCGAGGACGTTGAATACATGGACAGCTTCGACGCGAAGATAAAGCTTATCGGCTGCGCGCGCCGCGAGGACGGGAACGAGATATCTATCGGCGTGTTCCCCGCGGTCATCAAGGACGAAAGCCAGCTCGCGGGAGTAAACGACGTGTTCAACGCAATTCTGGTGCGCGGCGACGCTACGGGCGACGTGGTGTTCTACGGAAAGGGCGCGGGAAAGCTGCCGACGGCAAGCGCGGTCGTTTCCGATATAATCTCCGCGGTCAAACATTCCGACACCTCCCGTTCGCTTACGTGGGCTGACAGCGGTCAGGAGTTTATCCGCCCGTTCGACGGGTTCTCCTGCGCGAACTACATCAGGCTCTCCGCCGATAACGCCGAGGTCACAAAGGCGGTCATAAAGGCGCTTTTCGGCGATGTTGAATATCTGTCCTCCAAAAAGCAGCCCGATAATGAGCTTGCGTTCATTACGGGAGTTATGCGGGAAAAGGATACGCTGGACGCCTGCGCGAAGGTTTCCGACGGAGCGAAAATTCTCGGCAGGATAAGAGTTCTGGATTATTGATCGCGGGAGGTAATGTGATGGGTGACGGTACACTAAAGTACAAGAGGGTCTTGCTTAAGCTCAGCGGCGAGGCGCTTTCGGGCGACAGGGAAATGGGCTTGGATATGCCGACGGTCGAGAATATCTGCCGCAGCATCAAAAAAACGTCGGACGCGGGCGCGCAGATAGGCATTGTCGTCGGCGGAGGAAATTTCTGGCGGGGCAGGAGCTCCAACAGCGCCGACCGAGCGAGAGCGGACCACATCGGAATGCTCGCCACGACGATGAACGCGCTGGCGGTCGCGGACGTTCTGGAAAGCCTCGGCTGTACGGTCCGTGTGCAGACCGCGATAACCATGCAGCAGGTCGCGGAGCCGTTCATTCTCGGAAAGGCGCTAAGGCATTTTGAAAAGGGCAGGATCGTCATTTTCGGCTGCGGCACGGGAAACCCGTTTTTCTCGACGGACAGCGCCGCCGCATTGAGAGCCGCGGAGCTTAAAGCCGACGTCATTCTGAAAGCGACAATGGTCGACGGCATCTACGACAAAGACCCCAAGAAATTCCACGACGCGGTAAAGTACGATATCATCACGCATCACGAGGTGCTTGTAAAGAGGCTGCAGGTAATGGACAGCGCCGCTGCCGCTATCTGCACCGAAAACAATATACCGATAATAGTGTTCGATTTGAGCCGACCCGATAATATTTACGACGCGGTAATGGGCGAGAACGTCGGCACTTTGGTCACCAAACATAAGTAATATTGCAGATGGGAGAATATTTATGAAAGAGGTTATCGACAATACAAAGGAAAGAATGGGCAAGTGCATAAACGCGCTTGAAAGCGAGCTCGGCACTATCCGCGCGGGCAGAGCCAATCCGACGGTTCTCGACAGGATCACCGTGGATTACTACGGCGCGGCAACTCCGATAAATCAAATGGCGTCCATTTCGGTAGCCGAGGCGCGTATTCTTGTGGTATCGCCCTATGACGCTTCCCAGCTCAAGGCTATCGAAAAGGCTATCCAAGCGTCCGACCTTGGCATCAACCCGACAAACGACGGGCGCGTGCTCAGAATAGCGTTCCCGCAGCTTACCGAGGACCGCAGAAAGGAGCTCTGCAAGCAGGTCGGGAAAATCTGCGAGGAGAGCAAGGTCGCTGTCCGCAACGTCCGCCGCGACGGCATCGACAAGATCAAGGCTAAGAAAAAGGCTAACGAGATAACCGAGGACGACGTTAAAGAGGGCGAGAAGAATATTCAGAAGCTCACCGACAAGTTTATCGAGCAGATAGACAAGATAGGCGAGGAGAAGAATAAGGAGATAATGGCTATCTGATGGAAAATATCCCGCAGCATATCGGCTTTATTATGGACGGAAACGGGCGCTGGGCGAAAAAACGCGCAATGCCGCGGAATTTCGGGCATAATCAGGGCGCGTCGACGTTCAAGAAAACGATAAACTGGTGCCGCGAGCTCGGCGTGAAATGCGCGACGTTCTACGCGTTCTCCACCGAGAACTGGCGCAGACCGCCCGACGAGATAAACGGCATAATGGAGCTGCTGCGGCGGTATCTCAAGGATATACGCAAATCAGCCGACGAGAATATCCGCATTATTATTCTCGGCGACACAGAGCCGTTCGACGAGGATATTCGGGAAGAGCTTGCCGATATTATGCAGACCTCCAAGGACAACACGGGGTTCATCGTCGGCATCGCGCTGAACTACGGCGGCAGAGCGGAGATATGCAATGCCGTGAAAAAAATATCGGAAAAATGCGCTTCGGGAGAGCTTTCCTCCGACGACATAACCGAGGAGCTTATTGAAAAAAATTTGTATACAAGCGAAATGCCGCCGCTCGATCTGGTGATACGTCCGAGCGGAGAGCAGCGCTTGTCGAATTTCCTCATATGGCAGGCTGCGTATGCCGAGTTTGTCTTTATGGACGTGCTCTGGCCCGATTTTACCAAAAAGGATCTGGAATACGCTGTCGGCGAATACGCGGGCAGGAACCGCAGATTCGGCGGGATATAGTATTCAATGGAAAGGCAATTTTATGCTCAAGAGAATTGTGACCGCGCTTATCGGCATAGTGGTGGGCGTGAGTATTCTGTTTATCGACAACGAATGGCTGTATATGGCGGTGTTGGCGATATTCGGAGCGATAGGCGCGTGGGAGATAATCCACGCGGTAAAGTGTGAAAAGCATAGGTTTCTATGCTGGTTCTGCGTGGCGTTTGCGGCGTTCGTGCCGTTTTTGCTTAACGTTCCGCAGCTGAAGCGCTTTACCGTCGTCGCTTATCTCGTTTATGTGCTCGTATTGCTGTCGACAATGCTTTTCGGGCATAAAACGGTCAAGTTCGAGAACATCGCGACTTGCGGCAGCGCGGCTCTCGTCATACCGACGTCGCTCAGCTGTATCATTTTTATACGTTATCTCGACCCGACGTGGGGCTTTTACCCGGGCGTGTTTATGGTGGTGTATCTGCTGTTCTGCGCGTGGTTCGGCGATTCGGGAGCGTACTTTGTGGGAACATTCCTCGGAAAGCATAAGCTCTGCCCCGATATCAGCCCGAAGAAAACGGTCGAGGGGCTTATCGGCGGCATAATCACCGTCGGAGTGGTTGTCGCGGTGCAGTGCCTTGTGTACAACCTGATATTGCCGACCGAAGTAAAAATGAGTTACGCGGTGCTTATCCCGGTGGGAATGGTCGCGTGCGGCGTGGGCGTGCTCGGCGATTTGTCCGCGTCGGTCATCAAGCGCCAGTACGACGTTAAGGATTTCGGCAACCTTATGCCGGGTCACGGAGGCGTGCTCGACCGATTTGACAGCGTGCTTTTTGTAGCGCCGTTTCTGTATGTGGTATTCAAATTTTTGTCCCCGATAATGCAATAATGAAAATCCCCATTCAGACTTTATTGAATGGGTGATTTTGTTAATCGGAGGGTATAATATGAACGATATAGTGCTGCTCGGTTCTACGGGCTCGATAGGCGCGCAGACATTAGACGTCTGCCGCGCGCATAATATAAGGGTGAGGGCTTTGTCCGCAAACAGCAGCACCGAGCTGCTCGAACGGCAGGCAAGGGAATTCAAGCCCGGGTACGTCGCGGTCGCGGACGAGAGGTTTTTCGGCGATATAAAAGCGCGGCTCGCCGATACCGATATAAAGATACTGTCGGGAATTGACGGGCTTCGCGAGCTTGCCGCGCTGAAATGCGGACGGGTGGTCAACGCCGTCGTCGGAATGGTCGGGCTGCTGCCCACGCTCTCGGCTGTCGAGGCGGGCAACGACGTTGCCTTGGCAAATAAGGAAACGCTTGTCGCGGGCGGAAAGCTCGTAACGGACGCGGTAAAAAAGCGCGGAGTGCGGCTGCTGCCGATAGACAGCGAGCACTCGGCGATATTCCAGTGCCTTACGGGCGCGGGCGAGAACCGCTTTTCCAAGATAATCCTTACCGCGTCGGGCGGACCGTTCTACGGGAAGAAGCGCTCGGAGCTGGAAAATGTTGCCAAGGAGCAGGCGCTCAAGCACCCCAACTGGAGCATGGGCGCGAAGATAACCGTCGACAGCGCGACGCTGATGAATAAAGGCTTGGAGCTTATCGAGGCTGTGTGGCTGTTCGGGGCTAGTCCTGAGCAAGTTGAGATAGTCGTGCAGCGGCAAAGCATTATTCATTCGGCAGTGGAGTTCGAGGACGGCGCAATTATCGCGCAGCTCGGGAGCGCCGATATGCGGCTGCCGATACAGCTTGCGCTGACCTACCCGAAAAGGCTACCGTGTCCCGCGAAAAGGCTGTCGCTGTTCGACGTCGGAGAGCTGACGTTCGGGCGCGCCGACGAGGAAACGTTCACCTGCCTGGCCGCCGCGAAAAAGGCGATAGCAAAGGGCGGGAACGCTCCGTGTATCGTAAACTGCGCGAATGAGGCGGCGGTGTCGCTGTTTCTGCGCGATAAAATACGCTTTCTCGATATCGGCGAGGCGGTAAACTCCGCGCTTGCCGACGTAAATTTCACAGAAAACCCGTCGCTTGCCGACATACTTGAAACGCAAAGGGCGGCGGAAAAATACGTGTTAACAAAGTTTGGAGAGTAAATATGGCTATCGTTATAGCAATTCTTGTGTTCTGCGTCATTATCATACTTCACGAGTTCGGGCATTTTTTTGCGGCAAAGCTCTGCGGGATATACGTCAAGGAGTTCGCTTTCGGAATGGGTCCCATAATTCTGCGCAAAAAGGGCAGGGAGACGGAATACGTTATCCGCGCGCTGCCGATAGGCGGCTCCTGCTCGTTCGAGGGCGAGGACGGCGGCTACGAGGAGGGCAGCATCGCCCCCGACTCAAATCCGCGCGCGTTCAACCGAAAGCCCGTCTGGCAGCGCATGATTGTTATCCTCGCTGGACCGCTTATGAACCTTATTCTCGGATATATCGTCGTTGTTATCTCGCTCTGCTCCTCGTCGGCAATAGCCTCGACGACTATAGTCGAATTTCGCGACCAAAGCGTTTCCGATAACTATCTGATGAAGGACGACGAAATTCTGAGCGTTGACGGGCTTCCGATATTTTCCGTATCGGACGTTACCTACAAGCTCCAGAGCAGCGACCGCAAGAACGCCGAGGGCAATCTCGTTTTTGATTTTACTGTGCGCAGAAACGGCGAGAAAGTCACGATTAAAGACGTGGAGTTTATGACCACACAAAACGAGGACGGCACCAACGGCATATACTTTGATTTTTACGTCTACGCGCTTGAAAAGAACTTCAAAAACGTCGTTGTAGAGGGCTTCAGAGAAAGCTGCTCCACGGCGCGTATCATAATAATGACGCTTGCGGATATGCTGCGCGGCAAGTACGGGCTCAACGACCTTTCGGGACCTATCGGCGTGGGAACGGTCATCTCCGAGGCGGTTCGCGAGTACACGTTCTCCGACTTCATGAGCACTTTTTCGTTTATAGCGATAAACATCGGCGTGGCCAATCTGCTGCCGATACCCGCACTGGACGGCGCGAGATTTGTGTTCCTTATAGTCGAGGCGATACGCCGAAAGCCCGTAAAGCCCGAGGTCGAAGGCATGGTGCATTTTGTGGGCTTTGCGCTGCTTATGCTGCTAATGGTGGTCGTGACCTTCAACGATATCGTAAAGCTCGCGACGGGAGGATTTAATTGAAAAAAACTGTAAATGTCGGCAATTTAACGCTCGGCGGCGGCAAGATCTATGTTCAGTCAATGCTGAACGTCCCTGCCGAAAACGTCGAAAAGAGCGTCGAGCAGGCTCTTGAGCTTGAAAAGGCGGGCTGCGAGATAATTCGCGCGGCAGTTCCGAGAATAGAGGACGTGCCGTTGATAACGGCGCTGAAAAACACCGTCTCCGTGCCTATTGTCGCGGATATCCACTTTGATTACAGGATAGCGCTTGCCTGCGTCGAGGCGGGCGTCGACAAGGTTCGCATAAACCCCGGGAATATCGGCGGAGCGGACAATGTAAAAGCGGTCGCCGACGCTTGCCGAAAGAAAAAAATCCCGATAAGGATAGGCGTGAACTCGGGCTCCGTGGAGCGCGCGCTGCTGGAAAAATACGGAGGTCCCGCGCCCGAGGCGCTCGTCGAGAGCGCTCTCGGTCATGTAAGGCTGCTGAACGGCTGCGATTTCGACGACATCGTGATAAGCATCAAGTCCTCGGACGTGCGGACTATGATAAAGGCTTACAGGCTGCTCGCCGAGCAAACCGCTTATCCGCTGCACTTGGGCGTTACAGAGGCGGGCACGGAGCATATGGGCGTGCTGAAGTCCGCCGTCGGGATAGGCTCGCTGCTCTGCGACGGGATAGGCGACACTATCCGGGTTTCACTTACCGCCGACCCCGTGAAGGAGGTATACGCCGCTAAGGATATTCTGAAGGCATGCGGTCTCGGGGGCGGCGTGGAGATAGTTTCCTGCCCGACCTGCGGACGCACGAAAATCGACCTGATATCGCTTGCCGAAAGAGTTGAGGAGCTGCTGAGAGACGTTGACAAGCCCCTCAAGGTCGCGGTCATGGGCTGCGCGGTAAACGGTCCCGGAGAGGCCCGCGAAGCCGACATCGGAATAGCGGGGGGAAACGGCGAGGGCATTATTTTCCGCAAGGGCGAGATACTCCGAAAGGTGCCCGAAAGCATGCTATTGGACGAATTGAAAAAGGAAACGGAAAAGCTTTATAGAGAGGGAATTTGAATGAGCGCAACGTTATTTGATCTGTTGGAAAACGCGGGGCTGCCCGAAAATATAGGAAAAGGGCGCGTGTTGAAAATTCTGCGCGACGAGCCGAAAAACATACTTAACGTAAATCTGGAGTTGGACGAGCTCGTGCCGATGACGGAGCTGCTGACGGCTTCCGATACGCTTTCGGCGGCGCTCGGAACGGACGCCACGCTTTACCCCAAGTACCACGCGAGCCTTTTCAGCGGCGATTACATATTTGACGTTATCGAGCTGCTGAAAAGGAAAAATATCGCGGTAAACGGCTATTTTGACGGCGCGGAGCTCTCAAACGACGACAACACCTACGAGATAACGCTTCGCACAAGCGGCAGGGAGCTGCTTACGGGTCTCGGCATGGAAAAAAAGATAGAGTCGTTTGTAAACGGCTTTTTCGGCAGGAAGATAAACGTTATCCTGTCCTCCGACAACGAGCTGAACGTTGAAGAATACGTTCAGCAAGAGCAGAACGCCCCCGTTGAGAGCGTTTCCGTAAAAGAGGAGCCGCCCGCGCCGAAGGAGCGCTCCTATCCCGCGGGCGGAGGGCGCTCACGGCGGCCGCAGTTTTCCGCAGAGCCGACCGAGATAATGCTCGGCTTTGAAAACGAGCGCTTCGGCGATACGGCAAAGCTGTTTTTCGGCAAGGGCAAATTCGACCCGCCCGCGCCCATGTCGGAGCCGTTTGCGGATCAGGACGAGGCGACCGTTTGGGGCGAGGTGTTCAAAACCGACGAAAAGACATCCCGCGACGGAAAAACCTTTATTTTCACGGCGTATTTTTCCGACAAGACCTCCTCGCATATCCTTAAGGTCATCACGGGCGTTGAGAATACCGACGCCGTAAAGGCGAACATCGCTGTCGGAAAGGCGCTGCTCGTTTCGGGGAAATTCGAGTACGACACGTTCACAAAGTCGCTGAATATACGCCCTAATTCCATGGCGTCGGTCACGCCCCGTCCGCGTAAGGACACCTCCGAGCAGAAGCGCGTGGAGCTCCATATGCATACAAATATGTCCGATATGGACGCGATAACCCCCGCGGCGGAGCTGATAAAGCAGGCGCACGCATGGGGACACAAGGCTGTCGCGATAACCGACCACGGAAATTTGCAGGCTTACCCCGAGGCGATGAACACTATAGAGAAGATAAACAAACCCGAAAAGGTAATGAAGCTCATATACGGCGTTGAGGCGTATTTTGTCAACGACAGCGGCTCGCTTATCTCGGGGTGCTCGGATTATCCCGTCGACGGCGAGATAGTGGTTTTCGACCTTGAGACTACGGGGCTTTCCTCCGTCAACGACAGAATGACCGAGATAGGCGCCGTAAAGCTGAAAAACCGCGAAATAGTCGGGGAGTTCCGAACCTTTGTAAATCCTCGGATCCCCATTCCCGAGAATATAACCGAGATTACGGGCATCACGGACGATATGGTAGCCGACGCTCCCGACGAGCAAAAGGCGCTCGCGGATTTCCTTGAATTTGCGGGAAACGCCGTTCTTGTCGCGCATAACGCTTCGTTCGATACGTCCTTTATCAAGGCGGCGTGCGAGCGGCAGGGCAAGGAATACGCGTTCAGCTCGATCGACACTGTAGCGCTTTGCAGGGCGGCGCTGCCGAACCTCAAAAATCACAAGCTCGATACCGTCGCAAAGCAGTACAAGCTCGGCGATTTCAATCATCACCGCGCCATCGACGACGCGAAGATGCTAACCGCTATCTTTCTGCGGCTGCTGTCCGACGCGGGCAAGCTCGGAACGCTCGAGAAGTTCGGCGACCTGAACGGCATACTCGGCGACGTTGACCCGAAAAAGCTCCCGACGTACCATATGATAATACTTGTAAAGAACAAGGCGGGACTGAAAAATCTATACAAGCTGGTTTCGCTGTCCAACTTGGAATATTTTTACAAAAAGCCGCGAATACCGCTGTCGGAGCTGCAAAAGTACCGCGAGGGTCTTATAATCGGCTCTGCTTGCGAGGCGGGCGAGCTTTTCCGCGCCATTCTCGACAACAAGCCGCAGGAGGAGATAGAAAAAATCGCCGAGACGTATGATTACCTCGAGATCCAGCCGACAGCCAACAACGCGTTTCTTATACGCGAGGGTCGCGTTCCCGACGAGGAGGGTCTGCGAATGTTGAACAGGCGCATCGTCAGCCTCGCGGACAAGCTCGGCAAAATGTGCGTCGCCACCTGCGACGTTCATTTCAAGGACAAGGAGGACGCCATTTTCCGTACCGTTTTGCAGGCGGGGCAGGGCTACAAGGACGCGGACAACCAAGCGCCGCTGTATCTTCGCACCACAGACGAGATGCTCAAGGAGTTTGATTATCTCGGAGAGGAAAAGGCGTTTGAGGTGGTCGTCACCAACACAAACGCGATAGCGGATATGGTCGGAGACGATATCCGTCCCATTCCCGAGGGCACCTACACGCCCTCTATCGACGGCGCGGAGCAGGAGCTTCAGGACCTCTGCTGGAGCAGAGCGCACGAATGGTACGGCGACGAGCTCCCCGAGATAGTGGAAAGCCGCTTGAACAGAGAGCTTGAGGCGATAATTAAGTACGGCTTTTCCGTGCTTTACATGATAGCACAGAAGCTGGTAAAATATTCCGAGGACAACGGCTATCTCGTAGGCTCCCGCGGCTCCGTCGGCTCGTCGTTCGTCGCGATAATGTCGGGCATTTCCGAGGTCAACCCTCTTGCGCCGCACTACCGCTGTCCCAAGTGCCGCCATAACGAGTTCGTAACGGACGGCTCCGTGCAGTCGGGCTTTGACCTGCCGCCGAAAAACTGCCCCAACTGCGGCGCGGAGATGATACGCGACGGGCACGATATACCGTTTGAGACGTTCCTCGGCTTCAAGGGCGACAAAGCTCCCGATATAGACCTCAACTTCTCGGGCGAGGTTCAGGGCAAGGTTCACCGCTACACGGAGGAATTGTTCGGCAAGGATCACGTTTTCAAGGCGGGAACCATCTCCGCCGTTCAGGATAAAACCGCCTACGGCTTTGTAAAGAAATACTGCGAGGAAAGGGGACTTGCGTTCAACAACGCCGAAATGGAGCGTTTGTCTATCGGCTGCACGGGCGTTAAGAGAACGACCTCCCAGCACCCGGGCGGAATGGTTGTTGTTCCCAATGAATTTGAGGTGTACGATTTCACTCCCGTCCAGCACCCCGCCGACAAGACCGAAAGCGATATGATAACGACGCATTTCGACTTCCACGCGCTGCACGATACTATCCTGAAGCTTGACGAGCTCGGACACGATGTGCCGACGCTGTACAAGCATCTTGAGGATATGACGGGCATGAAAATAGCCGACGTGCCGACCTCCGACCCCGAGGTGTACAAGCTGTTCACGTCCACGGAGCCACTGAAGCTGAAGCCCGAGGACATAGGCGTGCAGTGCGGAACGTGGGGTATCCCCGAGTTCGGCACGAGCTTCGCGATGCAGATGCTTATCGACGCACAGCCGAAATGCTTCTCCGACCTGCTCCAGATATCGGGTCTGTCGCACGGCACGGACGTCTGGCTCGGCAACGCCCAAGACCTCATCAAAAGCGGCACCTGCACCATTTCAAACGTTATCGGAACGCGCGACAGCATAATGGTCTATCTTATGCACAAGGGTCTCGACCCCTCAATGGCGTTCAAGATAATGGAGATAACGCGTAAGGGCAACGCCAAAAAGCTGTTCAACGACGAGATATATCAGGCGTTCAAGGAGCACGGCGTAGAGGACTGGTACGTCGAGAGCTGCAAGAAGATAAAGTATATGTTCCCGAAAGCGCACGCCGCGGCTTACGTTACGGCGGCGGTAAAGCTTGCGTGGTTCAAGATATACAAGCCCGCGGAATTTTACGCCGCGACGCTCACAAAGCACACCGACAATATGGAGCTGGACGTGATAATGCAGGGCAGGGAGGCTGTCAAGCAGCGCGTAAAGACCATTCAAGCCATGCAAAATCCCACAGCTAAGGAAACGGCTGTCGCGGAAGCTCTTCAGCTGGTCTACGAGATGATGATGCGCGGCGTGGAGGTGCTTCCCGTCGACGCAAAGCTGTCGAACGCCGTGACCTACAAGGTCGAGGACGGAAAGCTGCGCATGCCGTTTATGGCGGTCTCGGGCTGCGGCGAAAACGCGGCGATAAAGCTCAAGGAGGCTATCGACAGCGGCGAATGCATAAGCATTGACGAGATACAGCAGGCAAGCGGCGTAAACAGCACGGTCATCGACAAGCTGAAAGCCATGGGCGTTTTCGCGGGCTTCCAGCAGTCCGCGCAGTTCACATTGTTTGATGTGTGATAGTGAATAAAAGTTTTGCGGAGCGTTGAATGTTTTTGGGAACTTTTCCGAAATCTTCCGCTCCGCTTGACATTTTCGCTTTAATGTGATATTATGTTATAGTAACGTAATACTATGCTAATACATTACTAAAGTAAAGTTATGCGAAAGGAAAAAGCTTTGAGACGAAATGATTTATTGACCCCCGAGGGGACGCGGGATCTGCTGTTCGAGGAGTGCGCCGCCAAGCGCGCTGTCTCGGAGCGCATTACAAGGCTCTTTGAGAGCTACGGCTATTCCGAGGTCATCACCCCGGGACTGGAATTTTACGACGTTTTCAACGGAAAGGTGCGGTATTTCCCGCAGGAGACCATGTACAAGCTCGTCGACGGCAAGAACCGCCTTATGGTTCTCCGTCCCGACAGCACGATGCCGATAGCGCGCCTTGCGGCGACGCGCTTAAGCTCCGAGGAGCTGCCTTTAAAGCTGTTCTACAACCAGAACATATTTATGGTCAACCCCAAGGACAGCGGGCGCGACGACGAAATATCCCAAAGCGGCATAGAAATTCTCGGCGGCGTCAGCAGCGCCGCGGACTATGAGGCGCTTGTGCTTGCGGCTAAGGCTCTTGCCGAGTGCGACGAGGATTACCGCCTTGAGATAGGCGACAGCGGCATTTTCACCGAGCTGATGACGGATTTCGAGTGCGACCCCGAGCTTGCCGCAAACACCCGCAGCTGGATAGAGACCAAAAATCTCCCGATGCTCGACAGCGTTTACTCCTCCGATAAGATCGCGGATGAGGATAAGACTTTCGCCGAGGCGTTCAAGGCGCTCCCGAGATTATTCGGCGGCTTCGAGGTTTTTGAAACGGCGCGGAAATACCTGCGCGGCGAGAATTACGAGGAAATGCTGAAAAAACTCGAAAAGCTCTGCCGCGATCTGAGCGAAATTATCCCCGAGGAAAAAATACGAGTTGACTTGGGTCTTGTGAGCCGCAAAAACTACTACACGGGAATAATCTTCCGCGGCTACGTCGAGGGTTACGGTCAGCCCGCGCTCTCGGGCGGACGTTACGACAGACTTCTCGGCGAATTCGGGCGCAAAGCAGGCGCGGTCGGCTTTGCGGTAAACGTCGAAGCCGCTGTAAAGGTGCTGCTGAAAAAGGACGGGGCGCGGTTCATGAAGTCGCCCGACGTGCTTGTTTTCGGCGGCGAAAACGCGGAGATCGCCGTCCTGAAACACTGCGAAAAGCTTATCTCCGAGGGAAAAACGGTTTATCATTTCCTCGGGGAGTGCCCGAAATGCGCGGTGAAATACGCGGAGACGCACGGAATAAAGCGCGTGGATATAGTTGACAGGGACGGAAAAGTCACGTCCGAGGAGGTGTAGCCGTGGAGAACAAAAGGGTCAGAATAGCGCTCACGAAAGGGCGCATTGAAAACAAGGCGGTCGACCTGCTGGAAAAAATAGGCTACGACGTTTCCGAGCTCCGCAACAAGGGCAGAAAGCTGATTTTATCCGTTCCCGATGAGAATATCGAGGTCGTTCTCGCAAAGGCGGCGGACGTTATCACCTACGTCGAGCACGGCGTCTGCGACCTCGGCATAGTCGGTCGAGATACGATAATGGAGCACGGCGGCAAGTTCTACGAGATATCGGATCTCGGCTTCGGCAAGTGCAAGTTCGCGCTCGCCGTCAAAAAGGGAACCGATTTCTTTGCGGGCTACGGCGTGAAAACCGTTGCCACAAAGTACCCGAACGTCACGCGCGGCTATTTCGAGAGCTTGGGAATAGATGTTGACATCGTGAAGATAGAGGGCTCGGTGGAGCTTGCGCCGCTTGTGGGATTATCGGATGGTATCGTGGACATAGTGGAAACGGGAACGACGCTCAAGGAAAACGGCTTGGAGGTAAGCCGCGACGTAGCGCCGATTTCGGCGAGACTTATCGTAAACACCGTAAGCATGAAGCTCAAACGGGAGCGCATACAGGAGATAGTAAAACTTATCGAGGAGAATTTGCAATGATAAAAATAATACAAGCGAACGGCGACGAGAAAAAGTTCCTCGCCGAGGTCGAAAAGCGCGCGGGCGAGGTCAACGCCGAGGTCGAAAGGACCGTCAAGGCTATCTTGGAGGACGTCAAGGCGAACGGCGACAAGGCGGTCAAGGCGTATACGGCGAAGTTCGACTGCCCGAACGCGCAGTACTACCGCGTTCCCGACGAGGCGATACAGGACGCGCTCACAGAGGCTAACGAAAAATCGCCCGATTTCGTGAACGCCATGCTGAACGCTGTCGAGAACATCACGGCGTTCCACACGCGCCAGAAGCGCGAAGGCTTCTGCGTGACCGAGGAAAACGGCGTTATAATGGGACAGCGCGTGCGCGATCTCGATAAGGTCGGACTGTACGTTCCGGGAGGCACGGCGGCGTACCCGTCGTCGGTGCTGATGAACGCGATCCCCGCGAAGATAGCGGGCGTAAAAGAGGTAATTATGGTGACGCCGCCGCTCAAGGACGGCACCGCGAACAAAGACATTCTGGTAGCGGCAGCGCTCTGCGGCGTAGACCGAATTTATCTTGCGGGCGGCGCGCAGGCGATAGCGGCGCTGGCGTACGGCACCGAGGAGATACCGCGCGTTTCCAAGATAGTCGGTCCCGGCAACATCTTCGTTGCGACAGCTAAAAAGCTGGTCTACGGCACTGTCGACATCGATATGGTAGCGGGACCGAGCGAGATACTTGTGCTCGCGGACGAGACGGCAGACCCGAAATTCCTCGCCGCCGACCTTATGTCGCAGGCGGAGCACGACAAGCTCGCCTCGGCGATAATGATAACCACGAGCATGGAAATCGCCGAAAAGACCCAAGCCGAGATAGAGCGCCAGAAAGCGTACCTCTCGCGCAGGGACATAATCGACGAGTCTCTGAACAACTACGGCGGCATAATCGTCTGCAATGATATGGACTATGCCGTCGAGATAGCGAACAAGATTGCTCCCGAGCACCTTGAAGCGGTGGTGGAAAATCCTATGGAATATATCGGAAAGCTCGACAACGTAGGCTCGCTGTTCCTCGGGCAGTATTCTCCCGAGCCCCTCGGCGACTACTACGCGGGACCCAACCACGTCCTCCCGACATCGGGAACGGCGCGTTTTTTCTCACCACTGGGAGTGGACAGCTTTGTAAAGCGTTCGAGCTACATTTGCTATACAAGAGACGCGCTTCTGGACGCAGCGGACGACATAATCCTGATAGCGGAGCGCGAGCAGCTTACGGCGCACGCGAATTCCATTGAAGTCAGAAAACAGGGAGGAGTAAAAAATGGTTGAGATAATCTGCAAAGATGATATGTTTCTTGTTAAAGGTTCGTTTACTTTGGGACTTGCAGGCACTTTCGTAAACGAGAGTTTCGAGGACGAAAACATCAGTATCGAACCTGAACTCGACGATATACTCGAAGAACTCGAGGATGAGGAGTCGTTTGCGGAAAGCCCGCTCTTTCCGTTTCTGAAAGACAAGCCGCTCGACGGGGACTCTATCGCCGAGGGGCTTGCTGCGTATATCAATCAAAAAGAAAAGGAAGCAGCGGAGCACGTTGCCGAGATCAACGACAACTTGCTGTTTCATCTGTTTGAGGATCTGGAGGGCTGTGCTTACCCGTTTTGGGAGATCGAAGAGGCGGTCGCGGAGGGATACGATCCCGAGGAGCTTGATGAAAGCATCTACCGCAGTGGGAATGTGAACGCTTTCTCCGATTATTTTGACAAGCGTCCGAATAACGGCACTGTCGAGCGTGTGGATTTTGAAACTAAGCTGCGCGAGTGGTATCCGATGTTCAATTTCGACGGGCTGTACGAGAATATTGAGCCGGAGGCTATCACGTTTGACGGCGAATACTTGGAATTTCAGTTCTCGGATAAGTGGGGAGCGCAGCTTTTTCAGTGCGCCTACGACAGATTTGACGAGAATTTTACCTCGTGCGATTGGCACAATCACTGAACGGAGGGTGTTATGAATAAGAACAGAAATGCAGAGACCAGCCGAAAGACCAAAGAAACCGACATCACGATAAAATTGGATATCGACGGCGGCGAGGTTAAAATCGCCACGGGCATCGGCTTTCTCGACCATATGCTTACAGCGCTCGGCGTGCACGGCGGGTTCGGTTTGGAGGTCGCCTGCAAGGGCGATCTGTACGTAGACGGGCATCACACCGCCGAGGACATTGGGATAACGCTCGGGCAGGCGTTCGCGGAGGCTCTCGGCGACAAGTCGGGGATAATGCGTTACGGTTCCGCGTTTATCCCCATGGACGAGAGCTTGGCGTTCTGCTCGCTCGACGTCAGCGCGCGCCCGTTTCTGGTGTTCAACGCGGAGTTCACAAATGAGCGCGTCGGGGAGTTCGACACCTGCCTTACGGAGGAGTTTATGAGAGCGTTTGCGTTCAACGCGGGGATTACGCTCCACCTGCGCGTGGAATACGGCACGAACGACCACCACAAGATAGAGGCGCTGTTCAAGGCGCTCGCTTATGCGCTCAAAGCGGCGACCCGCCCGAACACGAGCGGCGCGGCAGTCTCCACAAAGGGAACGCTGTGATGCGCGGATACAATGTAATCGCGGTATTTTCTCCGGATAGGCGAACGATGCTGATGTGCAAGCGCACCAAGGAGCCGTATAAGGGATTGTATAATTTTGTCGGCGGCAAGATAGAGCAAGGCGAAAACGGACTTGACGCGGCATATCGGGAGCTGCACGAAGAAACGGGTATAGACAAAACGGATATTCGGTTAGTTCATCTAATGAATTTCACCTATCCACTTTGCGGTGAATATATTGAAGTATACGCGGGCAGATTGAAGCGTGAAGTAATGCTGCGGGAAGAGAAAAATCCGCTTTTGTGGATAGACACGGACAAGAACTTTTTTGATATGAGCATATTTGCCGGCGAAGGTAATATCGGGCATATTATGGAGCATATAAAGATGCACAAAACGGAGATTTTCGACGAATGAAAGGGAAACAAATGATAGCAATTATTGATTACGGCGCGGGAAACCTGTTCAGCGTAAAGAACGCTTTGGACTTTCTCGGCTTCGAGAACAAAATAACCGCCTCCGCGGACGACCTAAGAGTCGCCGACAAGTTGATACTCCCGGGGGTGGGAGCGTTCCCCGACGCTATGAGAATGCTCGGAGAGAGCGGTCTTGTCGGCGTTATCAAAGAGGAAGCGCAAAAAAAGCCGCTGCTAGGCATCTGTCTCGGTATGCAGATGCTTTTCGAGAAAGGTTACGAGTTCGGCGAGACGGAGGGCTTGTCTCTCATAAAGGGCACGGTAAAGCCGATGACCCCCGAAAATCTTCCTATCCCGCATATAGGCTGGAACGAGCTGGAGCTTAACGAAAAATGCCCGCTGCTCGAAAAGGGAGGGGAGTATGTCTATTTCGTGCACTCCTTTGCGGCGGACTGCCCGAGTGAGAACGTCGCGGCGTACTGCGACTACGGAATGAAGGTGCCCGCGCTGGTGTTCTCGGGGAATGTCTACGGCGCGCAGTTCCACCCCGAAAAGAGCGGCGAAACGGGGCTGAATATTCTTAGGAGGTTTAACGCGTTATGACGTTTACCGAGGAACAGGGCGATCTATTCGCGGAGGAGATAATGTCGGAGAAGTATGCGCTTTGCCACTGCATAAGCTCCGATTTCGCTCTCGGCGCGGGAATAGCTAAGGCGTTCGCGGTAATGGGCGTTAAAAAGGAGCTTTGCGAAAAATATCCCAAGCAATGGCAGGGCGGGGGGTATTGTCTTATTACCGAAACAAACGGCGTTACGGTGGGAAATTTGGTGACTAAGGAGCGCTATTTTCACAAACCGACGCTTGAAACGCTGCGGCAGTCGCTAGAGAATTTTAAAGAGCAGGCGCTTAAAATGAACGTCTCAAAAATCGCCATGCCGAAGATAGGCTGCGGACTGGACAGACTTGAATGGGCAGATGTGCGTGAGATAATTCAAGAGGTTTTCGCAGATACCGATTTTATCGTTAAAGTTAGATATATTTAATATTATTGCGCAAAAGTTATCTTTTGCGCAATAAAATGCCGCGAAGAAAAAATGAGGTGATAAAATGGTGATTTTACCCGCGATAGACATAAAGGACGGAAATTGCGTCCGCCTGTTTAGAGGGGACTATTCAACCGCGGAGAAGGTAGCCGACAGCTATCTCGAGACCGCGCTTTCGTTTGAGAAAGCGGGCGCGGAGTGGATACATATGGTGGACCTCGACGGCGCGAAAGAGGGCAGACCCGTCAACACGAAAATTTACACGGATGTTGCCGAAAAAACGCGTTTAAAAGTCGAGGTCGGCGGCGGCATCCGCAATATCGAAACGATCGGCGAATACCTTAAAATGGGCATCTCGCGCGTTATCTTAGGCTCGGCGGCGCTTAAAGACCCGCAGCTCGTCAAGGAGTCTGTGGAAAAATTCGGTTGTGAAAAGATTGTTGTCGGCATTGACGCGCTTAACGGAATGGTCGCGGCGGAGGGCTGGCTGGAAACCTCCGACGTGAACTACATCGACCTCGCGAACAAGATGATAACGTTCGGCGTGAAATATTTCATCTTCACGGACATTTCCAAGGACGGCACGCTTTCGGGCGTTAACGCTCGGCAGCTTAAAGCGCTGTACGACGGCACCCGCGGCAAATGCTGCATAATCGCGAGCGGCGGCGTCCGCACAATGGACGATATCAAGACCTGCAAGGAAATGGGCTTGTACGGCACTATCTGCGGCAAGAGCATCTATTCGGGAAGTCTCGACCTTGCCGAGGCAGTGCGGTATGCCAACGCGTAAAGGAGAAAAAATATGCTTGCAAAAAGAATTATCCCGTGCCTTGACGTGCGCAACGGCAAGGTGGTCAAGGGCGTAAATTTCGAGGGCGTAAAGGACGTCGGCGATCCCGTGGAGCTTGCGATAGAGTACAATAAGCAGGGCGCGGACGAGCTTGTGTTCTACGATATAACCGCGTCCTATGAGGGGCGCGGCGTTATGCTGGACGTCGTGGAGCGCACAGCCCGCAACGTTTTCGTGCCGCTCTGCGTGGGCGGCGGCATTTCCTCGGTCGAGGACTTCCGCGATACGCTCCGGGCGGGCGCGGACAAGGTCTCCGTCAACTCGCAGGCGGTCAAGAACCCCAAGCTGATAAGCGACGCGGCTGAGATATTCGGCAGCCAGTGCGTGGTGGTCGGCATCGACGCAAAGCGCAGCGGCAGCGGAAGCTTCACAGTCTACATCAACGGCGGGCGAGTTGATATGAAGCTTGATTTGGGAGATTGGGTGCGCGAGATAGAGGAGCGCGGCGCGGGCGAGATATGCCTTAACTCGATAGACACGGACGGCGTTCGCGGCGGCTTCGACGTCGAAATGCTGAATTTCGTCTGTGAGCGCGTGAATATCCCCGTCATCGCGAGCGGCGGCTGCGGCTCTGTCAACCACTTCTCGGAGGTTTTCGAGCAGACCGCTTCCTCGGCGGCGCTGGCGGCATCGCTGTTCCATTTCGGCGAGCTCACGGTCGGCGAGGTCAAGGAGCACCTCAAATCGCGTAATATCCCCGTAAGGACGGTCTGACCGTAAAAGAAAAATCAGGAGAAAAATATGTTTTTCAACAGGAAGAAGGAAAACGCGGGCGGCATAAGCGAACAGGCGCGGCGGCTCATTGAAATGCTCGATTGCCCGTGCGAGCATTTCCCCGAGGGCGGCAGCCCCGAAAGGATAATCAACGCCTACAACGACGTGTTCGCTAAGCACGAGATGGGCGGTTACACGCCGCTTATTATCGTTGTCGACGATACGCTGCTCGAGGTGATAGAGGAATTTGCGAAAACTCCCGAGGAGCTTAAAGCCAACCGCGAAAGGCTGCTGAACACGCCGCAGCTTGACGCGCAGAAGTGGTTCACAGAACGGCTCGGCGCTCTCAAAGAGGATATGGGCGAGTACTGGGAGCAGCAGGTCGGCGAGGTCGTGTGCGAGCAGGGCGATGTTATGAAAACCTTTTCGGGCATTGCGAGCTTTATCACGCGAAAGAGCGAGGAGTGCGTTCTCGCGAGGATACCCGCGGCGGACCCGTGGGAGGTGTTCGCGCGGCTGCCGTTCGGCGGCTGGAACGAGGTTCCTAATCCCGAGGAGATATTGTGGATTTCCAAATACTGGTACGAGCGGTACGGCGTTATCCCCGCGGTCATGACGCGGGATATTCTGGAGTTCTCCGCGCGCCCGATAAAGGATAAGAACACGGCTCTCGGGGCGGCGCTGGAGCAGTTCGCGTTCTGCCAAGATATTGTATTCCAAGGCGTGGAAACGATAGGCAGGCTTGCGGGAGCGCTTATGCAGTCGTCGGTGTGGTATTTCTGGTGGGATTGAGGTGTGCGGTATGGAGGTCGGGTTCCCCGAAAGTCGGGTTCCCCGAAAAATACGACGACGGCATGCTGAAATACGCGGTGATACTCGCGAAATGCAACGGCAAGTACGTATTTGTCAAGCACAGGGAGCGCAATACATACGAGCTGCCCGGCGGACACCGCGAGCCGGGAGAGAATATCGCGCAGACCGCCGCCCGCGAGCTGTACGAGGAAACGGGCGCGGTAAAATTCTCGATGCGGCAGGTCTGCCCGTACAGGTTCAACGAGCTCGGCATGCTGTTCTACGCGGAGATAACCGAGCTCGGCGGGCTGCCGCAGTCGGAGATAGAGCGCGTGCTGCTGCTTGACGAGCCGCCGCGCGAGCTTTTGGCGTGGACGTATCCCTACATTCACCCGAAGCTGCTGATGAAGATCGAAAGCGAGTTGAAAATGATGGATCTGAAGAAATACTTCAAGAAGGGGGAGCTTATCCCCGCGATTGTTCAGGACGCGTACAGCGGCGAGGTGCTGATGCTCGCGTATATGAACGAGGAGAGCATGGCTAAGACCCTCGAAACGGGCTACACGTGGTTCTGGAGCCGTTCGCGGCAGGAGCTGTGGAACAAGGGCGCGACCTCGGGGCACGTTCAGAGGGTCGTTGAGATATACGGCGACTGCGACGACGACACGCTGCTCATCAAGGTGGAGCAGACGGGCGCGGCGTGTCATACGGGGAATCGCACCTGTTTCTTTAACAGGATAAAGTAATATTAAGATAACATAGAACCGCAATTTACCGCAAAATTTTAAAAAACGGCAAAAAAATGTCGTGCATCAGCACGACATTCAGTGTTATGTAGTTACCGCCGTTTTGAGGAATTCGACCTCGCCGCTTTCAATATCGTAAACAGCGCCGACGGTGTTTACCGCGCCGTCATCGCCGCCCTTGTAGCCGAGACGTTCTCTTATCATCTCGACGCTGTTCTCGACGTTCTTGCGGCAGGCGGCGTTTTCGCCGGTCTCTCCCGCGATCGCCTTTTTGATCTCGTCGGTGATGGTTTTTACGTATTCCTCGGGCTCGCCGCCGCCCATGGCAGCACCGACCGCTCCGCAATGAGTGTGACCGAGCACTACGACAAGCCTTGTGCCGAGATGCTCCGCGGCGTACTGCACGCTTCCGAGCTGGTGGTTATCCATTACGTTTCCTGCGACGCGTATCGTGAATATTTCGCCTATCCCCGCCGAGAAAACCGCCTCGGGGATGACCCTCGAATCCGAGCAGGTGACGACGATAGCGTAGGGGAACTGTCCCTCGTCGCAGGTCTTTTTCCTTATTTCCTTGGATACGTCTCCCGGATTACGGGCAGCGTCAAGATAGTTTTTGTTGCCCTCCTTGAGCTTTTCAAGCGCCTTTGCGGCGGGCATTCCCGTATGATGCATAAAGTCCTCCGTTCCGCCCTTGCACAGGGCTGTTTTAATAAGAAAATTATATCATATTTTCTCAAAATTGTCAAGCGGAAATTCAAGTACCGCACGGTATTGCCTTAAAAAGGGTTGACAAAGCGCGTTGTTTTTTGCTATAATATGGAATGTGAGGAGGCTTGAAACGGAAATGATCATAAGAAAGCTGACGCCTGGCGACGCCGAGGCGTATGTGGAATTTTTCGATACCACGCCGCATGACGACCACAACCCCGAGAATACCTGCTACTGCGTGAACTGGTGCAGCGCCGACCACCGCGCACTGATACGTCCCGACAGGGAGCAGCGACGCGCTATGGCGCTGGATTATGTGAAAAACGGCGTTCTGCGGGGGTATGTCGCGATAAAGGACGGCAGGATGATCGGCTGGTGCAACGCGAACACCAAATCCGACTGCGCTTACTGCGCGGGGCTGCTTTTCGCGCTGCCCGACCTGCAAAGGGCTGCGTCAAAGTCCGACGAAAGGGTCAAGGCTGTTTATTGTTTTATGATAGCGGAGGAATATCACAGGCAGGGGATTTCCCGAAGGCTTTTGCGGGCGGTCTGCGAGGACGCGGAAAGAGAGGGCTTTGATTATGTCGAGGCTTATCCGCAGAAGGACGCGTCCGTCGAATATATGCGCTTTATGGGCTTCGACGGCTTGTACCGAAGCGAGGGCTTTGAGCGTTATATGGAGCTGGAGGATAAATACGTTGTCCGAAAGCCTCTCCGCTCTTGACAAAGTGGCTTGTTTTTTGTTATAATACGGAAGTGAGAGGAAGTGTGAGCGGATTGACATTGCTTTTCGGGACGGGAAACCCGTCCAAGCTCGAAATGATGCGCGAGAGCCTGAACGGTTTGGGTATCGGGCTTGTGAGCCTGCGCGATATGGAGAAAAGCCCGCCCGAGGTCGGCGAGAGCGGCGCGAGCCCTCTTGAAAACGCGCGGATAAAGGCGCTGACGTATTATCGATTTTACGGCGTTCCCGTGTTTTCGCTCGACAGCGGGTTGTTCTTCGAGAACGTTCCCGAGGAGCTTCAGCCGGGTGTTCATGTGCGCAGCGTCGAGGGAAAGCGTCTGTCCGACGATGAGATGATAGACTATTATTCCGCTTTAGCGCGTAAATACGGCGGCAGGCTGACTGCGCGCTATAAAAACGCGCTGTGCCTTGTGACATCGGAGGATAAGATATCCGAGAGCATGGACGAGAGCCTTTGGGGCAAGGCGTTTTATCTGACCGGTACGCCGCACGGGCGCCCCCACAGCGAGGGCTTTCCGCTCGACCGCCTTTCCGCGGATATCGGGAGCGGAAAGTATTACTACGACCTGCCGAAAAGCGTTGAGACCGAAATGAATAAGGGCTTTCGGGGCTTTTTTGAAAATCTGATAAAGGAGAATTTATTATGAGCGAAGCATTCAAGGAAATGTACGACGTTATCGTAAGCCGCCGCGCCGAGCCGCAGGAGGGCAGCTACACCTGCTACCTGTTCGAGAAGGGGCTGGACAAGATACTGAAAAAATGCGGCGAGGAGTGCACCGAAATGGTCATCGCGGCGAAAAATCACGATAACGAGGAGCTGGCGAACGAGATAAACGACGTGTTGTACCATATGGCGGTGCTTATGGCGGAGCGCGGAGTTACCGTCGAGGAGGTCGAGGCTGTCATGCGCGAGCGCAGCAAGAAGATAGGCAACCTCAAGCAGTTCCACGTAAGCGACCATAACACGTGATGAATATCGAGAAATTTATCGACGCCTTCGGCGACGACGTGTACGCGCTCGCGCTTATCGTCACCAAGAGCTTTGACAGCGCCGAGCGCGTTTTTACGCAGACGGCGCAGGAATGCGATACACTCCCCGAAACGGCGGAGCTGTACGACGTAGTGAAACGGGCGTATTCGCTTTGCAGAAAAGCGCCATCCAACGACAACGCCGAAACGCTTTCGGGAATTGCGTTATCCGCGAGGCAGGAGGCTCTGCTCGCGGAAATTTTCGCGCGCCCGCAGATAACGCGCACTGCCGTTCACCTGTATTATGAGAACGACTTGACGGCGGAGCAGACCGCGGAGGTGCTCGGAACGGGTGCGCGGTACGTTTCCGAGCAGCTCGGCGAGCTTGGCGGGCTTTCGGACAGGCTGGAGAGGTCGTACAAGGAGCTTTGCCTTAAGCTGGCGGCTCCCGACGAGCTGAAGATATCCGTTATGCGGGCGGTCAAGGCGGGGGAGAAGCGCCTTTTCGAGGTGCGCGGCGAGACGGCTTCCCGTCATTCGTGGACAAGGGGGCAGAAGATAGGCGCGGTCATCGCAGCCGTTGTCGTTACGGTGCTGCTCTGTATCGTTATCCCGCTGCTTTCGGCGTATCTGGAAAGCTATGAGGAGATGAACAGCTCGTATGACGAGGTGCCGCCCGAGCTTATTTTCTCCTACACGACGGACGAAACGGAGCATTTGCCGAGCGAATGAGGAAAAAATTCTCAAAATATATTGCATTTTTTCGGAAAGTATGGTACAATGTATATGGATTGTTAATCCCAAAACAAAGTACAAAGGAGTAATTTATATGTTGGTTTCCGCTAAAGAAATGCTGAACAAGGCCCGCGACGGCAAGTACGCGGTGGGTCAGTTCAACATCAACAACCTCGAATGGACTAAGTCAATCCTGCTTACCGCGCAGGAGCTGAACTCGCCCGTTATCCTCGGCGTATCCGAGGGCGCGGGCAAGTATATGTGCGGCTACAAGACCGTTGTCGGCATGGTGAACGGTATGCTCGGAGAGCTGAAGATAACCGTTCCCGTGGCGCTGCACCTTGACCACGGCACCTTTGAGGGCGCTAAGGCCTGCATCAACGCGGGCTTCTCGTCGATAATGTTCGACGGCTCGCACTATCCTATCGAGGAGAATATCGCCAAGACTACCGCTTTGGTAAACACCTGCGACGTTCTCGGCATCTCCCTTGAAGCCGAGGTAGGCTCTATCGGCGGCGAAGAGGACGGCGTTGTCGGCATGGGCGAGTGCGCCGATCCCGACGAGTGCAAGGCTATCGCGGATCTCGGCGTTACGATGCTTGCCGCGGGTATCGGCAATATTCACGGAAAGTACCCCGAGAACTGGAAGGGGCTGTCGTTTGAGACGCTCGAGGCTGTAAAGAACAAGGTCGGCGATATGCCGCTGGTTCTGCACGGCGGCACGGGTATACCTGCGGATATGATAAAGAAGGCGATATCGCTCGGCGTTGCGAAGATAAACGTGAATACCGAGTGCCAGCTCGCGTTCCAGGAGGCAACGAGAAAGTATATCGAGGAGGGCAAGGATAAGCAGGGCAAGGGCTTTGACCCGAGAAAGCTGCTCGCGCCGGGCGCGGAGGCTATCAAGGCTACCGTTAAGGAGAAAATGGAGCTGTTCGGCTCCGTCGGCAAGGCGTAATTTTCGATTTTGGATACGGATCGGGCATTGTTTCACGGCAATGCCCTTTCTGCAATAAGGCGGTTTATGAACACGAATGAAATTAAAATCAAGTGCGCCGAGCTGTTGAAAAAGACCTCGCTGTATTCGGATGAATATCTGCCGAAGCTGAACTCGGCTTTCGAGCACAATACGACCGATATGCATTTGAATTATGAGTTCTTCGGCGATGGGGCAAGGGTGTTTTGCTATGAGCGCGGCAAGCTCGTCGGCGAGTGGCGGGCGGATGAAACGCAAGCGGTCTATCTTATTGTGAAGGACGTTCTGTACCGCGTTGCCTCGGAGATCGTTATGCGCAAGGAGAATTTGATAAAGCGGGCGAACGGAAAATATATCGATACGGAGCTTCAAGAATCCCTCATGAACAAGGCGTTTGAAGAGATAGGCGGCGTTTACCTTGAACTCCGTAAACGGGATTTCGGAGCATTCGATTTGGATAAGTGGTCATAACGCAAAAAACATTTGCGGAAAAGATTTTTTTCCAATTATTTACTTGCAAAAAACTTTTAAACGTGATATAATTATATTGTAATATTTATAATAAAGAGGATTTTAAAATGAATATAGCTGTTGTCGGTCTTGGGCTTATCGG
The DNA here is from genome assembly GCA_023664705.1 of Lachnospiraceae bacterium. Lineage (GTDB taxonomy): Bacteria > Bacillota > Clostridia > Oscillospirales > Ruminococcaceae > CAG-115. The sequence continues at coordinate 25,104 of JAMPFE010000009.1, read as the reverse complement.
CGGGTCTGTCTGCAAGGCGCTCAAGGCGAATACATTTCATCATATAATGGGTATCGACACAGACCCCGAGACTGTGCGGAAGGCGCTTGAGCAGGGGGCTATCGACGAGGAGATAACCGAGGACAGGCTCGGCGAGGCTAACCTTACGATAGTCGCGCTTTATCCCGTGGCTATCGTTGATTTTATCAAGAGGAACGCCGACAAGTTCCGAAAGGGCTCTATCGTAATGGATATCTGCGGCGTTAAGGGCTATATTGTGCGGAACTGCACGCCCGTGCTCGACGAAAAGGGCGTTATCTTTATCGGGACGCACCCCATGGCGGGTACGGAGCACTCGGGCTTCGACTACGCGACGGCGGATTTGTTCAAGAACGCGAGCTTCATCATAACGCCGACCGAGAACACTCCGCAGATAGCTGTCGACCTTGTGTCGACGCTGGGGGCTTGTATGAGCTTCGGGCAGGTGGTCATTGCCACTCCCGAGCAGCACGACAGCAACATCGCGTATACCTCGCAGCTGGCGCACGTGGTCTCCAGCGCGTATGTCAAAAGCCCGTCGCTGTTCCGCGCGGACGGCTTTTCGGCGGGGAGCTTTCTCGACCTTACGCGCGTGGCTTACCTCAACGAGGAGATGTGGTCGAGCCTGTTTATGTGCAATAAAGAGGCTCTGCTGTTCGAGATAAACAACGTTATAAACGCGCTCTCGGAGTATCGGGACGCTATGGTCAACGACGATATCAACGGGCTGCGCGAGCTGCTGAGGGACGGCACGGAGCGCAAGGCTAAGAGCATGGAATTTTACGGACAGGAAAGGAAGTAATATGTCGGACGATAAAAATCGGCATATTGGCTATACGGTGTCGCTGTGCGGCATTATGTGCGGGCTGGCGCTTGCGCTGATGTTCATTCTGGGAATGATACCGTCGTTTGAGTATGTCACTCCCGCGGTCGCGGGGATACTGATATGGGTGATACGCGACAGGCTCGGCGTGAAGTACGGGCTCGTCAGCTATATCGCGGTGGGACTGTTGTGCCTGCTTATAACGCCGAACTACGAGGTCGCGATGATGTATATTTTCCTGCTGGGATATTATCCGATAGTCAGGGAATACTTGCAGAGGATACGGCTGAAAATACTGCGCTGGGCGGCGAAGCTCGCGCTGTTTTCGGTTACGGCGGTGGGCGCGTATACAGTGCTGATATACCTTTTCGGCATGACGTATCTGTTGGACGACGCGAACGATTTCGGGAAATACGGAACGCTGATATTATACGGCATGGGCGCGTTTGCGTTCGTGATGTACGATATTTTCCTCGGAATGTACGCGCCGTTCTACGAGAAGATACTGAAGCCGAAAATTATGAGAAGAATGAAATGACAAAAATTTAACGGAACGGGAGATAATTTATGCCGGAAAGAATACCACAGCGCGCGGACGTTTCCGCGGAGAACAAATGGGCTATCGAGGATATTTACGCCACTGACGGGGCTTGGGAAGCCGATTTCAAAAGGGCGGCGGGTTACGCGGAAAAAATCGGGTCTTATAAGGGAGAGCTGAGTACCTCCGCGGATAAGCTGCTTGAATATTTTAAGATGGACGACGAGCTGACGATAGTTTTCGACAGCCTGATAAACTACGCTCAGCGCAGGAGCGACGAGGACACGCGCGTCGCGAAGTATCAGGATATGACCAACCGCTTGGAGATGCTGTACGTACAGATCGCGGGCGCGGCGGCGTTCGTTACTCCCGAGATACTTTCGATATCCGACGGCGCAATGGAGAGCTTCTTTAAGGCTTGTCCCGAACTGGAGCTTTACCGCCGTTCGCTGGAGCGTATCCGCAGGCAGCGCGGGCATATCCTCTCGGAGGCGGAGGAGCGGATAATGGCGCTTACGGGCGAGATGCAGGGCGCTCCCGATACGATTTTCTCGATGTTCAACGACGCCGACTTGAAATTCCCCGACGCCGTTGACAGCGGCGGAAACGCGCATCAGATAACTCACGAGAGCTATGTTCCGCTTATGCAGAGCCCCGACAGGGCGCTCCGCAAATCGGCGTTTGAGGCGATGTATCACACCTACGGCAGCTTTAAAAACACCTCGGCGGCTATGCTTTCATCGCAGGTCAAGACGCTTGTTTTCCGCGCGAGAGCGAGAAATTACGGCAGCACTCTCGAGGCAGCGCTTGACGGGAACGAGGTCGATACCGCGGTTTACCGCCGCCTTATCGAGGCTGTTCACGAGAATATGGGGCTTATGCACCGCTATGTCAAGCTGCGCAAAAGGGCACTCGGCGTTGACGAGCTGCACGCTTACGATTTATATACGCCGATAGTCGGCGGGGTGGAGGACAAGGTTCCCTTTGAGCGGGCGAAAGAAGAGGTCTATGAGTCGCTTGCTCCCTTGGGCGAGGAATACCGCGCGATATTCAGAGAGGGCATCGAAAAGCGCTGGATAGACGTTTGCGAGAACGAGGGCAAGCGCAGCGGAGCATATTCCGCGGGGGCTAAGGTTCACCCGTTCGTGCTGCTGAACTACAAGAACACGCTCAATTGGGAATTTACGCTGGCGCACGAAATGGGACACGCCATTCACTCGTATCTGTCAAATAAGCATCAGCCGACGGCGTATGCCGACTATGTGATATTTGTTGCCGAGGTCGCCTCCACCTGCAACGAGAGCCTGCTTATGCAGCATCTGCTGAAAAATACCGACGACAAAAAGCGTCGGGCGTTTCTTGTGAACTACTTTCTGGAGCAGTTCAGAACGACGCTTTATCGGCAGACGATGTTCGCGGAGTTTGAGCTGATGATAAACGAGAAGGTCGAAAACGGCGAGAGTCTTACTGCGGAAAGCCTTTGTGAGATGTATCATAAGCTGAATGTCGACTACTACGGTGGGGAGCTTGTCGTTGACCCCGAGCTTGATATGGAGTGGGCGAGGATACCGCATTTTTATTACAACTATTACGTTTACCAGTATGCTACGGGGTTCTCGGCGGCTATCGCGCTGTCGCAGCGCATCCTCAACGAGGGAGAGTCCGCCGTTAAGGACTATATCGGCTTTTTGAGCGGAGGCTGCTCCAAAGACCCGATTTCGCTGCTTAAGGGCGCGGGCGTTGATATGACCTCCAAAAAGGCGGTCGAAGACGCGCTGAAGCTGTTTTCATCGCTGCTCGATGAAATGGAAGAACTGCTTGCCTGAGGAGGTGCGCTTTGGACAGTGAACGTAAAAAAGCGTTAAATGCCGTTTTAAAGCGATTGAACAACCCCGCGGTCATTCTCGACGGCGCTCTTGATTGTCTGCTCAGCAACCGCCCCGTGCTTGTGCCTGTCGGAACATCGATTGCGGATAAAGTCGATTTGCTGTTTCCATTGTTAGAGGAAACTCGGACGATGCTTATTCTTGACGGTACGGCATATTGCGCGAGAATATGTCCTATAGACGGCGATTTGTTTTTCTGTGAGTTGTTCAGCGCGGGCGCTCTTGTGAATATGGCTGAGAAAACGGATGTGTACGGACATATAGTGCCTATATTCAACGCATTGGAGCATAACACCGCAAAACTGTGGAGAACGCTTTTTGCGATGAGAGACCGCATTGAGAACGGTGAGGACGTTTCGGGCTTCGAGGTGAAGTTTTACGACCGCATTTCCGAGCTCAGCTCCGTTATTAAGAATGTTTTTGAGTATTCGCTTATGTTTACGCAATGCTCGCCAACGATCATTGACGCGGATACGCTGACGATGGGCATCGTCAACAAGTGCAATACGTTATTGGCGGAGTGCGGAAGATGCGTTCAGCTCGTACACGACAATGAACAGCTGTTTATCAAAGCCGATTTACGGCATACTATAAACGCGCTTGTCAACTCCTTGCAGAACGCGCTGCTGTATTCGCCGCGGGACTGCGTACCCGTGCTTTCTTTGGTAAGACTTACCGAGGAAGGGAAAAACTTTGTTTACTTGCAGCTTGTAAACGACAGTGCGCTTTTCGTCGGCGACAAGGAAGAGGGTTTTGACTTCGGGCATCAGCGTCCCGGCTTCGGTATCCCGATAATAAGGCGCTTTGCCGAGGAATCGGGAGGAAGCTTCAAGCTTGACGTTTCGGAAAAGACGGTGAAGCTCGGGATAAAGCTTCCCGAGGAGGTCGTTGAGGAGCTGCGTGTGGAGGAGGGCGGATATTCGTTTTACGATACGGGTATTCCCGATATCATTGACGTGAAAATGCGTGAGGTCGTAAACATTTTCACATAACGCAGCATATAGATTTACATAATGTTCAACGTCTTTTCACCGTTTTGTCATATTGGTATATTATAATTTAATTGCCGAATGAAAATTCGGTATGCAATGTTCATAATTTCCTCACTGTGATAGGCGTTCTTCTCATATTCCGATATGAAAAGAACGCCTGTTTTTTAAACGTCGGGGATATGGAAATATATGGGAGGGATAAGCGTGTATAAAATTCTTGTTGTTGACGACGAGGACAACATCCGCGAGGTGCTTAAAGAGTATGCCGAGTTTGAGGGGCACGATGTGGACGAGGCCTGCGACGGCATGCAGGCTGTCGAAATGGCGAAAAACACGGACTACGATATTATTATAATGGACGTTATGATGCCGCGTCTGGACGGCTATTCCGCGTGCAAGGAGATACGCAAGGTCAAGCAGACGCCCGTGCTTATGCTCTCGGCGAGAGGCGAGGAGTACGATAAGCTGTTCGGGTTTGAGATAGGCATTGACGACTACGTTGTAAAGCCGTTCTCTCCGAAGGAGGTCATGGCGAGGGTCAACGCTATCGTTAAGCGCAATACCGCTGCGGCTGCCGCCGCCAACCCGTCCGAGGTGGAGAAATTCGAGGGGTTGGAGATAAACTTTACCTCGCGGGACGTTTTCATCGACGGGGAAAAGGCAAATCTTACGCCGAAGGAGTACGACCTGCTGTTTTATCTGGTGCGGAATAAGAACATCGCGCTGACGAGAAACAAGCTCCTCGAGGAGGTCTGGGGCTACGATTTCTTCGGCGACGACCGCACTATCGACACGCATATAAAAATGCTCCGCAACAATCTGGGTCCGTACCGCAAGTATATAGTTACGCTGCGCGGGCTGGGCTATAAATTCGAGGCTTAAGCGATGAATTTTTTCCGCAGTATTAAGGTGCGCGTATGGGCGCTCTTCGAGATAGTCGTGCTCGCGATGCTGACGTTTACGTACATCTTTCTTATCGCGATGTTCCCGAATTTCTACGAGTGGATGAAAACCTACGAGATAAGCGAGGCGCTTGTGGAGATACGCAGCAACTGGTACGGGGACAATATCGCGGAGGTCATCAACACTCAGGCTGCCGAAAAGAAGATGTATATCGAGATATACTTTCCGCAGAACGCCGCCTCGTACAGCGTGGACAGGATAAATGCGGGTCTGCCGCTCGGAGCGCTGACGAAAAGCCTCGGAAACGAGGTCGCGGCGTCCGAAAAGGGCATAGTTTACAAGCGCCTGCGCGACGAGCGCCTTGACAATACCGTCCTTATGATGGGCAGCTACATCGGGAAAAATCACAGCGAGCCAGAGGCGTATGTTTTCATCTGCAACTATATTCAGCCTATCGGAACGACGGTCGTTATTTTCGTGCGGCAATTTTTCTTCGTCGGCATTATAATGATGATACTGACCATCTTTATGTCGGCACTGTTTTCGTACAAAATATCCGAGCCTATCATCAGGATAAACAACTCGGCAAAGGAGCTGCCGCAGGGGAAGTTCAACGCGGATATCGCAAAGTACGACTATGCCGAGATAAAGCAGCTTGCGGGAACGCTCACCTCGGCTTCCAAGGAGATAGCGAAATCCGACGACCTGCGGCGCGAGCTTATGGCGAATATCTCTCACGACCTGCGGACGCCGCTTACCATGATAAAGGCGTATGCCGAGATGATACGCGACCTGTCGGGCGATAATCCCGAAAAACGCGAACGGCATCTGAAAGTCATAATCGACGAGACGGACAGGCTCTCGTCGCTCGTAACCGACATTCTCGACCTTTCCAAGCTGCAGGCGGGCGTTACCGAAATGCACCTTGAAACGTTTGACTTTTCGTCAAGGCTGTCGGGAGTTATCTCGCGCTTTGATATAATGAAGGAGAGCGACGGCGTCATCATCGACCTGCGCGCGGAGGACGGCATTATGATAACCGCCGACATCACCAAGCTCGAGCAGGTGGTCTACAATCTTATCAACAATGCCGTGACCTATACGGGCGACGACAATACCGTTATCGTGAGGCTGCTCCGAAAAGAGGGCGGCAGGGTGCGGTTTGAGGTCGAGGACCACGGAGAGGGCATCTCTGCGGAAAATCTGCCGTATATCTGGGACAGGTACTACAAGGTCAGCGAGCGCAACAAAACTCACAAGCGCGCCAAAATGGGCAGCGGCATAGGGCTTTCCATTGTCAAGAGCGTCCTCGAGCAGCACGGCTTCTCTTACGGCGCCGACAGCAGCGAGGGCAAGGGAAGCACGTTCTGGTTTGAGGCTCCCGAGTATTCCGAAAAGCCCGCTGAGCCGACTAAGCCCGCTCATTCAAAGAGGTTTACTACCGATAAAAGCAATAAGGCAAAATAAAAACAGGCAGGGCTTTCGCTCTGCCTGTTTTCATCAAATCAATATGCCGTTGCAGTGGTCCGTTTCGTGCTGGATTATCTGCGCCGTGAAGCCCGTGAACGTCTTTATGCGCGTTCGGAAGCTCTCGTTTTGAAAGCGTACCTTTATCTTTTTATAGCGCGTTGTTGGGCGGGGCTCTCCGAGCAGCGAAAGGCAGCCCTCGGCAGCCTTGTACGGCTCGGACTTGCCGATTATCTCGGGGTTGAACATTATGACGGGCTTGCCGTTGTCATAGAACGCTATGACGCGCTTTTTAACGCCTATCATATTCGCCGCCATTCCCACGCACTCCTCTTTGTGAGCGGTCAGCGTGTCCAGGAGGTCTTGGGCGGTTTGAATGTCGCTCTCGTCGGCGGCTTCCGATTTTTGCGCTAAGAATATCGGGTCGTGAACAAGCTCCCTTACCATTTTACTTCTCCCTCTCAAACGGCTTGTCGGTCAGCATTTTCAGCAGCGGCAGCAGCATTCCTCCGACGCTGTTCCCGAGAATTACCAGCGGCAGGTATGCTCCCGCGTCGGCTATCCTGCCCGTCAGGAACAGATAGAACATATCCGCTATGCAATGGTTGAAGCCGCAAAGTATGAACACCATTACGCAGAACATCACGCCGACCGTTTTTTCGATGTGCCCGTTTTCCGCTCGGGATATTCTCGCGTTGTCGACCGCTAAAAACATCAGCAAGCCGCAGAATACCGCAAGAACGAACATGCTTAAATAACCGTCGGCGAGCTTGGCATCCACGCTCGCCGCCGCTTTTTCGCTGATAGCGGCGTATATCCGCGTCTGCTTCAGCAGAAACGCGTCTATGAACGTTCCCAGAGCGTTGCCGAGAAGCGTGAACAGGCACTCGAGCAGATACACGGGCTTGCGCAGCGGGATATACCCGACCTTGCCCGTGTACAAGCCGAAGCCGAACTGCACTATCGCGAACAAGCCCAGCGAGAACAGCAGCGCGCCTATGTACTTATTATCGCAGGAGAGGCTCACGCAGCCGCCTATCCCTATCATCATGCCGCCTATCGTGCCGTTGGCGAGCTGCGAGACCGTTCGTTTCAATGTTGCGTTCATCGGTACCTCTTAATTCGTTGACGGGAGCCAGCCCATATCCCGAAGCTGCTCCAAATGATTTTCGGGAACGTCGGTCAGACTGCCGCCGCCTAATCTCAAGCAAAAATAACAATCCACTTGACCCGGATAGGGCAGGATCCGATCCGTGGTGGTCACTATCAATATCTTATCGCCCGTCTGCAAGCCGCCGAAAACGTTTTCATTGCCCGTGCGGTTCGACATAATGCACGGACTGTTGTCTGTAAATATCATGTCGGTTCCGCCGTTTGCCGCTATATACGTTCCGACGGCGGGAGTCAATCTGTTCGCCGCCAATATGCCGATACCCGCGGCCGCAATGACCAACAGCGACGCGATCACGATAAGAATAACGGTTACGGTTCTTTTTATGCTCTTTTTCATGGTGATTTCCTTTCTTGAATGAATATTAAAGCTTGTGGTGATACCTTAATTATAGCATACTTCGTCAAAAAACGCAAGTACGCGGCTTGAAATTTTCGGAAAATTATGCTATAATATTAACGCAACACTTTATTATAGGAGAGTAAAATGGACATTAACCGAATTTTGGCAGATGAATTCAAGCTCCGCAAGGAGCAGGTCGACAATACTATCGCGCTTATCGACGACGATAAGACTATCCCGTTCATAGCGCGCTACCGAAAGGAACAAACAGGCTCGCTGGACGATACCGTGCTGCGCGAGCTCTCGGACAGGCTTACTTATCTGCGCAGTCTCGAAAAGCGCAAGGAAGAAATAACTTCTTCAATCACCGAGCAGGAGAAGATGACGGACGAGATAGCCAAGGCTATCGAGGCTGCGATGACCCTCGTCGAGGTCGAGGACATCTACCGCCCGTTCAAGCCCAAGCGCAAGACGCGCGCTTCCGTGGCGCGCGAAAAGGGTTTGGAGCCGCTTGCCGAGCTGCTTCTGGCGCAGGACAAGAAAACCGACCCCGCTGCCGAGGCTGCGGCTTACGTTGACGGGGAAAAGGGCGTGGCGACCGCCGAGGAGGCTCTGCAGGGCGCTATGGACATCATCGCCGAGGACGTTTCCGACAACGCGGAGCTCCGCAAGCGCCTGCGCGAGACGTTCTTCAAGGAGGGCGTTATCAGCTCCAAGGCGGCTGCCGAGGACGCAAACGAGGTCTACAAGAACTATTTTGAATATTCCGAGCCCGTTGGCAAAATCGCGGGGCACCGTATTCTCGCGCTCGACAGGGGAGAGAAAGAGGAGCAGCTCAAGGTCGCGATAGAGGTTCCCGAGGGCGTCGGCGAGGGCGCCTGCACCTACGAATACGTCAAGAACAACAGCAAGTGCGCCGAATACGTCCGCGCCGCCTGCGAGGACGGCTACAAGCGGCTCATCTTCCCGTCAATCGAGAGGGAAGTGCGCGCGGAGCTGTCGGAGAACGCTCACGAGGGCGCTATCAAGCTGTTCGCGTCAAATCTGCGGCAGCTCATTATGGCGCCGCCCGTCAAGGACACCGTAACGCTCGGGCTCGACCCGGGGTACGCTCACGGGTGCAAGTGCGCCGTCGTCGACAGCACGGGAAAGGTGCTCGATACGACGATAGTCTATCTGACGCGCTCCAAGGGCGAGCTGGAGACGGCCAAGCGCGTTATCAAGAGCATCATCGAAAAGCACCACGTCTCCACTATCGCTATCGGCAACGGCACGGCTTCGCGCGAGACCGAGCAGTTCACCGCCGAGCTGCTGAAAACCATTCCCGAAAAGGTCTCGTATATGGTCGTTTCCGAGGCGGGAGCTTCCGTGTATTCGGCTTCAAAGCTCGCCGCCGAGGAGTTCCCCGAGTACGACGTTTCGCTGCGCTCGGCAGTCTCAATTGCGCGCAGGCTTCAGGACCCGCTCGCGGAGCTTGTCAAGATAGACCCCAAGGCTATCGGCGTGGGGCAGTATCAGCACGATATGCCCAAGGCACGCATGGACGAGGCTCTCAAGGGCGTTGTCGAGGACTGCGTGAACTCCGTCGGCGTCGATTTGAACACCGCGTCGTATTCGCTGCTGTCGTACATCTCGGGGATAAACTCCGCGGTCGCGAAGAATATCGTCGCCTACCGCGAGGAAAACGGCGCGTTTACCGACAGAAAGCAGCTGCTTAAGGTCAAAAAGCTCGGCGCTAAGGCTTTCGAGCAGTGCGCGGGATTTCTGCGCGTGCCGGGCGGCGCAAATCCTCTCGACAACACGGGCATACACCCCGAATCCTACGGCGCTGCCGAAACGCTGCTGGAGCGCTGCGGGATAACCTCGGACGAGCTCGGCAAAGCCGATAAGGTGCGCGAGAAGGTCAAGTCCGTCGGCTTGAAAAAGATAGCCGAGGAGACGGGCGCGGGTATGCCGACGCTCTCCGACATCGTAAAGGAGCTCGAAAAGCCCGGGCGCGACCCGCGCGACGAGCTGCCGCCGCCCCTTATGCGCAGCGGCGACGTGATGGAGATAAAGGACCTGAAGCCAGGCATGGAGCTTATGGGGACCGTCCGCAACGTTATCGACTTCGGGGCGTTCGTCGACATCGGCGTTCACGAGGACGGGCTGGTGCATATTTCCCGAATGTCCGAAAGGTACGTAAAGCACCCGCTCGAGGTCGTCAAGGTCGGAGAGGTCGTTAAGGTGTGGGTCGTTGACGTGGACGTTAAGCGCGGCAGGATTTCGCTTTCCATGAGAGACCCCAACAAGGGCGGTGCGAAAAGAAGATGACATAAAACGGCTTCGCCACAGCCCGACAGAAATTCGCCCCCGAAAGCTCGGGGGCGTTTTATTGGGATTGACAAATGCCTCGGGCATTATCTTATGCCGTATTTCTCGATAACGTAATCCATATCCTTGTCGCCGCGCCCCGAAAGGTTGATGAGGATTGAGCCTCTGCCCATTTTTTCGGCGAGCTTCATTGCGTAGGCGACCGCGTGGGAGCTCTCTATCGCGGGGATAATGCCCTCCAGCCGCGACAGCGTGAAGAACGCGTCGATAGTTTCGTTGTCGTCGATAACGTCGTATTTTACGCGTTCGATGTCGTGCAGGAACGCGTGCTCGGGTCCCGAGGACGGATAATCCAGACCGCTCGCCACGGAGTAAACGGGCGCGGGGTCGCCGTTCTCGTCCTTCAGCATAATGCTGTTGAAGCCATGCATAATGCCCTCGGAGCCGTAGGTAAGGCTTGCCGCGTGGTCACCGAGCTTGGAGCCTCTGCCGAGGGGCTCAACGCCGTAGATGTCCACGGGGTCGTTCAAAAAGCCCGAGAAGAAGCCCATGGCGTTTGAGCCGCCGCCCACGCAGGCGACAACAGCGTCGGGGAGTTCGCCCGTCATCTCGAGGAACTGCTCGCGCGCCTCGACGCCGACGACGCTCTGGAAATCGCGCACCATCATCGGGAACGGGTGAGGACCTACTACCGAGCCTATGCAGTAAATGCAGTCCCTGTACTCCCTGCTGTACGCCGTGAACGCCGCGTCAACGGCTTCCTTGAGCGTCGCGAGACCGTCTGTTACCTCGACGACGTTCGCGCCGAGTATCTTCATTCTCGCGACGTTCGGAGCCTGTTTCCTGATGTCGACGGCACCCATGTAGATATCACACTCAAGACCGAAATAAGCCGCCGCGGTCGCCAGCGCAACGCCGTGCTGACCCGCGCCCGTCTCGGCGATGACCTTTTTCTTGCCCATATACTTCGCCAGCAGCGCCTCGCCCATGCAGTGGTTGAGCTTGTGAGCGCCCGTGTGGTTCAGATCCTCGCGCTTGACGTAGAGCTGAACGTGCCCGAGCTTGCCCGAAAGGCGCTCCAGATAGGAAATGGGCGTGGGTCTGCCTTGGAACTCCCTGCGTATCCTGCGCAGCTCGCTGATGAACTTGCTGGATTTGCAGATAGTGAAGTACGCCTCGGTTATCTCGTCCATGGCGTTTTTCAGCTCGTCGGGGATATAAGCGCCGCCGTATTTGCCGAAATAGCCGTTTTTGTCGGGATAATTCTTAAAGTAGGTATCAAAATCAACTTCTCCGTATTTCATAAAAAACCTCCGAAAATATTTAAATATTCACCTCTTAAATTTTATCACTTTAACGCAAATTTGTCAAGGGGTTATTTTAAAACGAGAAAACGAAAAATCCCATTGCACACGGCAATCACCTATAGGCGGTGCGTCAACATTGAGCGTTTTGCGATATTTCGCGCGAAGCGCGAAATCGAATTGCCGTTAGGGCAATTCGAGCAAAACGCGCCATCGCAAAGAGTCGAGGTCAAGCCGAAGGCGCAGACCGGTGGTTGCGGGAGCAGGATTTGAACCTACGACCTTCGGGTTATGAGTTGGATTTGTCCACTTGTTGATACCTGCCGAAAATGTCGTAAACGAGCTTTGTTAAGCGATTTTTACATTTGTTCCTCTTCAAATTTTTTGAGAATTTGCGGAATTTTTTCAAACGCGTGTGACCAAAGTGTGACCATATAGCATGGTTGTTATTTCATGTGTTTTACTATACAGGAAAAGTTTTGGGGCTTGCACTTTGGAAATTTGTTTTAGCAATTTATATCTGCACGATTGCAATATACAGATTATCAAGCTGCTTTACAATCAAGTTAAAGATTTAGCTTTCTTTACTTTGGATGATATGAAAGTTGCAATAGCACAGGCAAATCTTTTGACGGCATATGGGTATTCTGGCAACGAAGCTTTGGAATTAAGCAATACTGAGTTGGAAAGCATGAATTCTACCAAAATGAACGTAAAAATGTACGCGGAAGTATTCCGAATGCTTGGTTGGATCTCGCCCTATAAAGATGATAAGGCTTATCCGTTGGCGTTCACATAGCATTGTCTGATGGCGATTGCCTGAAGCGTTTATATGAGCAATCGGTTATTGGAATAAATACGCCCACGTATTTTGACGACAATATGAGATACACAGAAAAAACACGTTTCTTTAAGTGTGCTTTACGAACGCTTATAGACCTTGGCGGTGTAATGTATAAGCACGAATTGTGCCTTGGACCTATGTCAATAAATGACGAAGATGACAACGCATATTGGCAAATGATTACTGATATAAATAATATCAGAGGAGATAAAAAGCGCTTGAATTCTGCTTTTGCGGCGCTTTGTAAAAGCCTGGGTATGAAGCATTCCTCTGTTGATAACGCTACAAGAACACCCATCGGTCTTATGAAAAACTGCGGTTGGATTGAAGCTGTGTGGAACAAAAGCTTGTATGGTAATAAAATGAAGCGCTTTAAAATAACCGAATACGGCAGAAAAGTGTATACTTCGATTAATGCAATGTGTGATATAAGACTGCCTAAATTTGAAAGCTACAGCAGCGATGTTCAGGCGGCGCTTATAAGGCTGGGAACGTATTCGATATTTCAGCGTGCGGGGCTGGATACTTTGAGAGTTAATGACACTATATCTAAGGACAAGGAACTTTGCTCCGATATTCTGAATGGGAGAGCGTTGCTGTTTTCGCCGTCCGCAACACTTAGACGAAAGATAGTTGAAGATGCCTTAGGAGAGCACTTTGGAACAGGCATCTCCATGTCCGCGGGCACTTTTTTGAATAAAACTCAAAATAACCGCAAAGTTTCGGTTGTGAATAACTGGGAGTTAAACATATCTAAGAGTGCAGATTTTGAGCTTTTGAAAGAATCCGAAGACATTGAGTTCCTCAACAAGATTAACGAGCTCAAACATAAGGGTATGAAGAGTTCTGATATAATTGTGACTTTGTTTGAAGAATACAAGACATCTAAGAAAGAAGAGTTTTATTCGCTGATTTCGACGTTGTTCAAGATTTTGGGCTTTAATTGCTCATATTCCCGCCCAGGTGACAACGGTGCGAGATGGGATGCAATCATTGACGACCCGCAGCAAAGTATTCCTATTGAGATTAAATCTCCGACAGAAGAGGAGCATATATCACATCCTTACGCACCCCGCTTTCTTCAAGGTTATCATAAAACGCTAAGAGGTGATGCGGCTGTATTGCGGACAGTTTCATATTTCCGAATGCTGCATTTATTCTTACCAAAAGATCCTTATATCGCGCTAAGGTAGTTGCTTTTAACTGTTTCTCCGCATAATTGTGAAGCCAGATTTCCGAAAAATCAGCAAAACGCGTGTTGTTGTCGAGAATTTGTCCCGTTTTGCACCGTTCCTCAAAGAGAACCGCTTGTCTTTCGGCTTCCTTTTGCGCTTGTTTCGGGGTCAATTCTTTAGGAGGATTAAAGGTTTTGCTCTTGTAAATCCGCTTGCCGTTGCCGTCAAACCCGAGCGATACACGAATACGAAAGCTCTTGCCACGCTTGATTACGTTTGCCATACCTGTCACCCCTTCGGATTTTTTTCTATACTCAAAATCAAGCGCTCCAATAACTCAAGCATCTGCTTTTGCATTGACCAAGTGTAGAACTCCACCGCGTTGATCTCTCTTAAATTCTTCAGCTTGTCGGTGTTGGCAATCTGCATCATAAGTCGTTTCAGCAGGTCATCAACATCGTCTTTCTCAAACAATAAATTCAGAATATGCGTCGGAGATACAATATCTCGCGGCGCTTTTTTTATCGCCAAAGCCCAGTCGGGGGTAACGCTATATCCGAGTTTTTCAAGCTTGTCTTGGATTTCATCGGCGGACAGTTCAACAGTTTCTTCTTTCAAATCCGAAAGCATATCGGTAACCGATTTCAGTTTCACCAGATGATTAACCGCGTCCTCGGATAATCCCGTCAGCTCGTGTATATCTTTCACTCGGTTATCGGAGCTTGCCACATTTGTTTGGCAAAGCAGATAGTCGGTAGAAACACCGAAAAATATGGCGATTTTACGTAAATCCAAGATATCGGGAACGGTTTTTCCATCCTTCCATTGCCCGACCGACTGCCGCGACACACCGATAGCCTCCGCGAGAACAGGCTGCGTTATTTCCCGTTCTTCAAGCAATTCGCGCAAACGAGTAGCGAACGGCGAATTACTTCCAATCTCCTTTTTTCTGCGACCTCTTGTGTTTTCCATAAAATACCTCTTTTCGTTTCTGTTTCGCTTATTTTATTATAGCTTATTTAATTAACTTTGTCAATGGTAAACGAAAGAGAAATATGCACAAAACTTTAGTATGTTTTTTGTGCATTACGCAAAATTTAGCAGCGTTTAAAAGAAATTAAGTTAATTTTTATTGACATCAGCTTTGGCTTATGTTATAATTTGATCGAGGTCAATTTATTTGGCTTTTTAAAGAGGAAACGAAAGAGGAAATAACAATATAGGAGGCATAGCAAATGTCCAACAAAGTCAATCTTGAAAATCTGTCGTCGGAGGAACACGCAGCGATAGAGGCGCGACGGGAGTATCAGCGAAAATGGCGCTCCGGGCATAAGGAGAATGTGAGGGAACATAATCGACGCTACCGGCTTAAAAAGGCTAAACAGGCGTTTGACAAACAGGACGATTAAGGGAAAGGAGTATTTATGGCGCATAGTTCAATCCCCGAAATGAAAACCATCAAGCAAACCGCAGAAATGTTCGGTGTATCGCAGTACTTTGTCCGCAAGCTCGCTACAAGCGGCAGAATAAACGCCGTGCGTGTCGCGGGGCGAATACTTGTAAACTGCGACAGGTTTGCCGAATATCTCAACAGCGCAACGCTCAGCAATGAGAATACCGACCTCGCGGCGATAGACGGTATTCGTTCTCTCGGGTAAAGGTAACATTGCACAAAAGTTGTCGTTTGATTAAGCTAGCAAATTTCTGTATTCAACTATAACCCAAAATCGACGAATAAAGCCAGTGCCTATAAGGAGATTTTGAGCAATTTGACGAAAAGTTTGCAAGTAAGCGATATCTGGTCTTTGTACAGTGTTGCCTTAATGAAACATATTAGAACAGCGGTAAGCCTTTGCTTGCCGCTGTATGTTTATACATTTATTATTTTTACAGTCCCATTTATGACATCGGGTGAATTTTTCCCCGTTATTTGATATGGAATTTCATCGGGAACGTTAGATAGGAATAAACGCACCGGGAACATTACTCCCGTATGCTGCTTAACTTCTTTAAAGTTCACTTTAAGTATATCTTTCCCGTTCTCTTCGTAATAATCAAAGCAATCATACTCGTCTATTGTTGTATAATATTCTTCAATCGCTTTTTTAATTATATCGGCAGGGCGCAAATTTATTCTGGGCGAATAGGCGTAAGAACTTTGATTGGGATATGTATAATCCGATAATTCCGATGTTGAGCCAGGGCAAATAATCAAGCTGATGTTGCTTTCTTTTTCCACAAATTCTTCTATGACCGTATCATCGGGTCTGGGAAATTCGCTCAAATCAAACAGCACGTCCTTTTCAAAGAACAGTTTAACCTCAACATCTTGATCAAATGTAGTTCCGGAGTTGAAAACGGCAAGCTCTATAAATGGAATTTTATCAACAGTTTTGTAAAATTCTTGATACAAATAAAGCTTATATAATCTGAAAATGTCACTCGAAATAGATTTAATTCGATTATATTTGAATTGTTCATCGTCTGTGCCAAACAGTGTTACTTGTTTGTTGCCATAGATATTCATATCAAAAATTTGGCGTCCCGTCTTCAAATCGCCGAGATCCCAAAAGTTCTCCGAAAGGCTTATACCACACAATCTGCAAAAGCTTTCAATTACTTCTTTTTCTGAGGGTTTGACGGTTACCGGCTTGTATTCCCACATGCCGATTCCCAAATTAGCCAAGATCGGATTTTCTTCAATCTCGCTATCAAGAGAGCAAGCGTTCAAACGATATTTATTCAATTCTTCTATCCTGTCGGCTATACTTTTCTTAAGTCCTTCAATTTTTGAGTCATTTAGCAAGTTTGTGTAACTTACAGCAACATTCTCTTGCTTATCTTTGCCTACAAGACGCAAAACCGGAGTAATTTCGTGTGAAGTGATTGAAGCCGTATCTTGCTTGCCAAGAAAAAACTTAGTTAGGTGAACAGTGAGCTTCTTTTGGAAATCGGTTTCATCGGATATCTCACTGTAAATCCCTCTCTTTGAATACTTCTTCTTAAATTCTGAAATTTTATTGTAATCCGCTTTTGTTTCTTCATTTGCAAGCAATGAGGGAGGTACGGGCTTATTGTAAAAATATACAAACACTTGTCTGTTCTCCGAGAGCATACGTTCAATTTCCTCTTCGGTTCCCGAGCCATACTTATCTGTAGGGGAGCCGAATTTTGTCCAAAAAACAGCAATACAAGCATCTGCATCATCAACTATCTGCTTATTCAGCAGTTCTTGAGGATGATCACCCGATTGAGGAAAGCTGTCTTTTGACCAATGTACAAGATTTATTTCAATATTATACAAATCTCCGTATACTTTGTTAAATACGTTCACGGTGTCGTCAATAGTAGAATAACAGTCGTTGTAAACATCACCTGGGCAAGATAGCAGCACATCATACGTTGTTTTAGTTCTTGGCATATTTTTCCAACCTCCGTAAATTTGAAAATATTCTTTTACTTATTATACTATAATATGCAAGTTAAAGTCAATGCACATAGAAAAATAAAATCAAGTGTGACCAAACTGTAACCAATTTTCCTTTATATTCACACTCAACAAATATATGAAAATCCGCCTAAACCTTTCGGCTAAGCGGATTTCCTATGGTTGCGGGAGCAGGATTTGAACCTACGACCTTCGGGTTATGAGCCCGACGAGCTACCGAGCTGCTCCATCCCGCGATATTGTCTCAACAAAAGATATTATATCACATCTGGAAATGTTTGTCAAGGGGTTTTTGAAATTTTTTTAAAATATTGCGGCAGCGGGGGCTGCCGCAATAATTATTATATGCTCAATCGCCGAAGGATATACCGATGTCCTTGGCGGTTTTCACGAGCTTGTGATCCTCGGGGACGAACTTCGTCTTCATGGCGACGTCGCCGAGGGGGTTTTCGGTGATCTTGCCATCGACCATTGCTACCGTGTAGCCGAATTTGCCCTGCTTGAGCAGCCGAGCGGCATGCGCGCCGAACTGCGTCGCGAGAACCCTGTCGTAAGCCGAGGGCGAGCCGCCGCGGAGAATGTGCCCGGGAACGACCGTTCTGGTCTCGAGCCCCGTCTTTTCGGCAATCGACTTGGCGATGCGCGCCGTTGCCGTCAGCTCGCCGCGCTCGGCGCGTGCCTTGGCGCGCTCCTTCTTCTTGAGCTTGGCCTCGTCGGTGTCGTAAGCGCCCTCCGCGACCGCGAGAATGGAAAAGTCCTTGCCCGCGTCGGCGCGCTTTTTGCAAGCCTTTGCGACCTTGTCGATGTTGAACGGTATCTCGGGGATAAGGATAATGTCCGCGCCGCCCGCGAGACCGCTGTACAGCGTAAGCCAGCCCGCCTTGTTGCCCATTATCTCGATGACCATAATGCGGCTGTGGGAGTTGGCAGTGGTGTGTATGCGGTCGATGACCTCCGTTCCGATGTCGACGGCGGTATGAAAGCCGAACGTAACGTCCGTGCCGTAGATGTCGTTGTCGATGGTCTTGGGCAGCCCGATGACGTTCAGACCCTCCTCGGAGAGCATATTCGCGGTCTTGTGGGTGCCGTTGCCGCCGAGCGTGAACAGGCAGTCGAGCCCGAGGTTCTTGTAGGTCTGCTTCATTTCCTTGACCTTATCGACGTTGTCGTCCTCGATTATCTGCATCATCTTGTACGGCGTACGCTTGGTGCCGAGAATAGTGCCGCCCGTGGTCAGTATGCCCGAGAAATCCGACCGCGACATTTCCTTGTAATCGCCGTGGATAAGCCCGTGATAGCCGTCGTGTATGCCGACTATCTCGACCTTTTCGTCGCCGAAGGTCTCGTAGGTAGCCTTTGCGACGCCGCGTATGGTCGCGTTGAGCCCCGGGCAGTCGCCGCCGCTCGTCAAAATGCCTATTCTGAGTTTTCCCATAAAAATTCCTCCTATTTGTCGTTGTTGATTTTTAAGCGGTTGTCCTCGCCGCAGAAGAGCAGCACCTTCATGCTGAAAAGCCTCGACCAGAGCCTGTCCCGATAGCGCGCCTTGAGCTGCTCCATATCGAGGTTGGTGTTTATTATCATCGGCAGCGAACGGCTTTGCCGCGCGTTTATCATCTCGTACAGCAGCGAGGTGCAGCGGTCTGTGTTGTTTTCCGCGCCGAGGTCGTCGAGGATAAGCAGGTCGCATTCGGCGGCGAGCGCCATTGTGTCGCCGTCCGCGTTTTTGAACTGCTCCTTGTCGAGCTGCCGCAGAAGCTCGGGCACGGAGCCGTATATCACGCAGTAGCCCTTCTGAATGATGTCGTTGGCGGCGGCAAGCGAAAGGTGCGTCTTTCCGAGACCCGTGCCGCCGAGCATAAACAAGCCGTATCCGTGACCGTTGAAGCCGTCGGCGAACCTTTTGCACTCGGCGAAGTTCTGCCGCATGATGTTGTACGGCGTTTCCCCGAGCGCGGGGTCGGGCGTTTTCGGGTACAGCCCGAGGTCGAAGCTGTCGAACGAGCTCAGCTTGAGAGGGGAGCGCGAGTTCAGCTCCTCGGCGGCGGCGGCGTTCAGTATCTTGTTGAAGCATTCGCACCAGCCGCCGTTGTACGTGCCCGTGTCCTTGCACTTGTCGCAGGTGAATATCGGCGCGAGATAATCCCGCGGATAGCCGTTTTCGGCGAGCAGCGACTCCATTTCGCGCTGCAAAGTGAGATTGCTCGCGATAGCCGCCCTTACTTGCTCGTCCGCGTCGGGAGCTTTTGCCGCAACGACGGAGACTATCTTTGTCATCGTATCGGCTAGCCGGCACTCCAGCTCGCAGTATTTCGGTATTTTTCGGTGAATTTCCATTCTGCGCTCGTCCTCGGCCTGCTTGTTAGCCGTCCTGCGGTTGGACAGCCGCTTCTGCGCAACGTCGAAATATCTCTTGTCCAAAGCCATTATCCACCTCGGTTATCGTTTTTGTAGCGGTTGATTATCTTAGCCATTTCGTCGTTCATATTGAACGAGGACTTAGCGTCGGCGCCCGCCTTTACGGTCTGCTTCCTTTGCAGAGAAGCCTGCTCGGCAGCCGCTGGGGAGCTTATTCCGTCGTTTTTCCAGCTTTCGAGTATTCTGTTCGCGTATTCGGGCTTCCATTCCTTTATCCGGTCTATAGTCATTTCGTAGGCGAGCATTATCATCCGCTCGTCGAAGCCCCAATCCGTCCAGTCCTTTACGTAGCGCCGCATTTTCGCGGAGAGCTTGGTGGTCATCTCCATAGCCTCGCGCAGGCGTTCCTCGACGCCGTTCTGCTTTTCGAGCGAGAGTATGCGCGCGTTGGCGAGCTCGATGGTGTTTATCTCCTCCGCCGACCAGTCCGCCGCGACGGTCTGCACGTAGCTCGGAGAGGTCTTATTGACCTTAAAGCAGTAATTGAGCAGCATAAGCGCCACGCCCACGGGCAGCCCGTAATGGTCCACGAGCGAAATGACGAGCTGATTTTCGCGCTGCCGCAGCGGGTGAGCGTACAGGCGCTCCGCTTCCGCGAAGAGCGTTTCCAGCTCCTTGTCGGAGGCTATCCTGTCCGCGACCTCGCCCGAGGAAACGCTCACGGGCTTTATGTCAACGGGTCTTGCCTTGGGCTTGTCCGCGGGCTTTTCGGCAGCGACGACTCCCGTCGAGACGGGAGCTGCCTCGACGGAAGCCGCCGCTAAGCCGTTATCCGTCTCGACGGAAGCCGTCTCGAAGCGGATAATGCCGCGCTGCACCCAGAAGAGCGCCGCGTCCTCCAGCTCGCCGCGCTCGCGGAAGCCGAGCTCCGCGTTGAGCCGTTCCTCGGAGAACACCTCGCCGCCGTGCCGCAGCAAAAAAAGCAGCAGCTTCAGCGAATTGCCGCCCGCAAGCTTTATATATTTATCGACAACGCTCGACGGAACGGCAAAAACGCTGTTCCACTCGCCCGCGTTTAAGGAATATTTCATTACATCACCGATTTCAATATATTTCAATATATATAATACCACATTTCGGATATTTTTTCAAGAGGGTTTGAGGGTTAATTGAAAATAATGTTTTTGGAACGCAGATCGGATTTACCGCTTTGCGTTCGGTCTCCGCGCTGTAATCCCGACGACAGCCTGCACCGCAAGCACCGCCGCCGCAAGAACGCCCAGCGCCGCCCATTCGGCAGGGTTAAGCGGAACGATGTAGAACACCGTCGGAAACAGCAGCGCCGCTCCGACAAACGCCGCAATAAGCGCCGCAAGCATAGCC
The DNA here is from genome assembly GCA_023664705.1 of Lachnospiraceae bacterium. GTDB lineage: Bacteria > Bacillota > Clostridia > Oscillospirales > Ruminococcaceae > CAG-115. Next base: position 4,139 of record JAMPFE010000009.1, on the reverse strand, counting down.
GCGCGCCAAGGCTTGAACGGTCGGCAGACGCTGCCGAGAACAAGAAAGCACGCAAACCCCGTCAGACAGACCGCCATGGTCGAGGTCTGCTCGGGGGAAAACCCGAAAACGCCCTCTGCGGCGGTCAGCAGACATATTCCGACCGCGACGGAAACGCCGCCCGGCGCCGCCTTTTTCATCACGTTCGACAGGAAGCTCCCGCGCACAAGGCTCTTGTTTGGCTCCAGCGCCAGCAAAAACGACGGCGCTCCTATCGCCAGGGCGCTTATCAGCGTCATCTGTATCGGCTTGAACGGGTAGCCGTAGGGCAGCGCAAGAAACGCCGCCGCCAGCAGAAACGAAAAAATCGTCTTGACGAGGAACAGCGCCGCCGAGCGCTGAATGTTGTTGATGCAGCGCCGCCCCTCCTCGACCACGAGCGGCATCGACGCAAAGTCCGAGCTCAGCAGCACGAGCTGCGAGACCGCGCGCGCCGCGTCGCTCCCCGACTGCATTGCTATCGAGCAATCCGCTTCCTTCAGCGCCGGCACGTCGTTTACGCCGTCCCCCGTCATCGCGACCTTGTGCCCCGCGGCTTTCAGCGCTTTGACCAGCAGCTGCTTCTGATTCGGCGTCACTCTGCCGAAAACCGTGTATTTTTCGGCGATCTCGGGGATCTTTTCATCCTCCGCATCTCTCATATCGATGTAATTTTCCGCGCCGTCAAGCCCCGCACGCTCCGCGACGCTCGATACCGTAACGGGGTCGTCGCCCGATATCACCTTCAGCGCCACGCCCTGCCGCTTGAAATATTCCAGCGTATCGGGAGCGCTCCGCCGTATCTTGTCGGACAGCACCACAAGCGCCTTTGCGGAGAGCCCTTCGGGCAGCTTTCCCTCGCCGAGCGGCAGCGGCGACTGCGCAAGGACAAGCACTCTGAAGCCCTTTGCGGCATATTCTTCGCAAATATCGGCGATTTGAGAATAATCATCTCCGAGAACAAAGCTCGGCGCGCCGAGCGCCAGCGTTCCCAAGCCGTCAAACCGAGCGGCGCTCCACTTCCTTGCCGAAGAGAACGGCACGGTTTTCAGCGGCGCAAGGCATGAGCCGCCCGCAAAGCGCTCGCAGACCGCCCCGAGCGTGGCGTTCGGCTCGGGGAACGCCGCCGCGAACGCGTTCAGCGCGCCGTCAACGTCGAAATCGTTATCGAGCGTGCGCACCTCGCGAAGCTCCATGCAGCCCTCGGTGAGCGTTCCCGTTTTGTCGAGGCAGAGCACGTCCGCGCGCGCGAGGCTCTCAACGCAATACAGGTCCTGGCAGAGCGTCCGACGCCGACCGAGACGGATAGTGCTTACCGCAAGCGCAATGCTCGTCAGCAGCACCAAGCCCTCGGGTATCATTCCGATAAGCGCCGCGACCGTGCCCGTAACGCCGTCCTCGAGCGAAAGCTCCGTGACGAAAAACGCCTTGTAAAATAAAATCAGCCCGAACGGCACAATGCATACCGAAACGATACGTATTATCTTATTTATCGACTTCATCATCTCCGAGGAGTGATTTTTGATATACTTCGCGCCGCTCGTTATCTTCCCCGAGGTCGATTGCGCGCCCACGCGCACTGCCCTTGCGGCGCAGCTCCCCGAGACGATAAAGCTGCCCGAGAGCAGCTCGCCGCCCTGCTTTTTCGGCACGGGGTCGCTCTCGCCCGTGATAAGGCTCTCGTCGGCTTCGCACTCGCCCTCAAGGACGACCGCGTCCGCGCAGACCTGCCGCCCGCCCGCGAGCAGCATAACGTCGTCGACGACGATATCGCTCACGGGGAGCTCCACCTCGCTGCCATCTCGGATGACCCGCGCCCTCGGCGCGGAGATTATCGCAAGCCTGTCTATAACGCGCTTTGAACGTATCTCTTGCAAGATTCCTATGGAAATATTGCAAATTACCACACCCATAAACAGCATGTTCCGCCAGCTGCCGACCAATGCGACAAGCGCGGCGAGAATTACGTTTATCAGATTGAAAAGCGTGAAAATATTGTCGCGGAATATTCGGGGAACGCTTTTGGTTTTTATGTCGAAGCTGCCGTTGCTTTGCCCGTTTTTAGCGCGTTCGGCAGCCTCCTCGGCGGTAAGCCCTTGTATATCGTTATTCATATTTCCTCCGATTTTTGTTAAATCAATGCCCATTATAATTCAGTATAGATATTTTCGGGAAAAATGTCAAGGGAAAAGTATGATAGATTTGTGAAAATTTTCCAATGCGCTTGATTTTTTACCACAAGTGTGTTATAATTTATTATAAGGGAAACTAACTTTTTTATTATTGTCAAATACCCTGCCGCGAAGTACCAAGGTTATTTCAAGGTTTTTTGGCACGACAGGAGGAATTATGTTATGAACAATATCGTAAAAGATTACGCAGTGAAAAAGCAGCCGCTTTGCGCGAAGAACGACGCCATTTCCGACGAGCTGTTCGGAAAGTACGGTGTAAACAGAGGTCTGCGCGACATCAACGGAAAGGGCGTGCTTACGGGGCTTACAAATATTTCCAAGATGGTCTCGTTCAAGAACGTCGACGGCGTTGAGACCCCGTGCGACGGCGAGCTTTGGTACAGAGGCTACAACGTCAAGGACCTCGTGAGCATGTGCGGCGAGAACGGCTACGGCTTCGAGCGCACCGCTTATCTGCTGATATTCGGCGAAATGCCCACCGACGAGGAGACAAAGGAGTTCCGCAAAATACTCGGCGAGTGCCGCTGCCTGCCGACGAATTTCACGCGCGACGTTATTATGAAAGCGCCGAGCAAGGACATCATGAACTCGATGACGAGGAGTATTCTTACGCTCGCCTCCTACGACAGCACCGCGCTTTCGGGCTCGATATCGGACAGCCTGTATCAGTGCATTATGCTTACGGCGCGGTTTCCCATGCTCGCGGCGTATGCTTACCACGCGTACAACCACTACGAGAACGACGAGAGCATGTACATACACCGCCCCGACCCCGAGCTTTCGACGGCGGAGAACCTGCTTATGATGCTGCGCCCCGACAAGAGCTACACGCCGCTTGAGGCTAAAGTCCTCGACGTTGCGCTGCTGCTGCATATGGAGCACGGCGGCGGCAACAACTCCACCTTTACGACGCGCGTCGTCACCTCGTCGGGCTCGGACACCTATTCGACCATTGCTGCGGCGATGTCGTCGCTGAAGGGTCCCAAGCACGGCGGCGCCAACATCAAGGTAATGGAGATGATGGACAATATCCGCGAAAATGTGAAGGACCTCAAGGATTACTACGAGGTGAGCGATTACCTCGCGAAGATACTCGCGGGAGAGGCTTTCGACCGCAAGGGGCTCATCTACGGAATGGGACACGCCGTGTATTCGCTGTCCGACCCGCGCGAGCGCATTTTCAGAGCCTACGTCGAAAGGCTTGCCGTCGCGAAGCACCGCGAGGACGATTTGCTGCTGTACAAGTACATCGAGGAAGCGGCGCCGAAGCTTATTGCGCAGAAGCGCAGGATAATGAAGGGCGTGAGCCCCAACGTTGACTTTTACAGCGGGTTCGTTTACGATATGCTCGGTATTCCGATAGAGCTGTACACGGCGATATTCGCCATAGCGCGCATTGTCGGCTGGAGCGCGCACCGCATCGAGGAGCTCTCCACGGCGGGGAGGATCATTCGTCCCGCTTATATGAGCGTTATGCGCAAGCGCGGGAACGATGAATAACCTCTGCCGATTTTGGCTTTATAATGCCGTTTTTTGAGTGGCGGGGAATTTTCTCGCGTGGGCTGTTCTTGTGAATTATCTTTTGTTTTTTGCAAGTTTTTGATTGGGAAATTGCAGAATTTTTTTGAAAAGGGACAAATCGGTGTGGATTTGTCCCTTTTCTTGCAGTTTTTTGCAGTTGGGGTGCAGTCTTTTGCAGCCATTTTGCAGTTAAATGCAGTTTTTTGCGGTTTTGGGGTGGGAATATTTGGAAATAATGTTATTTTATGTTAAAATCTGGAAATTTTCTTGGCGGGGGAAATTTGTGCAGTGATTTGCAGTTTTGGGTGTGGTATGCTGATTTGTTTGTCGGATTACGTTGTGCTTCCCGAAGCGCAGACCTCGTGCAAGAGGACACCCTTCGGGAGAGGGGGGAACAACAAAATCCGA
>JAMPFE010000099.1 GCA_023664705.1 Lachnospiraceae bacterium | reverse complement strand
GTGGAAATAACCCGAAAGGGCGATACCACGATAGCCACGCTCAAAGACGAAAACGGCAAGTATATCAACCACGCAAAGGCGATTTGTTCCAAAGACGACAGGTATGATTACGAGTTTGGAAAAAATCTCGCCGTGAGCAGACTGTTCGGAATCGTGCCGACGACAACCGAAAACGAGGAGCATAAGAATGAATGTTTTTAGATTTAATGCGGTGCCTACATTAACACGGTATTATAATGAAGAGAGCAATTACGGGGTATATATGTTTAACACCAAAGAAGATATACCCCATACCGAGAGTTGTATCAACGGTATGCGTGTAGGGCTTCTCGCCGGTAAAATGCAGCAGCTTGATTTGGGAATCGAGTACAACATTGTCGCCGAGTTGGTGTTCAACAAAAAGTACAATTCTTATCAATACAACCCCAAAATAGTTGTTGCGTTGATACCCAAAACGCAAGAGGAACAAATAAACTTCCTCAAATCACAGGTAACGAAAACGCAAGCCGAAAATATTCTCGAACAGTACCCGAATGTGGTCGAGGATGTTATGCAAGGTAAAGAGGTGGATTTTACTATCATAAAGGGCGTCGGAGAAAAGACTTGGAACGAAATACGCACCAGAATCATAAACAACTACGTTATTTCGGATATACTCGTGCTTCTTCAGCCGTTCGGCATAACGTCAAAGACCATAACTAAACTACTGAAAGACGAGCCTAATCCTACGTTGCTAAAGCAGAAACTCACGGAAAATCCGTATATGCTTACACGGATAAGGGGCATAGGCTTCAGAAAAGCGGATGAGATTGCTCTTATAATCAATCCCAAACTCAAAGTGTCCGAGTATAGAGTAAAAGCCTTTGTGAATTGGTATTGCCACAACATAGCCAACGACAACGGTGATACTTGGTTATCGGTCGAAAAGTTGGATAACGCTGTTCGTGATAATATCTTGGATTGTTTTGATTTGTACAAAGAGTTCTTAAATAACCAGACCGACGAAAACAGTTTGCTTATCGTTGTGGGTAACAAGGTAGGCTTACGATATTATTACAATCTTGAACATAAGATTATCGATCTGATAAACGAGTTAAACGCTGCCAAAGTTAATAATGAAGGCATAGACATTGAGAGCGGTATTGCAGAAGCGGAACGAAAACAAGATTTTCTGTTCACGGATGAGCAGAAAGAGGCAATTCGTAAGTGTTGCGAAACAAACGTGTCTTTGATATCGGGGCAAGCCGGTACGGGCAAATCTTCGATTTTGAGAGCCTTGACTACTATTTATAAGAACAGAACGATAAAGTGTTGCGCGTTATCGGCAAAAGCGGCTAATCGTATCAAGGAAGTTACCGATCACGATGCAAGCACTATTCATCGGTTGCTTGGTTATAACGGCGGTCTTTTTAAGTTCAATAAAGATAATCGTCTGTATTGTGAAATGCTTGTTATTGACGAAGCGTCTATGATAAATTTGGAGATTTTTTGCGGTATTCTCGAAGCTATTCAAATAGGAACAAAGGTTATTATTTGCGGTGATGACGAACAGTTACCTCCAATAGGCTGCGGCAATATTTTTCACGACTTATTGAAATTCGAGAACTATAATTGCTGTAAACTCACAAAAATTCTGCGTCAAGCCGAAAAATCGGGTATAATCTCCGATTCTCGGAAAATCAGGCAGAACTTATTCCCTGTCGACCGCCCCGAAAGGAAAATCATCACGGGAGATTTGCAAGATATGACTTATGCGTTTAGGAGCGACCGTGAGGAAATACGGGAGTTGGCTATAAAGTCCTATATGAAATCCGTTGCCGGCAGTGGCGTTGAGAATACCATTATAATAATGCCGTGCAAGCAGAACCGTGTGAATTGCACGGAAGAGATAAACCGCATAGTTCTGGATGCGCTTATACCTTATAATGGTACATCACTATGTTTGGGCAAGAAAGAGTTTCGTGTCGGCGCGAGAGTGATACAGCGCGTTAATAACTATGGTAATAACGTATTTAACGGCGAAACGGGAACGGTCGTCAGCATAAACGAAGATAATTTTACAATGCTTGTCGATTTCGGCGAAAGCGCAGAAAATCCCGGTAACAACAAGGTTATTGAGTATAACTATGATAATCTCGGAGAGATCGAGCTTGCCTACGCCTTGACTATTCACGTCACGCAAGGCAGCGGCTATGATAACGTTATCGTTCTTATAGACAATTCCCATTTTAAGTTACTGGATAGTTGTTTGTTGTACACGGCGGTAACAAGAGCCAAAAAGCGTTGTTTGCTTATCGCAGAGCCGAGCGCGTTCGAGAAATGTATTAACAGTAAGGCTTCCGAGCGTAAGACTTGGTTGTTATTGGAAAGCAGATGTATGTAGGTTTTATGCATATTGCACAAGATATATGCCGCTATATTGTCGTATTATACAAATCGAAAAAACTTTAGTATTTTTTTTAAAAAGTTATTGACAAACTAACTTTTGTATGATATAATGATACCATAAGAATGAGATAACTTTTGTAGCAGGCGCGGTACAAACCGTTGATTGTGAAAGATACAATATAGGAGGACGATTATGAAGATATATCGTAATTCACTCTATAATGATTTAAATACGAGGTGGGCGTATTGGTGGTTAATGCACATTTCCTCTTAAGCATACCGATATCGCCCGGAGTCCGAAAGAGGTGATAAAGGGTGGTGAGTAAAGAGGGTGTTGGAAATCCGTTGAGCGGCAAAGAAATTCGTAACATATACCGAAACGAGTTTTACTCAGCGGATGATCCGAATTATTTCAATAGAGATTACAATAAGGTGTTGTTTGTCAATCTGTTTGATGCCATGGAAAGTTTCAAACAGAGAGCAGAATACATAGGAAAGTCGAAATTCACCTTAGAAGAAATCCAAGAAATTTTGACAGACGCGGCGGAGGAGATTTGATATGGCAAGATTGCTTGATATTGATTTACTTTTGCCTAAAATAGTAAAACTCAAGAACAATTGCAACAACACTAATGTCTTTTCCATAGGTCAGGTATTATGGATATTGGAACAAGAGTTTGCGTTACAGAACGGCACAACGAACGATATGCCTCTGAAATCTCAAAACGACAGCAGAAATCAAAGTGTTGAGATAATGGATGATATAGTCCGGCAAAGCGTAAAGGTTTGCGATTGTCAAAGCGAATTGCTTGAAATAAAAACAACAAAATGATTGTTAGCAGTCGATAGCGGCTGAATAACATACAATACGCTTGCGTAGTATTCGTTATATACGAAACAAGTAAAAGTTAGAGGTGAGTCCAATGCAGTAATATGTGATATGGTTTTTTAAAATAAATCGTGCTACGCTTGTTGACATCGGCAAAAAGTTACCGATGCAGTCAACTATTGTCCTTTGGGTCAAAATCAGCCAAAGGGCAAGAAATGCCGCCGAATGAGTGCAAATCTTATCGGCAGCACCAAACCGTGTTTTAACACGGTGACATTGACATTACTCCATTATACTGTATCTTTCCGGAGTAAGCTCGGAAAAAATCTCTTGGTCTTTGATACAGTAAACACGGAGCAGTAAGCCTAATGGTAAGGCGTCAGTCTTGAAAACTGATAGTAGTCGCGCAAGCGGCGTATAGGTTCGAGTCCTATCTGCTTCGCCAATACGTCTCAAAAGGACGTAACCTCCTTTCTGTACGAATTGCCGGTTGTTGCAGATATTGCGAAAGAACATGAGTTTGAGTAGCAATATTATCGGGATGTGGTGTAATTCGGTAGCATACTTGATTTGGGATCAAGCGGTTGCAGGTTCAAATCCTGTCATCTCGACCAGACGGATGGTTTAATGCCGTTCGCAAACAGGCAGCCTTTGCCTGTATAGATAGTAAGTTTACGGTTTTCTTGCGTAAAAAAAAGGTAAAAACCGTTTATGGGAGAGTTCCCTAGTGGCAAAGGGGATAGACTGTAAATCTATTGCGCTTGCGCTCTCGTTGGTTCGATTCCAACCTCTCCCACCAAGCGAGTATAATGCTTGCTAAATCAATAAGCAAACGCAATTCCGCGTTTGTAAAAAAACTATAACAAAGGAGAAAATTACTATGAAGAAGATTAAGGTTGAGTTCAAAGGTCAGACACCGTTGCTTATGCACTCTTGTCAGTGCGTAAACCCGCTGCATCCGATTACTCGAAAACTTAAGGAGTACACCTCTAAGAGGACTAAGACCGAGGAAGACTTGGTTGCTATAAGCGATTTGGAGTGGGAAGGCGGTTTGTATTACGACGAGCAAGTTGGTATTTATATTCCCGTTGAGAACATTCAAGCAACTATTATCAACGGCGCAAAAGCTAACAAGAACGGTAAGGACATTGAGAGATATTGTGAAATCCTAGATTTCCAAATACCGCTTGACTACGGTTGTGACAAGACCAAAGATGAACTTATGAAAGATGAGCGTTTCAGAGACGTTCGTGCGGTAAACGTAATGAGGGCAAAGGTAATGCGTACTCGTCCGCGTTTCAATAAGTGGTCGCTTGAGTTCACGATGAGGTACAACGAGGAAAAGATCGACCTTGCGGTTATTTGTCAGGCTATCGAGTACGCCGGTAGTTACGTAGGTCTTTGCGATTGCCGTCCGAAGTACGGTAAGTTTACCGCTGTCATAACAGAATTGGACTAATTGCCGAAAATTCCGGTAAATCAAGGTTTGATTTGGTTTGGTGAGAATTTTTAAGGTAAGGTTAGGTCTGATGCGGCTAGGTCGGGCATGATGAAGATCTGGTATGGTAAGGCGAGGGTTTTGTGGTGGGTTATGGTAAGGCGCGGCGGGGTATGGCTAGGTGAGACAAGGGTTTAAGGTTTGGTGCGGCACGGCTTGGCTAGGCACGTTCAGGTTAGGTAAGGTAAGGATTATTAGGTGAGGTCTGGCTAGGTGTGACATGGTTAAATGTGGTCTGGTTAGGCACGGTATGGATTTTATGGTATGGCATAGTATGGTTAGGCGAGGCAATGTCTGGTAAGGCATGGATTTTAGGGGCGAAAAATTTAAATTAGGAGGTTAATATGGCAACAATAACAACACAAGACAATTCAAAGGAAATGAAAAAGCCGCAGGAGATTTTAGCGGAGGAACTTTCCGTCAGAGAATACGGCGAGGCGGTAACTCACAGCGAAATTGAAAGGATTACCGGTGTTTCCAAAGAGTTCGAGAAGAACAAGTACAATCAAATCGTACAGGCAGCGAGAGTTATTCTTTTGCGCGAATACGGCAGAAAACTCGAAAATATCCGTAATGTCGGTTATCGTTTGGTAAAGCCCGGTGATTACGTAAAGAGTGCACTCGGTCATTATAAGCGCAGTGCTACGGAAATGAAAAAGGGCAAAGAAACCCTTGATTACGCTCCCGTAAACGATATGACAAGTGATGAACGTATAACTTTCAATCGCGTTTACGACCAGTCTGTTATTTTGCAAGCGAGTATAGAGGGTGCAATGGTTCAATTAAAAATATTGGGCAAAAAGTCTCATCCGCTTTTGGACTGTGTTCACAATGACGAAGAATATTTTCGCAACGTGAACAAGGACAAAGATAAGGGCGAGAGCAAGGAAGATTGTCGTAACGAACATAAGAATATGCCTAATATTCCCAATGAGAATAATGATAATTCTTGTAATGATAGAGTCTGATGATTAAGGCAAATCTCACCGAAATATTAAATTTTGGTGAGAGATATATCGGAGTGGCGCAATTGGCAGACGCGGTAGTCTTAGAAACTGCATTTTGTGGGTTCGATCCCCATCTCCGATACCAACGGTCTAGCGACTGATTTATCAGCCGACAGTTACAGTGATGTAACAACGCGATACACGTCCTCTTGAAATCCCGAAGAGCTGCGTGGACGCCTAAACCTAGAAT
>JAMPFE010000098.1 GCA_023664705.1 Lachnospiraceae bacterium | reverse complement strand
GGGGAAGAAAATTTAACGGTATTATAGTTGATGAAGGAGATTATGTTTTTGAACAGTTCCTTAACAATATGATGGGGAATTTCGGTTTTACGGTACAATTTTTAACTCCGGACAGGGAAATTGTTCCTGAATGGAAAAATAAAGAGGTGGATTAAAATTAAGATTTTATCTCTGGATCAGGCTACAAATAAATCGGGTATTGCCGTGCATTGTGACGGGAAACTTGTTTTGCACGATTTAATAGACCTTGGAAAACAAAAGGTCAATATATCCGAACGGGTGTTTGTTATGGCCGATAGGATTTACGGTTACATAAAAAAGCAAAAGCCAGATTTTGTGGTTATCGAGGATGTGGCTATGCAGACGAATGCGGCTACTCTTGTGCAGCTTGCAAGACTTCAAGGTGCTATTATAGGGTATTGCAGAGTGAAAAAAGTGTCTTATGATATCTTAAAGCCGTCGAGTTGGCGGAAAATCTTGGGGTTTAAACAGGGGCAGGGTATAAAGCGCCCCGAACTGAAAAAACAGGCTGTGGAATATGTAAAGGATATTTATAATTTGGATTTGAGCGAGGACGTGTGTGAGGCGGTTTGTATAGGAGACGCGTTCTTGAAACTCCAAAGCAATGAAATGTGAGGTGTGAACTATGGCTGATTCTAAGAAAAAAACGGCTGCAAAGGTTATAACGACGGCTGAAAGCAGCGATGTTAAGGTTAAGGACGAAATTTCGGAGAATGATAACATTTCCGTGAATGGCGGTAAATTGTCGCTTATCGATGTTGCCGAGGTCGTGAACGCTGTGGTAGATATGGTATTCCGTGAAAGAGATGGGCAAATGGAGTTCGCGGCGGAATATTATGAGGTCGTGCTTGCTTATACCAAAATAGCGGCGTTCTTCCCCGAAACGGGAGTGCGCAACGATGATATTTTTACGTTCTTTGAGGACTATATCGGTGGGAAATATGTTAAGGAACTGGAGAAAATGGGATATGACCCGTTGGCGCAGTATATAGATAACGCGGTAAATCTTAAGATCGAGGCTAAAAAACGGCAGATTGAAAACCCGCTTGTGAACTCGCTTACAAGGCTTGCCGACACCGTGAATGTGCTTGCAAGCAAATATGTCGACGATATTGAGAACGTGGGAACGGCGGATATTAAGAAATTTATCGAGGATTTTGCCAAACTGTCTAAAAAGACAAATCCGCAGACCGTGACCGACACGGTTATGAAAATGCGTCAAAAGGCGGATGAAAAACGGGTGGACGGTAAGCCCTCTCTTAAGAAACAGGGGACGGGAACTGCGAAAACGAAAAAATCCGCGAAGAACGCGGATAACGGAGCGGAGGGCGATGCTACTTGAATTGTGAGAGCATTTTCAGGGTCGGAATAACGGGTAAAAGAGCGAATACTCTTTTAGCTTGGGATATTCTTGAGTGCGTGAAAGAATACAAGGGTTCGGTTTATATTGAAAAGGACGGTCGGCGGGTTTCGGCTAATTCCATGATAGGTATACTAAGTTTAAGCTTGGCAAACGGGGATATTATAAAAGTTATTTGCTCGGGCGATGATGAATTTTCGGCTCGGCTATGCATTGAAAAAATCGGGAATGCCGTTTGCGGGGTGTGTATGAATTGACTTATATCAACGATATTATCAAGAGCGGCAATATCGGGAAACTGAAAACCGCTAAGGGCAAGACGATAGACCAACTGCTTTTGGAGCAAGCGGATTATCTGAAAGTGCTTATACTGAAACATATGCGGGATTATCGTAAGGCGTTTAAGCCTAAGCGATACCGCAGGGGCGTTAATAGCAGACTGGAAGATTCCGTGGATGTTTCGAGCAAGGTAAAATGTGTGAACGGTGTGTATGTGGCATACGTTTACTTTAACGAAAAAGCGAATCACCGTTCGGGGTACGGCGCTTGGGCGGTCAAGGACGGACATGGGAAATACGATGACGATATTCAAAATGCGGATTCGGATAAAAATGTGAATGTCGCCGCACTTATCAATGATGGTTATGTCGTTAATACCCCGACATGGTTTATGTACTTGCCGAATTTCGGTTTCCGCGGCGGCAATGGGTTTATTGACCGCGCCGTTATGGAGTTTAATGCGACGAATCCACTCGGCATCGTTATTACGCTTAAGGATATCATACGGGGAAAGGGTGCTCGGGAATGGTAAAAGGCGGTCGTTAAAGCCGCCTTTTGTATGTGTGTTTAACGGAATACTCTTGAGAGGTCTATGGAGCAATCACTGAAAAGTTCCGTGTAAGTATCTTGCAGAATGTTGATTTTTGCTTTCTCTTCCGAAGTGTATATGCGAACAGTGGAGAGGTGGTCGTTTTCGTCTCTGTAATGGACTTCTACGGTTTTGGAATCGGGGTCTGCTATCCAGTACTCGCGTACTCCCGTGTCGGTATACAATGTGTGTTTCACGTTTGTATCATAGATTTTCTTGGAATGGTCTAAGACCTCGACGATAAGGTCGGGCGCTCCGTTGCAGCCCCATATATCGAGTTTGGATCTGTCGCATATTACGGAGATGTCGGGTTGGACTACTATGTTGCAGTTTCTCATATCTCTGCCGTCGTCGCCGTACATGCGCACCGTAAACGGAGCGGTGTAGACCTCGTAGGGAGTGTTTTCGAGCAGAGTGTAGAACTGCGCGGCCATGGCAAGGCAGACCTTTTGGTGTATTCTGCGAGGCGGTTCGTATTTTATAAGATCGCCGTCGATTATTTCTTTGCGCTTGAATTTCTTGAACGAGATATACTTGGTAAACGTGTACTTTTTCTTTGGATCGGGTAACATTCGGCTCATCCTTTCGTTGCGCTTGGTTTTTCCGGCGAGTGTTTTCTGAATAGTTCCTCTATTGTAATAAGAGGTATGTCGGTGGCGTAGGCTATGTCTTGTTTGGAAATTCCTCCGAGTTTTATACACGCTATGGCGGTGCGGAGGTTTGCCTCCGCTTTTGCCGTTTCTGGGATATTGGTTTTAGTTTGGTTCATCTTGTATGTTCCTTCCTTGGAATGTCTTTATATAGTATTATAGCATATTGCGTCGAAAAAAGCAATATGAATTTTGAAAATTTTTTATGATAGAGGGGGTGTTTATATGGCTGAGGATCTTGGTATTAAGTTGGCGGTGTCTGTGGCTGACTTGTTGGAGAGCGTAAATCGCGCGTTGGATGGTGTCAATAAGTCTCCCGAACTTGCTAAATTGAAGGTCGGCATTGATACGAGCGCGTGGAACGGCGCTATTAAGAAACTGAAAAGCGACCTGTCGTCTGTTTCGGTTAAAGTCGACGCCTCCAAAATCAATCTTGGCGGTTCTGTGGGACTGGACGATAAGTCCTTAAAATCCGCCGTTAAGTCGCAGACAAGCGAACTCGATACTCTTGTAACGGGTTATATGAAAAAGTTCGATATCGTCAAGAAAACCGCGGATACGACCGCCGAAGAGATAAGGGCGAAATTTACAGCGGCGATATCGAACGTCCTTAACGCTAAGAGTATAGGTGATAAGGACGGTATTGCAAACGCTTTTCAAGAGTTGATCTCTCTTTCAAAGGAGTTTGGCAGAACTGCGAGCGACCGTAATGCGGTCAAGGCGTTTGAGGATTATAAAGCAAGCCTTAACGGTATTATCCCTATTTCTCGGGAAGTTAAAAATGAGTTTAAATCTCTGATGGGAAATCTCTCCGTGGTAAGAGATTTCTTTAACAAATCATTTGGCGAGAACAATTGGGCGTATACAGTAGATGCCGGAGGAAGGGCTCTTGGGAGCACGGATGTGTTCTTATCGAATCTCGGTATTCCGGGGTTCGACGAAATATATCACGCCGCGGACGGCATAACAAAGCTTGCCGAAGCAATGGGGCAGTTGAGGGCGAACGCTTTAAATCGAGTATCGCTGTTTGATATTGGTGAGCACACCCCGGAAGAGGTAATGAGTTTCATAAATAATTATGAGACTTTGAATAATATAAGAAAACAAGAGGCGGAGACCGCCAATGCAGCGGCGCAAGCGGAAAAGCAAGCCGCCGCGTCTTTGCAGTCCATCGCGGAAGTTAACGAAAAGCTTAAATCGGCTATGACGCCTGTTCTGGGTGATGACGCGGGCAAATACGCCTCGGAAATGATGTCCGCGGTAGAGCCTTACAAGAATGTAATTAACGCTTTGGGTCAAGCGCTTGACAGGTTATCTTCTTCTAAATCGGTCGATATAAGCAGCGAATTGTCGGCGTTGAACGACAGTTTAAATATATTCAAAGAGGGTATATCCTCTCCGCAGGGGTTGGTGAATGAATTAAATTCATTTGCTGCTGCGGAACGGAAGAGTGTTGAGGCAATAAATTCCGAGAGAAACGCACTTGATTCGCTGTCGGCGGTGATAGATAAGGTCAATAAGAAAAGAAACGAAACCAATAAATCGTCAAAAGACTCGGACAAGGCTAAAAATGTCGGTATCGGAGTTAATGCGGACAGTTTGATAAAAAGCCTTAATACGGCTATTCGGGATATCAACAAGAACAGCACGGACAGTTTGACAAAGGTAAAACTCTCGGCGAATACCGTGTCCTTGCGGAGCAGTCTGCGTAATGCCGTTAATGAGATAAACAAGGGCGGTTCGCTTGATACCGCTCCCGTTAAACTTTCTGTCGCGTTTAAGAACGTGAAAAAAACTATAGCGGAGTTGCAGAAACAAATCAACGGCAGTACAGTTAGTATCGGAAATCTCGCTGCCAAAGGCGCGAATGTCGGTGCGGCTGTTGGCGATAACGCGCAAAGTGCGGCGGCGGGCGTTACCGAGGAACTGAAAAATCAGGCGGCGGCGCAGGGTGACGCGGCTAATGCGGCTAAGGAGAGTGCGCAGAGTGTTGTACAATCCGAAAACGCTGCTAAACAAGCCGTTGCCGAATTGAATACGGAACTTGAAAAGCAGAATGAACTTAGGAGAATAAGCAAAAAAACATCTGCTGTTACCGGCGATGTTACCGTAGACAAAACATATGGTACATCGTATGGGAGTACTACCGTAAGGACAGTTAACGGTAAGGAAAATCAAACAACCGTTGTACAGAATTTCGCGGCACAGGCAGAGATGTTGGCAAGGGCTAACGCCGAGGCGGACAAGCTTAAAACAAATGTGGCGGGAATAGTTGATAAGGCGAAAGACCTTAATGACAGCAATGCTATAAAAAATCCGCTTAATCTGGAAGTCCTTAACGAACAGGCAAAAAAAGTTGAAAGTGCAATAGAGAAATTGCGTGGGGCAAGCAAAGAGACATTTACTTCAATGAAGTCCGACGCGAATGTCGAGATAGAAAAACTGAAACAACTTATCGGTGCATTTCAAAAAGCAGAACATTCGGCTACGACATTTACTTCAAAACACGTTGATGTACTTAAACCGCTGTATTCCGCTAAACTTGACGAGTTTGCAGCCAAGATCGGCGGTACGGGAGCGTTCTCGGCAGTTAAAGACGAGATTGAACAACTCAAGGTGTTGCTTGGGAGTGTTACCGATTCGGCTTCGTTCAACGAGTTTTACAACCAATTTGATATTCTGAAAGCAAAAGTTAAAGCTGTAAATGCCGAGATGAAGTCCGTAGCAGATACGTCAAGTCATATTGATGACGGGTTAAAGTCGCTTGACAAAATATCAGGAGATAACTTTTTAGCTAAAAACAGCGCGTTAAATCAAACTAAATACAATGAAATGATTGCGTCGGTTGATGCCATCAGAGATAAATATGTTGCATTGCAAGATAGTCTGAAAAAAGACGGGTCTGCCGAAAATCTTGCTAAGGTTAGAGAACAAGTAACGGCTATTGATGAAGAACTTAAGAAAGTGGTAAACGATGCGGAGATTTTGAAACAAGATTTCAAGTCGAGCAGAGACCTTGATACGATGAATAAGAAAGTCGCTCAGGCTCACGCGCTTATCACCAAACTTCAAGACAGCAATGCTGTTGCGATGAACAAAGTAAATACCGCGTCGGGCTCGGGACTTACTTTTGGCGAGGAACTTAGACAACTCAACGAGCAGTTGCAGCGTTCGCCGCAGCTGGTGGATAGTGTTATCGCTAAAACCCGCACTCTTGAGGCACAGATGAAACAACTGGGGTATACGGGCAATACACTTCTGGGCGAAATGAAGGAAAAGGCGCTGAAATTCATTAAGTGGACGGGTATGACGCTGCTTATCACCAAGGCTAGGATGTATTTCAGGCAGTTGTTTACCACCGTTTACGAGTTGGATACGGCGCTTGTGGACTTGAGAAAGACCTTTGGCGGTACGGACGAAGAACTGAACCAATTTTACCTTGACGCTAACAAGCTTGCCAAGCAGCTTGGTGTTACTACCAAAGAGATAATCGAACAAGGAGCGGCGTTCTCGCGTCTGGGATATAACT
>JAMPFE010000097.1 GCA_023664705.1 Lachnospiraceae bacterium | reverse complement strand
CGGAAAAGCAGAGACAAAATCAAGGCACGGTGCGGCAGTTGATTTGGGAGAAAACCAATCCCTCGCCTATGAACGGACAGCATATCTATCTGTCCGGAATTGAAAATGCCGTATGGTTCAAGAAACGCGGGAGCGCGTTTAATGCTCGTTGTAAAAACACAGTGTTCAAATATCCTTGCGGCAGAAGTAAACTACACCCCACTGAGAAAAATCACGACTTGTTAAAAGAACTGATATTAGATAACTCTAATGAGGGAGACTTGATATTTGACCCTTGCTGTGGTTCAGGAAGTCATTGCTTAGTAGCTAAGGAAAATGGACGAAATTATGTAGGCTGCGAATTAAATACGGATTATTATAATATCGCGGTTGAAAGATGTAAAGGAGATGTTGTTTATTGAAAATAATTGACAACGAGGAATTTTACGAAATTCCAAGGTATAAGAACCGATTATTGATAAGTAAATCGGGAAAGGTGTACAGTTTGCTTTCGGATAAAATATTGAAAACAACTGTATTGCCGAATGGGTATGTGGCAATTTGTGTAATGTTTCAAAAGCCTAAGCGGCATACAAAAACCGAATATATACACAGATTATTAGCCGAAACCTTTATCCCCAATCCTGATAATAAAGAAACAGTAAATCACATTGATGGTGACAAGCTGAACAATTTATTGGAAAACTTAGAGTGGAATACTCAATCGGAAAACAACATTCACGCGCTAAGACACAATTTAAGAGAACCAAACATCGATGGCTTTACTCGTTACAACGAATCAAAACGAGTTTTGAACAATAGAGAGGTTAAATTTATTAAAAACCATAAGGATTTAACGGTAAAAGAAATTTCTCAACTATTAAACAATGATCATTTATACGCGATTAGCGATTGTTTGAAAGGAAGGTCTTTTAAAAATTATGAGTAACGCAGATTGGACTGGAAATAAAAATTCCATTTTTAAAACTTTGGGAGCATCCAACCATACCGACAAAGAGCGCGAAACAAATGACTATTACGCGACTTCAAGAGACGCAATAGACGCTTTGGTGAAAGCGGGCGTTAAGTTTCCAAACCCGATTTGGGAATGTTCCGCAGGAGAATGTCATTTAAGTAATCCGCTCAAAGAATATGGCTACACGGTTTATTCCACCGATTTAATTCAACGTGGAATCCCTTTGGACGATACGTTGGATTTCCTTGCTACAACAGAAATGTACAAGGATAGTCAGTGTATTCTTAGTAATCCGCCTTATAAAACGGCATTATCGTTTATAGAGCACGGTTTGGATATTTTACATAACGGACAAGAAATATGGATGTTTCTCAAAATTCAATTTCTTGAGGGCAAAGCAAGAAGAAAACTGTTCGATACAAAGCAACTAAAATGTGTATATATATCAAGCAGTCGAATATTATGTGCGAAAAATGCCGATTTTGATGGTATGAGAGCCGGCGGAGGTTCAGCGGTAGCTTACGCTTGGTTTGTCTGGGAAAAGGGTTACAACGGCGATGCCGTAATCAAATGGATAAATTGATCGGAAAGGAAATAAAATATGAAAGTTTTAGAATTGTTCGCAGGAACGCGTTCTATCGGTAGAGCGTTTGAACGTAGGGGGGGGCACAAGGTCTACAGTGTTGAATGGAATAGGGATTTTGAGAACATAGACCTTTGCCAAGATATCAATACTCTTACAGCAGAACAGATATTAAAGAATTTCGGGCAACCCGATGTAATCTGGGCTTCTCCGGATTGCACAACGTTCTCAATAGCGGCAATCAGTCACCACCGCAGAAAGAACCCCGAAACGGGAAATCTTGACCCTATAAGCGATTACGCTAAGTTCTGTGATAAGGTAGATCAACACGTTTTAGATTTAATCCGCGAGTTAAAACCTAAATATTGGTTTATCGAAAACCCACGCGGAGGTCTGCGGAAAATGACGTGGATGCAAGATTTGCCAAGGTATACCGTTACATACTGTCAATACGGAGACTCACGGATGAAACCGACAGATATATGGACTAATCACCCTAACCCTAAGTTCAAGCCGCCGTGTCATAATGGTGATAAGTGTCATATTTCCGCTCCAAGGGGCGCTAAAACAGGCACACAAGGGTTGAAAGGCAGCATTGAGCGCAGTCGTATTCCCGATGAACTTTGTGAACACATAGTCGATATCTGCGAAGAATGAGTATATTTTAATAAGTATAAATCAAAGCCTACCATTTTATAGTGAAATGGTAGGCTTTGGCTTATACAAATAACCTTAGTAAAAATTTTATTTTTTTTCAAAAAAAGTATTGACAAAATAACTTTGGTATGCTATAATAACATCATACAAGCAACTTATGTGCGACAGGCGCCCCAAGCAGTACAAAAGGCTGTTGTTTGAAACTACGAAGAATATCTGCGAAAATACCAAAGATCGGATATAAGAAGCAGCGATAAAGGGAAAATAGCTCGACGCATCAAAGAGATTGAACATTTCTTTAAATCCGAATGGTTTGATACATTAGCGGCGTTATGCGGCTTAAATATCGATGGCGTTGAAATAATCAAGGTAGTTAAGAACAGAATTAAAGCCGAATACCTTGATAAGACGTTGTTATAACAGAAAGGAAAGCAATATGAAGATAACAATAAACATTGACGGCACGGACTACAAGGGCAATGTAGAACCTATAACATCTTGTGAAAGCAAAGTCGAATCCACGAAAACAGGGTTTGAACGCGTATCTCCTTGTAACATATATTATAAGGTATTACACAATAATCCCAGTGTTCTTAGGGAAAACAAACACGGTTTCGCTGACGATGTTACTGTCGCTAGTATTACTTTTGAAAAAGGCAATTATTTCAGCGATTTAAACTTAGCAGAAGATTACATTCGTGCCATTTCCCTATTCCTCAAACTCTCCCGTTGGCAAGCAGAACACGACGAGCAACCCGACTTAAAATCTGGATTTTATTACGACGTTAAGAAAAACCACGCACCCTTGCTATTGGAACAAGCAAACGGTTTGCACTTTCGAGCAGCAATGCAGCGTCTGTAAGCACCAACCCGCCGATGATGATAAACCGAACGGCAAGAAAGAGCCTGTTTTTATAGGCTGGGAAAGCCACTTTGGCGGTACATTCCCCTATCGCCCGTCCTGCGGCGAAATGCCATACAGTACGGAACGATGTGTATTCTGCGGTCAGAAATTCATACAAGACGAAGCTATTGCGGAGTATAACAAGCCGCCCGAAACGGTTGTTCGTAATTGTCCGTGCTGCTTCGGCGAAAAACATTGATTGGAACAAGGGCAATAAGCAATGGACATTTTCACGGCAAATGCGAAAAATGCGGTTGCGTAATTATGGAATGACGCGTGTTAGTATGAACAAAAACCAAGATTGAATGGTGCGACAGCACTTGTGGCGCAAATGCAGCATCAATTTTGAGTTGCCGCCGAAGAATTTTGTTTAGGAGGAAGCTATGGAACGCAACGAACAGACTATTGACCCCGAGAGAGTTAGGCAGATATTCCGCAATCGTTTTGATTATCTGCGCGAAGGTCACGCGCGTACATGGCGCTTGGAACTTTCTTATGCAATGCAAGAAATCGGGGCGCTTTACTCTGAGATATTCAACATATCCTGCGAGCAAGCGGCAGAAGAACTTTGTGGGGGTGATGATAATGGATAAATACTTGATTGTATTCGGTGATGACAATTCCTGTTTCTACGTCGAAGCGCCGACTTTCTTGGATGCGGTTTTTGAGTTTGCAAAATACACGAGCTATTCTCTCAAACAGACATACGAGAAAGCGCTCCGCGCTATGACGGGGGTTGATGAAATCATTGAACTTTACGACCGTCTGACTCAAGGCTACGACGAAATACGGTCAATCTACAAAATCGAATTGGTGTAGGTATGATACTCCCCGAAGGCTATGAAGCACACATTGTTCCTCGCAGCAGTACATATAAGAATTTTGGCATAATTCAGACTAATCATCATGGAGTTCAAATCAGTAAAAAGTGTAGTTATTAAAAATAAAAAGAGGTGAAAATAATGAATAATAGAAATCCATTAGTAGGTGATGATTACGACTTTGCTTGTAAACATTATTACGACATGACATCAAAACAAATATCCGAGATTTTGGGGTGCAATGTAAGTAAAGTTACAAACGCTTAGGTAAAATGCGGGCTAAAAGGAAAATATAGAAGAATTTATCCTATTGCTCATCAGGATTATTTTTCTACGATTGACACTCCTGCAAAGGCTTACTATCTCGGATTTATTGCGTCTGACGGATGTATTTACAAAAGAAAGGCATATAACCAACAAGGGATAATACGGATATGTATTGTTAAAGAAGACGAGGAAATACTTGTAAATTTCAAAAAAGAGCTTGGCACAGAAATCCCCTTACACTATCATAGCGGCAAATATGTAAGTTTAGAAATTTGTTGCGATCCGATATATCATGACATCAATAATTTAGAACTTCACGAAAGAAAAACCTATGATAATACAATACCAACAAATATTCCTAATAGTTTATTTAGATATTTTATTAGGGGGTATTTTGACGGAGACGGTTCAATAACCAAGCAAGAAAAGAATGAATTAAACAAGGTCAATGTATCAATAGTAGGATATCAAAACAATATGCAAAAAATTATTGATTTTTTAAAACAACGAAATATTTTAATGACGTTTTCAATAGATAAACGCAAATATAAACAAGGAAAAGGTCATTTTGGAAGTATGGCTGCGCCAAATATCATTAGCAAGTATTCATTTTTAAGATACATATACGAAAATGAGAACGTACCATATTTAAAACGAAAAAGGGATTTAGCGTTAAATTTCATAAACGCTGTAGAAAATGATAATTCTGTGATGAAAACAATCACACGAATATATTTTGATTATGCAGTCCGTATACATACTGATTAAATATTCGGACGAAAGCTACTGCGGAGATAAAGACCAGTGGCATTTCCCCACCTACGCTCTAAGAGATACCATTATACACAAAAATGATAGGATTTGTCAGTTTAGAATTGTAGAAAAGCAGCCCGAAATCAACTTTGAGGAAGTCGAGCATCTTAAAATGCTGATAGAGGCGGTTTTGGAAGTACAGGAATAAAATAACAAATACGTGAATAAAATTTACAGAATTTACCAATAATTGTTTTCAGAGGTGGTTAAATGACGATTGATAAGTGCTATGATAAAAACGGGAAAGAAATACCCGTAAATGTTCATATAGAGGAATGCAAAGAACTTTCCGATTTTTTGACAAAAATTGTAAAAAAATTAAAAGAAAAAAATTCTTAACCCACTTGATGTTTTTGGAAAAGCATGATATAATGGAGGTAACGGCAAAGTTATCTCCATTCTTGTTCTTGGAGGGATGTTTTAAATGAACACAAAAGCAGCATTGTATATAAGAGTTTCGACCGACGCACAGTATGAGGAAGGTTATTCCGTCGACGCTCAAAAAGAAAAACTGGCGGCATATTGTAAGTTAAAAGACATAGAGGATTACGAATTTTACATTGACGGCGGTTGGTCTGGCAGCAATATTAGACGTCCCGAAATGGAGAAACTCATCGAGGATATAAAGTCTCATAAAATCAACACGGTAATTGTATATAAACTTGATAGACTTTCTAGGTCTCAAAAGGACACCATTTTCTTGTTGGAAGACATCTTTATCCCCAACGACTGTAATTTCATAAGCCTTAATGAGAATTTTGACACAACTACCCCTTATGGTAAGGCAATGATAGGGATTTTATCGGTGTTTGCACAGCTTGAGCGAGAAAACATACGAGAACGTACACGTATGGGTATGTACGAGCGTGTAAAGTCGGGTTTATGGATGGGCGGCGGAAGAGTTCCATTCGGGTATGACTACGACCCCGAAAGAAATATCCTTGTTCCAAACGAACACGCCGATGATGTCAGAAAGATATACGAGCTATATCTGCAAGGATATTCGCCAAACAGGCTTGCTGAAATGTTTGATGTAGCAAATGACTGTCATATCGCAAACATACTCGACAGAGTGACCTATATAGGGAAAATCCAATTCAGAGGTGAAATCATCGACGGTCAGCACGAAGCCATTATAGACGAGACAACATGGAACAGAGTACAGTTGGAGCGTAAGAAAAGAGCCGTCAAGAAAACCGTCACATCCGATCATCTGCTTACGGGTTTGGTATATTGCGCTAGATGCGGTGCAAAAATGAGATACCAAAAGTGGGGCAAGGACGGTATGAAGGTGTACTGCTATTCACAGCAGAAATCCCGACCCAAACTCATAAAAGACCCGAATTGCGACAACGAGAGAAACGACGCTTGTGACATTGAGGACATTGTGTTGAACAACCTCTTTGAATATACAAGAAAAATCAAAAGCGAGCTCTCGACCCATATCAGCATGAAGAGCGAAACCAAAGCCTCGGAGATATTCAAAAAGAAATACGACACGTTGGTAAGCAAAATCAAGCGGTTGTATAATCTGTATGCCGAGACCGGGGACGACCTTCTTTTGCAGACGATA
>JAMPFE010000096.1 GCA_023664705.1 Lachnospiraceae bacterium | reverse complement strand
AAAACACGGGAACAGAAAGCGCGTGAGTCGGAGAAACTGTTGGAAGTCGAGAAAGTGTTGGCAACAGAGAGAAAGAAATCCGGTGTCAAGGCAGACCTTGTGCCAACGTTGGCACAAGGTTCGGAAGAAAACAAAAAAGGTAAATCTCGTGACATCGCCGCAGAAACAGTTGGCTTTAAGTCCGGACAAGAACTTGAGCGTTCTCTGCTTGCAGTCAAGAAAATTGACGAGCTTACCGCTCAAGGCAGAACGGATGACGCGCAGCTTATTCGCAATGAACTTAATAACGGTTCTGCCAGCGCAGCCGAGAAACTTGCTAAGGGCATTGGCGAACTGTCCGACAAGGATAAGCAAGATATTTTCCAAAAGAAAGTCTCGGTCAATAAGGCTACAAGCAAAGGCGTTAAGAAAGCGGTTGAGAAAGTAAAACCTAATGTTGTAAAAGCCGTTGGTGAAAAGATTAAATATCCTAAAACCGCTGACGATCCCGATGGTCTTGGACTTATTACACCGGAAAAAGTTGACAATTATGGTTTTTCAATAGACGGTTCTGCGGATATAGAGGCTATATTGTATGCAGACCCCAGAAAACTCGCGGATTTTATGCAAACGGTCAAATATATATGTGATTGGGCGTCTTATACCGCTATCGACAACGAAGAAAATCTTAAGATTTTTGCCAATAAGGCTATTAGTGATGCAAGGAGAGAAGATAACAAAGGCGAAGAGTATGTTATGCTTAGGTCGCTGATAGACAATTTGGAAAAGTTGATTGATACCATAAAACCTATTGTTGAAAACTACGAATCGGAAATTCACGAAAAGAATCGACAGAACGAGGAACACCGCAAGCAACAAGATGAAATAGCCGCACAGAAACGCCGAGAAGCAGCGGAAGAACAACGACACCGTTCAATGGAGCAGTCTCGGCAGTACAGTCAGAACGTTCAAGAAGCAAAGCGTAAGAGCGAAGCAGCAAAGCAGGAAGAAAACAGGGAGGTAGATTGGTAATGAACGAATTGCAGATTTTCACTTACAACAATGCGCAGGTGCGCACAGTCAAAATGAACGGCGAGCCGTGGTTTGTACTGAAAGATGTGTGCGATGTATTGGGATTGACAAATTCTCGAATGATCGCTGAACGTCTTGACGATGATGAAAAGGGTGTAAGTCAGATTTACACCCCCGGCGGCAAGCAGGAAATGACGGTGATTAACGAAAGCGGTTTGTACAATGTTATACTTCGCTCGGACAAGCCGGAAGCTAAACCTTTTCGCAAGTGGGTGACAAGTGAAGTCCTTCCCTCTATCCGCAAAACGGGTAGTTACTCCATACAGCAGAAGCCCGATAGTTATATGATAGAAGACCCAATCGAAAGAGCAAAACGTTGGATAGAGGAAAAGGAAGACTATCTGAAACTCAAAACCAAGATCAAAGAAGATGAACCCAAAGTTGCTTTTGCCGATAAGGTAGCGGACGCCAGCAATCTTATAGACATCGGTCAGATGGCAAAACTGCTCAACGACCAGAACATTCCTATCGGTCGAAATCGCTTGTTTGAGTGGCTACGGAAAGAAAAGTATCTGCGTAGCAATAACGAGCCATACCAAAAGTACATAGACAACGGTATTTTCGTGGTAAAGGAATTGACTTACTCTACGCCATACGGACAGCAAGTAGCAACTAAGACTTATGTTACGGGTAAGGGGCAGATATTCATTGCCGAAACCCTGCGCAAACAGTACGCAACGAAAACGGCATAACAAAACCGTAGTTAGCGGTATTGCGCAACTAACGCAATCGCTACTTACAATAAAGTAAACGGCGGTCACTCGCCGCCGTTATTATCCTTCTGTGAATATTTTGAGTTTTTAAGCATTTCCTCAATGCCGCCGATAACTCTGCCCTTATCAAAAGAGTCGAGTTTCTCATATAAACCCAAAAGTTTGAACGCTCCTTCACCGAAACTGCTATCAAAGGTGCATATAAAGTCCGATGTTCTTTTATTGTCGTAGCACATAAGAAACTCCCTTATTTACGCTTGATATTATGGAGACGATAGTAATCATCCCAATATTTGTCAAGATTCTGCCGCATCGTTTGCTGTTCGCGCATAATTTGTTTCTGTCTGTCCGATGGGAATATATCACGATATTTTTCAAACAAAAACATTCCCACAAAAATCAAAATATAAAACCACATATTATTCTCCTTTATCCCCCTTTCCGTATCTCGTCCGCATATATAAGCACCTTAGCCAAATCAACTGCGTTAAGCTGTTTACATATGCCGATAATCGCCGAAATCTGGTCATTAGACGAGTTTTCGGAACTATCAGCAGGTATATTATGCGAATTGGGGTTATCCGTTCTGCCAAGCAAGTAATCAACGGAACAATCAAGACGGTCTGCAATTTTGGCAAGATTAAATGCCGAAATCTCAGTTCCTTTAGCAAGTTGAGATACTATGTTTATTCCAAGTCCCGCATCAGATAACACGACTTTTAGAGTTACGTTTATTTCTTTTGCCCGTGTCTTAATTCTATTAGAAACACCCTGTGTAATATACATAATATTTCACCTCTTTGTTAAATAATTTTGTTCAGTTCTACAAATATCACGATATATAGAAATTTTATCTTGACAATCACTATCTGTCGTGATATAATAAGAAATGTAGTTAATCAATATGCTTTTCAAAAGCATTTAATATCAGGCATAATCAAACTGACACCTCGCAGTTCTCGGCTCTATGGCTACCAATTCACCCCTACCTGCGAGGGTATGAGCGATAGTGTGCACGGACACGTTCGATATTACCGTATCTTACGCGATTGTAAGCGTGCACATAAACCATTCTGGTTGGATGATGTATGTTCATACTAATCACCTCCTCATGCGCGAGAACGGTGTCAGTTTGATTATTGCCACATAGGCAATGTAGTATTAAATTTATTTATCAAGCATAATCAAGTCAACACCTCGCAGCCCTTGACGGAGCGGCTGCCAACTCATCCTTATCTGCGAGGGAATGAGCGGTAGTGTGCGCGAACGTGTTCAATGTTTCCAAATCTCACACGTCTATATGCACGCACATAAACCAGAAAGCAATGTTGCTTTTTCAAGCCAATCACCTCCTAATCGTCAAGAAAGGTGTTGACTTGATTATGCCTGATAAATGGCATACGGGTATGGCAAAGCCCGCCCCAGAATGGCGTATCATATTCACTTACCCTAGTAATATTATACAACATTAGGGGAAATTTGTCAAGAAATTTTGTATGCACTGGCATACAAAATTAAGAAATAACTTTTGTGCATATTTAGGGTTGCAGGTTCAACGCCGCCCTGCCGTGGGCGTAAACTCGCGGTGAGGTAGATATAAGAAACCGGTAGTGACGGCGGCAGTGAAGAAGAACGCCGCACAAAGTAGGTATTGCTTATGTAATTGCATTGT
The DNA here is from genome assembly GCA_023664705.1 of Lachnospiraceae bacterium. Lineage (GTDB taxonomy): Bacteria > Bacillota > Clostridia > Oscillospirales > Ruminococcaceae > CAG-115. The sequence continues at coordinate 3,188 of JAMPFE010000096.1, read as the reverse complement.
GCGAATTGAAATAGTGCACCTAATCGGTACAAAAATGAAAGGAAGTGATAGTATGAAAATTACGATCGACATTGAGCCGAAAGAAATTGCCGACCTCGCAAAAGAACTGCAAGACCAGCAGAAAACAAAAAATGACCCCAGAATTCAAAAAATTGTGGAAAATCAATTAAAGGCTCTGGAAAAAGCAAGCAAATACGATTATGATAAGGATTCTAATATTGCTCTTGCGTTTGCTGCTCTTCTTCCATATTGTTGAGCAACTCAATTATATAGTTGTAAAACTCAACGATTTTTTCAGCATTACATCTCGCTTCGCTGCCGGAAGGTTCTTCTTGATCTTGTGTGCAGGATTTTGTGTCAATAAGACTATTGTCCATTGCGTGTAATGTAAGTTGTAATGCAGTATCTCTATTGTCCATTTGGTCACCTCCCCTCTTTCCTCATTATACCATACCGACCTTCAAAAATCAACAACAAAGGTACGGTAGAGTGAGAAAGAGCGGGAGTTTGAACAATGTGGATAATACGGCTTTTTGTAAGTATTGAAAGGGGTGATGATACTATGATAGTAAATTATCCGCTGTTCAAAGCGGAAGTCAAGAAACAAATGAGCTTGCGTGATTGGAAACGTAGGGACTTAGCCAAAGCAACAGGCTATTCTATACACTCCATTGACACGGTGTTCAGAAAAACAAAGTGTTCTGATGAGTTAGCGAAAACAATTGCTAAGGTATTGGACATTCCAAACTATCTAGCAAGTTAATAGACACAAAATCAAAGACAGTCGGTAAACCCGACGGAAAGGTAGGTCATTATGACTAACACAATCAATACGGGAACTACAGCGGCGATCACGGATGAAAGTATTCTCGATAGCAAGGAACTCCGCGACAAGATGTCGGACAGGATTGAGGTATTGGATAAGGTTAAGCAGTTGCTGCTGATACCCGAAATGGAGTGTATGACGGTACAGCAAGTGGCGGATTATTATGAGGTACCTTATGAGACTATCAAAAGCCAATACAAGTACAATAAGGACGAGTTTGATAATGACGGTGTGCATTTTAAGCAGTTGAGCGACTTCAAAAGTTTGGTCGGTTTAAATTCAACCGACCTAAAGATGGCTCAACGACGCGGTTTTCTCGAACTCACTTTCCCCGACGGCACTATAGTAGCAATCAATAACAAAGGCGTAAAATGCTTCCCCAAACGTGCCGTTCTCCGAATGGGAATGTTGCTCCGTGACAGCCGCATAGCAAAGGAGATACGTACACAGTTGCTTAACGTGTTTGAACACGCGACTACCGAGCAGCGTGTAGCCGAGATTGACGAAGAAGAAACTATCATTATGGATATGATGAGAGCGTTCCGTAAACGCGACATTGTAGGAGTATTGACTGCGGCAAACAAGCAAGACGAACTGAACAAGCGTTTTATAAACAGACTGGAGCAGCGTAACAACGAGTTGTCGGACGAACTTGCCAATACCGTCAACCTAAATAAAGAATTACACAAGGATAACCAAAAAATCGCAGAACAGAACAGTAACCTTGTCCTTGAAAATGAAGTTCTGGCGACCGATGTGCTCAAATGGACGGATAGAGCCACCGCAAACAGACTTGTCCGTGTTCTCGCGGGCAGTTTGCACAAAGGGTTTTCCGATACGTTCAATCTTGTGTATCGCGAATTATTGTATAAATACTCAATAAGCCTCAAGGGTCGTGCGAAATTAAGGAAAACAAAGCACCCACTGATTTCGTACATCAGAGACGACGAATGGATATACGTTTATAAGGTAGTAGCCGCTATCTGCAACAAGTCGCACATAGTCCTTACACAATTGTTTGAGAAAGCCAAAATTGACGTGTCCACTTTGGACTTGTCCGAATAATAGGAGGAAAACACAATGCTCATTAACGAGTTCAGAACCGCTCACAAAGCGGAAACATTGACTCTCCCATTCGACCGCATATTCTTAACGGAGAATGTACACGTAAAGGGGTTAGTCAACGGCGATGCGGTAAATAACCTTTCCGCAGACCCCGTTCTGATAATCCGACGGGTAGACGAGCACAGATACGCTCTCGTATCGGGCTATAACGCCTACATAACAGCTCTTATGAATCATATTGAGCAAGTCAAAGCGGTAGTAGTTCCCGACAAATCGCGCAATGCATTTTTTAAGCGATTGCCATTTATCGTTAAAATGAACACCTCCGATATAAAAGCCCCCGAAGGCTGGACGCGTCCCCGAGAGGAAAAAATCAACGGGTGCATAGAGCGATACAAGGTTGAAAGGTCTTTCGGGAAAAATATAATAGTGGACAAACACAATACCGTTCTGGACGGTTATGCAGCCGTAGTTGCAGCTGGGGACTTAGGGGTAAAGGAAATCACCGTATCGCGGGTAAGCGCTAAGGAATGGGAAAAATCCCATAAAAAGAAAAAATTTTCCAAAACCCCTTGACAAACATTCATTAATGGTGTATAATATGAAATACGGTGAATCGAGCGCAATATATTGTGCAGATTAAGAATATGGAGGTCAATATGATGAACAACACAAACATTAAAGAAGTGGTTATGGGCTTCAAAAGTCTTATAGACAGCGTAAGCGAGCAGTGCGCCGATGAGACGATTGATGAACTGCTAACGACTTTTCGCACGGTATTAAAGGACTTATTCCCCGCAAAGCAGTTTGTCTTGTGCGAGGACGGACGTTCCGATTATGTTCTGATATTCGACAGCGAGAAAAACCGCGACGAGTGGTTGTTGACTAAGTGTCCGCAGTCCTGTTCGACTAAAATCATAGACGTCGCTTTACTGAACGAGTATTCAAGCGGAGAGTGGGATACGCCCAACGGTTATGAGGAAACGGAGAACGGCGAGTTGTCTCTTAAATTGTGGTAAAATGATTTTCGGCTTATGCACAATCTGCATAAGCCGATTTTCCGCATGAGCTCAAAATTTTTTCGGTCGGAAAAAATTTTCCGAAAAGCAAAATAAATTATCCTACCCCCCCTGTTTTTTAGAAAAGTGTTCACGGCATAACCATTGTAAGAAATTTGAATTTTTGTGCGATTTTTTGGGAAAAATATATTGACAAAGTTAGTTGTAATATGGTATAATAACATCAAACAAATAACCCAAGCGGTTAAATTCAGGAGGTACGTTATGAATGAAAATTT
>JAMPFE010000095.1 GCA_023664705.1 Lachnospiraceae bacterium | reverse complement strand
AATAGGGTTTGAGAATACCGGCAAAACCACTTTCAAAGAAGAAGATATAAAAGCTTCAATCGTGTATTACAACGACGAAGGCATTATGTTAAATGCAGCGGCATATCCGGAATCAATGTTATTAAAATCCGGACAAAGAACGTATCGAAGTTTTAATATAGACGACGTAATGTTTGGAGATGTTTTCGACATTGTATCTTATAAAGTTAATGTAAGTTATTATAAATAAGGTTATCACACCGGCAAGAAACAAACTTGCCGGTGTTTGCCTTATCAATTCTAGTTTACTTACAGCACAGTCTCGTTTACACCCTCAAAATCGTTGTCCTCGTCTCTCATCTGCTGCAAAATCTCGGATATCTTCTCCTTAACTCTGAAAGCGAACACCGCGATTTTCGCCTGCCCCACAAGGATTTTCGATGTAAGAGTATCATTGACCTCGCCGTCAAAAATACGAGACACGTCAATAGAAAACTCAATATCGAGCTCATCATCAACGACATACTCTCTCGGCGTGACCGCACCCACGGAAACCCTAACAAGTCCGCCGTCCGCAGTATCGTCCGTATCGCCATCGTCCACAGTCACGGCACTATCCGCGACCGCGATAGGCATACCCGTACTCATATCAATATTCGCGGTAAAATTAATATCGGTAAATTTCACCTTACGAATATAATCGTGCAAAGTCTCTATTTCCTGTTCCTCTTCGGAAGTAGGCGGATCGTTATATTCCGCCTTGAGATTGTAAGTTATAATGTTATTTTCAATAACGGTACGTTCCAAAAATTTCATAGAAATCCCTCCCTTAAACTATCACAAGTGCCGAACTGCAAATACAGAACGGCACTCGCAGTATTATATCAATGTTCAAAATTTGCGTTTTTGAGAACAAATCCCGCAAGACGTTTTATTTTTGTCTTTACCGTCATCGTTCTCGGACGTGTCCTTAACACTTTCCAATTCCAGTTGATTGTAAATGTTCTTCAAAGACACTATAAGATTGCGAATAGTATCACGGTTCAATTCGCATACCATTTCGGGCAAGTCAAGATTACTGTCACTCACAGAAAAAACCAATCCCGTTCTGCTATCATTCGGTTTAAATTCAGCCTTAGTCGTGTTAGAGAACAGTAATTCCACATAGTCGATAACTCTCCCGAAATCAGACGTTATCGTCTTTACCTGCCCAAGTTCCAAATGTTCGTCAAGTATAGTAATAGCCACATAATCACCTCGCTTTATTTTATGGAATTATTATATTCTATAAGGAAATTATTCAGTTCTTCGTGAACTGCTTCTTTTACAGCTTCAGGGTCTTTTGCATCATATATATTGAAAGTAGCATTGAGAGTTGGCGAATTATTATAAGATACATTATTAACCATATTATCGGTATGAGCTTGCAGCGTGTCTACAAAATCCTTAACCACATTCTTATAAGCCGCTTGTTTAACATTATCAAGCACATCGGGAGACAAATCAGCCAACGTTTTCTTAGACCCCAAGTCCGCAAGAATATCATCTACCGTTACCGCTATATGCTCCAGATTTTCCTTATTAGTTCCATCATTTGTATCACTGATTTTTTCAGAAAGTTCGCACCATTCTTCTTGAATTTTATGTAAGTCAATATCCCATTGATTTTGGATTTCGGCTATTTTTTTTGCATTATCCGTCCAATTATCAAATGCCCCGGACATACTTGCCACATCGTTTTCGGATAAATTGACGCCAGCATCAACTTTTAATACAATTCCTTTGCCGCCGTTTGCCTTTGAGTCCGCTGACAGAATATTCTCAGCACCCTCAAGAATATTATGTATATAGTCGGCAAGTTCTTTGTCCGTAAGTATGGTACCGTCCTCAAGAATAGGCGTGTAATGAACAGCAACATACTTTCCGTCTTCTTCACTGCCTTGCCATATACTTTCCCATTGAGACATTACGGTTGCGACAGAGCCATCATCTAATACAACTTTCGGTCTTGCTGTAAGATCAACGTTGCCAACACCAAATTGCTTTTGCATCTTTCGCTCAAATTCGTTTAACGTTGAAGATATTTTACTATTGTTATTCTTATTATCCTCATTATCCTTTTTAACCATAGCGTCCACAAACCCGTCAACAATGCTTTGCTTAACATCATCGGGCAAATTCAGCAGTTCCGATTGGTCTGTAAGCCCCAGTGCATCCATTGCCTTGTTTACGGTAATCGCGTCCTGAATATTCTGTTCCAACTCGGTCAACGCCTTGGTATTCTCTTCAAGCGCCTCTTTTTGCTTTTCCAGTTCATCGATAGCCTTGTCTATCTCGGCTTCCTGAATATCGGTAATAGCGTCGCGGTATTCCTCTTCCGCTTCCTTAACAGCGGCTTTGTCTTGGACTTGTTTAAAGCCCTCGCCCTCGGTATATACGTACACCTTGCGCTTTTTGGCGTTTTCAAGATTGTTACGCGCCTCTATAAGGTCAAGCTCACGCTGTCTCTCGTCGTTAGCGTCTTTCAGTGCGTCCTTGCCGTCCTCCAACGCCTTTATCTCATCATCAATGGATTCGGAATATTTATCTTTGACGATACCGATAGCGTCCAGAATATTCTTGTAGTAGTCGATTTGATTCTGTAGTTCCTTAGACAAGTCGCTGCTCGAATCGCCGCTCGGTACTCCCCGCTGCCAACCCTCAAGCATATTGATAATCTCACTTGTTACTTCGCTTTGTTCTACCGCGTCCGCAAGTTTTTCATTAAGTTCAGCCAGCGCGGCAGATACTCCCGCGGCACCGCCCGTTCCCATAGCGGAGACATTGGCTATCATTGCACGAACAGATTTTATAGTTTCCTCGGCAGCGTCATGCTGCGCTTTCGCCTCTACCAAACGGTCGTCAATATAATCGTTTCGTGTTTTAAGACTCTGCTCGCGCAGTTCTTTCAAAAGGTCGATAATGATAGTATACTCGCCATCTTGATCCTTAAAACTGTCTTCGAGTATTGGACTTATCGCAATAAGCGAGTTCATTTCCTCATAGGTAAGAGATCTTCCCTCGTTAAGCTTCTTTATAGCGCTGTCTATCGTTGAAATTTCTTTGTTATAATCCTCAATTTGTTCTTCCGCTATCTCGTAAGCCTCGTTAAGTCCGTCTATTTTCGCCTTATGCGCGTCAAACTCTTCGTTGACAAATTGCAGAATATACCCGTAAGCCTCATACTGCGCTTGCAGTTCTTCGGTAGTCTCGTTTATATCCTGACAACTTTTAGCCGTTTCCTCGTATTGTTTCTGTAACTCTTCCAGTTTTTCGGATGTAATATCGGCACCATTCCACATCGAGTAGTCCCGACCGAACGGAGCGTTTTGCGAATCATCTTTTGACGCGTTAAATCCGTCGATCGCATTCTGTAATTCCAGCCGTTTTTTCTCTTCCTCGATCTGCCGTTCAAGTTCAGCTTTTTTCTCAAGCAGTTCTATTTCGTCCTTTATCTGTTCCGCCTGTTCCTTGGTAGTTTTGGCGATATTTTCTCTGTTAGCGTCGCTTAAAGCCTTAAAGCCCTCATCAGATATGGTAAACCCGCCGTCCTCCGTAGGACTAAGGTATTGAGCGAGTTCGGGCATTGTTTTAAGAAGTTCATAAACCTCGTCGATAGTGAGCGATAACCCGAGCCGAGTTTTCTTAAACGCGTCAACCAGTTTTTCCTGCTTATCGGCTGCCTCATCAATGGCTCCCGTAAGCTTGTCAAAAGCATCCGCAATGTCAAGAACGGAATTTTTCGCATTCCCCGCTCCATCATCAAGGTCTTTCACCTCTTCAACAATAGATTCAACAACGCCTTCTACCGTCAAGTCCTTAACATTCTCACACGCTTTTCTGAATCGATCTATACCCTCAACGTCTTTTTCCGTAAGAGAGTTGTATTTTTCTACCGTAAGTTCGCCTTTTTCCGCAAGGTCGTCAAGATACTTTTTAACGGTCGCAAACTGCGGAGCGTTATAAACTCCCTTAAAAGTATTCTCGATCTTGCCCGAGAGTATCTCCCATTCATCTATTAAGCTCTGTAAAAGAGCGATAGCCTCTTTGTTCTGAGGATCATCGGGGTCAAGATCCGCTATCAACTTATTCCAAGTTCCATAAGCGCCGAGAATATTTGACTTTACATCGTCAAGCCCGGCTTCAAACTCGGAAAGCTGTTCCTCATACCACTCGGGATGCTGTTCGTATTCTTCGTAATTTTTTATTTCATCTATCGCGTCAAGCACTCTCTTATATTTTTCGATCTCCGCAACTTGTCTGCCAATAGTGTTCCCTTGCAGCCAATTGACAAAATTTGTTCCCGGAGCGCCGCCGCCCGACATATCTCCAAACGTTTTTTTCGCTTCCTCGTTTCTCTCGACTTTATCCGCTTCGGCTTTAGCCTCGGCTATCTTCTTCTGCCGCTCAAGTTCGTCGTTATAACGCTTTAGTTCTTCTAATTCTTCCTTTTGCAAAAACGTTAATTTCGGCAGCTTTTCCAAGTCGGAAATTTTCAGTTTGGTAGTTGAAAGTTCACTGTTAATATTTTTTATTTCCGATTCGAGACTGCTTATTTCCCCGCTCAATTCTTCAAGTTTAGAGAGGTGATTCTCCATAGAATGAACGGCGTTATCAATAACCTCAATGATTTTATTTATCGCCCAACTTATACCCATGGAAATAAGCATAGAAACCGCCGTATTAAGCACCTTCACACCAACAGCCGCCAATTTAGCCGATTTCGACACACTGCCCATAGCAGCGTTAAAATCGGTCACGGTCGCAGTGCCCGCTTTTGCCTTTTCCGCAAACCCGCGGACTGCATCACTGCCGCTGCTCATTGCAGCAGTAAACGCCTTTTTAAAAGCTGCGGATTCAACGTTACCGTTTCTCATCTCCGCATACAGCGTACTAAGCGTTTGCTTTGCGGACATCATATCCGCTTTCTGCGCCTTGTAATTTTCCGTCCATCCCCTGCCGACTTTAGCGCCCAGAAAATTCAAGCTGCTTTTCCCCGTGGTCACATCGTACCCCAGTCCAAAAAAACCGCCGTTTGTTATATTCTTAGATGCGGTGATTCCTACGATAGTAGTAAGAATAGCAGGTATAAGCCCGATTTTTTCAACAATATTATTAACGATACCAAGGATATTAGTACCCGCTTTGATAAGGCCTTTTAGTCCGTTCCTGCTAACGGAATTTTGAGCCAAAGAGGTAAACGTCTCCTTAAACTCGTTCATAGCATATTCCGCGCTGTCGCGAATAACTTCCATTTCCGCTTCGGCATTGCCCGCGGAATTTGCCATATTCCTAAGCGCTTCCTCGGCAGCGTCGAAATTTTTAATCGTAGCCGCTACTATCTGTCCTTGTCTCTTTCCGGCAAGTGCCTCAAGCAGCCCGGCTTGCTGCTTATCTGTAAGATCGTCATAAATCTCGGCTATCTCTTTTAGTAATTGATAGGTAGACTTATATGTAGTTTTGTTAGCATCGGTAAAGAGACTGATACCGCCGGGTTTGCTTGCAGTCTTAGTGAGGTCTGCAATTTTACCCGATAGTTCTTCAACGTCTCCGATATATTCCTCGGTTTCTTCGTCATACCCACGTATACGCATACTAACTCATAAATATTTTAAATCGGTCGCAACCCCGACTTATTATTGCTTATAAAATTTTTCTTACATATATTTGGCTATTTCGCCATTTAAAAATTCTTCCATATTGTCAAATTCCCAATAGGGAATTTCAATAAGAGGAATATTGTTTTTCTTACAATATTCTACTTTTACCAAGTCACGTTTATGAATAATTTCATACTGTTCCTTTGCCCATTCTAAACCTTTGCCCGCAAAATCCACAGGTTGATAATGCTGCTGTCCTTGATATTCATATGCAATATTGTTGTCAATATCATAACCGTCAAATCGCAACATTTCAATGTACCTACAATCATTAAAAGTTTTCTGCTGCTTAATATTAAAGCCCTTGTCTTCAAGAATTTTAATCATTTTCTTTTCACCTTGTGATTGACTACAGTACGGACAACCTCTGCCACTCTTATACAAAAAAGTTCTTGGTGTCGTTACAAAAATACAATTGTGAACTTTACACTTGAAACGTAATTTTGTATGTGCATTAACATAACAATCAAGAGGCTCTATATTTTGATTTGTTTCCTCTAATCGCCTTAAAAATTCTTCGTTAGACATTGCTTCTAAATCTCTCATATGCGTTTTTGCACATTCGGGGCAATTTGTATTCCTGTTTAAAAGATTTGAAGGATTGGCGATCCACTCGCAATTATGTAATTCACATCTACACTTTATTGGAATGTGAGCGCCCTTATATTCTCCCACAATCTTAATATTTTCATTAACAGCACACATTTCTCTTTGCAAAATTTCCGTTGTTTTCCTACCACGAGTTTCCCAAACTCTTTTATGTCCGCATATTTTACATCCCTCGCCCGCCAACAACGCTCTGGCGAGAGCCTCCCATTCATATCCGTCAACCTTGCATTTACATTTTACTTTTGTATCATTGCTTTCATACTCCGATAATATTTCAATATTAGGATTAAGAATATTCATCTCATCCCTAAATGTTTCTTTTAATTATGAATGGTTGCAATATTGGCAAGGCTGTTTAGAAACGATAATCTTTTCTATCGGTCTTGTTTGTTTTCCTTTTTCAATATGTTTGGAACATACAAAATTTACACATCTTCTATATTTCTTACCGCTCAAAATTGTTTCAACATCAATAAAGGACAATCCCTT
>JAMPFE010000094.1 GCA_023664705.1 Lachnospiraceae bacterium | reverse complement strand
AAATAATCATTTAGCCATCATTTTCCAGCCATAAGCAAAATTCAAATCTCTTTTTAAGGAGGAACACATATGAAAAAGGATTTAGAAACCTTGATTGACAGAAGTAATTACATTGAGTCTAAATTTTCCTTGCATGATTCTTTGTATGGAGGAAAAATTGAGTTTATATATGATGATCTTGAATTCACGGAATGGCTTGAGGCAGTCAAATTTGAACTACAAGACATATATGACAGAACTAAAGACGAATATGTATGGAATATTATTAATCCTAATGGGGTAATTAACAAATTTAATGGGAAGCACACAAATGAGAGACAAGCTTTTGTAACGCTAAAAACTTCATTGCAACTAATATTAGATTCATCAGGCAAGTATTATCCTGACTGCATAAATGAAATTGGAGGAACTCACGCTATGAAAAAACCTATGTTATTTATTAGTCATTCCTCGGCTGACTTGAAGTATGTGGAACCATTAGTTGAACTTTTGGCAGATATCGGGCTTAATAACAATACGATGTTCTGTTCATCAGTGCCGGATTATCATATCCCATTAGATAACGACATATATGAATATTTGAGGAATTTGTTCACCGGCTATGATATTCATGTCATTTTTATTCTTTCACAGAATTATTACAAAAGTGCCGCTTGCTTAAATGAAATGGGAGCAGCATGGGCTCTTCAAAAAAAATACTCAACAATACTATTACCTGGCTTTGATTTTCCGGATATTAAGGGTGCTGTTAATCCTACTAAAATTGCATTAAAGCTTGATGGCAAAATTGACGATGTAAAAATGGGATTAGGTGAACTTAAAAAAATTATTACTGAGGAATTTGGCATTTCTGTTCCTGATAACCGATGGGAAAAGAAACGAAATATGTTTATTGAAACAGTAGCTAATCTCACAGACAAGGAGGAATAAATTATGTCCAACTTTGACGAACACGCTTTGGAAATGGCAATTATGGATCTGTTCCAAGACGAGAATTACATATATGTCAGCGGCAATGACATCAGCCGCGAACGCTCCGAGGTGCTGCTTTGCGACGACCTTCGGGCATATCTGCGGAAAGCCTATGAAAGCGAAAACCTCACCGACAGCGAGATCGACAGCATAATCCTTGACCTTCGCAGCTTTTCGGGAACGCTGTACGAGGCTAACAAGGATATTTATACGAAGCGTATTTGCAACGGATTTACGTTCAACCGCGAGGACAGAACGCAAAAAGACCTTCATATTAACCTTATAGATTTTGAGAATCCCGAAAATAATATCTTCAAAATCGTTAATCAATTCGAGATCGTTGGTGTAAACAATCAGCTTCGCATTCCCGATGCCGTTGTATTTATCAATGGCATTCCCGTTGTTGTATTTGAATTTAAAAGCGCAGTGCGTGAGGACGCAACCATTATGGACGCATACACGCAGCTTACGGTGCGTTATCGCCGAGATATTCCCGAACTGCTTAAATACAATGCTTTTTTGGTGATAAGCGATGGAGCGAACTCAAAATACGGCTCGATGTTCTCGCCGTATGATTTTTTCTATTCGTGGAGAAAGATCGAATCAACGGATAAAGAGCTTGACGGCATTGATTCGCTGCTGACCATGATAAAAGGATTGTTCGCCAAAGAGCGGATCGTCAATATCATAAGGCATTTTATATTCTTCCCCGATAACTCCGATAAGGACTTGAAAATCGTTTGCCGCTATCCGCAATTTTTTGCGGCAAGCAAGCTTTTGGAAAATATCAAGCTGCACCTGCGCCCGAACGGCGACGGGAAAGGCGGCACGTATTTCGGAGCAACCGGCTGCGGAAAAAGCTACACTATGCTGTTCCTTACCCGTATGCTTATGAAATCCAAATCACTGCACAGCCCGACTATTTTAGTCATCACGGACAGAACCGACCTTGACGATCAGATGTCAAAGCTGTTTTTATCGGCAAAGCGTTATATCGGAGATGAAACCGTAGTCAGCATAGAGTCCCGTGAGGAACTGCGCGAAAAGCTGCAAGGCAGAACCAGCGGCGGAGTATACCTTACCACCATACAGAAATTCACGGAGGACATAAAACTGCTTACAGACCGCGCAAATGTGATCTGTATCTCGGACGAGGCGCACAGAAGTCAGGTCGGTCTTGACCAAAAGATCAGAGTGACTGCCGAAAGCGTCAACAAAACTTACGGATTTGCAAAATATCTCCATGATTCGCTTCCGAACGCTACATATGTGGGATTTACCGGAACGCCTATAGACGCGACAATTGCCGTATTTGGCGCGGTCGTGGATTCATACACTATGACCGAAGCCGTTGCGGACGGAATCACCGTCAATCTCGTATATGACGGCAGAGCGGCTAAGGTTACGCTTAATCAAGACAAGGTAAAGGAAATTGAAGAATATTACGACAAATGCGCCGAAGAAGGCTCAAACGAGCATCAGATAGAGGAAAGCCAAAAGGCAGTAGCCAAACTCGATGTTATTATTGGCGATCCCGACAGACTGCGTTCTGTTGCCGAGGATTTTATTGCGCATTATGAAGCGAGAGTTGCCGAGGGGGCTACCGTTGCCGGCAAAGCTATGTTTGTATGCTCAAACAGAAACATTGCCTACCGTTTTTATAAGATAATAGTTGATATGCGTCCCGAATGGGCTGAGAAAAAGGTTTGCTCCGAAAATACCTACCTTACCGAAAAGGACAAGAAAGAGCTTAAGCCGATTGAAATGATAAAGCTCGTTATGACGCGGAACAAAGATGACAGCAAAGAACTGTTTGAAATGCTCGGAACAAAGGACGACCGTAAAGAGCTTGATCGGCAGTTCAAGAATGTCAAGTCGAATTTCAAGATAGCCATTGTCGTTGATATGTGGCTTACGGGATTCGATGTTCCGGCGTTGGATACGATCTACATTGATAAGCCAATACAGCAGCATACGCTTATTCAGACGATCTCCCGCGTAAACAGGGTATACGAGGGCAAAGAAAAGGGGCTGATCGTGGATTATATCGGCATCAAAAAGAATATGAATATCGCCTTGAAGAAATACACCGATTTCGAGTGCGAGGAATTTGAGGGCATAGAGCAGTCCATCACTATCGTAAAAGATCAGTTGGAAGTGCTTGCGCAGATGTTTCACGTCTTTAACAGCAGCGACTTCTTTAACGGAACGCCCAAAGAACAGCTTGCTTGTATCAATCGAGCGGTCGAGTATGTGCAGTTGTCGAATGAATTGGAAACAAGATTTATGGCTGCCGTCAAAAGAATGAAGCAGGCGTTTAATTTGTGCAACTCCAGCGAAAAATTCACCGATAAGGATCGCGACTATATCCACTTTTATCTTGCGGTACGTTCTGTTTTGTTCAAGCTGACTAAGGGCGACGCTCCCGATATTTCTCAGATGAACGCCCGTGTGCGGCAGCTTATCGAGGGCGCGATCCAATCGGACGGGATCGAGGAACTGTTTGAATCGGGAAAACATATCGAGGTCGATATATTCAGCGATGAATATATGAATAAGATCAATGCCATAAAGCTGCCGAATACCAAAATCAAGATACTTCAAAGGCTGCTGACTCAGGCAATAGACGAATATAAAAAGGTCAACAAAATCAAAGCCTTAGAATTCGCCGATAGGCTTAAACACGTCGTTGACGAATACAACAACCGCCGAAGAGACGAGGCTTATGCCAACGAGGTGTTGGACGACGTTGCGGAACAGCTCGCAAATCTGCTGACGGAATTAAAAGCCGATAAAAATTCCTTCAAAGAAATGGGAATTGATTTTGAAGAAAAGGCATTTTACGATATTTTAAGTTCGGTTGCGAAAAAATACGAATTTGAATATCCCGATGATAAAATGGTCGAGCTATCCAAAAGGATAAAGCTGATCGTTGACGATAAGGCGCGGTATACCGATTGGGCAACACGAGAGGATATTAAGGCGAATCTTCAAGTTGACTTGATCCTCTTGCTTGATGAGTTTGACTATCCGCCCGTAACGATTGACGACGTTTACAAAGAGGTTCTCGAGCAAGCCGAGAACTTTAAAAAATATGCAAATTAAGGAGAATTATTATGCAGACCAATGACAAATCAATTAGAGACCTGATGGCAGCTATCCACACCGGAAGAACTAAACTTCCCGACTTTCAGCGCGACTGGGTTTGGGATGATGATCGCATTCGCAACCTCATTGCCAGCATAACCTGCAACTTCCCAATCGGTACGGCAATGTTTTTGGAATACGGAAACGACAGCGTTCGTTTTAAATACCGGGAAGTAAAAAGCGCACCTAAGAATGAAGATGTCGTTCCTTCCGAGCTTATTCTTGACGGGCAGCAGAGAATGACATCGATCTATTCTGCGCTTTACAGTACGGCTCCCGTAGAAACTAAGAACGAAAAAAATCAGGATATTCTGCGCTTCTATTACATTGACATTGAAAAGGCTTTAGATCCGTCTTGCGATAGGGCTGAAGCGGTTTTCTCCGTGCCCGAAAGCAGGATAGTCACTTCAAACTTCGGTCGTGATATTGATCTGGACTTATCGGACAGAACAAAGGAATTTGAAAAGAAGGTATTTCCTTTGAATATAATCTTAAACTATCCCGAGACTCAAAAATGGCAGAATGAATACTATAAATTCTACGAACACGACCCGAAAATCAGCGATGAGTTTACCGATTTTAGTACAAATGTTATTATACAAACTATGGAATACAAGATCCCAATTATTACGCTCGGCAAGGAAACGCCCAAAGAAGCAGTTTGTCAAGTCTTTGAAAATGTGAATACGGGCGGCGTGTCCTTGACGGTTTTCGAGCTTGTTACCGCTGTTTTTGCTATGGACGATTTTGAATTGAGAACGGATTGGGAAAAGCGGCAAAAGGATTATTTTTCGGGAAGCCTTCTACCTATCATAACCGCGACGGACTTTCTGACGGCTTGTACGCTGCTCTCGTCTTATAAGAAGGGCGGGACGGTAAGCTGTAAGAAGAAGGACGTTCTGAATTTAACGTTAGACGAATACAAGCTTTATGCCGATAAGTTGTCCGAGGGCTTTGTTGAGGCTGAGAAATTTCTTGGAGAGGAACGGATATTCCTGCGTAAGGACTTGCCTTATTCCACACAGCTTATTCCGTTAGCGGTTCTGTGTACGCTTTCTCGGCGAGGGCAATCGGTTCAATTCCACAGTTATCAGAAATAAGATCAGGCAATGGTATTGGTGCGGAGTTTTCGGTGAATTGTACGGCAGCGCAAATGAAACACGATATGTTTATGATGTCGTTGGAGTTATGGAATGGGTCAAGGACGATAAGGCTGTTCCCAAAACGATCCAAGACTGCTATTTCAATCCGATAAGACTGCTGTCTTTGCAATCACGGCAGTCTGCAGCATATAAGGGCATAATGGCATTGATATTAAAAAATCACTGCAAGGATTTTATCAGCGGCAGGGAAATGGATTTTGCGGTATTCAATTCGGAAAACCCCGACATTCATCATATATTCCCGAAAAGCTATTGTGAAAAGAACGGGCTTCCCTACCTCAAATGGAACTCGGTAATCAATAAGACGCCGATCACCTATTCGACTAACCGAGAAATAGGAGGAGTAGCTCCAAGCAAGTATCTGCAAAAGATAGAGAGCGATGGACAAGCCGATACACAGACGATTAACGAATACTTAAAGTCGCACTTGATCGATGTCACCAGCATTAGAGCAGACGATTTTGACAATCACATCATCAGCCGCGCAAAAATGCTTTTAAAGGCAATAGAGGACGCTACGGGGAAAACAATATCCGGCAAGGACAGCGAAGATGTTATCAAGGAATTTGGGGCTGCTCTGATATAACCAAAAATCTCCGCCGCTTGAATTGAGCGGCGGAGAATAGTTGTCGGTGTTATGAGTTTGTGCGATCAAAGCTCTTTCAACATTTCAAGCATAAGCTGCGCACCGACCTTAAAACCGACTGCAAAATGGTGATACGCGCCGATGTTTATCTGCTCCATCTGCGCGTTGTGGTAATCTTCCATAAGCTGCGCTAATTCGGGGTTGCGTTCGAGTATCTTTGTCTTAACTTGCTCTGCCTTATCGCCCGCTTTGTAATATTCGGGGCAATTCACATCCACCTCATCGAACGGCACTTGTGTTCCGAAAAATAAGCCTTCCAAAATATTCATGGTGATACCTCCATATTGTCGTACTGTTTTGATTGAAAATGTAGAGGCAGCCATCAATATTCTGTTGATGTATTTGGACTTGGACGAGAAATTTCTGTCCATTTTTTGTCCATTAAAATTGCGAAAAAATACAAAAAGTTGGAACAAGTTGAATGTTCTTAGGTGCCGTAAAGCCGCTTCGCAATGCGGTTTTGCGGAAATTGCACAAAGTTGGAAAAAGCGGAAAAGTCAATTCAAGTCCCGTCACTCGCACCACCGATATGATCTCCGAATCGGCTCACAGAGCCGGTTCGGAGATTTTCTTTTTGCCCGATTTTGCATTTTGTCCGCTACTTGTCCGCTATCCGAAAAATTTTCGTTTTTGGGGCATTACGCACCCTCTTTGCCTTTCAAGAACCCGAACGCTCCGTCCATCGCTTCGGCTACACGAGCCTGCGCCGTTTGGAACATATGGGAATAGCAATTTAAAGTCGTTCCGCTGTTGCAATGCCCTAAAGCGCCCGACACGGTTGTTACGTCCAGACCCGCCGAAATAAGAGAACTTGCGGCGAAGTGCCTGAAGCTGTGTAAGCCGTGAAACGGCATTCCCTCGCGCT
>JAMPFE010000093.1 GCA_023664705.1 Lachnospiraceae bacterium | reverse complement strand
AGCTTGTTGTACGCGTTAATCGCGTTCATGTTGTGTTGTACTTGTGTCATCACTGAAAATAACACAAAAATTAGCAAAACAAACTAAAATTTTGCACAAAAATCGCTCTCAAAAATCAAAGAAATTGTGCAAGTATACAATATATTTCACACATGAGGCAAAAAGTGTTAAAAATTATCTTGACAAATTATGTAAATTAAGTAATAATAAAGGAGAAAGGGGGACTGATTATGTCAAAAATCAGCATAGTAACGCCGAAAATTACCGCGCGGACAAAACGCGTAGCGGCGTATGCGCGCGTCTCAACGGAGGACGAGCGCATGGTAAACTCGCTTGCCGCCCAGACAAGCTATTTCAGCGGACTTATCCGCGGCAATCCCGATTGGGAATTCGCGGGCGTTTATTCCGACGAGGGCGTCTCGGGAACGTCGGAAAAGCGCCGCAAGGGCTTTGCCCGAATGTTGGAGGATTGCGAGCAGGGGAAGATCGACATTATCCTCACGAAGTCGATATCGCGTTTCGCGCGCAACACGGTGACGCTCCTCGAGACGGTCAGACATCTGAAAAGCATAGGCGTGGAGGTGCGCTTCGAGCGCGAGAACCTCAGCTCGTTCGACGCGTCGGGGGAGCTCATGCTCACTGTGCTCACGTCGTTCGCGCAGGAGGAGAGCCGCAGCACCTCGGAAAACGTCAAGTGGGGGATCCGCCGCGGCTTCGAGGCGGGGCGCATGAACGCCTTTGTGCTGTACGGCTATCGTTCGGTCAACGGTCAACTGCAAATAGTGCCCGAGGAGGCTGCCGTCGTCAGGCTGATATTCGAGAACTACCTGAACGGCTTTACCGCCGCGAAAACCGAAAAGCAGCTCGAGGAAATGGGGATAAAATCATACCGCGGCAAGCATTTCTCCAAGGACGCGATACGAAAAATACTAAAGCAGGAGAAATACACGGGCAGCGCAATGCTCCAGAAGTACTACATCGAAAACCACATCACCCACAGAAAACGTAAAAACCGCGGCGAACTGCCGCAATATTTTGTCGAAAATTCGCACGAGCCGATAATCTCCGCCGACGTTTTCGAGCGCGTCCAGCAGGAAATAAAGCGCCGCCGCGAGCTCGGGATATTCGCCAGCGGCGCGGTCGAAACAAGCTGCTTTACAAGCATGATACGCTGCGGACAGTGCGGAAAAAATTACCGCCGCCACAAGCGCACAAGCAAAAACGGCACGGAGACGGTCCGTTGGCGCTGCTCGCTGAAAAAGACGTGCGGCTGCGGCGCGTGCGGCGGAGAGGATATCCCCGAGGACGAGCTGAAATACGCCTGCGCGCTCGCAATGGGGAGAGAGGAATTCAACGAGGAGGACTTCCGCGAAAACGTAACGGCAATATCGGTCGCCCGCGGCAGCGTTCTGGAATTTACTCTCGCGGATAAAAGACGGCTGATAATAAACTGGAGGTGCTTATAATGGAGGAGAGAAAAATAACGGTCATCCCCGCCCGCATGGAAACGCCGCTCGAAATAAACCCCGCCGCGTTCAGGCGCAGGGTCGCGGGCTACGCGAGGGTCTCCACGGAGTTCGAGGAGCAGCAGACGAGCTACGCCGCGCAGATAGAGTATTACACGCGCTACATAACGAGCCGCTGCGATTGGGAGCTCGTCGGCATCTACACGGACGAGGGCATCACCGCGACAAACACGCGCCGCCGCGACGGCTTCAACAGAATGATCGGGGACGCTCTCGACGGGCGCATAGACCTGATAATCACAAAATCCGTAAGCCGCTTCGCCCGCAACACCGTGGACTGCCTTTCGACGATACGGACGCTAAAGGACAGAGGCATAGAGGTCTATTTCGAGAAAGAGAATATCCACACGCTCGACAGCAAGGGCGAGCTTCTGATAACGATAATGTCCAGTCTCGCGCAGGAGGAGAGCCGCAGCATTTCGGAAAACGTCACATGGGGACACCGAAAGCGCTTTGCCGACGGAAAGTTCAGCCTCGCGTACAGCAGGTTCCTCGGCTACGATACGGGCATGGTGATAAACGACGGAGAAGCGGAGATAGTGCGGCTGATATACAGTCTCTACCTCCAAGGCTTCTCCGATTATTATATAGCGGGTCATCTTACAAGGCAGGGCTATTCAACGCCCTACAACCGCCCCAAATGGTGCGTCTCCACGGTCCGCAGCATCCTGCGCAACGAAAAATACAAGGGCGACGCGCTTCTGCAAAAGGTTTTCACGGTCGACTACCTCACCAAAAAGAAAAAGAAAAACGAGGGCGAGGTCCCGCAGTATTACGTCAAAGGCAGCCACGAAGCGATAATCCCCCCGCCCGTTTTCGACAAGGCACAGCTCGAAAGAAGCCGCCGCGCGGAGCTGCTCAAAGAAACGAAGCTCGGCCGTTACAGCGGCTTATCGATATTCTCCACGAGAATAAAATGCGGCGAATGCGGCTGCTGGTACGGTCCCAGAACATGGCACGCGGGCACGCCCTATCAGAAAACGGTGTTCCAGTGCGGGCACAAATACAAGGGCGCGCGCATATGCAGGTCGCCGAACCTTTTCGAGCACAGCATAAAGTCGCTTTTCGTCAGGGCGGCGCGTCTCAGCGAATGGAACGAGGAGTTCTGGTGCGATTTCGTTGACTGCATAACGGCGTACCAAAGCGGCAAGGTCGTCTTTCGTTTCAAAAACGGCAAAGAAACGGAGCTCGAGCTGTAACATATTATAATAGTATAGCAGAACGCGTTCTCAGACAATCGTCCGAGGGCATTTTTATTATACAAAGGCTTCCGCCTTTTGCCGTCCGACAATTCGCCCCCGAGCTCTCGGGGGCGAATTTCCGTCAGTCCGAAATGTCCGTTTCGGGGGACTCGGGCTTGTCCGATTTGCTCTCGGTGAACTCCCGGAAAGCCCGATAGCCGTCCATGCGGCAAGCGGGGCAGGGGTTCACGAGGGTCTTTATCAAGCCCGCCTTGTACGGGCACTTGGCGCACGGCGCTTTAAGCTTCTTGAAAAGGTTCATTTCGGTCCCTCCTTGATTTTATATTATAGCATAAATTCCCGTAAAAATCAAGCCGCTTTCCGCGAATTTAAGGCAGCCGAAACCCCGAGCGAAAAAGGGGATTCGCTCGGGGTCAATGCTTTAAATTTAATGCGCGAACGCGAATTACTTCTTATTCGCGATAGCCGCCTGAGCCGCCGCGCCGCCAGCTTTCCGCAGCCGAAACCCCGAGCGAAAAAGGGGGATTCGCTCGGGGTCAATTCTTTGGATTTAAAGCGCGAACGCGAATTACTTCTTATTCGCGATAGCCGCCCGAGCGCCGCGCCGCCAGCTTTCCGCAGCCGAAACCCCGAGCGAAAAAGGGGGATTCGCTCGGGGTCAATGTTTTGGATTTAAAGCGCGAATGTGAATTACTTCTTATTCGCGATAGCCGCCGCGACCGCTTTCCGCAGCCGAAACCCCGAGCGAAAAAGGGGGATTCGCTCGGGGTTAATTCTTTGGATTTAAAGCGCGAATGTGAATTACTTCTTATCTGAGATAGCCGCCGCGACCGCTTTCCGCAGCCGAAACCCCGAGCGAAAAAGGGGGATTCACTCGGGGTCAATTCTTTGGATTTAAAGCGCGAACGCGAATTACTTCTTATTCGCGATAGCCGCCCGAGCCGCCGCGCTGACAGCTTTCCGCAGCCGAAACCCCGAGCGAAAAAGGGGGATTCACTCGGGGTCAATTCTTTAAATTTAATGCGCAAATGTGAATTACTTCTTATTCGCGATAGCTGCCTGCGCCGCCGCAAGTCTCGCGATCGGAACGCGGAACGGCGAGCAAGAAACGTAGGTCAGACCAATCTTGTGGCAGAACTCAACGGACGAGGGATCGCCGCCGTGCTCTCCGCAGATGCCGACGTGCATATCGGGTCTGGTCTTCTTGCCGAGCGTGATAGCCATTTCCATAAGCTTGCCGACGCCCGTCTGATCGAGCTTCGCGAACGGGTCGTTCTCGAAAATCTTCGCGTCGTAGTAAGCATTCAGGAATTTGCCCGCGTCGTCGCGCGAGAAGCCGTAGGTCATCTGAGTGAGGTCGTTGGTGCCGAAGCAGAAGAACTCCGCCTCCTTCGCGATCTCGTCCGCGGTAAGCGCCGCCCTCGGGATCTCGATCATAGTGCCGACCTCGTACTTCATGCTGCTTCCCGCAGCCTTAATCTCCTCGTCCGCGGTCGCAACAACGACGTTCTTAACGTACTTCAGCTCCTTAATATCGCCAACCAGCGGTATCATTATCTCGGGAACGATGTTCCAACCGGGGTGAGACTTATTTACTTTGATAGCCGCGCGTATAACCGCCCTCGTCTGCATCTTCGCGATCTCGGGGTAAGTTACCGCCAGACGGCAGCCTCTGTGACCCATCATCGGGTTGAACTCGTGCAGCCCCGCGATAATGGTCTTGATCTGCTCAACGCTCTTGCCTTGCGCGTCGGCGAGCTTCTTAATATCGGCCTCTTCGGTCGGAACGAACTCGTGCAGAGGCGGGTCAAGGAAGCGAATTGTAACGGGGAAACCATCAAGCGCCTCATACAGCTGCTCGAAATCACCCTGCTGATACGGCAGGATCTTGTCGAGAGCCTTCTCGCGCTCCTCAACGGTATCCGCGCAAATCATCTCGCGGAACGCCGCAATTCTGTCCTCCGCGAAGAACATATGCTCCGTGCGGCAAAGACCGATGCCCTCCGCGCCCAGCTCGCGCGCCTTCTTTGCGTCCGTGGGAGTATCCGCGTTCGTGCGGACCTTCAGCACTCTGTACTTGTCCGCCCAAGCCATGATACGGCCGAACTCGCCCGCGATAGTCGCGTCAACGGTCGGAATAATGCCGTCGTAGATGTTGCCCGTGGAGCCGTCAATGGAAATGGGGTCGCCCTCGCCGTAGGTCTTGCCCGCCAACGTGAACTTCTTATTCTCCTCGTCCATGGCAATATCGCCGCAGCCCGAAACGCAGCAGGTGCCCATGCCGCGCGCAACGACGGCAGCGTGAGAGGTCATACCGCCGCGAACGGTAAGAATACCCTGAGCGGCTTTCATACCCGTAATGTCCTCGGGAGAGGTCTCCAGGCGCACCAGAACGACCTTTTCGCCGCGGGACTTCCACTCGACCGCGTCCTCCGCGGAGAACACAATCTTACCGCAGGCAGCTCCCGGAGAAGCCCCCAGACCCTTTCCGACGGGCTTGGCAGCCTTCAGAGCGGCAGCGTCGAACTGCGGGTGCAGCAGCGTATCGAGGTTGCGCGGGTCAATCATAGCGACAGCCTCTTCTTCCGTCCTCATGCCCTCGTCAACGAGGTCGCACGCGATCTTCAGCGCCGCCTGCGCGGTTCTCTTGCCGTTTCTCGTCTGGAGCATATACAGCTTTCCGTGCTCCACGGTAAACTCCATATCCTGCATATCGCGGTAGTGGCTCTCCAGCTTCGCGCAAACGTCCTTAAACTGCGCAAACGCCTCGGGGAACTTCTGCTCCATCTCGTTTATGTGCATAGGAGTACGCACGCCCGCAACAACGTCCTCGCCCTGCGCGTTGGTCAAAAACTCTCCGAACAAGCCCTTAGCGCCCGTAGCGGGGTCTCTCGTAAACGCAACGCCCGTTCCGCAGTCGTCGCCCATATTTCCGAACGCCATGGACTGCACGTTTACGGCAGTACCCCAGCTGTACGGAATATCGTTGTCGCGGCGGTAAACGTTCGCGCGGGGGTTGTCCCACGAACGGAACACCGCCTTGACCGCGCCCATAAGCTGCTCCTTCGGGTCGGACGGGAAGTCCTGCCCGATCTTCGCCTTATATTCCGCCTTAAACTGATTTGCCAGCTCCTTAAGGTCGTCCGCGGTCAGCTCGATATCCTGCTTAACGCCGCGCTTTTCCTTCATCTCGTCGATAAGCTGCTCGAAGTACTTCTTCCCGACCTCCATAACAACGTCGGAGTACATCTGAATAAATCTTCTGTAACAGTCATACGCCCAGCGGGGATTTCCCGACTGCTTAGCCATAACCTCAACGACCGTCTCGTTCAGACCGAGGTTGAGGATAGTGTCCATCATACCCGGCATGGAAGCGCGCGCGCCCGAACGCACGGAAACGAGCAGCGGGTTTTCGCTGTCGCCGAACTTCTTGCCCGTAATGCCCTCCATTTTAACGATGTACTCGTTGATCTCGGCCATGATCTCATCGTTGATCTGTCTGCCGTCCTCGTAATACTGCGTGCAGGCCTCGGTGGTAATGGTAAAGCCCTGAGGTACGGGCATACCGATGTTGGTCATTTCCGCAAGGTTAGCGCCCTTGCCCCCGAGCAGCTCGCGCATATTCGCGTTACCCTCGGAAAACAGATAACAATATTTTTTTGCCATTGGAATATTCCTCCTGATTTAAAAATTAACACCCGACGCCGTGCACGGCTCCAAGCGCCATTTAGGCGACCGCGGGTCTCCGCAGCCACCGCCTGATTACTATTATAACAGAAAACGGAAAAAATTGCTAGATGTTTTTTAAAATTTTTTCGATTTTTTTACAAAATATACAATACCACTCCCCCAAATCCGCACAAAACCCGCATTTTTATGCACTTTTCGGTTATTATTAGTGTTTAGAGAATAGTTGTTAGCAGTTAGTTAACGGGTATAACACCGCCCTTGTGTACCCCACGAAAAAAGGTTCCTATACAGTGAGACCACCGACGATAACATACGGTTGAAGCGCAAGAATATTGACGCGATAAACAATTCCTCCACGCGCGCAAACCTGCGAAGGAGGAGGATAGGGGGAGGGGAAGAAGATCGGAAGAGGAAACCCGTAGGGGAAGGGGGAGGATTTAAGCGCGAGAGTGACGAAGAAGAGCCGCCTGACCTCCTCCCCCTTCCCCGAAGGGTGTCCTCTTGC
>JAMPFE010000092.1 GCA_023664705.1 Lachnospiraceae bacterium | reverse complement strand
ATGCCCGCGAAACGGTATTTCCGTGTCATCGAGGACATTGCATTGCTCGAAAATCCCATTAAGCAAGGTAACGAAGCGATACGCAAAATGAAGCCCGAAGCCTGTTCCGACATTTCGGCGGAACAAGTACCGCCAAAATCGCCGAACAAGTGCGGAGAAAACGTCGGGACAAGTTCCGACGAAACGGCGGAACATACTTATAAAACCAAAGAAAATAAATCCAAAGTTATCAATCCAAATCAATCAATCATTTCCGACGGGATTGATAGGATTGAAAATTCAGCAAGGATTTGTTCTTCGGAAGAACGTGCCAAGTATCTTCAGCTTATCCGAGATAACATCGAGTATGATTACCAAGCTGAAAAAGAAAAGGTGGACGAGTTGGTGGAGATTATGTTTGACGTGGTTTGCTCCAACAGACCCACTATTCGAGTCAACGGCGAGGAGCTGCCGCAAGAGGTCGTTAAGTCGCGTTTTCTGAAGCTTGACAGCGGGCATATCGAATACGTTCTCACAGCTCTGAAAAAGAACACGTCCGATGTGAGAAATATCCGAGCATACCTGATAACAGCACTGTACAACGCGCCCTCAACTATGGATAGTTACTATCGGGCGTGGGTCAATTATGATATGAGCCACGTGAAAGGCATATAAGCTGCGACAAGCGAAAAGCGGCTTTGGCTTCGGGTGTACTTATCCGCACTCGGACGAAAATCGACTTTGACCTCTGGAGCGCTTATCGCACTCGAGAAAAAAATTTGCTTATGTTTTGGGAGCAACTAATCTGCGCTCGAACGAAAAAATACACCTATGGCAGAGGAGCAATTTTGCTCCCGCGCTCAAAAACCGTTTCGGATTTTTGAGGACGTTTTTTGCTTCGGAGCAAAAACGGGGATCGGGGTTCAAGGGGCGTTCCCCTTGCGGGATGTGCTTTTGGTCGGCGCAGCCGCCCAAAAGCACTATTGAGTATAGCACTTACGAGCAACGCATAGGAATTGGCACGACGAAAACAGTACCAAATTACGCCGCAACGAAAAAACGGCTACGGCAGAACAAAGGAGGTTTTTTAATGAACGCAAAAAAACGGTAAGCAAATTTCAATCTCATTTCGAGTGGACGAGGGAGTTGTAGAGCATAATAACCGCGACTTTATTGCAAAGAACGTTGACAAGGAGCGCATAGGCGATAACATAGTTTATCGACGGGAGGATTTACGGGAGTTCTATGAAATCAAGCGCGGACGCGAACAGGATGTTCGCGCCGTTTACCCAAAAGCGGCGCAAGGATGCGCCGCAACAGAGGCAAACAGAAAACATCTTGCGGTCAAGCCGACGTTCGCGGAACGGTTTGCAAAATTTTTTATATTGCGCGTCCGCGTCCGAATTGTCATAGAACGCGAGTTTGACGTTATCGGGGGTGTACTCGGTTTTCAGCTTGCCGTTGAAATGCTCAAATGCCGCGTGTGCGGTCTTTTCTATCGTCTGTATTGTCATAACCTCTCCTATGCCGAGTTGAAATGCTTTGCTCTTATAAAGTGATTGTATAATAGCGTTCACATTTCCAAAAGCGTACCGCTCCGCTCAATCAAGCCTTCAAAGATAACTGCCTTATGATGAAATCCGCCATCCATTCGGGCTTTTCCCGTTCCTCCTTGTTTATCCATATAAGCACCATTTTATACGCGCCGTAAATATTAAAGCTTGAGGCGTATTCATATTCGGTGGGTGATAAGTCCGAACTAAGCACTTGCCTTAACATCTTTTGAATTTGCGGCATAGCAAACAATCTGCCCGCAAATTCGGGATCGGCGCTGCTGTTAAGCAGCAGACGAACGAACTCAAGATTTTTTTCGATATACTCAAGCAGTTGCCCCAACACCTTGGGATTAGGCACATTATCTTCGACAAGCGACCGCTCTATATCATTGAGCAAGTCTTGTTCCATTTCCGCAAGCAATTCAAACTGACTGCCGTAATACTTATAAAAGGTCGAACGGTTTATCCCAGACTTCTCGCAAAGCTCCCGAATAGAGATGTGATACAAGCTGTCCTTTTGGAGCAGTTCAACAAGCGCGTTTTTCAACAGCTTTTTGGTGAGCATTACCCGCTGATTTTCTTTTCCCGACATAAAAACACCTCGACAAATTTCTTGATATTGTTTTAAAATAAACACTTTTTCAGAAAATGTATATTTTAAAGCCGTTTTGAATTATCTGTTGGTTGTCAAAACAACATATGTATATTATAATATAAAATGTGGGATTTGTCAATCCCCAATTTTATTCGGAGGCGGTATATATGTTGAAAAAAATTTCGGCGTTTATTGTAAATAAGCGTTATTTCATAATGGCGGTTATGCTGATAATCTCTGTTGCCTGTGTTGCTTTAATGCAGTACGTGGAAATTAATGATGATATGACGAAATATCTTCCCGACAATTCTCCGATGAAAACGGGTGTGGATATAATGTCCGATGAATTCCCCAAAATGGAAATGTCGAACACTATCCGCGTAATGTCCGACGGGTTATCCGCCGAACAAAAGGGTGAGCTTTTAAACAAACTGGAAACACTCCCTTATGTTGACAGTGTTACATACGAACCCGACAGCGCAGATTATAACAAGGACGGTCATACCCTGTTTGTAATAAACACGAAATACGGCTATAACTCTCCCGAAGAGCTTTCAATAGAAAAAGCATTGGACGAGGATTTTACGGAATACTCGATTTTGTGGCATAACGACAGTACCGATATGCCCGACCTTCCTATGTGGATAATAATGTCTGCTCTCGGCATTTTAATGATAATTCTTTTCGCAATGTGCGGCTCGTGGATAGAACCGATATTGTTCATTGTTGTTATAGGCATAGCCGTAGTGATAAATATGGGAACAAATATTATAATGGGAAGCGTTTCCGATGTGACATCCTCAATTGCGTCCATTTTGCAATTGGTGCTTTCTATGGACTATTCCATTATACTTATCAACCGTTACAGACAAGAGAAAGAAAAGATAGAGGATAATAAAGAGGCTATGAAAGCGGCTCTTGCTCACGCCTTTTCCTCTGTTGCCTCCAGCTCGCTTACTACCGTAGTGGGTCTGCTTATGCTCGTTTTTATGAGCTTTAAGATCGGTATGGACTTGGGTGTTGTTCTCGCAAAGGGCGTTTTCATAAGTATGGTCTGCGTTCTGATGATATTGCCCGGAATAATTTTGGCTTGTGATAAGCTGATACAAAAAACAGCAAAAAAGGAGCTTCATATTCCTATGGAGTGGGCTGCCAAATTCAGCTATCGTTTTCGGCGCGTTATGGGAATAGCCTTTGTTGTGATTTTTGCGGGAGTGTATCTTCTGCAAACTCAAACGGAGATTGCATACACGCTGCAAAAGGAAGATAAGGTCGCGGAAATTTTCCCCGCAACAAACACTCTTGTTATGGTTTATGAAACCAAGGACGGAAGCGCGGTCGGTGAACTTGCCGACGAACTTGAAAGCAACGAAAGCGTCAAGTCGGTAACGAACGTTTTCAATATGCTTGAAAAGCCTTACAGTTACACCGAGTTGGCTGAAAAAATATCGGATATGGGCAGTGATGTGGCGTTGGATGAAAGCGTTATAAAAATGCTGTATTACGATTATTTTTCCGATGATGCGAGTATGGCTGATACGGAAATGACGGTTTCCGAATTGCTGAACTTTATCTCGGAAAACGTTGTAAACAATGTGACATTTTCGGAACGTATAGGTGATGACTTGCTCGATAATATCGAAATGATAAAAAAATTCTCGGACGCGGATACGCTTACAAAGCCGATGAATGCCGCGGAGCTGGCGGGATTTTTCGATATGGACGAAGCGGACATACAAAACCTGTTCCTTTATTACAATATCCAAAAAGGCGGCATTGACACGGGAAAAATGACCCTTTCCGACTTTGCGGATTTTGTTGTAAACGAGGTAGCGGCGGACGAAACATACGGCAGTCTTTTTGATGAGGAAACCTTATCGCAAATGGCACAGCTTACGGTATTTACGGACAAGGAGAAAATGACCGTGCCCTATGACAGTAAGCAAATAGCCGATTTAATGGGCATAGACGAAAGTATGGTTCGGCAAATTTTTGTTATGTATTACGGCGCACAGTCGGTCGAACAAGGAATTGCATTTGTGGATTTTACGGATTTTCTTGTAAATAATATTCTGCAAAACCCGACATATTCCGTGTTGTTCGATGAAACCAACAAGGCGCAGCTTATTCAGATGAACGGCTTGGCAAAAACCGCCGCAAGCGGTCAAGCGCTCACGGCTGCACAGCTTGCGCAGATAGTAGGAATGAACGAGACACAGGTCGGCGGGCTGCTTGCCCTTTCGGAAAAGGACAGCGTTACAATTCCCGAATTTGTGAATTTGTGCTTATCCGAAAACTTTTCGGCAATGCTTGACGATACCTCAAAAATGCGGCTTCAAGCCTTAAAGCAAATTATCGACATTGCGGTATCCGGACAAAAACTCACATACAGTCAATTGGCGGCAAGCCTGGGGCTTGAGGAAACACAGGCAAAACAGCTTTTCATTCTTTATTGGGGGCAGGATATTTCGGGGAAAACGCTTACCGTTCAGCAAGCCGTGAATTTCATTTTTTCCGATGAAACAATGTCATCCGCTTTGGACGTAAATACAAAAAATCAGTTGGGTATGGCACAGGCTCTGATAAACAGCACAGTTAATGATGCGACCTATTCCTCTGACGAGTTAGCGACGCTTATCGGTATGGAGAAATCTCAATCGGAACAGTTGTACATTTTGTATATGAGCCGTCACGGAGATACCTCCGAGTGGACGCTTTCCGTAAAGGAATTTATTGATTTTATAAATGGCAGTGTATTGAATAATCCCGATTTCTCGGGAGCGTTCGACAACAATACTGCCGATATGCTTAAAACTGCAAGCAATGTTGTAAACGGAGTGGTATCGGGCAGTAAATATACCGCTACGCAGATGAGCGAACTGTTTTCGGGTGTGAGCGACGAGCTTGACGGCAATACAATGGAAATGCTGTATTTGTACGCTGCGTCCGATAAGTCGGATATGTCCTCAAAAGCAATGTCGATAGAAACGTTGTTCGGTTACATTACAGACAATATGCTAAACGACCCTCGTTTTTCGGGATTTATCGATGATGAAATGCGCAATACCTTATCCGATGCTCAAAAAACGCTTGACGACGGCAAAAAACAGCTTTCGGGCGACAGATATTCCCGTATGATAATAACCACCGATTACGCCGAGGAGTCGTCCGAAACCACAGCGTTTATTGATAGCTTGAACAGCGAATGTTCGGAAAAGCTGACGGGTGATTTTTACCTCATAGGCAACAGCGCAATGACTTATGAGATGAAACAAATCTTCGATAAGGAGCTTGTATTCATCACGCTGCTTACAGCGGTTGCGATCTTCATCATTGTTGCGCTGACGTTTAAGTCTGTATCCATTCCGCTGATACTCGTGCTGGTGGTACAATGCGGCGTTTACGCGACCATTTCCGTTATCGGCTTGCAAGGCGGGAGCATATACTATCTTGCTTTGCTGATAGTGGAGTGTATTTTAATGGGCGCAACTATCGACTATGGTATTCTGTTCACGAATTATTACTGCGAAAACCGAAAGACCCTGCCTATAAAGGAGTCCTTGAGTGCGGCGTATTCGGGCGCTACTCATACGATTTTAACATCGGGGCTCATATTGATTTTGGTAACGGCAGTTGTCGGTAATTTTTTTGAAGAACCAACCGTATCTGCAATTGTAAAAACGGTCTCCATTGGAGCGCTTTCCGCAACCCTTCTGATCCTCTTTGTTCTTCCGAGCGTACTTGCGGTATGCGACAGGCTTGTAATCAGAAAAGCGAAAAAGCAAACCGAAACCGCCTCGGACGATAGCGTAAAATAATATTATAAAAAAACAGGCTTTTCGTTGCTCGGAGAGCCTGTTTGAATTGAAAATGATAAGCGGCGCTTTATGCCATAGACAATCCGCTTTTCCTTATGTATGTAATTCAAAACATAATTAAAAGGGATACGCTAATTGACATATCTTGACACAGAACCTGTAGGTAAGATATTATCAGTGGTTCATTTCATTTTCAGTTGGGTACATTTCATTGCGGCGGCTGATTAAGCCGCCGCTTTACTATATAAACAAAATATCCGAAATTCGGGTAAAACAAAATCCGAATTAAGGCTAATCACTATAACGAGCCTATGCTTGCCCTGTTATAATATAAGTAACAGGGGGTGATGTTCTTGGACGTGGGGGCAAACAGGCTGCGTGAATTGCGAAAAAAGATAGGAAAATCGCAGGAGATAGTCGGCGGTCTGCTTAACATCTCACAATCAAGAATAAGCGACTATGAAAACGGGATATGCGCTATTCCGTCTGACGTACCGATACTGTTTGCCTCCGCTGACTGGTAACGATATGTCCGACCTGTTTTTGATATATCAAACCTGTTTAATCAAGAGAGTATGTCGGTGCTACATATAACATCGAGATTTTGACAAAAACACTTGTGCTGTGGAAACATTTAATTGGCGGAACAATAGCATAAAATTTGTATAAAATCAACAAACCTTTAACAAGGCGGCGGGTTCGCCTTTTCTTTGACAAATTTCGCGAAATATTCTTTGGGAAGAGTATTCCTTTGTTTTCCGCTTTGTGCAAAACGACGAACCGAAATTCGTCTTAACAATGATGATTTTAATGACGTGAGTTGAAAAACATTCTTCGCCTTTTAGTAAAAATGACGTGACATAAAATGAGAATACGGTATACAAAAACTATCGTTTACAAAATCGCCCACTTGTACTAAAATATAATTAGTTAGGACAAGCCGCAAGACCTGTCGAAAAGCTCTTTGACAATTAAATAAACAAAACGGCAAGCCCTTATACAATTCGCGAAAACAC
>JAMPFE010000091.1 GCA_023664705.1 Lachnospiraceae bacterium | reverse complement strand
TTTGTTGTTTTTCATCTTGCTGCTCCTTTCTGATAGCGTCAATGCTCCTGAAGATCGCCTTTACGGCGGTATCTTCGCTTGTTTCCGCTTTTTGAATTGTTAATTCAAATTCACGTTTTTGTTTCATAATCATTACCTCCTGATAATGTAATTTGGTTACTTATATAATATATAAGTAAAATAAACTGCTCTAACGGGCAAATGTCCGCATCTTCCTTTGTCTGCACTGCACGAACGGCAGTGCAGACGGGAAGTCTATTATGTTGCCCCGTTCGGGATCACCGTGAACTTCACGGGATAATCCAACGGGCACATGTCCGTGGATATGTTGCCCTTTGCCAACGCTTCGCCCGTGTCAAGCAAGTGGAGCGTCTCGCGTGCTTCGGCATCGCTCGACGCGTAGCCGAGCTGTTTCAACATGGCTACATCGTTCGATGAGCAGAACACGGTATCCACTATGTCCACCATATCCATAAAATTTTATTTCTAAAATTTTTTAGGATTGTCGTTGACAATGATAGGGCATATTTTTTCACCTCCATTCTCATTGTCGTTGCCGCTGTAAGGAAATACCTTTTCAAGCGGCTTATCGCGGAAAACAAACGGGTCGATTTTTCCGCCGGTGTTTTGTGTTCCGTTATTATTGCCGGAAGCCGCGGCGGTGTTGGCTAACCCTTTAATAACAACGATAGGGTCAGTCTTTTCCGCCGAAACAGCCGCAGCGGCACCGACGTTTCCATTTCCGTTTGGCGGCACAGTCACAACCGGTGGAGAAACATAATCGTCGTCTCCCTCGTCACCCTTGTCATCACAACCGTTGTCAAGGTCATCGTAACGATAATCAAAGTCATCATCGCACTCGTCCTCATACGGGTACGAAACATCCTCGCATTCGTCAAGCTCATTGCTTACGGGTTGAGGGTCTTTAAGCCATGCCGGTTCTTCCTCGTTCCACTCGGAAAAGTCTGAGGGAAACTGCGGATCACCTGCCGGGAGCAGAGTATTACCGCCGTAAACCGCGCCGTTGTGCGGAATATTACCCACTGGGCTTTGCGGGTAATACGTCTGTGACGGTTTAAAAGATAAGCACGGCTGACCGTTCCTGCCTTGGAACAAAGTGCCTTGCGTTCCGGGCGGAATAAGCACATTTACTGTGATATAATTCTGCACGGGAGCAGGACGGTAATTGCCGTAATACGGTTTGTGGAACGGCTGATTATCAACACCCTCGTAGAGAATATCGACGCGTTCCTGCTGCGACAGCTCCGCCGGCGGCTGCGGAAACAGAGTCTCGTCTATCTCCAACTGCTCGTCCGACTTGTCCATTTTCTCAATAGGTCTAAGACCGTGCTCCCGTAATACCGAGGAGCAGTGCTCCTTGAAGCGTTCCAAATCACTGTCGCTCATACTCATCTGATTGCCGTCCGAAATACGGGTGTTACAGATGAGTATGTGGAAGTGCGTATGCGCCGTATCCTTATGAACAGCATACAGCACATAGCAGTCCTTGAAGAACTCAGAAACCTTTCGCGCCACGACCAATATCTCGGCATCGGAGAGTTTATTCTCGTCACACGGAGATATGCTCACAACAAAATGGCGGAGCATTTTGCTGTTCTCCTGATGAGAGAGCCGCTTTAGCGAACGGCTTATTTTCGGGAAATTTTCCGGACTGCACCTTAGCGCCCCGACCAAGTTTAACTTGGTCTTTAGAGGGGCGGTGACGTAATCGTTGCGGTCAAAGAGCAGAGCGAGATCCGTTCCTGTCTCATTGATATTCTTCAATATTGCCATTTTAAACCACCTCCTTTCCGTCATTCGCGTTGTTATTGATAGCGTCAATGCAGTCAAGTGCAAAGGAAATATCCTCCTCGATTTTACCGAACTGCTTTCTTACCTCGCCAAAATCCGTTTTATTGGCAGGCGAAATTTTTTCGCCTATCGCGGTGAGCAGATTGGCGCACTCGGCAAGTTTTATGAGGATCTCGTGTCCGCTCTCGATTGTGATAATTCGGTCAGCGTTGAACATCAGGTGTCTCGCGTAATCCGATTTCGTCCGCATTCCGCTCCGTTCATAATCCTCCGTAAACTTACGGTTTTCCTCGGCAGTCAGCTTTACGGACAGCGTTGTCGGCTTGGTATTACCGTCATCCGTCTTACCCGCAGGTATCTTGCCCTTTTTTATTACCTCCATATTTGCCTTGCCTTCATTCTTACAGTTCTTGCTCATAATCATTTTCCTCCTTGATAGTTATTCCTTTCCAGCCCCAGAGATATTTCCCGTTTAGCTTGAAACGCTCACATCTTAGGGTTGGAAAGTTTGCGCCTATAAACTGTGAGATTTCTCTCGTTTTATATGGCGCAAAGAAATTTTCCATACAGAAACGGTTATATGCTGCCACAAAGTCCTTATTATGTACCATACAGCCCTCCGCTATACGGCAATGCTGCTCGATAAACAGCTCTAGGCTAATGTCCTCGCGGTGATACGATTCAAGCATCTGTTTCGTATCCTCGGGAACGGTGAACTTAAAGCCGTTGTCGTACAGCCGCTGGAGCGACTTTACCGCCAGAGAGCAGATGATGTTCCGTTCGGCAAGCAGCTTGTCCACAAGCCCTCTGTCGATATTTTCATCGGGGATAGAATGATTGAACCTGAGCACGATCATTCTGTTCAGCAGCGCCTGATTGCCCGAGGAGTCCATATTGCCGAAGCGCGGGAGCTGGTTCGTGCAGCTGAACAGCTTTACATGAGGGTAAGCTGTGTAGCCCTCTTTGCCCTTGCCCTCGACGAAAATCGGCTCCTCGGCGATAAGCTCCTTGAGCGTGTCGGTGTCCTTGATGCGGTTCGCCGTTATCTCGCGGCAGATGTTCAGAACGGCGTTTTCAAGGTGCTGCTTGTTGAACCGCCCCGATACGTCCTGCAAGCCGAAGCTCGTTACGGCACTCTCGGGAGCGATTATCCGATGCAGGAAGTCCGCTATCACAGACTTGCCGCTCCCCGTCACGCCCATAAGGATATACATGTGACGGTGGTTTTGGACTCCCGATAAGCACACGCCGATTATCTCCGACAGCAGCCATGACTTGCTCTTATCGGTGTCAAGGTCAAGCGAGGTTTTCAGAAACTCCGTATAAACGGGAGCGTCCTTTAAATCCGCGCCCTCGACGTAGTCGAAATCGAGACAGTAAGTGAAACACCACTCCAGCAGTTGACTTTGGGTTATCTCGCTGCGCGGTATTAGTCGCTTGTCCGTCAAGCTGTACACACCGCTGCGCAGGTTTATGAGGTGCTGAGCCGACTTGCGCCTCTCGTTGAGATTGACCTCGGCGTTCGGCATCAATAGCAGCCGCCGAACGATCTCGTTGAGTACCGATGTCCGCACTTCACCACGGTGTTCCTCTTTAAAGAAGCGCAGCACGTACCTCGGGAGTTCGTCACGCGGTATGTGCGCGAAATAGCACGCTGTGTCATTGTAGACATACAGCCTGTTCTTAGCGGTGAAGAACAGTGAATGTTCCCTGATGTACGCAAGCACATCGGGGATATTGATGTCGGACTTGTCCGACGGGGTATAAAATGTATCCATACCCTATTCCTCCTTTGTTAAATACAGTCATAACCCATGCATTGGCGTATGACCTTTGAGGCGATCGCTTCGTTGTGTTCATTGTAACATATTTTTCCCGTACAATCTAGGACATTTTTTTGGACGTTGCTAATGATTATGGGGTTGACAAAAAAATAAATATGATTTATAATATAAAGAGTAGGATTATAGGGGGTATCCATATGGAGCACAATGACGTATTAAAGCAAATATTAAAGAATTTATCTTCCGCTGTATCGGCGAAGCATTTTCGCATTCCGCAATGTTTAAAATCTACTTATAAATGCGGCAAATCATATCGTTTAAAAAAGTTTCATTGGCGGCACAATAATTTCCATAAATTGGAAATTGACGATGCTTTTTCCGAGGAAGTGCAAAGTTCTGTTTATACTTCGCTTACGTCACTTTATAGAATTTTATCCAATTATTCCCCTAACTTTAATTCAGAGACAGAAGATCAAATGAAGTTGTTGGAATGTAATAAAAATTTTTCAAAAGTTAAACCTTCTTTTAATGAGTTGCGGTGTATGTGTGAAAGAAATTTGCGTTTGTTTCCAAAGGACTCACGCGAATATAAAGTCATATTTGAGTTTGCACATTACATGAGAATTCTGGATTTTGACAGAAATAATGATGCTATGCAACAGGTTTGGGAAAATCACTTTAGCGATACCTGTTTCTCGTTTGAAGCAGATATTCTCCCGCGATACTATGAGTTTGGATTTGTATTTTATGCCTTTTTCTACTTCTATCTGTTTCTTGTATTAGAAAAAGAGGGGCTTATATATGAAGAATTTAAGCCGTGGGAGGTGTGTCTTGTCAATAATTGGATATATCTGCCACTTGAAGGAACAGTCAACTTGGTTTATTTTAATTATCTAATCAATCCTCACAAAGATAGTTTTAGCGAGTTTGTTACCTTGGACGGATCTGAGCGTGATGCCAATACGCTTTGCCAATATGATTGTGGTTTTATATCAAACAACTGCCAAAAACTGTCTTTAAACCAACACGAGCTTATTTTTTTATTAGATGCAACTCAATACAACGGAAACAATAAAGCTGATGAGGGACAAATAAAAAAATATGTTAATACCCCGGTGAAATGGTTAAAATGTTTTCATGTAGTAACAAAAAAAGCGAACACGTTTAATGCGACATTGCTTAAATTAATAAAAGCTCTGTATGATATCGAGGAAAATTCCGCAATAGAGGGGTTATGTGCATATGAGGATTATTCCGCTTACAAAGTTCTTGCTAATGTAGACGAATGCAACTTCACTGTGCGAGGTATACTTTATAAGAACATATTCGGGAATGTCTCTACCTGCATAAAAAGTACTGTTTTCCGCGATTTGCCATTATCCACTATTTGGGAACTGGAACATCTGCATGACACAGTTATGGATCATCTGGGCAATTTTGCAAAGCGTGCCTGTGATGTTTGGTTCACAGATGAGAATACCGATGACAAATATAAAGAAAATCTTCTTGTTGATCTAATGGCAAAAATTGACAATTATCAATTTAAAGAAGAATTCAAAGATGATTTTAAAGATAATGCTTTGGTTCAAATTGTTGCATGGCTCTTCTTGGCTGAAATATATGCTTACCTTAAAACGGAGGTCATAATATCTGACTATATGAACAGCCATATCCAAGCCATCAACGATAGCAGGGGTTACTGCCCCAAAGAAGTGCCTACGGATTTAAATGTTGTATTTGAGGATTTGTCAATATACCGCAACAAAGGCAACAGTTGTTTCACTAATACTAATTTTACCCTTGACCACTTTTATAGAATGCACGCTGTCTTTGATGAAGAGAACATTCCGGAACTTATTGAGAACACCAGAACTGCAATGCTCTATTTTTTCGCGGATACGCTGCTTTTTATAAAACATCCTCAAAATTGCTCGCTAAGGCAATTTCTGGCGGTTTCTTTAATTTTGGTAAAAACCAAAAAAGGTTCATCCATTTTCCCTAAAATCCCCGAATTCAACCATTATGGACATGCAACCCAAAGACTATCTGTCCACGAATATCTAAAAGACACAACCGGGGAATATAGTCTTAAACGGGTTCTTTTCGCCTCAAAATTATTTGAACATCAAATGCATGCTTTTATTCAAACTTCAAGGCACGATTTGTATTATAAGCTGATTATAGCATCATACAAAAAAATTATGAACTATTTGGACGAGAAAATACCGATTATTAAAGACGGTAGAAAAAGTCATGCCGAGAAAGCCGAAAAAACTCTTTCACCAAAGTTTTCCTCATATCAGTTGTTAATGTCTGTATATGACATAACCGTAAACCTCTTTGATAAGCTCTTAGACGACATACCGTAACGAAAAAGGGAGGTCAAGGAGGGGAAGAAAAATGAAGCAGCCCGTTCATCGGGCTGCCTCATTTCGTAGTTCTTCCCCGCCTTGCGAGGGGGCTTGGGGGAGCAGCGCTCCCCCAAATTAAATAGGCTTCGCCTATTTAATATAATGTTAGTATTATATTTTTTTATTAGCAATTATTGCCGATTATTAAATTTCAACGAATATTATGCAAGATTGATAAACATTTTCGTTGAAAAATGTTGGCATTCCATTGAACTTATTATATTTTACCTATCGCTATATAATTCTCACATTAAGGAAAATCGAGTAATATTTTATATAGAATTTGCTGTTGATTTTTTTATATCACACATACTGTTTTCGTTACAAAAAGGCACACGATTATTTGGAGCATACCCTTACATATTCCTCCACTGCCTGTTTTGAGATAATCCAAAGTCTCCCCGAACGGAACGCCTTGACCTCTCCGTTCCTCAGCAAATCGTAAGCCTTGTTTCTTCCGATGCGCAGCATCTCGCAAAGCTCGTCAACCGTTACTATATCATTGTATTCGTTAAACATAAGTAAGTCCTCCCGTGTAGGTTTATTTTAGTTTAATGTTGGATTTCAACGATTTATTTACAAGTGAATTTTATTATTCCAACACGGTTTCATAAAAGTTGTTACGAACGCTTTATAACAATAAACCGCAAAATCGGTTTTCTAAAAACCTTTATTAAAGCCATTTTATTACATCTTGACAAATCCGCCGAACCGTGGTATAATACAGAAAAGGGGATGATCTGTTGGTAATCAGGCACGAGGACTTGATAGGAACATACGAGCAGAAGAGGGCGCTGGTGTCGCAGTTTAACCTGATGGATGATACGTTTTTTTCGGTCGTTATGCGGGATAAGGCGGCTTGCGAGTATCTGCTCTCGGCGCTTATGGGCAAGGACGTTCACGTCATCGAGCACAAGACGCAGTATTCCATAAGGAATATCGAAAGTCATTCCGTGATATTGGACGCTCTTGTCGAGGACAGCGACCATAATCTATACAACGTCGAGGTTCAGAAAGAGGACGAGGGCAATCACGAGCGCAGAATGAGGTACAATCAGACGGCAG
>JAMPFE010000090.1 GCA_023664705.1 Lachnospiraceae bacterium | reverse complement strand
ACGCGAACTCCGTCGTTGCCGGGATTCCAGAAGTTTGACGAGCTGCCGTCTTTCAAGCCACCGCCGCCGTTGTCGATGTTCGGATCGCCGCCGCTGTCCGCGAACGCGACGGTCTGCAAACAGAAAACCGCCACCAGAACGGCGGCAATCATTCTAATTATTTTTCTCATTTTTCACCTCCGAAAAGAATAGCGCCGAGCTTGTCACTCGACGCTTTTTGAATTTATCCGAAGTAGCCTATTTTGTTGCCGTTTTCGTACATCTCCGGCGCGGCTTCGCCTATGCCTCCGCCGCCCTCGTCGACCACCCAGCCGAAGCCGTTGATGAATATCTTGCCGTCCTTTTTCTGCCCGTGCATCGCGGGGTTGATATTCGGATTTGTCGAATCCGCGGGAGTTTTCTGCTTGGTTACCGTTGTCTGCTCGGGCGTGTAAGTCGGCTCTGTATCGGGGTTTGTGAGCATTTCTTCGTCCTCGATGACAGGAGGCGCGGGCGGCTCGGTTACCTTTTCGGGTTCGGGGAAATTCTGCTCGATTTCGATACCGCCGTCCTCGATGAAATTCTCGCTTTCCTTATCGGGGTCGATTTCGACGGGAGTGCCGTTCGCCGCATTGTCATCGGGTTTGACCGACGTGCTTACCTCGGGCTGCTGTATCTCAACCGGTTTGGTTTCCTCGTGATTTGGCGTGGAGATTTTCACGCTGACCGAGGGCGCGGAGCTTACCTCGGGAGCGCTTGTCGTGAGCTGCTCGGCGGGCTTGAACTGCGCCGCGATGAGTACCGCGAGCGCCGCGCATAATGCCGTTCCGCCGCCTACCGCGAGACCTCTTTTTGTTTTCATTGTCATAATATCACCTGTCCTTTCATCGGTGCTTTGCTGTTATCTGCATTTTACCACATCTGTTTTGCCAAATCCAGCGATTTTTTGTGAATTCTACATAAACAACAAAACAATTTCTTTTTCCTGTTGAAATGTATCAGAATTTCGGAGTGTACTTGGATTTCACGCAGAGTTGCACCCGCATTGGTGGCAGCACGTCGCCGCAGAACGACAACGGAACCTCGAGCGTTATATACGATGTCGCAGAGAATTGTTTTATGGAATTGGAACTCGGCGCGAACATCGTATTTTCAACATCGACCGAAAGTCCGTAAACACTGTATTCCACGCCGTCCGAATTCGTTTTAATGTGTTTTCTGCCGCTACTTTTCAGACCGAGCAATCGATCCAAACGCCCGTAAACGTCGCCCGTCGAAACCGCCGCGCTCCAGGAATTTCCCGAATACCGATATCCACCCGAATATCCCTCGCGCACGCCGTCATAGACATTAGCGTAATTCCCGACCGATGTCGCAATAACCGCCGACTGCACCGCGTCCTTAACTCCTGCCGAAATCGTAATGAGCCGCACGACCTGCCACAAAACCACAAAAAACATCATTCCCGCGAGGGCAATTACGACCGCTAAAGGCGCGGAGGAATAGGCTTTTCGGGAGCGAAGCAATTTTATAGCTTTTTTCACTTGAAATACACCTCGCTTTTGCCCGAAGCCTTTGCGGTCAGCGTCACGGGGAAACTCCCGAATTCGCCGAAACCGATGTCCATTTGGTAAGTGCAAGTGACGGCAAATTCCTGATTTAATTGCACATTTCCCGTCCGCGACCATTCAATTTTCGGCGCGATTCCCGTTCTCTCGGTAAGGACCTGCGCCCTTGCTGTGGTTTCCGAGCCGATTCTGCCGGATATTTCAGCCTCTCTCACAAGCTCGTCCGCGTAATTGTCAAGCTGAATTTTCGCCGAAACCACGGGCGCGACCGCCATTATGAGCGCGATCACCATGACCACCACAAGAACGACGATCACGATATCGAAATATCCCTCGCCGCGGCGACTTTTCAATAATTTTTTCATGCGCACCCCCTACGCCATTGACCCGAGCGAATCAAGCAGCTGCATTCCCATTACCACCAAATAGGTTAAGAGGAACAGCATAAGCATTCCGAAACTGAAAACGCGTATTTTCGGCGGTATTTTCGCCGCTTTTGCCTTGAGCCTTTGCAGTTCTATGAGTTTGAAATCGTGAGCAAGCATTTTAAAATAGACCGCGCTGTCATCTCCGCGAATTACGGAAACCAAACCGCGAACCACATCGGATAATTGCGCCGAGCCTATTCTCGCTTCAAAACGAGTTAACGCCGCCTCATAACTTGAACTGCGCATATCCGCGCAAGTTACATCGAGTTCGTATGCGAAATGCACTCCGGCGTGCTTTTTAAAGTTCTCCATAATGGAAAGCACGTCGCGGCTCGTTTTCAGTTCTTGTTCAACGGTAGCCACAAACCTCGGTAATTCCTGCTCTATAGCATCGCGTTTTTCGCGCATTTTTTCGTCCGCTTTTCCGTTCTCGCGGAAATAGATCGCCACCGCGAGGATTATGAAAAAGGGAATTAAAAGCGGCATAAAAAACGCACACGGAACAGCCAGCAAAGCCACCGAGAGAGCCTTTACAAAAGACAGCGCGGTGAACGTTTCCGGAGTCATTCCTATTCCGGCGGATTTTAAGGTGCTTTCAAGCCGCGCTTTTTTGTACCGATCCATCGGCACAATTTTCCCGATCTTCGCGGCGATCCCAAGCATAACAGCCTCGATATTCTTGGATAATTTCTTGTCCTCGCGACCCGTATTCATCACGGCTTTCGACGTTTTCAAGTAGGGGATTTTCAGCGCGTTCGCAAGCAGCATAAACAGCCCGACCGCGAGAAAAATGCCGAATATTATCATTAAAAATTCCACGCAAATCCCCCCTTAACGTTTATACTCAATCGGCTTTGTAAGTTTAATTACAATCGCCGTCGAGACAAATATCCCGACCGCCGAAACCGCCAGCACGATCTGCCCGACAACGGTATTCATCAGCGAATTGTACCAAGCTTTATTCAGCATATACAGCAGCGGAATGTTGCCGATGACGAGAAACGCCATTGAAATGAATTCCTTGCGCGGTCCCGTTATCATGTACTCCAAATCGGCGTTGACTACCCGCATGTCCGACAACTTATTCACGATAGGCGTGAGCGTGGATTTCAAGCTGCGGTCGGTTTGGCAAAGAATTAGACTGTCACACCATTCGTGAAACACCTCGTTGTCGATCTTGGTTTTCATGTCGAGGATTGCCGCCGTGATATCCGGATTGGATAATTTTATGCGGCTTATAAAATTCTCGAAAACAGCTTTGACGGGCGCGTTCAAGTAATGCACGTTTTCCTCGATTGACGTGATGATGTCCTCATTTCTCAAATACGCAGTTGTAATTATGGAGAGCGCCGTTTCGAGTTCCGAGGATATTGCTTTCTTGTAGTTGGTCGCGGTGGTCTTGACATACCAAAACGGCACGAACATCAATCCCACAGTCATAACGGGCGCAAGAAAAGCGTTCCCTATAGCGACCGCGACGCAGATACCTACAGCCGCCAAGCCGAGAGAGCAAGCGCATAAAATCCCAAACATATGCGAGCGATTGGTAAGCTGCAAAATCTCCTGCGCTTCGGATATTTCTCGCCGAAACACATTCGGCTTCTTGCGCTTGGTAGCTTCGTTAATTTGCGATTTTATACTGTTCGGTTTCGCGAGAATCCGCGTAAAAATCCCCTCGGTAAATTCCATAGGCGATATTCCGAACAGCAAGAAAAATCCGACCACCAAGCCTATAAAAGCCGCCGTCAAAATTCCGTTCATTCCGACGTTCCCCCTTTCAAAATTTTGTCCAACTCGTTCTGCGGCATTCCGTTCTCCAACAGTCTGCGCTGCAAGGAGAGCGAAATCTGCTCGCATTTTTCGTGTTCGCCCTTAACGATAAATTTTCCGTTTTCCATGCGGTTCTCGGAAATTTTGTAGCGATAGAGCGAGTGATATTCTCGGTTGCCGTCGGGCTTAATTTCGCACTCCATAATTTCCATAATTCGCCGCTGCTTGTTTTCAAGCTGCTTGGCATAAACCACGATAGGAAAGGCTTCTGTCACGAGGTTGAGGATCACATTGTCGTCAACGTTCGGATATTTGCGCTTGCAGAGCGTCACCATTCTGCGCCAAGTGGACTCGCACGAATTTGAGTGGATTGTTGTAATTACCGTGTGACCCGTTCGAGCCGCTTCCTGCGCCGAGTCAGCCTCGCTGCTTCTCATCTCGCCGACTACAATGTAATCGGGGTGGAAACGCAGCGCCATATCCAATAAATCGTCCTGCGAAATCGTTTTGCGATCGTCCTCGCTTTCGCGCGTAATGGTATGCACGACTTTATTCAAAACATTCCCCTGCGAATCCCGCACCACCAAATCCAATTCGCGCGACCCGCTTTCAATGGTGAGAATTCGTTTGTCGTAGGGAATTGTTGTCAAAAGCCAGCCCGTCAAGGTGGTTTTGCCCGATGACGTAGCGCCCGCAACGGTCGTAGAAACTCCGTATCTCACCAATGCCGACAATAATTCCATCATTTCGTCCGTCGCGGTTCCCGATTTTACGAAATCTTCTTTTTTCAGTTTCTGCGCGTTGACGATTCTGATCGAAGCCGCCACGCCGACATCTTCATCGACAAGCGGCGTTTTCAAAACCGCGATTCTTATGTTCTTGGATAAATGTCCGAGGATAGCCGGTGATGTGTTGTCTAAAACCATTCCCGAAACATGGAGCATACGCCGCACCACATTTATGGCATGGTCGGGCGATTCGAATTTCTCGTCGATTTTGACGTTCGTGCCGTTTGAATACTGCACCTCTATGTCATCCCAAGAATTGATATTTATTTCCTCAATTCCGGTGCCGAAAATGTATTTTGTGAGGAATGAGAACTCAGCCATTTCCGTGTAGAGCTTGTCGATCAGCTCTGTCTGCGACAGTCCCTCGACGGAAATTCGCTTATCAAGAAGATATTTCCCGATATACCGCTTGACCTGATTTTTTATCTCGTCGTTGCCGGAGTTGATATTATTGAGCCCGTCGATGATAAGCGAGGAATATTTGCCCGAGATCTCACCCTGAACCTCGGTCAGAACGTCGGCGAAATCCCGCTTATTTTCCGACTTGAAGAACAGATTCTGCGTGCTGTTTTGCGATGCCAATCTCATATCTCGAACACCTCGTTTGCAATTTTGGAAACAGCCTTTCGGAAATCCTTGCTGTCTTTTTCGGTCAGCCCCGCGAACAGATTTCCCGAAAGGAACTGTTTATAAACCTCATCGGAATGCGGAATTTTGAAATTAACGCCGCCCACGACCTGCTCAATATTTTCATCAGCCTGAAACGCGTCCACATTGCTCGCCGCCTTGTATTGCTTATTCGCGTTGAATTTGTTGTCGAGCAGCAGAGGGAGCTGCGAGTTCAAATACGATATGGATTTCAGATCGCAAGAAACAAGCCGCAGAACCGCGTCCGATTCGATGAGCGAAACCGCCGAAAGCGCGTCGTTGGTGATATTGCTCGTACAGTCTATGATGATGTAATCGCACATTTTCCGCAGCTCAGCGAGTAATTCCTGTGCCTGCGTTTCGGTGTAAGGAGCGTATGAGAACGCGTTCTCGCCTTTCAGCATTGCAAGCATGGTAAGGAATTCATTTTTCTTATGCAAAATGGCGTTCTGTTTGATGAGGTTCTCGTCCACATGAGCCGCGCCGAGAATGTTTCCGAGCGATGTTTCCGCTTCGAGATCCGACTGCGGACAAACGTAGGGCAGAGGCGGCGCAGACATATCCGCAAGCACAAGAATGACATTCTTTTTCTGACTTGCAATATATCTCGCCAGCTTCACGCTCATGATCGTTTTGCCCGAAGACGGCGAGCCCCAAACCGCCAGCACTTGATTATCCCGCCTATCGGGCGGCAACTCAAAGCAGTCATTTTCGGGACTCGCGAGGTCAAATTCGAGATCGAGTTCCTCATCGTCATCGCCCCGCGACATTAGCGATTTAAACAGATTCGCCATTGGAATTCACCTCCGTTTCCGCATTATCCGAATTGCTTTCGGAATTGTCGTCCGAATTATTTTCGGGATCGATTATTACCGTTTCAATTCCGGAATTGTTTTCGTCGAAATTTTCCTCGGCACGGTTATCCTCGGTAATCTCGCTCTCCGCGGGAGCCTGCGGTATTTCGGGCGTGCCGCTGTTTTCTTCTTTTTCATTTTCCGAAGCAATTACCTCCAAATATTTTTCCTGCGCGGAAATAAATTTTTGCGCGTTTTCAGCCGTTCCGCGATAAACCAAAGCGACATGAATTTCTCCCTCCGCCTCAAGCTCCGCGAGAATATTCGCTTGCATAGGTGTTACAAGCAAAGTCAATGTTTCGGGCAGCTCGGTTTCTTCCTCGCCATCGGGCTTTACGGTCACGGTTTCATCGTCGTTGCCCTTGCTGTCAGTCACGGCGATTACCTCAACGTACTGCAGTTCCTCGGGAACAACCGTTTCGCCCTGTTCCTTGTAATCGACCGCGATGATCGACACGATATCCCCCGAAATAAGCTTGCCAGACAAGCCGCCCGCAAACGAGGGAATTGTAATTGAAATGGCGCGCTTTTCGCCCGTCAAGCCGTATAAATACGCGTTTTCCGAGGCGGGCGTGTCGCTCACTTTCGCCGCGAGAACGTACTCGCCCTTGATCATTTCCGCCGCCGCGTATTTTCCGACCACGTCCTCGGAATTCTGCAGCACCTCGGAGGGCATATTGTAAGCGCCGACCTCCACAACCTCAATGTCCTTAGAGGATATTTCCTGCCCGATTTTCAAGTCGCTTTTCACGCGCACAATCTTCATCGTGCTGCTTTTCGAGGCGTTAAAAAGCGGGGTAATGGCGAAGCAAATTACCAGCGCCAGCGCGATACAAACCACGCCGAGAACCGTTCTGTTTTTCAAAAATTTCATTGTAATTCTTCCTTTCAG
Organism: Lachnospiraceae bacterium; assembly: GCA_023664705.1. Lineage (GTDB taxonomy): Bacteria > Bacillota > Clostridia > Oscillospirales > Ruminococcaceae > CAG-115. The sequence goes on along the minus strand of JAMPFE010000090.1, from coordinate 168 downwards.
AAAAATATTTTCATAACCAGATAGCCAATAAAAATAAACGGCACAAACGGCAAGGATTTACTTGCCGTTTTACTGTTAATTTTGCAGAATAAATAATATCCTGCGTAAAAAATGAGCATTGCAATTTGCGCGAAAAGGAGCAGCGCAAAGCTGCCCCATAACCCGCAA
>JAMPFE010000008.1 GCA_023664705.1 Lachnospiraceae bacterium | reverse complement strand
CGCTCTCGGACGGCTCCGACGCGGGCTCGGAATTGCAGCCCGCCGCCAATACAACCATCGATACAAACGCTAAGAGAGAAATAATTCGTTTCATTTTAAAGCCTCCAATGTTGATAACCGCGCCGTTTCCTACTATAATTAAACCACAACAAGCGCCTTTTTGCAACACATTTTCGGCATTTTCGTAAATTTGCACAAATTCCCAACGGCATTTTCGTCGCTTTCCCCAACAATTCCCATAAGCGCAAAAAAGCCTTCGTTAAGCCGACTCTACGATAAGTAGGTTGACATTTCCGCCGCGCCGTATTATAATATTCAAAAAAGGAGGCGGTTTTACGGACACGAAGAAAACGGGCGCGTTCATCGCGCGGCTCCGCCGGGAGCGCGGCTTGACCCAAAAGGAGCTCGCCGACAAAATAGGCGTAACGGACAAGGCGGTCTCGAAATGGGAGCGCGGCAGGGGCTTCCCCGACGTATCGCTTCTGGAAAGCCTTTCCGAGGAGCTCGGCGTATCGGCGGCGGAGCTTATAAACGGCGAACGCTCCTCGCCCGAAACGCTCGCGGAGCAGTCGGACAGCGCCCTCATCGGCGCGCTCCTCTACGTCAGACAAATGAGCCGCAGGGCTCTCGGAACGCTCCTCGTCATCTTCGGCGCGTGCATGCTCCTTTCTCCGCTCGTCGTCGCGGGGAACTCCTCGCCGATATTCGCCGCGGGAATTATCGTCACCATAGGAGGTGTTTTTATGCTTACTTCAAAAAAGTCCTTTAAAATATTCGCCCTGCCCCAGCCCGCCCTCGAGGGCGTCTCTCTGGCAGCGCTCATCGCGGCGCTTATCCTCGAGCTCCTCCCGAACGGCGTTATCCTCCGGTGGGCAACTCCCCCCGGCGAGCCGCCGCAAATCACCCGCCACGCCTATTTCGATCCTCTCCCCTACGGCATGGGAACGTTCCCGCCCTTTATCACGGCATTGCTCACCGCCGCCGTAACGCTCTTCACGGTCATCGTCATGATATTCGGCAAAAGAGCTCCGAAGCTCCGCTCCGCGCTGTTCGTCTGCATTACGGTGACCGCCGCGGTCTCGGCGTGCATAATATTGTACGGTCTTAAATACGTCACGGCAGCGGGCGTTTTCATCACCCTCACGCTCGTCGTCTCCGCACTCTTCCGAGCCGCCGCGAACGCCAAAAGCCGCCCGTAAGGCGGCTTTTGGCGTTCGCGGCGCAATATTTTAATCAGTCCGCCGAAGGCGGACACCGAAACTGTCAACTATCCACTGTACACTGTCAACTTTTTCTCACTTGCTCTTATCGTCCTTAAGCTCGGAGATTATCTTCATAAAGCTGTCCACGTCGTCGAAGTCCCTGTAAACGGACGCAAACCGTATATAAGCCACGTCGTCTATCTCCTTCAGCTTGTGCAGCGCGATCTCGCCTATCTTCTCCGAGGTGACCTCCCTCTGCAGCGAGTTTTTCAAGTCGGTCGCGATATCCTCGACGATATTCTCGATAGTCTCCAGCGAAACGGGTCTCTTAACGGTCGCCCGACAAAGCCTGTCGACAAGCTTCCCGCGGTCAAACGGCTCGATGGTATGGTCCTTCTTGATGACCATAAGCGGTATCTCCTCAATTATCTCATAGGTGGTAAAGCGCGTCGCGCAGTTGATGCACTCGCGGCGGCGGCGCACCTTGTTCTCGGTCGGACGCGAATCTATAACCTTGCTCTCCTCGCAGCCACATTCGGGACATTTCATAACAATTTCTCCTTCTCGAAAAGATTACGGTACTACATATACATATTATAACACAATATTTTGTATTTTTCAACAATTTGTAAAATTTTTTTAAAAATTTTTTAAACTGCAAATCAATGCAATTTTTTTGCAGCCGCTTCGAAAATTTCCAGATTTTAACTTTATTTTGCATTATTTCCATATATTTACAACGCAAAACCGCAAATCACTGCAAATAACCGCAAAACGGCTGCAAAAGACTGCACGCATACTGCAAAAAACTGCAAGATAAGCAACACTTTTCAAAGATTTGTCCCTTATTTCCGCCCTCCCCGAGAATTTCCAGTTAAATAATACACAAACGCGCATTAAAAAAATATAAATTTCTATTGAAATTAAGCCCGAAGTATGCTATACTACTTATTATAAAGGGGTGATAAAATGAGCTTTCAGATAAACGATTTTTCCGATATTACAGCGCTTTCGCGGACTTCCTCGCCGAATTTCGACAACGGGCTCTTCCGCGAAACGGTCGAAAACGCGATAACGGAGCGGGTTGACGGCGCCTCGGCAGCGAACCGCGCCCTCTCCCCCGAACCCTCCGCAAACGCGATAACCACGCGTCTCGGCGGCGCTTCCCCGTTCCCCTCGGCAGCAAACCGCGCCCTCTCCCTCGAACCCTCCTCAAACACGATAACCACGCCCTCCGACGGCACTTCCCCGTCCCCCTCGGCAGCGAACCGCTCCCCCTCCCCCGAAGCCCCCTCAAACGCGACAACCATGCCCTCCGACGGCACTTCCCCGTTCTCCTCGGCAGCGAGCCGCGCCCTCTCCCCCGAACCCTCCTCAAACGCGATAACCATGCCCTTCGGCAGCGCTTCTCTCCTCTCCTCGATAGATACGGGCGGCGCCTATGTCGTCGCGTCGCCGAAGCTCGGCGACAAGCTAAAGGAGCAGCCCGACCTCGCCGCGGAGCTTGCCGCGAAGATAACCGAAATGTGCCGCTGCCACGGCGAAAGCTGCCGCGACAACATCGTTGTCGTCGACCGCAGCGGCGAGATAACGCGCTACTGCCCCACGCACGATAAAAACAACGATTATCCCACCTCCGAGCAGCTCAAGGAGCTCGCGAAAGCGAGAGCCCGCAAAAAAGCCCGTCTCGACGCGTATTTCAAGCTCGTCGAGCGCCTTTCCGTAAAAAGAAAGCTCATCGAGCAGGAGAACTCCAAGCACGCGTTCAACAAGAAATACCGCTATTCAACGGCGAAAATAGACCTCATCGCCCGCAGCATACTCCAAAAACCGGCCAAAGAGCCCGAATATTACATTTAGGAGGCGCCCATGCTCGATCTTGTCTTTCTTGCGCTTATGCTGACAGTTCTCATATTCGCGTTTCGCGGAGAGTTTAAGGAAACGCTCTGCACCGTCGCGACCGTCGTCGGGATAGTTGCGGCGATTGTCGGGCTGGTCTCGGGGTTTTTAAAAAAGGGCGCGGGCGCGGCGCCGCTCCTGAATATCGCCGTGCTGATCATCGCGGCGCTTTTGCGCATGGCAGCGCTGCAGTTTGTCAAGCTGCACGAGGACAAAGAGCGCGAGGAGCGCGAAAAGCTCGAAGCCGCGGTAAGCCGCTACTCCCGCGACACAGACAAAAAGCTCGACCCCGTCTACACCGAGGAAAATTTCGACGACCCCGAGCTTCGCTTCGGAAAGGGCGGCTACACCGACAAATGGGATTAAAAGCGGGTTTTCGGGATTTTTTGCGCAAATATGTAAAAATCCCTTGCAAAATAAAAGAAAAAATTGTATAATAATAATGTACAAATAAACGGACGGAGGAAAAATATGGAATTTATCAGCGAGCGCACAGCCTACACCATGATATCGGACACCATCGTAAAGGCGGGCGTTTCTTTGTTTAACGCGGTGAAGTATATCTATATGATCGCGGACAAGGATTTTTACAACATCAACGTAAAGGACATCTTTAAGATAGCGCTGAAAAACATAACCGACACCACCTGCCTGTACAACACGGGCATAAAGCTCGACAAGGAGCGCTGCAAGGAGATGAACTCCCCCGAATACGAAAGGGTGCTGTCGCTTATGGTGTATTCGTTCGCGGTGCGGCTGCCCGAGCTGAAAAACATCAGGACCCAAGGCGGCTCGCTAAACGACAAGCAGATAAAGACCGTCTTCGATATGGTCATCGCCAAGGGCGCGGGCAACTTTGAAAACGCCATCGCCGACGATTTCGAAGAGATACGCCGCATGGTCAAGCTCGGCAAGCCCGTGCCCGCCTACGACGCGGAGTGGTTCAAGGGCTACATCTACGGCTACGTCCCCGCGCTCGCCTCGGTCAACAACAAAAATCTGTTCCTGCTCGGAAGCTGCGATATCCTGTTCACGCTGTTCTACAGCGCGCTCGAGGACGAGCTGGAGCGCGTGCTGAACTCCCTCGCTGCGCAAGTATAAGGAGGCTGATAATCATGAGCAAAGTAAAAATATGCGCGGACAGCGTCTGCGACCTGTCCGAGGAGCTGAAAAAACGCTATGACATAAGCGTCGTGCCGCTGTACGTCAACAAGGGCGGCGAGACTTTCAAGGACGGCGCCGAGATAGGGCAGAAGGAGGTTTTCGAGCACTACCGCACCACGGGAAAGCTCTGCACGACCTCCGCCGTAAACGTCGAGGACTTCGCGAATTTCTTTAAGGAACAGCTTGTCGGCTATGACGAGCTGATAATCATCACGATAAGCTCCGAGTTCTCGGCGTGCTTTCAGAACGCGAACATCGCCGCGGACGATTTCCCGAACGTGCGCGTCGTCGATTCGCGGAATTTGTCAACGGGCGAGGGCTTGGTAGCGGTCTCGGCGGCAAAGCTCGCCGCAAAGGGGCTCTCCGCGGACGAGATCGTGGGGGAGCTTGAGAACGTGATACCGCGCGTGGACGCGACGTTTTTCGTCGCCAACGTGGAGTATCTTCACAAGGGCGGGCGCTGCTCGTCGATAGCCGCTCTCGGCGCCAATCTGCTGAAGCTCAAGCCCTGCATCGCCGTGCTTGACGGTAAGATGAAGGTCATCAAAAAGTACCGCGGCAGCATCGCCAAAACTATCGGCGATTACGTCAAGGACAGGCTCGACGGCGCGGCGGTCGACGACGACCTCATCTTCATCACGCACACCACCTCCGCCGAGAACACCGCTCTCGCCGCCGAGGAGATAAAAAAGTACCAAAGCTTCAAGGAGATAGCGGCGACCGACGCGGGCTGCACGGTGGCTTGCCACTGCGGCGAGGACACGCTGGGAGTTTTGTTTATCCGCAAGTAAAATGTACGGGCATTGCCGCATAAAATAGTCACGAGGTGATTTTTATGCGAGCTAACGACAATGTAACGGAATTTTCATTCATGAGCGGGGAGCGCCCCGTGCTCGAAGCCGAGATACTCGGCGGCGCGGAATATCCCGACATCAAGGGCGCGGCTTACGTCTATTTTCTGCCCGACGGCATTTATTTGCAGGCGGATTTCGACAAGCTGCCCGAAAACAACGAGTTCGGATTTCACGTACACGAGGGGCTGCTGTGCGAAAATCCCGACGAAAAGCTGCTGCCGCTGCCGAACGTCGTCTCCGACAAAAACGGAAAGTCGTCGATGCAGATATATCTCGACCGCGCCGTATCAACTCGGATAGCGGGAAAACCTATCGTGCTGCACATAAAGCGCGGAGTCGAGGAAATAACGGTGGCATGCGGGATTTTGGACAGGGTATTATAAAAAAAATTTCAGGAGAGTAAAATTATGAGCGAAATAAGGGACGAAAGCTTATGGGAAAGCGGCGCGCGCAAAATCGAATGGGTAAAGCGCAATATGCCGCTGCTGAACGGCATTGAACGGGATTTCGCCGCCGAAAAGCCGTTCAAGGGGCTGAAAATCGCGCTGTCCGTGCACTTGGAGGCCAAGACCGCGTATCTTTGCAAGGTGCTCGCGGCGGGCGGCGCGGAGATGTACGTCACGGGCAGCAATCCGCTGTCGACGCAGGACGACGTGGCGGCGGCGCTCGTGCACGACGGGCTGAACGTGTTCGCGTGGTATAATTCCACCGAGGAGGAATACCACCGCCACATCTCCGAGGTCATCGACTGCGCGCCGAACATCATCATCGACGACGGCGGCGACCTCGTCAACCTCATCCACAGCGAGCGCACGGAGCTTATCCCGAACGTCATCGGCGGCTGCGAGGAGACCACCACGGGCATTATCCGCCTGCTCGCCATGGACAAGGCGGGCGCGCTGAAGTTCCCCATGGTGCTCGTCAACGACGCGGACTGCAAGCACCTCTTCGACAACCGCTACGGCACGGGGCAGTCCGTTTGGGACGGCATAAACCGCACCACGAACCTCATCGTCGCGGGCAAGAACGTCGTCGTCGCGGGGTACGGCTGGTGCGGAAAGGGAGTCGCCATGCGCGCGAAAGGCTTGGGCGCGGAGGTCATCGTCACCGAGATAGACCCGATAAAGGCTATCGAGGCTGTCATGGACGGCTTTAAGGTAATGCCCATGCGCGAGGCGGCGAAAATAGGCGACCTCTTCGTGACCGTCACGGGCTGCGCGGACGTTATCGGCGAGGAAGCGTTCAACAATATGAAGGACGGCGCTATCTGCTGCAACGCGGGGCATTTCGACGTAGAAGTCAATATGGCAAAGCTCCGCGAGATAGCCGTTGACAGCTATCCGGCGCGCAACAACATCATGGGCTACAAATTAAAGAACGGGAACACGATTTTCGTCATCGCCGAGGGCAGGCTCGTAAACCTCGCGGCGGGCGACGGGCATCCCGCCGAGATAATGGACATGAGCTTCGCGATACAGGCTCTCTCCGCGGAGTACCTCGCGAAAAACAAGGACAAGCTCCGCGGCGGCGAGCGCATGACCGTAAACGTCCCCAAGGAGATAGACCGCAAGGTCGCGGAGCGCAAGCTCAGCGCGTGGGGCTTCGAGATAGACAAGCTCACGCCCGAGCAGGAGAAATACCTTGGAAGCTGGGAAGTTTAACGTTCTATTCTCCGACCTTGACGGGACGCTGATTTTTTCGGCAGCCCGCAAAGGGGTCGGAGATATTGTTATAGAACATAAGGGCGAAGAGGAAATATCCTGCGTCACAGCAAGACAGGCGGAGCTTCTGCCGAAAATACGCAATATTATCCCCGTCACCACGCGCAGCGTCGAGCAGTACAGGCGCATAAAATTCCCCGAGGGCTTCGAGCCCGAATACGCGCTCTGCGACAACGGCGGCACGCTGTTAGCGAACGGCATGACCGACGTCGAGTGGCTGGAGCTCACGGCGATCATCGCCGAGCGCGCAATGAACGAAATGCAGCGCTTTCGGGAGCTGCTGGAGCGCGACCCGTACGTATACCGCGAGGTCCGCCTCGTGGATAACCTCTTCCTGTTCACCAAGAGCACCGACCCCGACGGGACGCTCGCGCGGCTCGGCAAGGGCAATATGTGCGAGTGCTTCGCGACGGGCGAAAAGGTGTACGTAATTCCCGCGGAGCTCAGCAAGGGTGCCGCCGTAACGCGCCTTTCCAAAATCATCGGCGTCCCGCGCGGCAATATCACCTGCGCCGGGGACAGCATTATGGATATTTCCATGCTGAACGCCGCGGACACGGCTATCTTCCCCGACGATATCGACCAAAACGAGATAACCGCCCCGAATAAAATTATCCGTCCGCGCGCGGGCTTTACGGAATTTGTCACGGAGGCGGCGTATTATCGGCAGTTCAAAGCGGAGGTGAAATGATGTTCAATATCCTGATAGTCGACGACCAGCCCAATATTCGCAGACTGTATGAATATACGCTTGAAAAGAACGGCTACCGCCCGTTTACCGCCGCCAACGGCGAGGAGGCTCTCGCGCTCCTCGACAGGCAGCACGTCGACCTTATAATACTCGACGTGATGATGCCCGTGCTTGACGGATACGGGTGCTTAAAGGCGCTGCGGGACGGCGGCTCGACCGTGCCCGTGCTGATGATAACCGCGCGTGATTCCGCCGAGGACGTGCGCAGATCGTTCCTCCTCGGCACGGACGATTTTATGGTCAAGCCCGTGGACGAGATAGAGATGCTGCTGCGCATCAAGGCCTTGCTTCGGCGCAGCAAGATAAGCGAGGAGCAAAAACTCACGGTCGGCGGCACGGAGCTTGTCTACGACTCGTTTTCGGTAATTCGGGACGGCGTTACGACCGCGCTTCCGCGAAAGGAGTTCCAGATACTCTTCAAGCTGCTGTCGTTCCCCGAAAAGACCTTCACGCGGCAAAATCTCATGGAGGAGTTCTGGAGCATGGATTCGGACAGCGAGGCGCGCACCGTCGACGTGCATATAAACCGCCTGCGCGAGCGTTTTAAGGACAACCCCGATTTCTCGATAGTCACAGTGCGGGGCTTGGGGTATAAGGCTGTAAGGAATGACTGAGAGGTGCGGAATGTCACTTGACGCAAGCTTGAATATACGGTTAGGCGAGTATCGTATTATGGATATAGTCGGCGTTTTTCTCGGGCGCGGAATGAGCGTTTACGGCAGCGACAACCGCGCGTTTATCATCACGTCCGACGACTTTGATTGGGATCATTTGTCCGTGACGTTTGACGAGCTGACGAAAATCATCGAAGATAAGGAGCGCAGGGGTTCGCCCGTATGTATCACGCTTTACGAGAACGGCGAACCCGTCACAAACCTGCTTAAGGCAGCACCTCACGAGTTGGACATCGCCTGCGACATCAACAGAAAAACGCTTGACGGGGGCGTTCGGCGGCGGTATACCGATGTTAATCACTACATTGAAAAATTTATCGCGCCGTTGGAAGAGGACGGGTTCGTTATCGAGCAATTCGAGTTTTACGAGCTTAACAGATAAGCGGAGGTCGTTTCACGGGTGAAAAGAAAAATAGACAAAAACCGCCTGTTCGGTATCGTAAACAGGCTCGGAATGAAGCTGATGATACTCACGCTGATAATAATCCTCGGCGCGGATATCCTTACGTTCACAACGACTATCGTCATCGGCTACGTAACGGGCGGCACCAACGACACCACGCAGGTCATCGCCTCGATAGCCGCGAGCATCGTCATCGGCACGCTGCTTTCGTTCATCATCGGCAACACCGTGCTCAAGCCGCTGTCAATGCTCGTCAAAGCGACCAAGCGCGTCACGGGCGGCGATTACAGCGTCCGTCTGGAAATGGGCTGGATAGAAAAGCACACCGTCCGCGAGCTTCGGGAGCTCATCGCCGACTTCAACGACATGACCGAGGAATTGCGCAACACCGAGCTCTTCCGCAAGGATTTCATCTCCTCGTTCTCGCACGAGTTCAAAACGCCGCTCGCGTCGATACGCGGCTTCGCGCGGCAGCTCTATTCGGGCGACCTCACCCCCGAGCAGCAGCGGGAGTTCTCGAAAATAATCCTCGACGAAACCGAATATCTGTCGGTTCTGTCGCAGAACACACTGCTGATGACGAGCCTCGAAAACCAAGACATCATCACCGAAAAAACGGCGTTCTCCCTCGACGAGCAGCTCCGCGGCTGCATGATACGGCTGGAGCCCCAGTGGTCGGAAAAAAATATCGAGATAGATATGGAGGACATGGAGGACGTAAGCTTCTTCTGGAACGAGCAGATGCTGGCGCACGTCTGGAACAATCTCTTCGACAACGCCGTAAAATTCACGCCCGAGGGCGGCACGATACGCGTCTCCTGCAAGCGCGAAAACGGGCTTATCGTCGTCGGCGTCTCGGACAGCGGCTGCGGCATCCCCGAAAACGCGCTGCCGCATATCTTCGAGAAATTCTATCAGGCGGACAGCTCCCACGCCACCAAAGGCAACGGCTTGGGACTGCCGCTCGTCAAAAGGATAGTCGAGCTCTGCGGCGGGGAAATTTCGGTGAGCTCCGAGCCCGGAAAGGGCACAAAATTCACGGTAACGCTGAAAGGAGCGAACGAAAATGCCCGACTGGAACAGTGAACAATACCTTAAATTCAAAACCCAGCGCACGCAGCCCGCGATCGACTTGGCGGCGCGTCTCGACGGCGACCCCGCCGAGATGATCGACCTCGGCTGCGGTCCCGGGAACAGCACGCGCGTGCTGAAGAACCGCTTCCCGAACGCGCACATCACGGGCGCGGACAACAGCGAAAACATGATAGAAAAGGCTCGCTCGGAAAACCCCGACCTCGATTTTACGCGGCTCGACATTTCGGGCGACCTGTCGGCATTGAACGGCAAATTCGACGTGGTTTTCTCCAACGCCTGCCTGCAGTGGCTGCCGAACCACGCGGAGCTGCTCCCAAAGCTTTTCGGGCTGTTGAGGAACGGCGGCACGCTCGCGGTGCAGATACCGATGAACTTCGACGAGCCGATACACCAAATCATCGGGCGCGTCTCCGAAAGCGCGAAATGGAGCGGAAAATTCCCCGAAAAGCGCATTTTCGGAACGCTTTCGCAGTCGGAGTATTTCGATATCCTCAGCGGAATGACGGACGATTTCGAGATATGGCGGACAACTTACTGCCACCGTATGCCGAGCATCGAAAGCATCATAGAATGGTACCGCTCCACGGGCTTGCGGACGTATCTCGCGGCGCTCTCCGAGGAGGACGGCGCGGAGTTCACCGCCGAAATCTCCGCGGAGCTTGAAAGGGAGTACCCGAAGCAAAAAAACGGCGAGATAATTTTCAAATTCCCGCGGTTTTTCTTTATCGCCAAAAAATAATTACGGAGGTCAGATTTATGAACGAAGTGTATGAAAAATTGAAAAAATGCCATGAGGCAGTGTCGAAGCGGGTGTCGTTCAAGCCCGAGCTGGCGCTTGTCCTCGGCAGCGGTCTCGGCGATTTCTGCGAGACCATGGACGTCAAGGAAACGCTGCCGTACAGCGAGATAGAGGGCTTCCCGAAAAGCACCGTCGCGGGGCATAAGGGGCAGTTCGTGTTCGGGTATTCGGGCGGCGTGCCTATCGTGGCAATGCAAGGCAGAGTGCATTACTACGAGGGCTATCCCGTGCAAGACGTGGTGCTCCCGACGCGCCTAATGCATCTCATGGGCGCGAAAACGCTCTTCCTCACGAACGCGGCGGGCGGCGTCAACCCCTCGTTCCGCGCAGGTGATTTTATGCTGATAACCGACCACATCTGCCCGTTCGTGCCCTCTCCGCTCATCGGCGCGAACATCGACGAGCTCGGAACGCGCTTCCCCGACATGAGCGAGGTCTACAGCCGCCGTCTGCGCACGATGATCGAAAGCGCCGCCGCCGCGGAGGGCGTGCCGCTGCAAAGGGGCGTTTACCTCCAGACCACGGGACCGAACTACGAGACCCCCGCCGAAATACGCGCCTACGGGCGGCTCGGCGCGGACGCCGTTGGCATGTCTACCGCCGTCGAGGCAATGGCTGCGCGCCACTGCGGAATGGAGGTCTGCGGCATATCCTGCATCTCCAACCTCGCCGCGGGCATCTCGGCAGCCCCCCTCTCGCACAAGGAGGTGCAGGAGACCGCCGACCGCGTCGCGCCCCTCTTCCGAAAGCTCGTCTCAAGGGCGATATCGGACATCGGCGCGTCGGCAAAGTGACTGCATATTATAATAAGTATCCCCGTTCTCAGAGAACGCAGAAAAAGTTGACAGTGTACAGTGTACAGTTGACAGTTATGGTGCGCCGCTTCGCGGCGCGATATTTTAAAATCGCCGCCGCAGGCGGCGTTCCGAAACTGTCAACTATCAACTGTACACTGTCAATTCGAAACTGTTCCCCGAGAACGGGGATTTTTTTGCCCTCACCCGACATTTTGAAAAATATTTTTGAAATTTTGTAAAATATACTTGACATTTTGTAAAAGATATGTTATAATCCAATTGTAAGGAAAAACGTTCAACGGATTAACCTTACAGAAAAACAGCCGCAGAGGTGATGATATGGCGAAAAACCTTAGAATGAAAGCCGCGCGCGCCGCCCTCGACCTGTCGCAGGACGAGCTCGCGAAAAAGGTCAAGGTGACGCGGCAAACGATAAGCGCCGTGGAAAACGGCGACTACAATCCTACGATAAATCTCTGCATAGACATTTGCAGAGCGCTCGGCAAAACGCTTGACGAGCTTTTCTGGAACGACGGGGGAGGTAAATGATATGAGCATGAAATCATTCGACAAATTCTGCGAGAAAATGATACTCGCCGAACCAAGCAGCCAAAAGGAAATATTCGACGAGCGCCAGAACGTTATGCGCTCGCGGCTGGCGATAGAGGCGCTGCTTATCTACGTGGGCTTGACGGTCGTCAACAGCATGGTCATGGAGATATTTTACCAATGGGCGGAAAGCTGGATGACGGTGATGATGCTGTTCATGGTGATATGTCTGGCATGGTGGTCGGTGCGCTGCGCGGTAAAGGGCTGCCTGCTCCCCGTGAGCGGCAGGGAAGCGCAGAAGTATTCCGCCGTGATAAGCATTTTCGTCGGCGCTCTGAATATGCTGCGGTATATTTTCAACATCGGCGAGGAGGATTATTTTGTTAAAAACGGCAGGCTCACGGGGGATTTCGTGTTCGCGCTGTCCTTTCTGCTGCTGATATGCGTCGGGATATTCATACTGTGCGTTATGCGGCGCGAGGAAAAGCAAAGCAAGGACGGTGAGTGACGTGAGCTTAAAAGAACGCCTTATGAACTTCTTTTTTGAAGACGACGTACCCGAGGAAAAGGAAATTTTCGACGAACGTCAGCGCTATGTGCGCTCGCGGATAACAAGGCGGGCGCTCTGGGGGTTCTCGGTGCTTACGGCGCTGAATTTGCTCGTCACGGAGCTTGGTCTGCGGTGGTGCGAGAGCGCGTTCGCGGCGACGCTCGTTTTCGCGGCCGCGGTGCGGCTTTACTGGGTGATAGCGAACGCGCGCCGGGGAACGCTGTACGGAGTTCACGGCACGGCTCCCGGCGCGGAACAGGCTTGTATGCTGATAGCGACGGGCGTTGCCAACCCGCTTCTCATGCGTTACCGCGATAACCATTACGAAGATTTTTGGGCGAATTTCTTTATGCGCGGCGGACTTGTCGCAGAGCCGGTTTTGCTGGCGGCGAGCTTCGTTCTGCTGTCCGCGGCGGCGGTCATTATCGGCGCGGCTAAGCCGAAAAAGAACAAGGAGGAACAGTCATGAGCTTAAAATCATTCGACAAATTCTGCGAGAAAATGATACTCGGGCAGCCCGCCGAAAGGGAGATAATGGACGAGCGCCAGAAAATCGCCCGCACCCAGATCGCCGTCGAGGCGCTTACGGCATTCTCCGCGCTGTCGTTCGTAAACTCGCTCGTAATGGACGTCTGCTACAGGTGGGCGGAGAGCTGCGCCGCGCCCATGGTGATATTCATGTTTCTCTGCCTGATATATTACAATATCCGCTGCTTCGCAAAGGGCTGCCTTGTGGGAGTAAACGGCGGCAAAGCCCTCATACCCTCCGCGGTATCCACGATATTTATGAGCGTGATGATGGGCGTTAAATACGCGTTCGACGCCGACGAGGAGCGTTTTCTCTTCGCCGACGGCAAGATCACAGACAACTTCTGCTTTCTGGCGGGCTGGATACTGTTTTTCGTCTACGGCATAGTCACGATAATCCTCGTCAAAGCAAGCAAAAAATCGGACAAGGAGGACAAATCATGAGCTTAAAATCATTCGACAAATTCTGCGAAAAAATGATCAACAACGACCCCATCGACCCGATAAAAGACGTTTTCGACGAGCGCCAGACGATAGTCCGCGCGCAGCTCACAACAAGAGCGCTCTGGGCGTTCGCGGCAATGACGGGGCTTAATCTGCTGCTAATGGAGTGCGGTCCGCAGTGGTGCGAGAGCTACGTGCTCTCAACGGCGCTGCTCGGCGCGGCGGCGTACCTGTACTGGGTCATCGCGAACGCTCGGCGCGGCTCGCTGTTCGGCGTAAACGGCACGGCGACCCTGTCGTCCCAGATAGGCTTTCTCTTCGGCGACGGCATAATACTGCCGATAGCGATGCTCCACGGCCGCGAGCCCGACGATATTTCGGAGCACTTCTTTTTCCGCGGCGGCATGGTCTCGGACTACTTCGCGGCAACGCTCGCCTGCGCCCTGCTGATAACGTCGGGCGTCGTTATGGCGGTCAGCGCCCGCAATTACAAAAAGCGCGAGCGCTCCGAAAACGAAAACACCCCGTAATTTCTCCCCGTTTCAAAGATATATTTCAAAAAGCTATTGCAAAAACCGTCGAAAAGTGATATACTTATTACAAGTGTTTTAAAAAACGGAAAGGTGGAAAAAAATGGCAACGAAATATATCTTTGTAACGGGCGGGGTCGTTTCGGGACTCGGCAAAGGCATTACGGCAGCGTCTCTCGGGCGGCTGCTGAAAATGCGCGGCTACCGCGTTACTATCCAGAAGTTCGACCCGTATCTCAACGTCGACCCGGGCACCATGTCGCCCTATCAGCACGGCGAGGTATTCGTCACGGACGACGGCGCGGAAACCGACCTCGACCTCGGTCACTACGAGCGCTTCATCGACGAGAACCTCACGGTAAATTCCAACGTCACCACGGGCAAAATATACTGGACGATACTCAATAAGGAGCGCCGCGGCGACTATCTCGGCGGCACCGTTCAGGTCATTCCCCACGTCACCAACGAGATAAAAAGCCGCGTATACCGCGCGGCAAACAGCAGCGCGCAGCCCGTCGACGTAGTGATCACCGAGATAGGCGGCACGGTCGGCGACATCGAAAGCACGCCCTTCCTCGAAACGATAAGACAGGTCAGCTACGAAAAAGGCCGCGAAAACGTCCTGTACATCCACGTCACCCTGCTCCCGTACATCACGGGCAGCAACGAGCTTAAAACCAAGCCCACCCAGCACAGCGTCAAGCAGCTTCTCTCCCTCGGCATCCAGCCGAATATCATCGTCCTGCGCAGCGAGTGCGAGGTCCCCGTTGAAATGCGCGAAAAAATAGCGCTCTTCTGCAACGTCCGCAAGGAAGACGTTATACAAAATTTAACAGCAAGCTCGCTGTACGCCGTCCCGCTTATGCTCGAGCACGAGGGCTTGGCGCACTCCGCCTGCCACCACCTCGCCCTCGAGGACAGAAAGCCCGACCTCACCGAATGGGAAAATATGGTACATCGGCAGGAAAACGCCACCAAGCCCCTCACGATAGGTCTCGTCGGCAAATACGTCGCGCTCCCCGACGCGTATATCTCCGTCATGGAGAGCATTCGCCACGCGGGCGCGTTCAACGGCTGCATCGTCGACATCAAGCTTATAAACTCCGAGGAGATAACCCCGCTCACCGCCGACGAGATTTTATCCGAGACCGACGGCATCTGCGTCCCGGGCGGCTTCGGCGACCGCGGCATCGAGGGCAAAATCGAGGCCGTCCGCTACGCGCGAGAAAATAAAATACCGTATTTCGGTCTGTGCCTCGGCATGCAAATGGCAGTCATCGAGTTCGCGCGGAACGTCGTCGGGCTCGACAACGCCAATTCCGCGGAGTTCGGCGAGTTCGACCACCCCGTCATCGACCTCATGCCCGACCAGAAAGGCGTTGAAATGGGCGGCACCATGCGGCTCGGGCTGTACCCGTGCAAGCTCTCCGACGACAGCGTTTCGCGCTCCGTCTACGGCGAGGAGCTGGTCTACGAGCGCCACCGCCACCGCTACGAGTTCAACAACGCCTACCGCGAGGAGATAGCGGCAAAGGGCTTGAAGCTCGCGGGGGTCTCGCCCGACGGAAAGCTCGTCGAGATAGTGGAGCTCCCGCGCAGCGAGCACCCGTTCTTCGTAGGCGTGCAGTTCCACCCCGAGTTCAAATCCAGACCCAACCGTCCGCACCCGCTGTTCAACGAGTTCATCAAAACGGCGTCGGAGCTGAAGGACAAAAATAACAAATAAATTCTAATTTATAATAGCATCCCCCAAACTGCAATTCACTGCAAACTTTTTCCCCGCCGATTTTTCGGCAACATAATTTCCAAATTTTAACATAAAATTACAGCATTTCCAAATATTTACAGTCGAAAACTGCAATTAACCGCAAATAACTGCAAAACAGCTGCAAAAAACTGCACGCGAACTGCAAAAGACTGCAAGATAATGGACAGATTTCAACGATTAGTTACCAAAATCAATAATTTTTGAAATTTTCCAATCAAAAACTTGCAAAATCCATACCAAAAACGGAAAGGAAAAATAAAATGAGTTCGGGATTTTACGACAACCGCGAGCTTTCGTGGCTGAAATTCAACGCGCGGGTGCTCGAGGAGGCGCGCGACGAGGCTACGCCGCTGTTTGAGCGGCTTCGTTTCGTGCAGATATTCTGCTCCAACTTGGACGAGTTCTTTATGATACGCGTCGGCAGCCTGCACGACAAGCTGCTTTACGAGCCGAAGGACCGCGAAAACAAAACAAATATGAACGCCAAGGAGCAGCTCTCGGCAATAGCCAAGCGCGTAAAATCACTGCTTCCCGCAAAGGACGAGGCGTATTCCGAGATAATGCAGGGGCTGTCCGAATACGGCGTGGAGCACCTCAACGAGGACGCTCTCACCCCCGAGGAGGACGCGTTCCTGAAGGCGTTTTTCACACGAGAGGTGCGCCCGCTGCTGTTTACGGGCGTAGTGGATAAAAAGCACCCCGTGCCGTTTCTCAAAAGCGGCGAGATATATATCGGCTGCAAGATACGCAAAAAGACCGACGCCTCGGGGAAGTCGACGTTCGGCATCCTCCCCGCGTCGGAAAATCTGCCGCGCGTTGTTTTTCTCCCCGGCACGGGAAAATTCATCCTCGTCGAGGAGCTTATCCGCCGATACGCCAAGCAAGTTTTCAGCAACTTCGACATCATTTCGCGCTGCATTTTCCGCGTTACGCGCAACGCCGATATCGAGATAGACGAGGGCTTGTTCGACCACGACGTGGACTTCCGCGACGTAATGAGCAAGCTCGTGAAAAAGCGCAAGAAGCTCCAGCCCGTCCGCGTCGAGTTCCAGGGCTCCCCCGACGGCGAGATAGTCTCGGTAATAACCAAAATGCTCGACATCTCCGAAAACTACGTTTTCAAACAGACCGCTCCCCTCTCGATGAGCTTCATCTCCGTGCTCGAGCAGCGCCTTGAAAAGCAGCCGAGCCTGTTCTTCACGCCGCTCACCCCGCAGAAGTCCTCCGCGATACTGCCCAACGTCCCCATGATAGAGCAGATAAAGCAGCACGACATCCTGCTGAACTACCCCTACGAGAATATCAACCAGTTCATAAATCTCCTCGAGGAAGCCGCGGTAAACCCCAACGTCTCCTCTATTAAGATAACGCTCTACCGCGTAGCAAGGGACAGCAAGATAATCAACGCGCTCAACAAAGCCGCCGAAAACGGCAAGGACGTTCTCGCGCTGGTGGAGCTCCGCGCGCGCTTCGACGAGGAAAACAACATCGGCTGGTCAAAGCAGCTCGAGGAGGCGGGCGTCACAGTCATCTACGGTCTCGAAGGACTGAAGGTCCATTCCAAGCTGCTGCTGATAACGCTCCGCGACGGAAACGACGTCCGCTACATCACGCAGGTCGGCACGGGCAACTACAACGAGCGCACCTCCCGCCTGTACACGGACTTCACGCTCATGACCTCCGACGAGGACATCGGCGCGGACGCGTCCGTGGTATTCAACGCTCTCATAGTCGGCAGCACCGTCGAGAGCACCAACCGCCTGCTCGTCGCCCCCAAGGGCTTAAAAAGCCGCATCGTCGCCTACATCGACAACGAGATAACCTACGGCCGCGACGGCTACATCGGCATAAAAATAAACTCCCTCACCGACCGCGACCTCATCGAAAAGCTTGCCGAAGCGAGCCGCGCGGGAGTTACCGTGGAGCTCATCGTGCGCGGCATCTGCTGCCTTATCCCGCGCATCGAGGGCGCGACCGAAAATATCCGCGTCATCTCGATAGTCGGGCGGTTTCTCGAGCACTCGCGCATCTACATTTTCGGCAGGGGCGACCGCCGCCGCGTGTACATCTCCAGCGCGGATTTCATGACCCGAAACACCGAAAAGCGCGTCGAAGTCGCCGCGCCGATACTCGACACGGCGCTTGCGGACAGGGTCTGCGATATTTTCTCGACAATGCTCGCCGACAACGTAAAGGCGCGCGAGCTCGGCGCGGACGGCAAGTACACGCGCGTTTCCGCGGAGGGAAAGCCGCCGCTCAACTCGCAGATGTACTTCTATGACGAGGCGTACAAGGCAGCCGCAGCGGCGGAGGGCGTCATCGGCAGCGAAAAGCCCGCTGCCAATCCCGTCCCCAAGCCGAATGACAACGCACCCGTCAAGGTCAAGATAAGAAAGGTCCGCTGAAAAAAGCAAGCCGTATCGGTCGGTCAACCGATACGGCTTTTATTATTTCGCCATAGTCTCTAAAATCGCCCGTATCTGCCCGAGCTTTTCCTCGCTCATGCCGCCGTTTATGACAGAGAGCGTCGACATATCCGCGCTGAAACAGCGCCCGTTGTTCCCGTAGAGCCCCGTCACCTCCGCGTAAAATTCCGCGGCTGCCGAATTTCCCGCGCCGTCGGTAAATTTAAGACAGCACCTGCTCGTCAGCGCGTCCCTCTCCGCGTCGTATCTCGGCAGCGCCGAATACGCGGAAGCCAACTCCGAGCCGTCCGCCAAAAAAGCCCTGTACAGCTCCTCGAGCTCCTTTCGATAATCGCTCGAAAAAAGAATTACAAAATATTCGGGTATCACGCTCAGGCTCTCCCTCTCTTCCCGCAGAGCTTCAAGCCAAGCCAGCACGCCCAGCGTGCCTATCGACTTAAGCCCGCCGTCATTGTCCGCGTAGACATAATAGCCCCCGCCCGCTCTCCTGAAAGTCAGCGTAACGGACTCCCCGTCAAATTCCAGCGTAACCTTCGTCAGATATTCGCGTCCGTCAAAATACAGACCGTCGGTAGCAACGTTCGTTATTTTGCAGTTCTTTCCGCCGAGCTCCTCCCGATACGCGGCTTTAAAGCTCTCGATAAGCGCATCGCTTTCGTCGTACCATACGTCCGAGCCGTACAAATGCTCCGCGAACCCGTCTATATCGCCCTTTTCCAGTAATCCCGCTATCCCGCGCACCTCGGCGTTCCTTGCGATTTTTGAGAAGCTCGGAAAAATGCTCTCGGGGAAAAGCTCCCCGTAAATAAGCCCCCCGAGGAAAAGCAGCGCCGTCGCCGCCACCAGCGCCAACGCCGCCACGGTAACGGCGCTCAGCTTAAACCTCCTGCGTATCCTCTTAAACGGCTTTATCTCCTTCTCGGCAGCCTTTTCTCCCCCTTCGGGCATCGGCAGCCCGTCCTTCAGCACCGCGCATTTCTCACACTCGGCAAAGTGCTCCTCGAGCTCCCTCGCCGTCTCCTCTCCGCAGAGCCCCTCCGCGTAAAGCGGCAGCAAGTCCCGCGCGATATTACATTTCATAGCCCCGTTCCTCCAATCTCTCGATAATTTTCATCCGCGCCCTGTAAAAGGTAACGCGCGCCCAATTCTCCGTCTTTCCGAAGACCGCGCCTATCTCCCGAAAGGAGAGCTCGTCCTCAGCGCGCAGCGCGAATACCTGCCCGTAAGGCTCGGGCAGAGCCCTTATCTCCTCGACAGCCGCCGCGGCAGCGTCCTTGTTTTCGGCTACCGTCTCAACGCGCGACCCGACGGACAGCCCGTCAAGCTTGTCGATATTAAGAGCGCCGCGCTTTTTGACAAAATTCAGATACTCGTTCTTGGCGATCTCGCAAAGCCACGTAAGCACCGCGCACTCCCCGTTGAACTTGTCCGCGTGCTTTACAGCCTTGTAAAACGTCTGCTGCACTATCTCCTCGGCGGTGTTTTCGTTTCGCGAAAGCCGCAGAACGTACCTGTAAAGCGGTCTCGCGAAATTCCTGTAAATTTCGTTAAGGTCGTCCATCGTTTTCCCCCTTTCATAAGGTTAAACAACCGAGACGCGGTTTCGTTACAAAAAAATTCAAAAAAATTGCGGCATGAGCGCCGCATTAAATATCTATCGTAAACTCAGCCGATACCCGCCGCGTCGATTATCCCGCCGATTTCCGCGGAATAGTCGGGCAGTATCTCGCCGCCCTCTATCACCACATCGAGGATAGTCTCCAGCGCGGCGGTGTTTATTTCCTCGCAGACGGTCTCGGGCAGCAGCCCGTTTTGACGGCAGTACTCGGCGGCGCCACCGTCGCGGAGGCGCTTCAGCACGGCAAGGTGCGTCGGAGTAAGGTCGTTGGCAAAGCTCTGCCATTCATCGGGCAGCCCCGAAAAAGCCGCGTTCCGCTCGACGGGCAGAGCGGGCTCTCCCTCGTCGGGCGACAGCTCCGAACAGTCCGCGACGCGCTCGGAAAAGTCGTCGCAGGCTATTGCCGCGGTCATTTCCTCGATGTCGTCCTCGCACGGTGCGCCGTTCTCATCGGGCAGCCCCGAGCCGCCTGTCTCTTCATCAACGATAAGCCTTTTGGCGAGCTCGTCGGATTGCTCGCGGATACGGCTCAGTTTGGAAACGTCGATCTCCACACATTCGCGTACGTACTCGCTGCGCTCCGCGGAATTGACCGCGGGCTTGCGGGAGGGCTTTTCGGGCGCGGATATCCCGTTTTTACGGCAGTACTCCGCGACCGCCGCCGGTATCAGCTTTTCAAAGCGCTCGTCGGTCACGGCCGCAACCAGCTTTTCGCGGTTGCGGAAATCGTTTTCGAGCATCGCGATATTCGGCGTTATATAGCGCTTGAATTTCACTTGACGGCGCAGCTCCGCTTCGACGCTTTTCAGCAGGTAGCCGATAAAGCCCCTCGACGGGGAAAAATCGAACACCTCCAGCGAGGGCTCGCCGCGCTTTATGCAATAACGCTCCGCGGCGCTTATCCGAAGCGGTCGGAAGCCGTCCGTCCTCTCGAGGTCGACGACCGCTCCGCGGAACGGCGCCCACGAATAGTCCTTGCGCACCTTTCCGCATAACAGCTCCGCGAGATCCGTGCCGCGCTCCGAGAAATATTCCGACAGCGATCGCAAAGCTGCCTCGCACGCGCCCTCGACAAGGGGGCGCGTCTTGTCGGAGAGGAATATGCTGCCCTTGATATTGTACGCGGAATTTTCGGAGAGGTAGTCCAGCTTTCCGCTGTAATCGCCGTTTTCGAGCTCCTCCGCACAGCGGCTCGGCAACGAGCTGCCCGGGCTGCCGAGATATTGAGAGACGTCGGGATACAGCGCCGTGACGTCGTTGTAGACGTAAAAATCCTTCAGCCAGCGCGGCATTATATCGTCGAGGTAGCGCGCGAAGGGCTTGCAGCCCTCCCACAGCTCAAGCAGCTTTCCGAAAGCCTCCGCAGCGCTTGAAACGCCTATCTTATTCAGCAGCTCATAGCAGTAAAGCAGCACGTAGGGCTTGTCTACTTCGGGATATTTTCCGCGCCTTACGTCCGTGCGCCACGTGAAATACGTGCGCAGCTGTGAATTTGACATTGCCATATACGCGGGCTGCCCGAGCGCGCAAAAAACGCGGCGGTTGAAATCGTCCTCCACGTCCGACATAAAAAGTCCCTGTCTTACAAACGTTATTTCCGTGCAGCGCTTTGTGATATAGCTGTTTTCGGAGACCTCCTCAAGGTCGCGCATTTCGCGTATCTTATCGAGCATCAGCTCGTCCTGCGGGCTTATATGCTCGGATACGTGCTCGCGGGGATAGGCGGTTCTGACAGGGGGGCTTTGCGGACGGGCGCTCCTCGGGGGTATTTTTTCGGGCTTGTAATAGCCGTCGGGGGTTTTCGGCTGTCCTAGCCGCGTTTTGAGCTCCTCCGCGACGAATTTCGCCGCCTCGTCGATAACGCTGTCGACGGTATTATTCAGCATTTTTTCAATGGTTTTCCTTATCTCGTCGAGCGTTTTTCCGCCCGTGTCGATAAATTTTTTAAACTCGTCGGACAATTTTATTCACCACTTATTCCGTATCGATTTCGTTGAAGGTCATCAGCGCTTCCCAGTTTTCGGGGAAGCCGAGGTCGCTTAGTCTCGCCGCGTCCGCGTTCTTTTTCAACATTCGCGCTATCGGCTTTACCACGCGCTCGTTCCAGTTTTCCTTGTCGTGGTAAAGCTGCTTCATTGCGATGATGTAGCCGAAAACGTCGTCGGAGAGCTCGGGCTCGAAGCCGCGCGGCGTTCTCGGGAGGACGGGAAAGCGGTTGCCGTAGAGGCGGTTGTAATGCGCGCAATAGTTGCGGAGCTCGTTTAAGCAGAACATCCAGTTGTCGAGCTCGGACGCGGAGCAGTTGTAATAATTGCCGGCGAGCGCCTTTTTGTCGGCGCTTTGCATATCCTTGTAGAAAAACGCGAGAGTGCCGAAGCTGAAAAGCTCCATTACCACCCAGAGCGGGAATTTGCCGGCGTGCTTGGAATTGTAATGCCTGACGAACTCACGCTCGTCGTTGCACTCGATCAGATAATTTATGCGCGACATAAAACCTTGGTGGTTATGCGAGCGGTCGAACGACGACGGGTTAAGGTAGCCCGTCGCGCCGTACTTCAGCGCGTGAAAGTTGGAGACGGCGGCGCGGAGCGCTATCTCTATCTCCTCAAGCGCCGCGAGCAGCACGCTGCGGAGCTTTCGGTCCATTTCGTAGATACGCATTATCTTCTCGAAGGTGGTGTCGTCCTCGTATCTGTGCTTGCTGACGGAGAACGGCTCGAAATAGTTTGAGATGCGGTAGTAATTGATGTATTTCAGCGTCTCGCGAGCCTTCTGCTCGTCCTCGATAACGCAGCCGCGCTTTTTTAATATCGCTATCTGCTCGTTTATCGTTGCGGGTATCTTCTGAACTGCCATAGGTCAAACAAGCCCTCCGTCCTTCACTTTAAGCATATATTCCGTCATATTCTTGTCCTCGGAGGCGTTATACGCGTATCCGAAGCGCTCGGCGATCTCGTTTGCCAAGCGGCGAAAAAGCTTGCATGCCGCGAAAACCGCTTCCCACATATGCGTACAGTCGGAATAGGTATCACAATACATTTTGTATATTTCCTCGGGAAGATACCGATTGTAATTTTTGCCCATTTTCCCCGCAGAGACCTTGAAATCGTGCAGCGTTCCGATGTACCAGTCCGTCATTTGGTTGAGCATATCGCGGACGGGCTTGTTGAACATCTCCATGGCATACGGCAGCTCGCCGCGCGCTATGCCCTTTGCGACGTTGTTCAGGCACCACCAAAACTCGTTGCAGCAATCGCGGAAGAGCTTTTCCGTCGGGGGCTTGACGAACCAATAGTCGTCGCGCGGGTGAATTTCCGATAACATTCCGACCTTGTCCAGCAGCACGACCGCGGGCTCGCCGTCGGGAATATTGAGCTTATCCGATATGCAGAGGTCTATGCGGCTGCCGTCCTCGAATATCGTCAGGAACACGAACTTCCCGTCGCCGTCGGGCGGTATGAGCGTCATTGTTTCGGGGGTCTGGAGCACGGCTATCCTGCCGAATTTTTCCTCCAGCCACGCAGCGTTGTTCCAAAACGGCGCGACGTCCTTTACACAGTACACAACGTCGTAGTCTTGGTAGACGTCCTTGACTGCGTGAACGTCCGCGCGCGAGCCCGTCATCACCGCAGCGAGAATGCGCTCGTCCTCCTCCGCGGTGCGGATTATCAGTCCGAGCATTTCGCGCTCGGAGCGGAGCTTACTCGTCAAACCAGAACACCTCGCGTTCGTGCTTGCTTTCGCGCGTCATGAGGGCGTTGATGCTCCCCCGCGGGTCGCTGCCGTTGTAGCAGACGTTGACTATCTGCTCGATTATCGGGGTGTCGATGCCGCGCTCCCTTGCAAGACGGAAAGCGGTCTTGCCGTTGAGATAGCCCTCGACGGTGCCGACCCGATTTACCGCCTCCGCGGCGGGAACGCCCTGCCCGATGAGATAGCCCGCGCGGTAGTTGCGGGAGTGCTGGGAGGTGCAGGTGACTATCAGATCGCCGATACCCGCCATGCCCGTGAAGGTCTTCCAGTTTGCGCCGAGGGCTACGCCGAGACGCGTTATCTCGGTCATGCCGCGGGTCATGAGAGCGGCGACCGTGTTGTCGCCGAGACCCATTCCGCGGGCTATGCCGCAGCCGAGGGCTATCGGGTTTTTCAGCACGCCGCCGAGCTCGCAGCCCGCTACGTCGTCGTTGACGTATATCCTGTAACACTCGTTGGAGAGCGTGGTCTGGATATACCTCGCGGCGTCGGGGTCGTATGCCGCGCAGACCTCCGTCGTCGGGACAAAGCGCGCGATCTCCTCGGCGTGGCAGGGTCCCGTTATCACGGCGACGGGGTTCTCGGGGAGCTCCTCGCGCAGAAGCTCGGACAGGCGCTTGCCCGTCGCTTCCTCCAAGCCCTTGCTGGCGTTGACGAGGACCGTGCTTTTGGTGATGTACGGCTTGACGGAGCGCACGGCGTCGCGGTAAAATGCCGACGGTATGCAGACCGCGACGATGTCCGCGCCCGAAACGCAGGACGGGTCGGTGGTCACGCCGAGCGCGTCGGGGAGCTTTACCCCCGGGAGCAGGCGCTTGTGCTCGCGCTCCGTGCGGAGCTGCTCCGCCTCCCGGTCGAATTTCGTCCACGTCGTTACCTCGTGCCCGTATTTCGTGTACAATACACCGAGAGCCGTGCCGTAGCCGCAGCCTAAGATCGCTATTTTTGCCATATATGATTACCCCCATTGATTTTTCGAGAACGCCAAGAGCCTGTTAAATTTTGTTGCGGAAAACCAACTCGTCCGCCGTTTTTGACTTGAAATGGAGCGGCGACGGCTCCGCGTCTTCGGCGGGACGTCCGATGACCAGCAGCGCCGTCGGCTCGATGTTGTCGGGAATATTGAACTCGCACCGCACAGCCTCGGGGATGAAGTGCATCACCCAAGTCGTGCCAAGACCAAGATCCGCCGCCTCGAGCATGATGTGCGCCGCGACAATGCTCGCGTCGACTTCGCCGCTGGTTTTGCCGTCGTAGCCGCGCACCCAACATTCGGTTTTATCATAGCAGACGAGAATTGCCGACGGAGCGTCGAAATGGCACTCCGTGCATTTTCCGAGCTTTTGCACGCCCTCGTCTCCGTCTATGACAAGTATGCGCTGCGGCTGACGGTTGCAGGCGGTGGGAGCGAGCAGCGCCGCCTTGATAAGCTTATCCATATCGCCGCGGTCTATGGGCTCCCGAGTAAATTTGCGCACCGAATAGCGCGCTGCCGCCAGTTCAAGAAAATCCATATTTTTCCCCTTTCCTGCCCGTTATGAGCTATTTCGCTTTTTCGCCGAGCTTTTTCTCCGTGTGAGATATGAGCCGCCGAATGTTGCCTTTGTGTCTGAAGATTATCAGACCGCCGCTGAACGCCGCTATTATCGTGTTGACGAGAAACGCGGGGTCGCGGTCGAGGAAGCTGCCGAACAGAAACGCCGCTATGAAAAAGCTCCCAGAGGCTATGCAGCTGCCGAGAGAGACATAGCGCGTCGCCGCGACGAGCACTATGAAGACGCCGAGGAGTATGCACGCCGTGCGCCAGTCGAGCACGAATATCGCCGAGATAGCCGCGAGCACGCCCTTGCCGCCCTTGAAGCCGTAATACAGCGGAAAGCAATGCCCGACTATCGCCATGAAAACCGCCATGTACTCGACCCACGTCATTGCCGAGGTCGGGTCGGCGGTGTTCACGCCGCCGATGAACAGGAACGCCAAGCGCACTATCAGCACAGCGAGCGCCGATTTCGCGACGTCGCCGAGGAGGACTATGCCTGCGGCGCCCTTTCCGAGAACGCGGAGGGTGTTCGTGAGACCCGCGTTTCCGCTGCCCATGGTGCGGATATCCTTGCCCGTTTTCAGCCTGCAGACGATTATCGAGGTGTTTACGCCCGCCATAAGATACGGCACGGCGAGCATTATAATGTAGCATATCCAAATCATTTGTTGTTCTCCATTTTTTCAACGACCTTGCCGTTTAAAATCACGCTTATGCTCGGGTTGCGGCTCCTCATTGCCGCGACTAAGACCGCGGGGTTTTCGTCAACGCCGAACGGCATTTTCAGCGGCTTTTTTTTGCCGATATTCAACAGCAGCTTGTATCCCTTGAGCTCCGCGGAGCGGATATCGCGGCAGTTAAGCAAAAAGATCCGCGCGTCGCAGAAGTATATCAGATACTCGTCGAGGAATTTTCGGTTTCCGAGAGAGCGCGCCTTTTCGTACTGCGATAGCAGCGATTCGCGCTCGTCGGGGGGCATGCCGCCGAGAACGGATTGCAGCCTGCGCTTCTCGAAAAACGTGACCTCGAGCGTGGTGTATAACGCTATATAGATCACAAGCGCCGAAAGCACGGTCATCGTCCATGCCGTCCAGTGCGCTCCGTTTGCGTACCACACGCACGCGCACGCAATAATTTCGAGCGCGGCGATTATCCATGTCCTGATGAGCGGCACGCGGTTCAGTTTTAAATAGTCCGCGTATATTCTGTTCATGTCACTCTCCCCTTTCGCGGATAGAGAGCTTTATCGGGGTTTTGTCAAGCCCGAACGTCTCGCGGATCTGGTTCTCGATATAGCGCTGATAGGAGTAGTGGAACAGCTCTTTATTGTTGCAGAAAACGACGAAATTCGGCGGGTTTGCGCTTGCTTGGGTCATATAGTAGAGCTTCAGGCGCTTGCCCTTGTCGGAGGGGGGCTGGACGCGGGAGGTCGCGTAGCCGAGCATATCGTTGAGCACGCCCGTGGAGATGCGGCGCGAGTGCTGCTCGTGGACGAGCTTTATCAGCTCGAAGAGCTTGTCGAGGCGCTGACCCGTTTTTGCCGAGATGAACACGAACGGCGCGTAGCTCATGAACGAGAAGTCCGTTTGCAGCTTTTTGGTGAACTCGGACATGGTTTTGTCGGTTTTGTCCTCGACCGCGTCCCATTTGTTGACGGCGATGACGCACGCCTTGCCCTTGTCGTGAGCGTAGCCCGCGACCTTGCTGTCCTGCTCTGTGAAGCCGACCTCCGCGTCTATCATGACTACGCAGACGTCGGCGCGGTCGACTGCCATAAGCGCGCGCAGGACGCTGAAATGCTCGATGTTTTCCGTGACCTTTGCCTTGCGGCGCATGCCCGCGGTGTCGATGAAGATGTACTTATCCTCGCCGCGCGTGACCTCGCTGTCTATCGCGTCGCGCGTCGTGCCCGCGACGTCGGAGACTATCGCGCGCTCCTCGCCCGTGATGCGGTTTACAAGAGAGGATTTGCCGACGTTGGGCTTGCCGATGACCGCGACCTTTATCGCGCTGTCGTCCTCGGGCTCGGCTTCCTCGGGGGGCATTTGCTCAAAAACCGCGTCGAGCAGGTCGCCCGTGCCGTGACCGTGCACCGCCGAGACCGCGACGGGGTCGCCGAGACCGAGATTGTAGAACTCGTAGAACTCGGGGGGCGGCTCGCCTACGCTGTCGTCCTTATTGACCGCGAGCACGACGGGCTTGCCGCTTTTCGTCAGCATTGCCGCGACGTCCGCGTCGTTCGCGGTCACGCCCGTGGTGAGGTCGGTGACGAAGATTATGCAGTCCGCGCTTTCGATGGCGAGGAGCGCCTGCTCGCGCATCTGCGCGAGGATAACGTCGTCGGTCTTGGGCTCGATGCCGCCCGTGTCGATGAGCATAAACTCGCGCCCGAGCCACTCGCAGCGGCTGTATATTCTGTCTCTTGTTACTCCCGGGGTATCGTCGACTATCGACAGGCGTTTGCCGACGAGCTTATTGAAAAGCGTGGACTTTCCGACGTTCGGTCGTCCGACTATCGCTACCAGCTGCATTTTACAATTCCTTCCTTTTGCCGATAATTACTCATATTATAGTATACCACATCTCGGAAATTTTTGCAAGCGGTATTGCGCCCGCGAAAAAAAATTTCAAAAACCCCTTGACAGGCGGGAAAAAATATTGTATACTGTATATGTGATATATAAACAGTATCAACAGATAGCACAAAGGAGCGTTGATAAAATGGGACTATCCGTAAGCAATATCGTTAAGAAATACGGCGATTATACCGCCGTTGACGACCTCTCGTTCGAGATGACATCGCCGGGAGTGTTCGCGCTGCTGGGAACCAACGGCGCGGGGAAAACCACGACGATACGCATTATTCTGGGTATGCTCGCTGCGGAAAGCGGCGAGGTGAGGTGGGACGGAAAGACGTTCCTCGCGGCGGGTATGCCGATAGGCTATCTTGCCGAGGAGCGCGGGCTGTACCCGAAGATAAAGATAATGGATCAGCTGATATACTTCTGCACGCTTAAAGGCATGCTCCGCCGGGACGCGGTGAAGGCTCTCGATTACTGGTTTGAGAGGCTGTCCGTTACGGAGCACAAAAACAAGCGCGCGGAGCAGCTCTCGAAGGGCAATCAGCAGAAGATACAGCTTATCGCGGCGCTCGCGCCAAACCCCGAGCTCATTATTCTCGACGAGCCGCTTTCGGGGCTCGACCCCGTGAACGCGGAGCTGTTCAAGGGCGTTATCCGCGAGGAGATAAAGCGGAACAAGTACATTATAATGTCCTCGCATCAGATGACGACTATCGAGGAGTTCTGCCGAGACATCGTGATAATGAACAAGGGGAAAACCGTTTTGCAGGGGAACCTCAACGAGATAAAGAAGGGCTACGGGCGCGTGAAGCTCACGGTCAAGGCGGAGGGGGACGTTTCGGCGCTCGCCGCGGAATGTGGGCTGACGACTGCCGAGGAAACGCCGAACGGCTCGAGCTTCAACGTGCGGAGCGAGGAGCAGGCGCATAAGCTGCTGAATATGATAATAGAGCGGGGGATACCGCTCATCAGATACGAGCTCCGAGAGCCTACGCTCAACGAGATATTTATTGAAAAGGCGGGTGGTCAAAATGAGGACTAAGGGCTGGCAGAAGGTGTTTGCCTTTACGCTGATACAGCATATCAAGACAAAGTCGTTCATTATCGGAACGATAATCGTCGCGGTCATCGTGGCGGCGATATGCGTGCTTACGAATATACTGCCCGTGCTGATAAACGGGGAGTCGGACAACGGTCCGCTCGGCGGGAATACCACCGACGACCCGCTGGGGAGCTTCGACGCGGTGTATATCTACGACGAGGCGGGGATACTCGCCGCGGGCGATACGGCGCTGCTCGAGGGCGAAATGCCGATAACCGTTTCGCACAAGAGCTTTGACGAGCTTGTGAGCGAGCTGGAGACCTCCGAGAACGTCCGCGCGGCGGCTCGGATAACCGCGGCGCTCGGCGAGGACGGGGCTGCCGTCGGGTACGATATAAAGACGTACTATTCTTCGCCCGCGGACGGGGACGCCGTGGACGCACTCAACGACGTTCTGGAGGAGCTTGTGAACCGCAGGACGCTGCTAAACGCGGGCGTTGCCGAGGAGGACTACGCGCGGACGCAGATATATATCAACACCTCGCGCATAGAGGCGGGCTCCAAGCAATGGAACTTCATTCAGAGCGCGCTGAACTACTTCGTGCCGATAGTGGTGACAATGGTGCTGTTTGTACTCATATTCAGCTACGGGCAGGTGGTCGCGCAGTCTATCGCCACCGAGAAAACGAGCCGCGTTATGGAGCTGCTGCTTACGTCGGTGAGACCGCTGGCTGTGGTCATCGGAAAGGTGCTTGCCATGGGCGTGGTGAGCTTCGGGCAGTTTACGCTGATAGGCATGGTGGGGGCGCTGAGCTTCGCGCTTTCCGCACCGTTCGGCATGCTGGGCAAGGCGATGGACATCGTGAACGACCCCGCGGTGCAGCAGGCTATACAGAACGCCGCGCAGGGCGCGGGCGGCGCGGAGACCTCGGAGATGCAGATCGCCGAGGCGATGAACGACCTTATTACGGGCTTCAGTCCGCTGAATATACTGCTGATAGTTATCGTTTTCCTGCTCGGGTTCGTTTTCTTCTCGCTGGTGGCGGCACTGGTGGGTGCTTCCGTTTCGCGTATGGAGGACCTGCAGCAGGCTATGGCGCCGTATTCGATACTCGGCGTGCTCGGAATGTACCTCGCGTACTTCCCCGTTATCGGGAACGTCGATTCGCTTGATACGGGCGCGGCTACGACAAATCCCGTGCAGATATTCTCGTACTTCTTCCCCGTGAGCTCGCCGTTCGCGCTGCCGAGCGCCATAATGCTCGGCACTATGAGCCTCCCGCAGACGCTTATCGCGATCGCGGTGCTGGCGGCTGCCGTGGTGCTTGCCGCGGTCATCGTTGGAAAGGTCTACGAGGCTATCATTCTCCACAACGGCAACCGCATTAAATTCGGGGATATACTGAAAATGGCGGTAAGAAAATAAAATTTCATAAAGTTAACCGTCGTCCTTATTGGGGGCGGCGGTTATAATTTTTTTCGGGCTGTGAGAGTTTTCGGCGGCTTATACGTTAAATAAGTGAAAGGTCAAATACGAAAGGAGACGTCAATGGATAACGGTGCAAGTAGCTACCGCCGTTTCCTTGCCGGCGACGAGAGCGGTATCGTTGAGATAATACGGGACTATAAGGACGGGCTTATACTGTATCTGAACGGATATACGAAAAACATACATATCGCCGAGGAGCTTATGGAGGACACGTTCGTGAAGCTTGTCGTCAAAAAGCCTCGGTTTTCCGATAAATTTTCGTTCAAGACGTGGCTGTACACTATCGGGCGGAACGCGGCGATAGACTGGCTGAGGCATAATTCGCGGAGCGCGGAGACCCCGTTTGAGGAGCTGGAGGAGACGCTTGCCGACGAGGAGGATCTCGAGGAGGCATATTTGCGCGAGGAGCGGAGGATCGCCGTTCACCGCGCGCTGGACAGGCTCAAGGAGGAATACCGTCAGGCGCTGTATCTGTCGTTCTTCGAGGATATGTCGAACGCGGAGGTCGCGAAGGTGATGTCGAAGAGCAAGCGGCAGGTGGAGAACCTTATTTACCGAGGGAAACAATCGCTGAAATCGGAGCTTGAAAAGGAGGGCTTTGTTTATGAAGGATTATGAGAAGGTCGCCGAGAGCGTATTTCGGCGCAGCGGGGAAATTATTGAGGAGAACAAGAGGCGCAGGCGCGCGATACTGCGCAACGGGCTCACGACGGCGGGGTGTCTGGCGGTCGCGGGGGCGGTCGGCTTCGGCGTGTGGCGGACGGCGGGTCAGCAGACGGGCGGCTTCGTCAACGGCTCGGCGGCGCAGTTCGCGAACGACGGCGGCGACCACAGCGGAGAGCGCGGCGTTATAGATATTCTGCCGAGCGCGGGGAGCGCCGCGGCGGGTTCGGGCGCCGCTGCGGACCATATTATAAACTATCCGCCCGATTATCCCGGACTTGTCGGGGTTGAGCCGTCGGAATCCTTGGCGTCTCCCGATTATCCGTCGCTTGAATCGGACGTTGATCCGACGTATCCTGCGACGTTTCCGGGAAATCTGAGCTATATCACACTTATCGACGATTACACCGCGGAGAATGTTACCTGTTACACTGCCGAGCCCGAAAACGGGGAGGTGCGGCTGTCCGACGCTTTGAGAGAGGCAATGGCGGCATACGGCGATATGACCGAGGACGGCGGCGAGATAAGGTACAGATGCGTCGTGCACTATTTCAAAAGCGGCGTGCCTTTCGACGATATAAGCGACCCCGTGATACGCAAGGAGGAATGGGACAGATTCTGCGAGCACGGCTATCAATGCGAGTTTGAGACGCACACGGCAAATACGGGGACTGCCGATGAGATAAGCGATTATCATTTTTGCATGACGGGCAGCCGCAGGCAGCTGGAGAATTTCGTGCCCTCGCCGAGCTACGGCTATTACATCTGCCTTTACGGGGAAAACAGCGAGTGCATACTTGCCGATAACAGCACCGTGGACGGCGGCGATCAGCCCGTATCGTGGAACGGGACTGATGTTCCCTCAAGGAGCGACTGCTATCCCTCAAGCGGACATTATGACGAGCACCACGAGGAATATCACAGCGGGCATCATTGATTTTACGATATAAAAAATCCCGACAGTTTTTTACTGTCGGGATAATTTTTTACTTGGTGAAATATTTTACGGCGTTGTTGTAGCAGATGTCCTGCACTACGCTGCCGACGAACTCGACGTCGGCGGGGTACTCGCCCTCCTCGATGAGCGTGCCGAGCATATTGCAGACGATACGCCTGAAGTACTCGTGGCGGGTGTAGGAAAGGAAGCTGCGGCTGTCGGTAAGCATGCCGACGAACTTGCTCATCAGACCGAGCTGCGAAAGCGCCGTGAGCTGCTTTTCCATGCCGTCCTTCTGGTCGTTGAACCACCACGCCGAGCCGAACTGTATCTTCGCGCAGACGCCGCTCTGCTGGAAGCAGTTTCTGATAGTCGCCAGCACCTCGTTGTCGCGCGGGTTGAGGCAGTACAGAATGGTCTTGGGGAGCTCGTCGGTGCTGTCGAGGGTGTCCATAAGCATGGAGAGCTTCTTCGCGAAAGTCTGATCCTCGATAGCGTCAAAGCCCGTGTCGGGACCGAGCAGACCCATGTATCTCCGCGAGTTGTTGCGGAGAGCGCCGATGTGGTACTGCTGTACCCAGTGCAGGCGCGCGTACTGCCTGCCGAGGTGAACGAGAATGTAGCCCTTGTACTGCTCGACCTCCAAAGCCGTCAGATCGTCGCCGTTCAGAGCCTTTTTGACTATCTTGTCGACCTGCTCGGTCGTCGCGGGGGCGAACATCACCACGTCGAGCGCGTGGTCGGAGCATACGCAGCCTACGCTGTCGAAGAACTCGATGCGCTTGGTGAGCGCCGCGCAGAGGCTCTCCACGCCGTCAATCTTCACATCGGCGGCGTCCGCGAGCTTGGCGATGTACGGAACGTAGGTCGGCAGCTCGATGTTGATAGCCTTGTCGGGGCGGAACGCGGGATATACCTCAACGTCGAACGATTTGTCCTCTTTCAGCAGCTTATGGAAGTGCAGGTCGTCGATGGGGTCGTCGGTCGTGAACAGCTTCTTGACGTTGCTGTTCTTGATGAGCGTGCGCGCGGTGAGCGTCTGCAGCTTCTCGTTGCACTTGTCGAAGATGTCCTTGGCGGTTTTCGGCGAGAGAATGTCGTCTATGCCGAAATAGCGCCGAAGCTCGAGATGCGTCCAGTGGTAAATGGGGTTGCCGATAGCGTACGGCATTACCTCGGCGTATTTGAGGAACTTCTCATACGCGGGCTTGTCGCCCGTGATGTAGCTCTCGTCAACGCCCATTTCGCGCATAAGACGCCACTTGTAGTGGTCGCCGCCGAGCCAGCACTCGGTAATGTTCGCGAATTTTCTGTCGTTGTATATCTCCTCGATGGGGAGGTGGCAGTGGAAATCGAAGATAGGCATATTCTCCGCGTAGCTGTGGTACAGCGTCTTAGCGGTCTCGTTCTGCAGAACGAAGTCCTTATCCATAAAATTCTTCATAAATCTTACCTCTTACTTCTGAAATTCTTACCTCTAGAGGGTAACGCCCGTTTTGAATATCGCGATGTCGCGCGCGCCGTAGCGCTCGTTTACGGTCTGCTTGCCGTTCGCGGTCTCGACAACGAGGTCGATGAGCTCCTCAAGCTTGCTTTCAAAGCTGTCGCCCGTCGCGATGCCGCCCGCGTTGAAATCTATCCAGTTCTTCTTGCGGTTGGCGAGGTCTGTGTTGGTGGCTATCTTGATAGTCGGCACGAAGCCGCCGAACGGCGTTCCTCTGCCCGTCGTGAACAGCACCATATGGCAGCCCGCGCTCGCGAGGTTGGTCACGGCGACCATATCGTTGCCGGGACCGTTAAGCAGATTGAGCCCGTGCGACGTAAGCGCGTCGCCGTCGAACAGCACGTCGCAGACCTCGCGCGTGCCCGATTTCTGCGTGCAGCCGAGGGATTTGTCCTCGAGCGTGGTTATGCCACCCGCCTTGTTGCCCGGGGAGGGGTTCTCGTAAACGGGCTGGTCGTGCTTCTGATAGTACTCCTTGAAGCCGTTGACGAGCTTTACTATCTTGCCGAACGTCTCCTCGTCCTTGGCTCTGTCCATAAGGAGCTGCTCCGCGCCGAACATCTCGGGGACCTCGGTGAGCACGGTGGTGCCGCCGACGGTCGCGATGTAGTCCGAAAATCTTCCGACGAGCGGGTTTGCTGTGATGCCCGAAAGACCGTCCGAGCCGCCGCACTTCAAGCCTACCTTCAGGCAAGAGATGTCCTTTTCGACGCGCTTGTCGTTCTTTGCCTTTTCGTAGAGCTTTTCGAGCAGCTCAACGCCCGCCTCGAGCTCGTCCTCGACGTCCTGCGCGATGAGGAACTCGGTGCGCTCCTCGTCGTAGTCGCCGAGCGTCTCCTTGAAAACGTCCATGCGGTTGTTCTCGCAGCCGAGACCCAGCACAAGCACGCCGCCGCAGTTGGGGTGCTTCACCATTCTCTGGAGGATCGTGCGCGTGCGCTCGTGATCCTCGCCTATCTGCGAGCAGCCGTAGGGGTGGTTGTACGCGAACACGCCCTCGACGCCCTGCAGCTCGGGGTGGCGCTTTTGGAACTCGGCGGCGATAGCGCGCGCCTGCGCGTTTACGCAGCCGACCGTGGGAACGACCCAGAGCTCGTTGCGTATGCCCACCTCGCCGTTTTTGCGCTCGTAGACGTTCACCTTGCGGCTTTTGAACTCGAGCGCGGGGGCTATCTCCTTTTTGTTGTAGGAGTACTCGAGAGTGCCCTCGAGATTGGTCGCCATATTGTGCGAGTGGATATGCTCGCCGACAGCGATATCCTTGGTCGCCCTGCCGATGACCTCGCCGTACTTTATCACCTTTTCGCCGCTTTTTATAGCCTTCAGCGCGAATTTGTGACCCTTTTCAATGTCCTCGGCGAGGGTCACGCCCTCGTGCTCCTCGCCCTTTTTGAGGGGCGCGAGCGCTACGCCGACGGAGTCGTTCGGAGTTATAACGATGGTTTTCTTCATATCATTCACCCAGAAAAGCCTTCAAAGCGGCTCTTTCACCGTTCTTTACTATGCTCTCGATATAGCCCGCGACAACGGCAACATTGTCGTCGTCCGCGGAAAGATCCTGCTCCCAGATATCGCTTCTCGACATAACGGTCTTGGCAATGTCGGTGTAATCGGTCTTTGTCCAAAGCTCCTTCCAGAAATCGAGGTACTTTTGGTCGTCCGCGAGCGCGATGTCGTCATTGCCGCGCTTGCCCTTGTAGAATACGCAGAGCGACGCGAACGAGAACAGAATGTGCCTCGGGGACTTGCCGAACTTCTTGCGGTAGTCGTTGTAGGTCGGCAGCAGACGCGTCTTGAACTTCGTCGTGGAGTTCAGCGCTATCGACATAAGCTCGTGGCGGATAAACGGGTTCTTGAAGCGCTCGATAACGCTGTCCGCGAACGCGTCCATTTGATCCTGCGGCAGGTCGATAGTCGGCTTTATCTCGTCGTTGACGAGCTCCCGAACGAACTTGCCGACGTCCTCGTCCTCAACGCTCTCGCGCACTGTGTCGATGCCGCTTAAATAAGCCACGGGGACCATCGCGGTGTGCGAGCCGTTGAGTATCTTGACCTTGCGCTGCTTGTAGGGCGTGATGTCGTCCGCGAAGATGACGTTCAGCCCCGATTTGTCGGCGGGGAGCTTCTCCTGCACGAACGGCTCCTTCTGGAGCACCCAAAGGTGGAATATCTCGCCCTTGACGATGTTGTTGTCTTGGAAGCCTATCTCGGCGCAGATGTCCGCCGCCGCGTCGCGCGGGTAGCCCGGGACAATTCTGTCGACGAGGGTGCTTGTGAAGTGGTTCGCCTCTGTAAGCCACTTGATGAAGCCCATGCTCATCTTGTTGATGCCCGCGAGCTCGAGCATCACGCGCTTCAGCTCGTCGCCGTTGTGGTCGATGAGCTCGCAGGGGATTATCGCGAGACCCTTGCTTACATCGCCGTTGAAGTGCTCGTAGCGCGCGTTCAGCAGCGCGAGCAGCTTGCCCGGGAAGCTCTTGGGGCACTTGGTGAGGTCTGTGTCCGAGGGGTCTAGCGCGATGCCCGCCTCGGTGGTGTTGGAAATAATTACCTCCAAGTCCTCGCTTTTCGCGTAGGAGAGGTACTTGTCGTAATCCTCGAACGGGTTGATAAAGTCGCTCAGCACGTCGATAACGCGGCGGCTCTGCACCTTTTCGCCCTTGTCGATGCCCTCAAGGCAGACCGTGTACAGACCGTCCTGCTTTGCGAGCTCGGCGACTCTGCCCATGGGCATGGGCTGAACTACGGCGACGTTGGCGTTTATCACGCCGCTGTCGTTAAGGTTTTGCAGTATCCAGTCAACAAAAGCCCGCAGAAAATTCCCCTCGCCGAACTGGAGAATTTTTACGGGTCTTTGCACGCTTTTCGTATAGTTGGTTCTGTTCAGATCGTTCATAATTCCACCTCATAACTTAACATTATCTTGGGTTTTGTGGTGTTTTATCCTTAACAGGCACACCGTGCCGATAACCACCGACATAAGCCCGATACCGACGTTGGAGATAAGCATCGCGATACCGAGACTTTCCGCTCCCATATCGGGGAAGCAGTTTATCATAACGAGCATCGACGGTATCCTGAACGCGAAAAGCCTCGACAGATTGCATATCATCGAAAGCTTGGTATAGCCCAGACCGTAGATGAGCCCGTTTACCGCCGAGTTCACTCCCAGCGCGATTATGCCGACGCGCTCGAAGGAGAATATTTTCTCGATAAGGGCTGCCTTTTCCGCGCCGCCGTCGCCCGCGAAAAACAGGGAGATAGGCGCGCTGAACACGGTCAGCAGAATAAAGCCGATCGTCGTGATGATGAGGTTCACGGTCAGCGTGCAGAAAAACACCTTTATCATGCGGGAGTAGTAATGCTGGCTCAGATTGTAGCTGATTATCGAGCTTTCCGAGTCCTCGCTGTACGTGGTAAGGTGCGTCACGGAGCCGCTTATCTGGTTGGAAACGCCGAGCGCTCCGACCGCACCGGGCTCGGTCGCCTCATAGCGCATTCCCAAGCCGTTTACGATGACCTTGCCCATGGAGAACACGAATTTCCCCAGCGACACGGGGATAGACAGCGAGCACAGCGGCTTGAAGAAATCCTTGGTGAACATCACGTTTTTCGGGTTGAATTTGAACAGATAGTTTTTCCGTATCAAATTCACGAACGCGTATACCGTCACGGAAATATCCGCGCAGAGCGTTCCCCCCGCGACCCAAGCCGTGCCCAGATGCAGAATGTTCACAAAGGTTATCGTAAACGCCAGCTTCAGCGCCATTGACATAATATTTATCAGCGTGATGTTCTTCATGGCGCCGCGGGCCTTTTCGAGACCCATAAACACCTGATTGAACAAGCCCACGCCGATAGATACTATCTGTACGCGAAAATAGCCGATGCCCATCGCTATCATATTGTCGTCGAGCCGCCCGAGCTTCAGAATGCCGACGGCGAATATCTGTATCACCGCGATAAGCAGCACCGCCAGCCCGAAGAAAACCTCAAGGGTGGTGTTCGCCGCCTTTTTCGCCTTGTCGTATTCGCCTCGCCCGATAAGGCGGGAGACGATTATGGAGCTCCCCGTGGCAAAGCCCGCGCCGAGCGCCGTGATGAGCTGCTTTATCTGCGATATCATAACGACGCTGGAGACCGCGTCGTTATCCGTGGCGGAAACCACGACCGTATCGATTATGCTGCTGATATAGGAAAAAGCGCCGAGAGCCATAAGCGGCAGGGAAATATGCAGAACGACCGCCATGGGGCTGCCGTTGAGGATAAACTCCCGCCGTTTACGGTCCTTTTCGCTTACGGAAGACACGTCCATTACAACTGCTCTTTAAGCTTTATGCGCCTTTCCGTTTCCTTGTCAAACAGATAAACGTTTTCAAACGGAATGGCAAATCTTATCTTCGAGTCGACGGCGGGGGAGTCGTGCGGGTCGACCTTGAGAATGGTCTTTACGCCCGTTATGTCGACGTATACGTTGGTGTTGTCGCCGAGCAGCTCGGTGAGCTCTACGGTACAGGGGATAGTGTACGCCTTGCGCACCTCCGCATTGCCGACGAGCTTTACGTGCTCCGGACGGAAGCCGAACGCTATCTCCTCGCCCTCATACTTCTTCAGTATATCCTTGTCCGCAATAGCCTCAAGGTCGATGATGTTGCCGCTGATGTCCAGCTTGCCCTCCTTGACCTTTGCGGTGATGAAGTTCATCGGCGGCTCTCCGATAAAACCCGCAACGAACATATTAACGGGGTTGAAATACAGGTCGTAGGGCGTGCCCACCTGCTGGATATAGCCCTCTTTCATGACAACGATCCTGTCCGCCATGGTCATAGCCTCGGTCTGGTCGTGCGTTACGTAGATAGTCGTAGCGCCCGTTTCGCGGTGGATCTGCGTTATCTCGGAGCGCATCGTAACTCTCTGCTTGGCGTCGAGGTTGGAAAGCGGCTCGTCCATAAGGAAGATGTCGACCTTGCGGATGATCGCGCGTCCGACCGCGACTCTCTGGCGCTGACCGCCCGAAAGAGCTCTCGGCTTTCTGTCGAGATATTCGGTAAGACCGAGTATTTTCGCCGTATTGAGGACGCGTTTTTCGATAACGTCGTCGTCGACGCCCTGAAGCGTCAGACCGAACGCCATATTATCGTATACCGTCATATGCGGATAAAGCGCGTAGCTCTGGAAAACCATTGCCACTCCGCGCTCGCGCGGACCCTTTTCGTTCGCTCTTTCTCCCTCGATGAAGAAATCGCCGCTGCTGATGTTCTCCAGACCCGCGATCATTCGCAGAGTCGTCGACTTTCCGCAGCCCGACGAGCCTACGAATACGATAAACTCGCCCTTTTCGATCTCAAGATTGAAATCGTGAACAGCGTGAAATCCGTTCGGGTAGATCTTGTTGATCCCTTTTAATGTTAAATAAGCCATAACGAAGCACTCCTATGGTTGTTATTAAAAACAGACCCTGCGTCTGCTTTATCTCAAGTCAAAGTTGCCGATATTGTCCATATCGTCGTAGGTCTGGTTTTCGCCGCACATGCCCCAGATGAAGGTGTAGTTGCTCGTCGCCGTGCCGCTGTGGATAGACCAGCTCGGCGAGATGACCGCCTGCTCGTTGTGCAGGATTATGTGGCGCGTCTCCTGCGGCTGACCCATCATATGGAACACCACGTTGTCGTCCGAAAGCTCGAAGTAGAAGTATACCTCCATTCTTCTTTCGTGAGTATGCGAGGGCATTGTGTTCCAGCTGCTGCCTACGGCGAGCTCCGTCATGCCCATGGCGAGCTGACAGCTCTCGCAGACCGCGGGGTTGACATACTGGTTGACAACGCGCTTATTCATGTTCTCGGCGGTGCCGAGGGGTCTGTGGACCGCCATATCCTTGGTGATGTACACAGTCGGATAGGTCTTGTGCGCGGGGCAGGAGTTGATGTAGAACTTCGCGGGAGCGTTCTTGTCCGCGGACTTGAAAACTATCTCCTTTGTGCCCATTCCGATGTAGATGCCGTCCTTGAAATCAAGCTCGTACTCCTTGCCGTCGAGCACCAACGAGCCCTTGCCGCCGACGTTGATTATGCCCATCTCGCGTCTTTCGAGGAAGTACTCGGTGCCCAGCTCCTTGGTGCTGCCGAGCGAGAGCTCCTTATTGACGGGCATCGCGCCGCCCGCGATCATTCTGTCCTGATGAGAGTAGGTCAGCGCTATCTCATCGGCAGCGAAAACCTTGTAGATGAGGTAATGCTTTCTAAGCTCCTCGGTGGTGTAGTGCTTGGAATCATCGGGGTGATTTGCGTATCTTATATCCAAAGTCATTTTGCCTTCTCCTTAGATCAATTTCTTTAAATGAGCCGCCGCAAACGGGATATCGTCGCCCGTCGTGCCCTCGAAAACGAGGTTCGCGTCGGGGCAGACCTTCTTTATCTCGCCGATAATGCGCGGATAGTCGAAAATGCCCTTGCCGACGCCGCACTGCTTCAGCGAGCCGTCCTCGGCGATAACGCAGTCCTTTATGTGGAACACGCATATCCTGTCGCCGAACGTCTGCAAGCCCTCGCCGAGAATGTCGTACATCTTGTCAGCGTTCGATTTGTCGAGGTAGTTGTACAGATCGAAGATGATCCTGATGTTGTCCCTGCCGATGCTCTTAACGGCGCGCTCGAGCGTTTGCACGTTGTGGCAGACGTGCCCGAAAGCGCCCTCCATGCCGACGCATACTCCGCAGTCCTTCGCGTAGTCGCAAAGCTCCGAAAACGTGCTTATAACGCGGCTGAGAGCCTCCTCTGTGCGGTTCTGCGGGTGGTATGTCCACTTGTCGCCGTTGTAGGAGCCCGTCTCCGAGCCGACGATGTTGCAGCCCAGCTCCTTTGCGTGCGCAAGGTAATCCTTGAACACGGCAATGCCGTTCTTTATCTTCTGCTCGTCGGGGTGGACGGGGTTAAAATACGCGCCGATAAGCGGCACGGTCTTTCCCGCCGCCTCAAACGTCTTACGGAATTTCTCGGCGCGCTCGGTCGTTATCGAGCCGGGCGTGTAGGCTATCCCGTCAAGGCACTTGTACGCGACGAGCTGAACGCCGCTGAGCCCGAGCTCGTCGAGCCGCGCGGCGATATTCTCTTCGCCCTTGACGCCGAGGTCGTGGGCGCGGATAAACAGCTTCATCATAATTATCTCTGAACGCGTCCCGAAGCGTCGCCACCCGCGAGAGTTTCGACCTCCTTGCGGGAAACGAGGTTGAAGTCGCCCGGAATGGTGTGCTTCAGAGCGGACGCCGCCACGCCGTATTCGAGCGCGGACTTGAAGTCCTTGTCGTCGACGAGACCGCAGATAACGCCGCCCGCGAACGAGTCGCCGCCGCCCACGCGGTCAACTATCGGGTGAATGGAGTACTCCTTCGAGTGGTAGAACTCCTTGGTATCTCTGCTGTAAATGCACGCCGACCAGCCGTTGTCGGAAGCGGAGCGGCTTACACGCAGCGAGGAAACGCAGTACTCGAAATTGTAATCCGCGACCATCTGCTCGAAAATCGACTTGTAGCCCGCAAGCTCGAGGTCGCCCTGCGTAACGTCGGTGTTGCCGGGCTTGTAGCCGAGAACGAGCTCCGCGTCCTCCTCGTTGCCGATGCACACGTCGACGTACTTCATCAGGTTCTTCATTACCTTCTGCGCCTTCTCGCTGCTCCAGAGCTTCTTGCGGAAGTTAAGGTCAACGGAGACCTTTACGTTATGCTTCTTGGCAGCCTTGAGAGCCTCCTCCGTGAGGACAGCCGCCGCGTCGGATACCGCGGGAGTGATGCCCGTGAAATGGAACCAGTCCGCGCCCTCGAAAATCGCGTCGAAATCAAAATCCGAGACCGTCGCTGTGGAAATCGAGGAGTGCGCTCTGTCGTAAACGACCTTGGAGGGTCTCATGGACGAACCGCTTTCGAGGTAGTAGATGCCGAGTCTCTCGCCGCACTTTGCGATGTGCTTTGTCTCCACGCCGTACTTGCGGAGAGCCGCCACGGCGCACTCGCCTATCTCGTTATCGGGAACGGCTGTAACGAACTCGGCACAGTGCCCGTAATTCGCGAGCGACACGGCTACGTTAGCCTCGCCGCCGCCGTAGTTTACGTCAAACTCGTCAGCCTGAATGAACTTCTCGTTGTTGGGGGTGGACAGTCTGAGCATTATCTCACCCATAGTCACTATCTTAGCCATTTCTATCGTTCTCCTTATGTCGTATTACTTTCTCTCCACGAGGTGAACGGCAAAGCCGCTGAACTCGTCCTTGAGGTAGACCGCCTTGGTGTCCGCGTCTATCTCGGTCGCCTTTTTCTCGGTCTCAATGCCCATCGCGTTGAGCTGATAAACCGCTCTGCGCAGGCTGTTCGTGGCAACGGCGATGTGACCGTTTTTGCCCTTGAACGGCTGCTTCATGCACTCGACGGCCGTGCCCGCGAATACGCTGCTGTTGCCGACCTTCTGCTCCCAACCGAACATCTTCGCGA
This sequence comes from Lachnospiraceae bacterium, assembly GCA_023664705.1. Taxonomy (GTDB): domain Bacteria; phylum Bacillota; class Clostridia; order Oscillospirales; family Ruminococcaceae; genus CAG-115. The sequence continues at coordinate 70,768 of JAMPFE010000008.1, read as the reverse complement.
ACTTCGCGGTTGTGTCCTTAGCCTCGTTCTCGTTCGCGCAGTTAATGCCGACGTGAACAATCTGGAAATCGAGCATCTTGTTTACGGCAGTGCGGCAAAGCGCTGTTATGCCCGCCCAGTCGCCGTTCTTGATGAGGTCGCCCGGAACTATCCAGCTGCCTCCCGCGCAGATTATCTTCTTGAAGCCGAGGTAGGTGTTGAGGTTCTTCTCGTTAACGCCGCCCGTCGGCATAAACTTCATGTTGGAATACGGCGCGGAGATAGACTTGATGTAAGCCAGACCGCCCGCCTGCTCGGCAGGGAAGAACTTAACGAAGTCCAGACCGAGCTCCATAGCCTCTTCTATCTGAGAGCTGTTCGCAACGCCCGGCGCAAAAGGCACGCCCTTGTCAAGGCAGTGCTTTACCACCTTGGCGTTGAGACCCGGCGCCACGCAGAACTTCGCGCCCGCCGCGATTGCCGCGTCGCACTGCTCGATAGTAGTGACCGTGCCCGCGCCCACGAGCATATCGGGAAACGCCTTGGTCATATCCGAGATGACCTTATCGGCGCCCGCCGCGCGGAACGTTACCTCCGCCGCGTTTATGCCGCCCTCGCGCAGAGCCTTTGCGAGCTCCACAGCCTTGGACGTGTCCTCCAGCTTGATGACGGGGATTATACCCGTAAATTCGAGCTGATCCTGAAAAGCCTTCATATCCATAGCATTACCCTCCGTTATCCGTCGTTATCTGCCGAGCCAACCGCCGTCGACAGCGATAGTGAAGCCGTTTACATAGTCGCTTGCCGAGGACGCGAGGAACACCGCCGCGCCCATGATGTCGTCGGGAGTGCCCCAACGTCCCGCGGGTATACGGTCGAGGATAGCCTCGCTTCTGTCAGCGTCCGCACGGAGAGCCTTGGTGTTGTTTGTCGCCATATATCCGGGAGCGATAGCGTTTACGTTGATGCCCTTGGAAGCCCACTCGTTCGCCATTGTCATCGTGATGCCCTTAACGCCCGACTTGGATGCGGTGTAGCTCGGCACGCGGATACCGCCCTGATAGGACAGCATGCTCGCGACGGAGATTATCTTTCCGCCCGTGCCCTGCTTTACGTACTGCTTCGCGACAGCCTGCGACAGGAAGAACAGCGTGCGGAGGTTCACGTTCATAACGAGATCCCAGCTCTCCACACTGAAATCGATGGTGTCCTCGCGCTTGATAACGCCCGCGTTGTTTACGAGAATATCGATTTTTCCGAAGGTATCAAGAGCCTTCTTGATGATGCCGTCAATGGGGTCGAGCGTGGAAAGATCCGCCTGAATGAACTCGAAGTTCTCCTTGCCGAGCATTTCCTGCGTTGCCGTGCTCGGCATGTTGGAAACGCCCAGAACCTTAGCGCCCGCCTCGACGAAAGCCTTGGAAAAGCCCTGTCCGAGACCCGTGTCGCTGCCCGTTACGATCGCTACCTTGCCGTCAAGTCTGAATTTGTCCAGAATCATAGTGTTACCTCCGAAAATTTATTCATTTTTTAGTAAATGATATGTAAAATTTTTCAACATATCATCTATCTTTATATTAAATCCAACCAAAGATAAATGCGAGTGCAAATCCGTTGGATTTTATGGACAAAACGGATATTTCAGAATATCCCCATCGCGCGGAATATCGTGACGTAAATGAATATCGTCACGGTGCTTACCAAACTCGTCCAGACGACCAGCTGACCCGCAAGCTCTCCGTCCGCACCCATTTCGTTCGCCATTATCGCGCTCGCGACCGCGACGGGCGTCGCGAACACGCCCATATACGTCGCGAAATGCTCTCCGCCGAGCCCCGGAATGAGGAAATACGCGCCCGCGAGCCCGAGCACGGGAACCGCTATCGTGCGTATCGCCGTGCCGAAAACTATCTCCTTCCACAGCCGCGACACCGCCGAGAACTCGAACCGCCCTCCCAGCACTATCAGCGCGAACGGCGTGCAAATGGACTTCACGTTTTCAAGCGACTTGTACAGGAACGTGATGTCGCTCAGCCTGAAGCCCACGCCCCACATCACGAAAAGCTCCCGTATGCCGAGGACCGCGATGCCCGCGACCGTGCCGATTATAAGCGGGTTTTTGATTATGCCGAGGAGTATTTTCCCGACGTTGACCTTTTCCTTTTTTTCGTTCCCGTTGAATATCGAGAGCGTGATAACGCCCAGCATATTGAACAGCGGCACGCAGAACGCGGACATAACGCCCGCCGCCGCGGCGCCCTTGTCGCCGAAAAGCGAGGTCGCGAGGGGAATGCCGATTATCGCGTAGTTCGAGCGGAATGTCGCCTGTATCAGCGCGCCGCGCTTCGCGCAGTCCTTCGTGAACGCGCAGACGACCGCTATCGCCAGAAAAAATATCACCACGACCGCGCCTATGCCGTACAGCACGAACGCGAGGTTTATTTCGCGCAGGCTGCCTATGTTGTACACATTGTAAAACAGCATAGCGGGCAGCAGCACGCGGAACGTCAGCTTGTTCCCCACGTCGAGGAACGGCTTCGTCAGCAGCCCCGTTCTTTTCAGCACATAGCCCAGCACTATCAGCAGCACGATAGGCAGAACGGCGTTCGCCGCGAAAATAAACGCGTCGATCATAATATCGGTTTATCGAGCGGGAAATATTCCTTTAAATACTCGCCCGTCGCCTTTACCATTTTCGTAAACAGCTCCCGCGCCTCGGAGAGCCGCAAATTCGAGCAAAGCGGCTGATTTGCGAACGCCTCGAAAATGCGCCCGAAATCGCGCTCCTTGATGCCGTAGTAGGTGTTCTCGATGTTCAGCGCGTTCCGCAGCACGAGCGCGTTCACGTCCCTCGGCAGCGGCTTTGCAACGATCGGCTTTACGCTGCCGCGCGAGAACACGCAGTTCGTCTCAACCACCGAGCCGAGCGGCATATCGGGCATCTGCCCGACGTTGACGATATTCGCGTTGGAGACGGTCGGCGGGATAAGCCCCAGCAGAGCCTTCATAAGCTCCACGACCTCCTCGTCGCTGCGCTTGACCTCTATCTTCTCCGAGCCGTCCGCGATACGTCGCGACTGCTCTATCTTGTTTATCCTGTCTTGCTTGCGGTACGCCACGGTCGTCAAATGGTACTGCCATTCCTCCACGGCAGCCTTGTCGCCGATGTACTGTGAATTGTTCATAAACTCGACGAGGTGACGGTCGCCCGCCGCCGCCAGCACCCCAAACCGCTTGAACAGATCCATTTTGACCTTGTTCCCGTACAAAAACGGGTCGTCGTGATAGTCGTCGGGAGCGACGTCAATGCGCTCGCAGTAGCCCTTATCGTAGAACTTTTCAATAAACTTCGGCAGGACTTTCAGCATATCCGTGCCGTTGTAATTCGCCTCTGTTATCCAAGTGAAGTGGTTCACGCCGCACGCATCGATTATCATTTCCCTGCGCGAGGGGCGCTCAACGCCGAGTATCTCATGCGCCGCGCAGCACAAAAACTCCTGCGCGTGGAAAACCTCGTGGCAGCACCCGAAAGCCTTTATTTCGGGGAAAACGTCGTACAGCGTTTTCGTGCAGGCGGTCATGGGGTTTGTGAGGTTGATGACCCACGCTTCGGGGCAGTGCGCCTTTATCTCGCGCGCAAAGCCCTCGTATATCGGCACCGTCCTCATCGCGCGGAGGACGCCGCCCGGACCCACCGTGTCGCCGACCGACTGATATATCCCGTACTCCTCGGGGAGGTGCACGTCGCTCTCCATTTCGTCGAATGTGCCGGGCAAAATCGAGCAAGCCACAAAATCCGCGCCGTCAAGCGCTCCGCCGATGTCCGTGTACACCTTGTAATCCCACTTGGAAACCGTGTTCGGGGATTCGTTTATCCTCCCGCCGATCTTTTGGTTCAGCTCCGCCGCGGGAACGTCGATGTCGTACAGCGCAATCTCGCCGCAAAGCCCGTCCGCCAGCGCCAGATCAGTCATAAACACGCGCGCCCAAGCCTTAGAGCCGCCGCCGATATAGGCGATCTTTATCTTCTTCATAGCCGTTTACCTATTTCTTCAGATTATTTTCCTTGTTGAAAAACGCCGCCCTCAACGCCGACAATTCCTCGTCGGAGCAGACATCCGCGCACCTCTTCTCATAGCCGCGCGAACGCTCCAACAACCCGCTTATCTTTCCGCACGGGAACTCGCCGCACCGATTGCATTTCACGACCTTATGCGCCGCCGTACATTCCACAAGCCCGTAGGTGCATTTCTTTTCGGAGGAGCAGCCGTTGCAGCGCATTTCCTCCGCGGGGAGAACGCTCTCCCGCCACCCTATCCTGAACCAAAGTTCCGCGACAGCCGCAAGCTCCTCGTCGGACTCGGCATTATAGCGCGGACATTTCAGACAGTCATCGCCGCACAGCGTGATAAGTTCGTTCATCACTTCGCCAGTCTCTTGACCTCGGTATAGCAGAGCACGAACGGCGCAACGCCCTTCGCGTCGTTCTCCACCACGGGCTCGGAGATGTAGTATTCGTAGCTTCCGTCGCGGCGGCGGTTGTCCTCGGGACCGAGCCCCGCCACAAGGCATATCCCGCCGAGATTGAGGTCGCCGTCGTCGTTTACACTGAGGTATTTCTCGCAGATGCCGTCAAAGGTCTTTTTGCCCTTTTCGGCATAGCTCTTGTCGATAACGCCGAGCCGCGCGCCCTTCATCATCGCGTAGGCTATCATGCTGCTGCCGCTCGTCTCGAGGTAGTTGCCCTCTCTCGAACCTTGGTCGACAACCTGATAGTACATCCCCGTCTCGGGGTCGGCGTACTGCGAAATACCCTCTATCGCCTCCGCGAATATCGCGATAAGCTCCTTTTTCGCACTCTCGTCGTCAATATAATCGATATTGTCAATAAGCGAAATGCAGAACCAGCCGATCGCCCTCAGCCAGAAATTCTTCGAGCGCCCCGTTTCCTTATCGGCCCAGAACGCGCTTTTCGAGCAGTCGCAGCCGTGATAGTACAGCTTCTTGCCCTCGTCGAACATCTGCGCGCGGACTTGCTTGAACTGCGCAACGGTATCGGAGTAGTCCCCGCCGCCGAACTCCTTCTGAAACCGCACACAGAACACCTGCGCCATATACAGCCCGTCGAGCCATATCTGGTTGGGATATATCTGCTTGTGCCAGAAGTTGCCGGTATTCGTGCGGGGCTGCTTCTCGATCTGCTCATGCAGCAGAAAGATCGCCTTTTTGTACTTTTCCTTGCCCGTGGACTTGTACAGGTCGAACAGCACTCTGCCCTCGTTAACGTCGTCGAGGTTGAACTTCTCCAACGAATATCCCTTGATAGAGCCGTCCTCGGAAACGTAGTAGTCGATAAACCTCTCGGCGAAGTCGGCGTAGCGCCGCTCGCCCGTTATCTCCGCCGCGCACAGCAGCGCGGTTATCATGCAGCCGTCGATGTAGTTCCAGTGCGGCGGCTTGCCCTGACGTATGCTCTCGATGTTCCAGTAAGGAGCCTCGGGCGCGGATTTATCCAGCAGTCTTTCAATATATCGGTCAATTTTGTCGTACATCGTTACTCCTTTATAAGCTCGTCAACGTTGTTCGCCATAAGCGGCTCGCCGTCGCAGCCGTCGACCCTGACGTTCCTCACGATAAGCTTCTTTACATTGTCAAAATACATTCCGCCGCGGCACATCTCAACGTTGTTGTTCTTCATCGACGGATAGCCCGCCTTTGCCTCGGGGTCGTAGGTGAATTTAATATTCTCCACAGTGACCTCCTCGATGGGCATTTCGGGCAGCCCGTCGCAGTAGCACGCCGCAACGTGGCAGTTCTCGCAGTCCATATCGCGGAACGTAAATTTCCCGAGATAGGGCGTTCTGTCGTCCACGGGGAGCTTTTCGCGCGTTGTGTTGTACTCGGAAAAGCGGTCGGGGTCGCAGCAGTTATACCACATATTGATAACGATAGGCGTAAGAACGCCGTCCATCTTGATGTTCTCGAACAGCACGCCGTCGATCACCGCGTCCTTTCCGCGTCCGCGGCGCGTTTTAATGCGCAGTCCGCGGTCGGTGTGCGCGAAAATGCAGCGGTTCACGGTGAGGTTCTTAACGCCGCCCGCCATTTCGCTGCCGAGCGTGATAGCGCCGTGCCCGAACTGCATAATGCAGTTGCGTATCGTGTGATGATCCGCAGGCTGCTTGAACTTGCGCCCGAGCTCTATCTTGCCCGATTTTATCGCAATGCAGTCGTCGCCGACGCTGAACTTGCAGCCGATGATGTTCACGTTGTCGCAAGCCTCGGGGTCGAGCGCGTCCGTGTTCGGGCTGTCCTTCGGCGCGTTTATCGAAACGTCCAGAAAATTCAGATTTTGCGAGAAATACGGGTGCAGCTGCCAGCTTGCGGCGTTCTGCGCCGTGATCCCGTGCACCGTAACGCCCGTGCAGCGGTTGAAGAAGAGCAGCCGCGGTCTGCCCGTCGTTCTCTCCTTGACGTTTACCCACCACTCGCTGTTCTGCGCGTTTCCGTCAACCGTGCCCTTTCCGACTATGCTGATATCGCACGCGTACTCCGCGAACAGCAGCGCCTGATGCATAGGTATCGCGTTGCCCTCCCATGTGCCCGTGTGGATCTCCTCGCCCGTCACGATGTCCGTGACCGTCCCCGGGATAACGGGGTACCGCGAAACGTCCGTCGAGCCTAGCAGCGTCGCGCCCTCCGCGAAGTCGAGCGTGACGTGGCTCTTCAGGTTTATCGGCGCGGTGCTGTACGTCCCCTCGGGGAAATACAGCCGCCCTCCCTCGGGCAGGCAGTTCACCGCGGTCTGTATGCTCTCGGTGTCGTCGTGCTCGCCGTCTCCGACAGCGCCGAAGTCCTTCACGCTCACCGCGCAAGCCTCGCTTATCGTCGTGAATTTCACGGGCTCGTGCCCGTCCACCTCGACCGTGTATTCCGTATTCGGCTTCAGCGGATAGAGCGAAAAGACGTTCCTGTCGGACGTCATGACCTCCTCGCCGTTCAGCCTTACGGTATATTCCTCCCCGCTGTAATACGGGGTGTTGTTTTCAAGCTCAAAGCATGCGGAAACGGAGCCCGCGTACAATACGTTTATCATATTATCTCCCAACTTACTTATTTCCCGAAACCTTCTTTTCCGCGTCGCGGAATATCTTCACCATCGTGTTCTTTATCGTGATAAAGAGCATATCGAAGCCCATATAGAGCAGCCCGAACAGCAGCGGCTCCACGCCCACGGCAACGGTCTCCGCCGCGTCCACGTCGCCTACGAGAATTGTGTTTATGACGTTGTACGCCTGTATCACGCAGAACAATATCAGACCCGCGTACAGGACGTTCAGAAAAATCGACCAGAACTTCTTGAACGGAATCATCATCCACTTGTCGTACGCGCCCTCGGTAGGCTCAAACGTGTGGAGAATATGATTTACCATAAGGTCCGTCGCGAGCCCGAGCCCTATCGCGAGCGCGACCATAAGGTCGAGATTTTGCAGATACAAACCTAAACCCCAAAGGAAGAAATAACAAATTGCGCCGCTGAACCAAAATTTTATAAACAAAATCTTGAGCCACGATGGAATATGAAATTTGCCCTTTGAGGTGTATTTGCGTATTTCAGCCTCGGAAACCTCGGGCGCGTCCTTTGCGTTTACGAGCCTGTCTACCGCGTCGATCTTCAAATCGTAATAATTTTCCGCGGCAGTCGTTTCCGTTTTCTTTTTTTCACTTGATTTCTTAGCCATAAACGCCTATCCTTATTTGCAATGAAAGCAACAACAGCCTCGCGGACTGCTGTTGCTTCGTCATTGAATATTAGTCTTCGCCCGAAATATCGATAACCTCCAGCTCGCCGTTGTCCTCAACGTCGATAGACGTGTTGATCTTCCTGATCATCTTGGAATAAACGGGGAGCGCGGCAAGCAGCACGGCAGCCGCCGCAATGAGAATGATGTGCACCACCACGACATTCTGCGCAATGGCGATGTACGCCGTATCGGCAGTGATCGCGATAGGCTGCGGGTCGGTACGCGTAACAGCCTCGATTATGCGGGTATAGTAAACGATGTCAACAAATACCAGCAGCGCCATCATCACAAACACGAGCGCTATCATAACGTAGCTCGGCTTCTGGCGCTTCGGAAACGCTCTGAGGAAGCACACGAACGCAAGAATGGAGAACAGCATCGCCGCAAACTCGCATTGACCCATATTCGCCAGATTTACCTTCGCCGTGGTATTCGCTATGGACGTAAGGTTGAGCGAATAAACGATGAACGCCGCGGCAAGCACCAGCATCGCTATATTCTGCGGAGAGCGTTTCAGAGAAACAATGATCTTGCGGAAAAACTCTTTGATTCCCCGCCTCGGTTTGGCGGACGTTTTTTGTGCCATCTGTCGCGCCTCCTTATCTTAAACTGATAGCGTCGGTCGTGTTCTTATCGAAGAAATGCTTTTTCTTGAAAGAAACGTTTACCGTATCGCCTGCATTGTAAGTACACCACTCGCGGAATTTACAGGTTATCCTGTGCTTTCCGACAACGCCGTTTACAAGCGTGGTCTGTCCCAGATTTTCGTTCGAGAACACGTTCACGCTCACGTCTCCGCCCTCGGCAACGTCCTCGGGGCGAACCCCCAGCGTTATCGTCCTGCCCTCGTAGCGCTCAAGCGCGCCCTTTTCCTCGGGAGCGAGCGGCACCTTAAAGCTGTCGCAGATAAGCTCGCCGTCCTTCACGTCAACGTCGAAGAAGTTCATCGGCGGAAGCCCGATAAAGCCCGCCACGAAGAGGTTCGCGGGCGTATCGTACAGCTCGAGAGGAGTTCCCACCTGCTGAACGTGCCCCATAGACATACATACGATCCTGTCCGCAAGCGTAAGCGCCTCGGTCTGGTCGTGCGTTACGTAGAGCATCGTCGCGCGGAGCCTCTTATGCAGGAGCAGTATCTCGCGGCGCGTCGCCCCGCGGAGCTTCGCGTCGAGGTTCGACAGCGGCTCGTCAAAGAGGAATACCTTCGGCGTGCGCACGATAGCGCGCCCCATGGCAACTCTCTGCCGCTGACCGCCCGAAAGTTGGCTCGGCTTCTTGTTCAGCTGGTCTGTAAGCCCGAGCATCTCGGCAGCCGACAGCACCTTCTGGTGAATTTCGTTCTTGTTTTCCTTGCGCAGCATAAGCGAAAACGCCATGTTCTCATAGATCGTCATATGCCCGTACAGCGCATAGTTCTGAAAAACCATGGCAATATCGCGGTCCTTGGGCGGCATCTTCGTAACGTCCTTGCCGTCGATGATCAGATTGCCCGCGGAAATATCCTCAAGACCCGCAACCATACGGAGCGTCGTTGATTTTCCGCAGCCCGACGGTCCGACAAGCACGATAAACTCGCCGTTTCTCACGTCAAGATTAAAATCGAAAACCGCCTGGACTTTGTTGTCATAGATCTTGTCGAGATGCTGTAATTTTAAATCACTCATGACTAGCTCCCTTTTGCTTTTTTATCGATTTCTGCCTGATGCTCCTTGAGCGCGCGGGACTTGGCGATGTTGATTATTCCCGCAACTATGCACAATACTCCGGACGCTATCAGCAAAACGCTCACGTAAATGAACTGCACGCCCTCCATTACCACGGTCTCCGTGCCGCCGCTCGCAAACGTCGTGTTGTGAGCGTCCATGGGTATGATGAACATGCGGATAAATTGCCCCAAGCCTATCGCTATGAGAACAAACGAATAGCCGAGCTTATATGACTTAACGCCCTCCTCGGCAAGGAAAGCCACAAGCATAAAGATCAGATTGTAAAGAACGGAAATTCCGATAATGTAGCGGTAATAATACGAGCCCACATCGGATTTATAGATACTGACGAAATAGAACGCGTTCACCAAAATCGCCAGCAGCGTAAGGTTAGCGGAGAGCTTGTTCTTGGTGTATCTGAGGCGGTCTCTTTTGACCATCTCCTCGCTGTTGAAATTGATCATGCTCTCACATCCTTTCTGCTGCCGATAAGACGCTTCTCTTCTTTCATCACGATTAGTTTCAAAATCAAATTAACAACAAGGAGCACCGTCAAAAGGAGCAGAAGCCCGAAGACCCCGTAGCTTACATCGAACCAGAAGGTCGAGTCGGTGTAAAGCGTGTTCATCGTTTCCGAGTGAGTTTTAAGCGCCTCGAAATCGATCTGAAGGAACTGTTCCTTATACACTGCCAGCTGACCGAGCGTCCACACGGACACACCTATGTTGCATACCGCAGACAGACCCACCGCGACAAAGTTGCCGATGTAGTATTTCCTGCGGGAATGAGTATTTGTAACGAACAAAAACAGCGTCACGAGAATAAGGATAACCGATATATTCGTGAACTGTCCGTTGAAACCCTGCATATCGTAGTATAGCCTGGAGCCCGTAACAGTAGTTCTGTCCAAATTGCTTGGACTGCGTATGGTTGTGTACAGGGCATCATAAAGATCGGTCATAAGACCCAAAGAATAGACGAATACCAAAGCGGCTGCAATAAGCATCGCGTAGCACACTATGCGCTGAAAAATCATTTGTTTCTTATACATACAGACCTTCCTTTATGTTGAGAGGGGGAGAGGACTTCTCCCCCTCGATAACATAACGTGGATTTCCAAAACCGTAAAACGGCTTTGCGCTAATTAAGGAATAATGCCGTGAAATTAAAGGTTTGCAAACTCGTCAACCAGAATATCCCATGCGCCCTGGTTGAGCGAAAGATACTGAGCGCCGTTCCAGCTGTTCGCAACGGTAGCCGCGCACTCTGCCGCGGAGCCCGTGCCCTCGCCGGAATAACCCTTTACGATGATGTCAACAAAGAGGTTGCTCTGTTCCTTGGAGGTGCTGAACTTACCGTTGGAGCCGAGCTCTGTGTAACCTGCGATAGTATCGTTCTCGGCCTTGGTAAGCGGAAGAACCGTAGGAACGGAGGTGTACCAAGGATTATCGGCAAGCGCCAGCTCGGGGTGCTTGATAGTGCCCGCGGCGATAGCGTTGGAGATGTAGCCCGCGCCTATCTTGCCGACCTCGTGTGTGCACTGATACTCAAACGCCTGGCTCTTAACGAAGCTCAGCGTAGAGCCGAGGCACTTACGACCGTAGTTGGTGTAGTTGCCGTTCTCCTTCGCCCAAAGCTCTTCATAAGCCGCGTCGGATATCTCGGGCATTTCCTTGCCGTTGAAAGTGAACGTCGAGGACTTTCTGAATACCTCGGGACCGTAGGACATCATGATCTGACCTTCCTCGCTGAAAGCGTAGTTGATGAGGGACAGAGCCGCGTTCAGCTTATCCGTGTTGCCCTCTACGCCGGCCTTGGAGATAGCCCATGCGTCGGTCTTAACGGAACGCCAGGACTCGGTAAATCTCATGTACTGCTCGCCCGTGCCGTCGTTCCAACGAGCAACGGGAACCATAACCGCCATATACATCTCGCCGTCCTGCAGCTTGGTAGCGTTGTAAGCGGTCTGCGTCTGGTTGTAGTCGTAGTGCATAAAGCCGAGGTCGTTCTCCAGCATCGTCTGCGTAGACTCCTTGGACATGTCAATAAAGGACTTGGAGATAAGACCCTCCTGAGTAAGAGCGTTCATCATCTCCATCGCCTTGTAAGCGTCCTCCTCTTGACGAGCGTCATGAAGCTTGTTGTCGTTGCCTACATACAGGTAGTCCTTTCTGGACTCGAGGCCGCGAACGCCGAACAGAGTGCCCGCGAAACGCATCATATCAACACGTCTCTGGTTGTTGTCGTCCTCACGCGAGAAGATACCCTGAACGCTGTCCTTGCCGTTAAGCGTGGGAGCGTTAGCGCATACGCAGCGAACCAGAGCTACGAGCTCGTCTGCGTCCCAAGCTGCGTTCTGACCGCAGAACAGGTCGGAACGAGTGGCTCCGTAGTAGCCGTCATATGCCTCGTCGATGTACTTGCGGAGCATATTTACAGCGTCAACGCCCGTCATGGAGCCCGCGTCGTTCATATTCTTAACGATGTTGCCCGCCTTGTCGTAGTTCTTCTCGATAGTCTTAACGGTCTTGCCGTCCTTCTCAACTACCTGAACCTGAACCTTGCCGCTTGTGGGCATGTAAGGCTGATAAACGGGAGCCGCAGTGTTTCCGCTGCTGTCAGCCGCGAAAGCGCCGTCGCCGTCGAGCAGCTTCTGAACCCAGTCAACTCTCATCAAAGGCATACGCTCAATATCGTCAACGCCGTCGAAATACGGAGCGAAGTAGATACCGCCGATGCCGCCCTGACCGTCGTCGCCCGCGATAGACAGACGAACGATGGGGTTAGCGTCCAGATAAGCCTTGAAATCGGGCATCTGGTCAAGATACTGCGCAAGGTCAACTACCAGACCCGCAGCGCCCGCCTCGTTCAGACCCGACGCGGAACCGCAGACCATATCGACCTGGTCGAGCTGCTCCTTCCAGTACTCCCACTCGGCAGAAGCGTTCTTGCTGCCCTGATACTTGTTCTCGAACTTCACGTCAAGCAGCTCTTCGATAGCCGCCCATGTGGGCTTGAGGTCGCCGGGGCTGTAGGACTTGCCGTCCGCAAGCGTGATAACTCCATCCTTGCCCTTGCTCTCGATATAGGTCGCCTCAAAGAACAGACCCGTATCGGGGCTGTTGTAGCCCGTCGCCATTCTGAGGACGGTGCCCGACGCGTATTCAAGCTTGGGAGCCTCGGGTGCGGGATCGCTGTTGCCGCCGTTATCACTGCTTGTGCTATCGGTGTTGCCGCCGCCGTTAGAAGAGCTGCTGCTAGACGAGCTAGAGGAGCTGTCGCCGCTGCTGGTATCGGGCACTGTCGTACAACCCGCAAGCAACGTAGAAAGCGAAACGGTAACTGCGAGCAGCGAAGCCGCAAGTTTTGATTTCTTCATTGTGTTGTTCCTCCTTCGGAATTGGTGTTTTCGCGGACGGGATGTCCGCTAAACATTTTTATATATCAACCGCGGAGTGCGGCTGATTATCATGTGTGATATTATTCCTTTACGCCGCCGACATTTACGCCCTTTGCGAAATATTTCTGGATAAAGGGATAAATAATGAGTATGGGCACTATCGAGCAGACAATGAGTGCGTAGATAACGGAGTCCGAAGAATACGTCTCGTTCCACGCCGACATCTTCTCAGGGTCGGTATATTCCTCAAGTCTCAGACGGATATATACCATCAGCGGGTGCTCGTTGCCGTTCGAGATCATTTGTCTCGCCCAGAAGTATCCGTTCCAGCGCGAAATCGCGAAGAACAGCGTCACCGTCGCGATTATGGACTTGCTCATCGGCAGATATACCCTCCAGAGCACCTGCATTTCGGTCGCTCCGTCAACGATAGCCGCCTCCTCGATCTCACTCGGCACGCCCTCAAACGAGTTGCGCAGCAGGATGATGTTCATCGCCGCCATGCCCATCGCGATAACGACCAGCCATTTGTCGTCCATAATGCCCGCGGCGTTGAAAACCTTTTTCGTCGCTATGTAGTTCAAATACTGCGGAACAAGACCCGCGCTGAACCACATCGTGAACACTAAGAAGAAGTTGAAGCCCTTGCGGAACAGCAGTCTCTTCTTGGACAGCGCATAAGCGCCGAGTATCGAAAGGATAAGCTCCCAGATAGTTCCGTAGAACGTCAGGAACAGCGTGTTCGTGTAGGCGTTCCAGAACATATTGTTGTTGAACATTCTCGAAAACGCGTCAAACTGTATCTCCTTCGGGAACAGTATGAGCTCGTTGTAGTCAACGGCGTGTCTGCCGCTTATCGAAGCCGAGATCGTATACAGGAAAGGATACAGACAGCAGATTGCGAACACCGTAAGCAGCGTATAGCTTATTATCTTGAAAATAAGCTCGGAAACTTCAAGTCGTCTTTTCATAGCATACCTCTTTAGTAGAGTGATACATCGGAAGCCTTGCGGGAGATCGTATTAGCGCCGATAACCAGCATCATTCCGATAACGTTGTTCATCATCTCGGCGGCGGACGCGAGACCCTTCATCGTGCCCTCGATACCGTATCTTTGCGAGAACGTCGAAACAACGTCCGCGGTCACATAGGTATTCGTGTTGTACAAAAGGAGGACCTTCTCGTATCCGATGTTGAGCAGCGAACCTATCCTCGTGATAAGCATGATAACGATAGTCGACAAAATACTCGGCAAAACGACGTATTTCATCTGCGCCAGCTTGCCCGCGCCGTCTATCTGCGCCGCCTCATAGCTCGTAGGCGAGATCGCGATGATAGCCGCGAAGAACACGATGCTGTCGTAGCCCGCCGTCTCCCAGATACCGCTTATCTGATAGATAGCCCTGAAGAAGGACGGGTCGTTCAGAAGACCGCCGTAAGCCGTCTGCTCGCTGATAACGCCGATATGCATCAGCATCTGCGAAATGATACCCGTGCCCGAGGTAAGCGAGCCCTGCTTTACGAGCATCGTAACCAGCGAGGTCATAACGACCGTCGACATAAACTTCGGCAAATATGTAATTACTTGGTAAATGCTGCGCATAACGTTCGAGCGTATCTCGTTGAAGAACAGCGCGATGATTATCGGCATCGGGAAGCCGAAGCACAGACCGTAAAAGCTCAGCAGAAACGTATTTCTGAAAGCTCTCCAGAACTCGGTCGTAAGCGTGCCCGTGCCCACCAACAGCGTCTTAAAATAGGAAAATCCCGAATAATACTGCTCGGCAACGGGCTTTATGTTATCCGTTACCTTAAAGCACCCCAGCAGCTCGTACATCGGCAAGTAACGCCACAGCAGGAATACCGCGAGCATCGGGACGAGCATAAGGTACAAACGCCAGTCCTTTATCACGGCTCTCAGGACGTTCAGCCAGTGATGCTTTTCAACATCATCGCGAACAGCCTGTTCCGGATTTTCGATGTAGGTGCCGCTTTCCGCATCAAAAATCAAATAATCGGAAACACTCATCTTAAGAAACCTCCTAAAAAATGATTTTTTCGAGCTATATAAAATTTACGTCATTCAAAATTATCGGAGCCGAAGTTGTCGGGGCTCTGCGCGCGCCTGCGCTCCGCCTCCGTGCGGATAAGGTAATCCCTCTGGTCCTCGAACAGCCCGTCGACCCTGCGCGATATCAGCACGACCACCACCGCAAACACCAACGAAAGCGAGTCCGTCGCAAAAAACCTCAGAACGGAATCTATCGGCGAGCCGAATATCAGGCTCACCAGCCCTCTCCCGAGCTCCGTCCCGACAAACGCCAACACCGTGAAAATCACGGTAAACAGCGCGCTGTCCTTTATCTTCCGCTTGCCGAGCGCCTTAATAAGCACGAGCGATACCAACGCAGCGCAGTTCCCGACGCAGTATACCGCAAACTGCTCCGCGGAAGCCCCCAGCGCCAGACAATAAGCCGCTCCGCCGACAACGGCGTGCAAAGCCGCAAAGCCTCCCCACCGCATCATCACGATGCAGATAACGGCTATCGATGGCGACAGCGCGTAAAACTCCATCGGAAACCACGAGCTCGCCGCCTTTGCCGTAAGCGCTTCGACAACAGCCAGAATGACCGCCATTATCCCGAGGTCGATCGCCCTGTATTGCTTAAAGCTTATATTATTCATAAACAGACCTTGTTTCGTAAAATCATCAAACCTGCATTTTATACGGTAACTTTAGTTACCGTATAAAATGCAATAGGGACGTCCCTATTGCAAATCCGCACAAACCGTTTTCAAACGGTTATGTTTTTTTGTCGTATATCTACAAACTATTGTAACCTAAATAATCCCAAAAGTACAATGCAAATACAAGACTGTTTATGCACTTTTCGGACATTAGCAGTTCAAGCCTGAAACTTTTTTGTCCCTGTTTTCAACAAGCTTTGACAATTTTTTACAAATTTTTGTGCCGTTATTGTTTGATTTTCACAAACTTTAACTTAACTTATTGAAAAACGGGTGTCTGAAATAGTATAATCAAAAATAGGAGAAAACATTACTTTTTCGGTCATGAAAGGAGAAGAAATTGTGAAAGAAATAACGGTCTCTCCAAACGAGAATATCGCCGAAGCCGTCCGCGCCGCGGGTCCTCACACCAGAGTGCTGCTCTCCGAGGGCGTTTACAGGCAGAAAACGGAAATATCCGTTCCGTACATAGAGCTCGTCGGAGCGGGTACGGACAAAACGGTCATCGTCCACGACGACTACGCCAAGAAAATTCACGCCGACGGCAAGGAATACAACACTTTCCGCACCTACACGCTCGCCGTTCTCGCGCCTCACGTCAACTTCAAAGACCTCGCCGTCGAAAACGACGCGCTCAAGCCCGAGGAAAAGGGTCAGGAGGTCGCGCTCACGGTATACGCCGACGATTTCTATGCGGAAAACTGCGCCTTCATCTCCACGCAGGACACCGTTTTCTGCGGTCCGCTGCCGTCCGACCTCATCGTCAGATACGACGGCTTCCTCAAAAACGAGCTCCGCGCCGAGGGCAATTCGCGCCAGATATACAAAAACTGCTATATCGCCGGCACCGTGGACTTCATCTTCGGCTGCGCCGACGCGCTGTTTGAAAACTGCGAGATAAAGTCGCTGTACGATGTAAGAGGTCACGGCTACGCAGCCGCTCCCGCGCACGCCCCCGATCGGGAGACGGGCTTCGTGTTCGACCGCTGCCGCTTCACGCGCGACGAGCGCGTCGCAAACGGCTCTATATACCTCGCGAGACCTTGGCGCGACTACGGAAAAGCCTCCTTTATCGACTGCTCCTACGGCGCGCATATAGCGCCCGAGGGCTTCGACAAGTGGAACGATACCGAACGCGACAAAACCGCGCGCTTTTCGGAATACGGCGTTCCCCGCGCGGGCAGAGTCCCTTGGAGCCGCGAGCTCACCGCCGCCGAAAAGGACGCCCTGCTGGAATATTTCGCAAGGCGCTGATGTAATCCTTTACACCGTAATTTGATTATATCATATAGTTCCGCTTTTTTCAACCGTTTTTTAGAAAATTGTGAAATATGTCTAAATCCTCGCCCGATAATTAGGGCATATTACTGTTAGGCAGCCTGTAAACCGAGTTACATATGAAAGGTGTTAATTATGAACAACATAACCTATGTCGGCAAAAACCTTATAACCTTTTCAATGCATCTTCATTCCCACGAGAATTGGGAGCTTATCTACTGCACGGGCGGCGGCGGCGAGTTCGTGTTCGACGACCGCACCATGAAATACGCCGAGGGGGACATCGTCATAATCCCCCCCGCTATCCCCCACACCAACAACAGCGAGCAGGGGTTCACCAATATCCACATAAACATCACGGACGCGACGCTGCCGTTCAAAACGCCCATCGTCATCTCCGACGACAGCGACAAGCACATACTCAACGCCTTCAACGACGCGTTCTACTACTTCAACAGCAAGATAAACAACCGCCAGCTCATCATCGCGGCGTTCGGCAACCTCATCGTAAACTACGTGATAGCGTTTCAGAGCACCAAGCCCCTGCGCAACGTCATCGGCGCGATAAAGAGCAACATAATGCAGAACTTCACGGACTGCGATTACGAGCTCGACACATATTTAAAGACGATACCGTTCAGCTACGATTATCTGCGCAAGCTTTTCAAAAGCGAAATGGGCATGACCCCGCACAACTATCTCGTAAGCCTGCGCATGCAAATGGCGGAAAAGCTGCTCTGCTCCACGAACGGCGACGAGCAGAACATCTCACAGATAGCCTACGTCTGCGGCTTTGCCGAGCCGCTGTACTTCTCGCGCGTGTTCAAGAAAAACTTCGGCTGCTCACCGAAAAATTACGCGGCGAAAATGCAGAAGAGGTCCGACTGACCCTCAGTCGTCGACCTCCATTTCAAGCACGGCGCCGCTGTCCGCGTCTATCGTCAGCTCGTACTCCAGCCCGTTCGCGCGGAATTCTATCTCGTATTCCGCTCTGCCGTCGTCATAGTCGAGCTCGACCTTGACGAACGTCACGCCGCCCGCCGTAAAGCCCGCGTGCCTTGCGGCAATATCCTTCGCCTCCGCCTCGGTTATCCTCGCGGAGCCGCCCTGCTGCGCGGGTCTCCGCACGGTTTCGGCGGAGCAGTCCAGCACAACGCCGTCCGCCGCCCTTATCTCGTACTCGTATTTAATGGCGTCGGTAACAAACTCAATATCATACTCGTCAACGCCGCCGTCCCTGTCAAGCTTCGTCTCCGTAAACGTAACCTCTCCCGCCGTCAGCCCCGCGTGCTTCAGAGCCGCGCTCTTAGCCTCTTCAAGGGAAATATTCCCGACAGCAGCAGCGCTCTGCGAAGCAGACGACCCTATCCTCTCGGTAGAAAACTTCAAAACCGCCCCGTCCAACGCCCTTATCTCGTACTCGTATTTAATGGCGTCGGTCACAAATTCAATATCATACTCGTCAACCCCGCCGTCCCTATCGAGCTTCGTCTCCGTAAACGTGACCTCCCCAGCCGTCAGCCCCGCGTGCTTCAAAGCCGCGCTCTTAGCATCCTCAAGGGAAATATTCCCGACGGCAGCAACACCCGACGAAACGGACGACCCTATCCTCTCGGTAGAAAATTTCAGCACTGAACCGTCCGCCGCCCTTATCTCGTATTCATATTTAATAGCGTCGGTAACGAACTCAATATCATACTCGTCAACGCCGTCATCTCTGTCAAGCTTCGTCTCCGTAAACGTGACCTCCCCCGCCGTCAGACCCGCGTGCTTCAAAGCTGCGCTCTTAGCCTCTTCAAGGGAAATATTCCCGACAGCAACACTCGACGAAGAAGAACCAATCCTCTCCGTGGAAAACTTCAAAACCGCCCCGTCCAACGCCTTTATCTCATACTCATACTTTGTCGTATCCGTCACAAACTCAATATCATACTCGTCAACGCCGCCGTCTCTGTCGAGCTTCGTCTCCGTGAACGTGACCTCCCCCGCCGTCAGCCCCGCGTGTTTCAGAGCCGCGCTCTTAGCCTCTTCAAGGGAAATATTCCCGACAGCAGCAACACTCGACGACGGAGAACCAATCCTCTCGGTGGAAAACTTCAAAACCGCCCCGTCCAACGCCTTTATCTCATACTCATACTTCACGGTATCGGTGACAAATTCAATCTCATACTCGTCAACCCCGCCGTCCCTGTCGAGCTTCGTCTCCGTAAACGTGACCTCCCCCGCCGTCAGCCCCGCGTGCTTCAGAGCCGCGCTCTTAGCCTCCTCGACGGTTATCTTGCGCAGCGGCTGCTCATCTCCCCCCGCCGACGCCGGATAAACATCCGTTTTCGACGCGGGAGCCCCGTCCGCCGCACAGCCCGAAAGCGCAGCCGCAAGCGCCGCGCCCGCCGCGATCATCAATAACTTTTTCATAGGCACCTCCCGATAGAACCGCTCTCAAACCTATTATCTACATAAATTGTATCTCTTATTTTTGAAAATGTCAAGTAATTTTTATGACAATATCGGGAAATTTTCCCCGAAATTATCGAATAACGATATTAACAAACCCGAGCCGTTGTGTTATAATATAAATAAGTAATTTTTCGGGAGAGTGATACAATGGCAATAATCGCGGACAAACAAAACAATTTCTTCGGACTGTTGACCGAAAACACGGAGTATCAGATGAAAGCGGACAAATTCGGCGTGTTAAAGCATCTATGGTACGGAAAGCGCGTCGGCAGCGACATGGAGTACCTTCTCCAATACCCCGAGATAAGCTTTTCGGGCAGCCCCTACGAAGCGGAAAACGACCGCACCTACTCGCTCAACACCCTGCCGCTCGAGTATTCCTGCGAGGGCAGCGGCGATTTCCGCGTATGGGCATTGTCCGCCGAGCACCCCGACGGCACGCGCGCTCTCGACCTGCGCTTCAAGGGCTTCGAGGTAAAAAAAGGAAAATATTCGCTCACGGGGCTGCCCGCCGCCTACGCGGACGAAAATGAAGCGGAAACGCTCGAAATAACGCTCGAGGACGCCCCCTCGGGCATCCGCGTCACACTTCTGTACGGCGTTTTCGAGAAGCTCGACGTGATAACCAGAGCCGCCGTGATAACCAACAACGGCAAAGAAACCGTTCACCTCGAGCGCGCCGCGAGCCTTTGCCTCGACCTACCGCGCGGCGATTGGGAGTGGGTCCATTTTCACGGGCGGCACGCAATGGAGCGCGTAACGGAGCGCGCCAAGCTCGTCCACGGCATACAGGAGAGCTCCTCCGCGCGCGGCGCGTCAAGCCACCAACAGAACCCGACGGTGCTGCTCTGCTCCCCCGACTGCACCGAGACCTCGGGCGAATGTATCGGCGCGGCGCTGATGTACAGCGGCAGCTTTTCAACGCAAATACAGCTCGACGAGATAAACCAAACGCGCCTTGTAACGGGCGTAAACCCCGAGCAATTCCGCTGGGAGCTCAAGCCGAACGCCGGCTTCGTCACTCCCGAGGTCATTCTCTCGTTCAGCGCAAACGGCTTGGAAAGGCTCTCCCACAACTTCCACAAAACGATACGCGAGCACGTCTGCCGCGGCAGATACAAGCTCGCCGAGCGCCCCGTCCTCATCAACAACTGGGAAGCCACCTACTTCGGCTTCGACGAGGAAAAGATCTGCAATATCGCCAAGCAAGCCGCGGAGCTCGGCGTCGATATGCTCGTGCTCGACGACGGCTGGTTCGGCAAGCGCGACAGCGACTGCTCGGGTCTCGGCGACTGGACGGTAAACGAAAGCAAGCTCCGCGGCGGTCTCGGAAAGCTCGCCGAGCGCGTAAAGTCCCTCGGAATGAAATTCGGCATCTGGTTCGAGCCCGAAATGGTCTCCGAGGACAGCGACCTCTACCGCGCCCACCCCGACTGGGCGATAAAGATCCCCTCCCGAAACCCCATCCGCAGCCGCTTTCAGCTCGTCCTCGACATGACGAACCCCGAAGTCCGCGACCACCTCTTCAACGCCGTAAGCGCGATACTTAACAGCGCCGACGTCTCCTACGTCAAGTGGGATTTCAACCGCCACATAACCGATTGGTACACGAAAACCCTGCCGCCCGAGCGCCTCGGCGAAATGCCCCACCGCTACGTTCTCGGCTTGTACGAGCTGCTCGAACGTCTCACCTCGGCGTTCCCGAACGTCCTGTTCGAGGGCTGCAGCGGGGGCGGTGGGCGCTTCGACGCGGGAATGTTATACTACACCCCGCAGATATGGTGCAGCGACGACACGGACGCCTTCGAACGCACGCTCATACAGTACGGCACGTCCTTCTTCTACCCCGTTTCGGCGGTCGGCTCGCACGTCTCGGCAGTCCCGAACCACCAGACGGGCAGAGTGACCCCGCTCGAGAGCCGCGCCGCCGTCGCGATGGCGGGCAGCTTCGGCTACGAGCTCGACTTAAACACGCTCTCCGAAAACGAAAAAGCCGCCGTCAAAGGGCAGATACGGCGCTTCAAAAAATACGGCAGCCTAATCCACAACGGGCTCTATTACAGGCTCTCCGACCCGTTCTCGGAGAATTTCGCCGCTTGGGAGTTCGCGAGCGCCGACGAAGCGCTCGTACAGGGCATGGTTTTCAAAACCGTCCCCACCTCTCTGCAATACAACATAAAGCTCCGCGGCTTAGACCCCGACGGGCAATACCGCCTCGACGGCACCGACTTTACGGCAGCGGGCGCGGCGCTTATGAACGGCGGCTGCCTCCTCCCGAGGACGTGGGGCGACTATACTTCGTTCGAGCTGCATTTTACACGAATTTAAAGGAGGACTTAAAATGATCTGCAATTCCATACAAAAGCTTATAGACCACTCCGTGAGAAGCTCTCTCATCACAAACGAGGACAAATACGTCGTCCGCAACGGCTTAATGGACGTCTTAAAGGTTGCCGGCTGGGAAGAGCCGCAAAGCCCCTCCCCCGCTCAGACCATCGACGAGATACTCGGCGAGCTCGTCGACTACGCCTGCGAAAACGGCATTATTGAAAACACCTCCGCCAGCCGCGACCTGTTCGACACCAAGCTCATGGGCGTCGTAACGCCGTTTCCCCGCGAGGTCAGCCGCGAGTTTTACAACCGTCTCGCCCGCTCCCCAAAGGAAGCCACCGATTGGTATTTCGGCATCTGCAAGGCTCTGAACTACGTCCGCGCGGGCAGAATAGCCAAGGACGTAAAGTGGACGTATGAGTCCGAGTTCGGCACTCTCGACGTCACCATAAACCTCTCCAAGCCCGAAAAGGACCCCCGCGACATCGCCGCCGCGAGGAACGCCGCTGCGGTCTCCTATCCCAAATGCCAGCTCTGCGCCGAAAACGCGGGCTACGCGGGGCGGCTCGACCACCCCGCGCGCCAGAACCTCCGCCCCGTCCCGATGAAAATAAACGGCGAAAACTGGTTTTTCCAGTACTCCCCCTACGGCTATTACAACGAGCACTGCATAGTGTTCAACGAGCGCCATATCCCCATGAAAATAGACGCGTCCGTATTTGAAAAGCTCTTCGATATCATCGATATCCTGCCGCATTATTTCGTCGGCTCCAACGCCGACCTCCCGATAGTCGGCGGCTCTATCCTCAGCCACGAGCATTTTCAGGGAGGTCACTACACCTTCGCAATGGAAAAAGCCCCCGTCGAGAAAACGTTCGCGCTCGCGCAATTCCCCGAGGTGACCGCGGGCGTCGTCAAATGGCCGATGTCCGTAATCCGTCTGCGCTCCGAAAACCGCCGCGAGCTTTCGGCAGCCTGCGATCATATCCTCGGCAAGTGGCGCGCTTACAGCGACCCCTCGGCAACGATATTCGCCGAGACCGACAATACCCCCCACAACACGATAACCCCCATAGCACGCAAAAGCGGCGGCATATACGAGTGCGACCTCGTTCTCCGCAACAACCTCGCCACCGAAGACAGACCTCTCGGGCTCTACCACCCCAACCCCTCGCTCCACCATATCAAAAAGGAGAACATCGGTCTCATCGAGGTCATGGGTCTCGCGGTGCTCCCGTCGCGCCTCGAAAAGGAGCTCGCCGAGCTCGAAACGGCAATGCTCCGCGGAGAGGATATCGCCGCGAACCCCGCGCTCTCCTCCCACGCCGAATGGGCAAAGGAGATACTCTCCCGCCGCGCCGACTTCAACGAAAAAACCGCCCGTCAAATCATCCGCGAGGAAACGGGCGCGGTTTTCGAGCAAGTCCTCCGCGACGCGGGCGTGTTCAAGCGCACCCCCGACGGTGAAAAAGCCTTCGCGCGCTTCATCGACATATTGTGATTTTCCACAAAATTCAACGCAATTTATTGTAGCGTTTCACAAAAATAAAAAAATTTTCAAAAAAAGTGTAACATTTTGCCTTTTTTAACGTTTTATATTATAGAGGGGCAAATAAAAGGCGCCCTTAAAAAAGTTTTCGTGAAACGCAGAAGTGTGGGGGCGGAAATTTTTCTCACCTGCCGAAAAATATTTCTCCCAATTTCTCTCCCGTCCCCAGACTTGTACGCTTGTGCAATACAACGGAGGATAGCAATATGAAAAAAAGCCACATCGCAGTCATAGCGCTCTCGGTCTCTATAGCATTTCTCGCCCTCTTCGCGGGCAGCTCCGATACGGGCGCCGCGCCCGAGGACTGTGACGTCGTCGCAGCAGAGCTTGAATAAACGTCTCAACTGTCATCGGTAATATCCTCAACGAAAAAAGCGGAGCCTCGGCTCCGCCTTTTTCGTCTACAACAATATCTCCGTTGATACACATTCCGTCCCGCAAAGCCGCGCGCTCAGCCCGTCGGGCTGATGAGTGCCCGCGTACAGCATAAACCGCTTCCCGAACACCTTCCTCACGCCGTTTTCGTCCACCGCCGTAAACGCCCTCTCCGGTACGGGAATTTCAACGGTAAAGCTCTCGCCCGCGACGAGCTTCACTCTCTTAAATCCGCAAAGACTGTAATTCGGCACGGCGTTCTCCGAAAAGTCCTTGATATACAGCTGAATAACGTCCTCCGTCTCGCGTTCCCCGACGTTTACAACGGTCACCGTCGCCGCTCCGTACTCATATTTCACGGAAACGCAGACCACGCGCGAGTAGGTCAGCCCGTACCCGAACGGGTAAAGCACGTTGTCCTCGGCGCAGCGGTAGGTGCGGTTCTTCATCGAGTAGTCCGTGAACTCGGGCAGCCTCTCCGCGCTCTCGTAAAACGTCACGGGCAGCTTCCCGCTCGGCGAAACGTCCCCGAACAGCACTCTCGCGAGCGCCCGTCCGCCGTTCTGCCCCGCGTACCACGCCTGCACGAGCGCGTTCGGCTTTGCCCCGATGTTCAGCGAGCTCCCCGCCGCGCACACGACGACCACGGGCTTGCCCGTTCTCATCACCGCCTCGAGCAGCACCCGCTGGCTCTCGGGCAGCCGCAGATCGCGCTTGTCGCCCGAGGAATACTCGTTCCCGACGTCGCCCTCCTCCCCCTCGAGCGTCGCGTCCAGCCCCAAACAGAGAATTACCGCGTCCGCGTTCTCCGCGGCAATGACCGCCTCGGAGAGCCTGTCGTTCGCCATAGCGAGGTTGGTCGTCCTGTCCCTGTAAAGATGACAGCCCTCCGCGTACAGCACCCGCCCCGAAAACCTGTCCTGTATGCCCTCGAGGAACGTCACATATCGGTCGGCAGTGCCGCTGTAGTTCCCCTCGAGACACACGCGGCCGGACGCGTTCGGACCTATAACGGCAAGCGTCCCGAGCCTGCCCTCGTCCAACGGCAGTATACCGTCGTTTTCAAGCAGCACCATGGACTTCTCCGCGCACTCCAGCGCAAGCGCCTTGTGCTCCTCGCAGGCAACGGCGGTATACGGAATATCGTCGTATTCGGTCGACCCGTCGAACATCCCGAGCCGCATCTGAGTCCGCGTCACGGAAACGCACGCGCGGAAAATATCCTCCTCCGAGACCAGCCCCCGTTCCAGCGCCGCCAGCAGTCTCGCGTAGGTGCAGCCGCAGTTCAGGTCGCAGCCGTTCTTTATCGCCAGCGCCGCCGACTGCACGGGAGAAGCCGTTATCTTATGATGCTCGTGAAAATCTTGTATCGCCCAACAGTCCGAGACGAAATACCCGTCGAAGCCCCACCCGCGCAGCTTCTCCATAAGCGTCGGCGAAGCGCAGCACGGCTCTCCGTTCACGGCGTTGTACGCGCCCATTACGCCCTCGACGCCCGCCTTCACGAGCTCCTCAAACGCCGGGAGATACGTCTCCTCCATGTCCTTCGCGCTCACCTCCGCGTTGAACCCGTGCCGTATCTCCTCGGGACCGCTGTGCGCGGCAAAATGCTTCGCGCAGGCGGCGGCGCGGAGGACTTTTCCGTCCCCCTGCAAGCCGCAAACGTATGCCTTTCCGCATTCGGCAGTCAGAAACGGGTCCTCGCCGTATGTCTCGTGACCCCTGCCCCAGCGCGGGTCGCGGAAGATGTTGATGTTCGGCGACCATATCGTCAGCCCCTTGTAAATGTCGCGGTCGCCGTGCTTGGAGTATTGATTGTACTTCGCGCGCGCCTCGACCGAAACGACCTCGGCAGCCCTCCCGACAAGCTCCGCGTCGAACATAGCCGCAAGCGCTATCGCCTGCGGAAAAACGGTCGCCGTGCCCGACCGCGCAAGCCCGTGCAGCCCCTCGTTCCACCAGTTGTAAGACGGCACGCCGAGCCGCTCAACGCCCATCGCGTCATAGCGGAGCCGCCCCGCGCGCTCCTCGGTCGTCATAAGCTCGGTAAGCGCCTCGGCGCGCTCCCGAGCCGACAATGTTTCGTCAAGATATTTCTCCATACGTCCTCCCGAAACGTTTTTTATCAGTATACACCAAGCGTTTCGTTAAGTCAATACCCTTATCGGCAAAAAACGATTGCTAAAATACACAAAAAAATCGCCGATATTAGTGTATCATAACGAATTATCAAAAACTTATCTAAAACCGCTTGACATTTGTTGAAATATCCATTAAAATAAAATCAGTATTGTAAATTAAAATTTACGGCACTTTTCGGCAACCGCGTTAGCGACCGGGATTCCAAAGGGGCTTGCCCCTTTGGCGGAGTGCAGAGGCGGAGCCTCTGCTGGGTCTGGGCAAAGCCCAGAACGCCGCGAAGCGGCAAAAGAAAAAAAGCGCTAAAAGGGTTCGGGGAAAAACAAGGACACATCGTGTCACGTTTTCCCCGAGTCGGCGGTCTCGCCGACAGGCGTGACCGTCGACTATTGAGAAAATCTGCCGGTGGCAGATTTTCTCAACCGCGCTCGCAGCTTCATCATAACAGACCCCCGACTGCAAAAAACCGCAAACTTTTCCCCCGCCGAATTAGTTAGTGCTGCAAATTCCAAATTTTAACATAAACTTACAGTGCTTCCAGATATTTACAGCCCGAAACTGCAATTAACCGCAAAAAACTGCAAAACGGCTGCAAATAACTGCACGCGAACTGCAAAAGACTGCAAAATAATACACAAATTCAAACGATTAGTTACCAAAACCGAAATATTTTGCAAGTTTCCAGTTGAAAAGTTGCAAAAAAGAAAGGAAAAAATATGCTTTACATCGGTATCGATTTGGGAACCTCGTCCGTCAAGCTCCTGCTGATGAACGAAAAGGGCGCGATCTTAAAGACCGTCTCGCGCGAATATCCGCTGTTCTTCCCGCGGGCGGGCTGGTCGGAGCAGAACCCCGAGGATTGGCTCAGAGAGACGGCTGCGGGCATCCGCGAGCTGACCGCGGACGTTGAGAAATCCGAGGTCGCGGGGATAGGCTGCTGCGGACAAATGCACGGTCTGGTCGCGCTTGACAAGGACGACCGCGTTATCCGCCCCGCTATCCTCTGGAACGACGGGCGCACAAGCGAAGAAACAAATTATCTGAACACCGTCATCGGCAGGGATAAGCTCTCCGAATACACGGCAAACATCGCGTTCGCGGGCTTCACCGCGCCGAAAGTGCTCTGGGTGAAAAAGCACGAGCCCGAGAATTTCGCGAAAATAAGCAAGATAATGCTCCCCAAGGACTACATAAACTATATGCTTACGGGGACGTTCTGCACGGACGTTTCGGACGCGTCGGGAATGCTGCTGTTCGACGTGAAAAACAAGCGCTGGAGCAAGGAAATGCTCGACGTCTGCGGTCTTAAAGAAGAGCAGCTGCCGCAAATTTTCGAGAGCGCTCAGGTCGTCGGCACGCTTAAGGACGGCATTGCCGCCGAGCTCGGGCTGCCGAATACCGTCAAGGTATGCGCGGGCGCGGGCGACAACGCGGGCGCGGCGGTCGGCACGGGCACAGTCGGCGACGGGATATGCAACATCTCCCTCGGCACGTCGGGCACTATTTTCATCACAAGCAAGGAGTTCCGCGTCGACCCGAACAACGCGCTGCACGCGTTCGCGCACGCGGACGGAAATTTCCACCTTATGGGCTGTATGCTCTCGGCGGCAAGCTGCAATAAGTGGTGGCAGGACAACGTTATATGCTCGGGCGATTACGCGGGCGAGGAGGCGAAGATCCCCGAGGAGCTGCTCGGCAAAAACCGCGTGTTCTTCCTGCCGTACCTTATGGGGGAGCGCTCCCCGATAAACGATACCGAGGCGCGCGGAGCGTTCATCGGGCTGTCGGCGGACACCGACCGCGCGGCGATGAGGCTCGCGATACTCGAGGGCGTGGCGTTCGCGATGCGGGATTCGTTCGAGGTCGCGAAGTCGCTCGGTCTGAACATAACCGTAAGCAGAATTTGCGGCGGCGGCGCGAAAAGCCCCCTCTGGCGCAGGATTTTCGCGAACGTCCTCAACATCGACATCTGCACCCCCGAAACCGAGGAGGGTCCCTCCTACGGCGGTGCGATACTCGCGGCAGTTGCCTGCGGCGAACGGAAAACCGTTCAACAAGCGTCAACCGAGCTGTTCAAGGTAAAGGAGATGACCTCTCCCGAGCCAGAATTGGCGGCGCTTTACGAGGAGCGCTACAAGCAATTCAAGCAAATTTATCCGACATTAAAGGGCTTGTTCCCTGTTTTAAATAAGATGTAATGTTTTCCGCGCGGCTGCGCGGAAAACAGGAAAAAATTTTTTGGAGGTATTTGTTATGCTTACTAACATTCCACAAGTGAAGCTCGGCATTATCGCGGTGTCGCGCGACTGCTTCATCATCTCGCTTTCGGAGCGCCGCAGGGCGGCGATAGTCGAGGCTTGCGGCAGGTCGGGGCTCGACATCTACGAGTGCAAGACTACCGTCGAAAACGAGCTCGATATGCTCAAGGCGGTCGACGAGGTGAACGCGGCGGGCTGCAACGCGCTTGTTGTGTTCCTCGGGAACTTCGGTCCCGAGACTCCCGAGACGCTTATCGCGAAGAAATTCGACGGTCCCGTGATGTACGCGGCGGCTGCCGAAGAGACGGGCGACGACCTTATCAACGGGCGCGGCGACGCTTACTGCGGTATGCTGAACTGCTCGTATAACCTCGGTATGCGGCATTTGAGGGGCTATATCCCCGAGTACCCCGTCGGCACTGCCGAGGACGTCGCGAAGATGATAGGCGAATTTGTGCCGATAGCGCGCACGCTTATCGGACTGTCGGACTTGAAGATAATCACGTTCGGTCCGCGCCCGCAGGATTTCTTCGCGTGCAACGCGCCTATCAAGGGCTTGTACGAGCTCGGCGTGGAGATAGAGGAGAACTCGGAGCTGGACTTGCTCGTTTCGTACAAGGCGCACGCCGACGACCCCCGTATCCCCGAGATTTGCAAGGAAATGGCGGAGGAAATGGGCGAGGGCAAGTACTACGCCGAAATGAACGCGAGAATGGCGCAGCTCGAAATAACGCTGCTCGATTGGGCAGAGAAGCACAAGGGCTCGCGCAAGTACGTCGCTTTCGCGGACAAGTGCTGGCCCGCGTTCCCCGAGGCGTTCGGCTTTGAGCCGTGCTACGTCAACTCCCGTCTGGTGGCGCGCGGCATTCCCGTTTCCTGCGAGGTCGACATCTACGGGGCGCTGAGCGAGTACATCGGTATGTGCGTAACGGGCGACACCGTGACGCTGCTCGACATCAACAACTCCGTGCCCGCAGACCTGTACGAGCAGGACATCAAGGGCAAGTTCCCGTATGCGCTGACCGATACGTTTATGGGTTTCCACTGCGGCAACACGCCCGCCTGCAAGCTCTGCGCAGACCGCGCGGTCAAGTATCAGCTCATTCAGCACAGGCTGCTCGAGCCGAAGGACAGCGAGCCCGACTTTACGCGCGGCACTCTCGAGGGGGACATCGCCGCTTCGGACATCACGTTCTTCCGTCTGCAATGCGACAGCGAGGGCGTGCTCCGCGCTTACGTCGCGGAGGGAGAGGTGCTCCCCGTCAAGACGCGCTCGTTCGGCGGCATAGGCGTTTTCGCTATCCCCGAAATGGGAAGATTTTACAGGCACGTTCTCATTCAGAAGCGCTATCCGCACCACGGCGCGGTCGCGTTCAGCCACTGCGGCAACCTCATTTTCGAGGTGCTGAAGATGCTCGGCATCGGAGACATCGCCTACAATCAGCCGAAAGCGCTGCCGTATCCTACAGAGAGACCGTTCTAAGGCGTGCCGCCGACTTTTCGCCCCGAGCTTTCGGGGCGAAAAAATTGACAGTGTACAGTTGAAAGTTGACAGTTTCGGAACGCCGCCTGCGGCGGCGATCTTAAAATATTGCGCCGCGAAGCGGCGCACCATAACTGTCAACTTTACACTGTCAACTGTAAACTTGGCTTTTTTCTCATTTGAGCCTTTTTTGGCTGCCGAATATTGACAAGCCGCCGCCGAATATGCTATAATATACGTATGCAATTTACGAAAAGAGGCTTTATTATGGCAAAGTATTTCGGCACGGACGGCTTTCGCGGCGAGGCGAACAAGGGGCTGACCGTGGAGCACGCCTTTAAGATAGGGCGTTTTATCGGCAGGTATTACGGCAGGGAGCACCGCGCGCAGGTCGTTATCGGGAAGGACACGCGGCGAAGCTCGTATATGTTCGAGTACGCGCTGACGGCGGGGCTCACCGCGTCGGGCGCGGACGCGTATCTGCTGCACGTTACGACGACCCCGAGCGTTTCCTACGTGGTGCGCACGGACGATTTCGACTGCGGGATAATGATCTCCGCGTCCCACAATCCCTATTACGACAACGGCATAAAGCTGTTCAACTCCAAGGGCGAGAAAATTGACGAGGACTTTATCGAGGAGCTTGAAAAATATCTCGACGGAGAAATTCCCGAGCTGCCGCTCTCGCAGGGCGAGGAGATAGGGCGTGCTTCCGACTACTCAGCGGGGCGCAACCGCTATATCGGCTATCTTATCTCGCTGGCGACGCACTCGTTCAAGGGCAAGCGCATCGGGCTGGACTGCGCGAACGGCTCGGCGTTCACTATCGCGAAGAGCGTTTTCGACGCGCTCGGCGCTAAGACCTACGTTATCAGCAACAAGCCCGACGGCTTCAATATCAACACGAACTGCGGCTCAACGCATATCGAGAGCCTTATAAAGCTCGTCGAGGAGGAGCAGCTCGACTGCGGCTTCGCGTTCGACGGGGACGCGGACAGGTGCCTTGCCGTGGACGAAAAGGCGCAGCTTGTCGACGGGGATAAAATTCTGTACATATACGGCAGCTACCTCAAGGAGCGCGGAAAGCTCGAGGGGAACACCGTCGTTACCACCGTGATGTCAAATCTCGGGCTGTACAAGGCGTTCGACGAGCTGGGGATAGCCTACGAAAAGACCGCCGTCGGGGATAAGTACGTCTACGAGTGCATGAACGAAAAGGGCTACATTCTCGGCGGCGAGAACAGCGGGCACATCATTTTCAGCAAGTACGCGAACACGGGCGACGGCATTCTCACGGCGCTGAAAATAATGCAGGTCATCTGCGCGAAAAAGACAACGCTGTCGGAGCTTTCAAAGGGCATGACCGTCTATCCGCAGCTGCTGAAAAACGTCCGCGTTACCGATAAGAACACCGTGCTGAACGACGAGGACGTTCGGGCGGCCGTAAAGGCGGCCGAGGAGGCTCTCGGGGAGGACGGGAGAGTGCTCGTGCGCCCGAGCGGCACCGAGCCGCTGCTGCGCATAATGGCCGAAGCAAAGACCAAGGACCTCTGCGCGAAGCACGTTGCCGATATTGAAAGGGTCGTGCGCGATAAGGGTTACGCGATTCAATAATTCACAAAAATCCCCCGAAAGGCTTTCTTTCGGGGGAAGTTTTTTATTCAACCGAGAGCGCTCCGTCCTTGACCGTGATGTGAATGACGTCGCCCTGTTTTAGCTTGTCGGCGAGTATCTCACGCGCTATCAGCGTTTCGAGATTGCGCTGAATGTAGCGCTTGAGCGGTCTCGCGCCGAAGCTCGGATCGTAGCTCTCGTCGACGATGAGCTGCCTTGCGTCGTCCGAAATTTCCAGCGAGAGCTGCTTGTCCTTCAGGCGTTTCACGAGGTCGGCAGCCTGCAGGTCGATGATGCCGAAGATCTCCGTCTTGGTAAGCGGCTTGTAGAAAACTATCTCGTCAAGGCGGTTGAGGAACTCGGGGCGGAACGACTGTTTCAGGAGCTTGTCGACGCTCGCGCGCGCTTCCTCGGTTATCTGCCCGTCCCCGCCGATACCGTCGAGAATGAACTGCGAGCCGAGGTTGCTGGTGAGTATGATTATCGTGTTTTTGAAGTCGATGGTGCGCCCTTGGCTGTCGGTAACTCTGCC
The DNA here is from genome assembly GCA_023664705.1 of Lachnospiraceae bacterium. GTDB lineage: Bacteria > Bacillota > Clostridia > Oscillospirales > Ruminococcaceae > CAG-115. Next base: position 39,114 of record JAMPFE010000008.1, on the reverse strand, counting down.
GTCGTCGAGGATTTGCAGCAGCACGTTGAACACGTCGGGGTGCGCTTTTTCAACCTCGTCGAACAGCACGACCGAGTACGGCTTGCGGCGAACCGCGTCGGTGAGCTGACCGCCCTCCTCGTAGCCGACGTATCCGGGAGGCGCGCCGATAAGGCGGCTCACCGTGTGCTTCTCCATATATTCGCTCATATCGAGGCGGATGATGTTGTGCTCGTCGTCGAAAAGCGCCTCCGCGAGAGCCTTGGCGAGCTCGGTCTTGCCGACGCCCGTCGGTCCGAGGAACAGGAACGAGCCCAGCGGCTTGCGCGGGTCGTTAATGCCCGCGCGGGAGCGCATAATGCTCTCGGTAACGCGCGATACAGCCTCGTCCTGCCCCATGACGCGCTTGTGGAGAGTCTCCGCGAGGTGGAGTATCTTTTCGCGCTCGCCCTCGACGAGCTTCTCCACGGGAATGCCCGTCCAGCGCCCGACTATGCGCGCTATCTCCTCGTCCGTTACCTTGTCGCGCAGCAGCGAGCTCGATTTCGCCTCCTCGGCGAGCTCCTCCTCGCGCTGCAAGTCCGCCTGCAGCTTCGGGAGCTTTCCGTACATCAGCTCCGCCGCCTTGTTCAAATCGTTCTCGCGCTTTGCCTTTTCGATGTCGGCATTGGTCTGCTCTATCTCCTTGCGGAGGTCCTGCACCTTGGAAATGGCGTTCTTTTCGTTCTCCCACTTTGCTTTCATGGCGTTGAACGCGTCGCGCTTTTCGGCAAGCTCGCGCTGAATGTCCGCCAAATGCTCCTGCGAGAGCTTGTCCGTCTCCTTTTTGAGCGCGGCTTCCTCTATCTCGAGCTGCATAATCCCGCGCGAGATTTCGTCGAGCTCCTGCGGCATGCTGTCCATTTCGGTGCGTATCATCGCGCACGCCTCGTCCACGAGGTCTATCGCCTTGTCGGGGAGGAAGCGGTCTGTGATATAGCGGTTGGAGAGCGTCGCCGCCGCGATTATGGCATTGTCGTGTATCTTAACGCCGTGGAAAACCTCGTAGCGCTCTTTCAAGCCGCGCAGTATCGAGACAGTGTCCTCGACGGTGGGCTCGTCCACGAGAACGGTCTGGAAGCGGCGCTCCAGCGCGGGGTCTTTTTCGATGTATTTCGAGTATTCGTCAAGCGTCGTCGCGCCTATGCAGTGCAGCTCGCCGCGCGCCAGCATGGGCTTCAGGAGGTTGCCCGCGTCCATAGCTCCCGAGGACTTGCCCGCGCCGACTATCAAATGCAGCTCGTCGATGAAGAGGATTATGCGCCCGTCCGACTTTTTGACCTCGTTGAGGACGGCTTTCAGGCGCTCCTCGAACTCGCCCTGATACTTCGCGCCCGCGATGAGCGCGCCCATATCGAGACTGAACAGCTTGCGGTCCTTGAGGTTAGCGGGAACGTCGCCGCGCACGATGCGCAGCGCCAGCCCCTCGGCGATAGCGGTCTTGCCGACGCCGGGCTCGCCGATAAGGCAAGGGTTGTTTTTGGTCTTGCGCGAGAGTATGCGGATAACGTTGCGTATCTCCGCGTCGCGCCCGATAACGGGGTCGAGCTTGTTCTGCCGAGCCAGCTCCACAAGGTCCTGACCGTACTTTTTCAGAACATCATAAGTTTCTTCGGGGTTTTGGGAGGTCACGCGCTGATTGCCGCGTATCTCTTGGAGCGCTTTCAGCAGCGCGTTTTTGTCAATGCCGAAGCTCTTGAAAACGCCCTTGACGTCGCTGTCGGGCTTCTCGACGAGCGCCAGCAGCAGATGCTCCACGGAGACGTATTCGTCCTTCATGCGCTCGGCTTGCTTCTCCGCCTCGGCAAACGCCTCCTGCAGCTCGCGCGAGGCGTATATCTCGCCCCTGCCGCCCGTGACGCGCGGCATGCCCTCGACGAATTTCAGCGCGGCGGCTTTAAGACCGTTCGCGTCGACGCCCGTTTTCGTGAATATCTGCGGCACGAGCCCGCCCTCTTCCGCTAAAAGCGCGTACAACAGGTGCATCTGCTCCACGCAGTTGTTCTGATACGAGACCGACAAGTCCTGCGCGGACTGTACGGCTTCAAGTGATTTTTGAGTTAATTTGTTTGCGTTCATATCAATTCCTCCTCGATACGCTCTTTATTTTACCCATTGCCTGTTGGGCTTCGGCTTGCCGTGCCCGAAATATATCGTCCTGCTTCCAAAGCCGCTTATCCTAGCCGCGCTTTCGAGCATTTGCTCCCTGTTATGATACAGCATTGAAACCGTGGGGCAGAACATATTCATCAGCGCGTCTCCGACAATCAAATGCTTATTATCCGCGTCGACGCCTATCGAGCCGTCGGTATGCCCCGACAGTCCGACGACGCGCGCGTCTATGCCGAAATCGCGCAGGCTGTCGCCGTCGTTCAGCAGAATATCGGGCTTGAAGCTCGGCATGGCGCGAGCCGCAAAGTCCCCGAGGGACACGGATAAGACGACCTTTCCCAAAAACGTGTCCGCGGACAGCGACTGATTTGCGTTCGACCCGATAAGGTCAATATCCTTTTCATTCATCGCGATAGGTATTCCCAGCGCGCCCGAAATAAGCGCCGCGTTTTCCGCGTGGTCGAAATGCGCGTGCGTAAGCACGATAAGCCTTGCGCTGTATCTTCGGCAAGCCTCGAGTACCTTATCGGCAAACTCTCTTTTCCCCGTGTCGACCAGTACGCCGCCGCTGCCGTTTTCGATAATATAACAGTTGCCGTTGCCGCATTTTATGCGATGTACTTCGCTCATTGCCGACCTCCCGTTTGACCTTTATACGATAACGCTCCGTTCCGACAGCCCCGTGCGGGACCGTACGGCATACAAGCTCTTTTGTGTTAATTTGTTTGCGTTCATAAAATTGCCTCCCTATTTTAAATGCTCGCCGTTCTTATCTTGGGAACGAGATATTTGTTTTCGAGCTCGCGGCGGCGCTCCAACAAAAGCTTATCCATACGGTATTGACGAGCCTCCGATTCGAGAAATTCCTCAACGGAATCCGCCAAAAAGTACAAAACCCCCATAGCGCAGTCGTAAACCTTTCCGTCGCTGCCGATGTGCAGCCCGCGATCCTGCGTGGTATGCTCGGGCATGGCTTCTATACAATACGTTCCGTCCTCAAAGAGCCGCATCCTGTAACAAAGGCCTATGCTGTATCCCCACGGCGAAGTTTGCGACCACGGGTAGTCCATATAGAAATTCCAAGTTTTGCGCCACGCGAAGACCCGTCCGCCGTATATTTCATCAAACTCGCGGAGCTTATCGGCCATTTTCAGCCCGTGCGGCAAAAGAAACCTTTTTTCGTATATGTCGAGGGAAGATGTCTTGCTGCGTTCATATTCCGTCATCATCTCGTAAGCCGCGTCGGAGAGTCTTGCCCTCATTCGCTCGTCGCTGTCGGCGGGCGGGTCGACGGGCACGAAATTCTTTTCCCATTCCGCGTAGCTTTCAAACGGCAGCGTGATCTCGCGGGCGCTCACCCATTCGGGCTCGGAGGACTTCTGCGGCTTGGGAGTAAAACCGCGCAGCTTCTCCAAAACGCTCTCGACATCGCTGTCAAGCTCCGCCTGTTCCTCGGGGGAGAGCGTGAGCCCGTGTGTCGGGCTGCTTTTGTACTCCGAAACGAAACGCCCGTAATTCTCCGCAAGATACGGGTTAACTTCGTCGAGTGCCGCCGCCGCGTTCAAAAATAACGTGAGCGCCATAATGTTCTCCGTCATCGCGTTCGTTTCCTTATCGCCGCCGCAAAATAACGACAGCTTGACGGCATGGTAAGCGAGCTCGGCGCTCTCGTCCTCAAATCCGTTTTCCGAGAACAGCTTCACCGACGCGGCGAACTCGCGTTTCATGTCCGCGTAAGTCCAGTCCGAGAACTTTTCCGTCGTTACGTCGGGCGTGCGGAAACGCACCATTTCACGCAGCTCGGGCTGACTTTCATATTCTTTCCGAAAATTTTTAGCCATAATGTCACCTCTCTAAACTATAACGCTCTGTTCCGACAGCCCCGTGCGGGACCGTACGGCATACAAGCTCTTTTGTGTTAATTTGTTTGCGTTCATATCAATTCCTCCTTAATTTGATTTTTCTATAATATGATATTCGACAGCTGAACGGGCAATATGTCTCAGCGCCTTATCATACCGCGCCTGTGGGTCTCTCCACCCGTCCTCGTCTGAAACAAATGTCACGTCGAAATTTACCAGTTCATTTATCGCCTGATGCAGACGGTCTTTTTGTCCCGTGTTGGAGATAAGGCATATTGCGCTCGGAATGCCCTCCATAATGAGGATTTTTTGCTTTTGATCGAGATTTAAAGCGGCGTGACCTATCATTTCCAACAGTCTTTTGCTGTTTTTTTCGCGCTCGGTCTCTGTCTCGGTATCTATGTTTCCCCAAACCTTGACAAAATCCCAATAGCAGCACCAACAAGAGTCTTTCCGCTCATTATACCGTGTATAATATCGGTTTTCGAGTTTGTCAAGCACCTCTTGCCGCCATTCGTCCTCGGTTTTACGAGAGATGTTTAATTTGTCGTATTCCATCATTTTTCCGGTTTCTTCCCTAAACATATGGAATTTATAGCCGTTGAAACCGCAAAAAAATTCCTTTGCCTGCTGAAGATCCAATTGAGCCAACCTCCTTCTGTGCTGTCTTAAACGACCGCCCGCTGTTTCGCAAGCTCCGAACGGTAATATCCCTCGGCGGCGAGCGCGGCGCTCTCCGTATCGGGCAGCTGCGCGAAATACGCTTTCATCGCCCCGTCGAACATTGCCATATACTCGGCAACGGCAGTGCCGAGCTCGTCGTCGGATATTTGCCCCGACGGCATATTCAGCGTGCGCTCGAAACGCCCGTCCGATATCGTGTACACTATATCATTCGACAATCTGTCCGCGATATACCGCTGCTCGAGAGCCGCCCAGCATCGGAAAAAGCCCATAAGGTCGTCAATGAGCTGCGCGTTCCGCGTGCGGAACGATACGCGCAGCTCGCCCGCGCGCCTGCCGTTTTCGGAATATATCTCCACCGAATATTTCACGGTCGGCTTGTAGCGGTATTTCAGCGAGGTGCGGCAAATAAGCGTGCTGCCCGTGGGCTGCTCGAGCATAAACTCGCCGTTCATCGCCCGCGCGAGGCTTTGCAGAATATCGCGCAGGCGCATTTCGGGCGTCGTGAACGCCACGCGCTCCGCGAGTATGCGGTTTATCATCGCCGAGCGCGACGCGCCCTCGGTCCGCGCCAGCTCGTCCACCGCCTCCACGACCTCGTCCGACAGCACCAGACTGTATATGCTTTTGTTCACTCGGCTCGCCTCCCCGTAAATTTGTCTCCCTTTTTAATAATTGTACCACAATTTTAATAATTTGTCAAGCAAAATTATTAAAAATCTGTACAAATTTTAATGGGATTTTTTGGGGATAAAAATGCCCCCGTTTGGAACGGGGGAACCGAGATTTATTTTTTCTTTAAGAAAATATCTATCATATCATTGTTAGGATATATTTTGCTTATTTCAAGCTCTTCTTTAAGCCATTCTATGATTTCATCTCTGGCGTCTCGGGTTGATTTAATGCCGTAGTTAGACAATGTTAGCATTACCTCGCGGTCTGTATTGTGTAAGGATAGCGTTTGTATATCCTCAAGCATTTTTGCCTTTATTTCGGGTGTAAGTACCATAATTTATTTCCTCCCTATCATATTTTCCATATTAAGATATGAATCCAACCATATCATTGTATATTCCATTTAAATAGTTAAAATGCTTTTCACACAGTTGTCCATGCGTAGCTTTGTTCTTGCAGTTTCTTTGTCCATTTTCAATGAACTGGCAACGATTTGTTGTTTCCTTTGAACTACTTGAAGTACTGGCTCCTGCGCTGATTGTAGATGTCGGTTTTTCATAACCGCTTCCTCCGTTTGGATCACATGCTGTTAAAGTCCCTACCAAAAGAACCATTGCACCAAACAAAAACATTTTCTTTCTCATAAATAGTTAACCTCCATATTTATAATAAATTTTCCTATAATATTATTATATCACGCAATTTTCATATTGTCAAGTGTTTTTTAACTATACAGTCTATTTTTTAATCTTATATATCTATTGTAAAATAATATTAAGAGGTGATTATTTTGCATTATGTAGATTATAAAGAAGTCGGGAAGAGGATTGCCGCGCGCCGCAGAGAGCTCGGCTTAAAGCAGTGGCAGGTAAACGAAATGGCGGGGCTGTGCAATAACTACCTGTCAAACGTTGAACGCGCGACGACCGTTATCAGCATTGACGTGCTGATGAAAATATGCGCCGCGCTCGACACCACCCCCGACGCGCTGCTGCTGGGCGCTGTTGCCGACGACGACAACGACTATCTGCGCTCGATGACCAACCGCATGCGGCAGATGTCCTCGCAGCAAGCCCGCCTGACCCTCAGCCTTATGGACTGGATACTTTCCCAAAAACTGTAACCCCCGCGCGGAAAGGGGACCGCGCGGGGGTTTTTGTGTTTAATTGAAATTCGAGGTATCGATTCGGTTGAGCGCGCGCTTGAGCTTTGCGTCGGCAAGCAGCAGATCCTTGTCGCTCTTCGCCGCTTTTATGCGCTCCTCCGCCGCTGTTTTCGCGGCGTTTGCGCGTTCTATGTCGATCTCGTCCGACCATTCGCAGGTCTGCACCAAAATCGTCGTCATTTCCTTCGACACCTTTATTATTCCGCCCGACGTTGCCGCGCGGCGGAACTCGCCGTTCTGCATTATCCGCATCTGACCTATGCCGAGCGCCGCGCAGTACGGCTCGTGACCTTTTAATATGCCGACGTCGCCGACCGTTGTGCGGACGATTACCTGCTCGGTCTCGCCGTCGAAAACGGTTTTTTCGGGCGTGATTATCTGTAACTTAAACGGTGTCATCCGAATATCCTTTCATTAGCCTTTTTTAGCCTTTTCGACAACCTCGTCGATAGTGCCCGCAAAGAGGAACGCCGACTCGGGCAGGTCGTCGTGCTTGCCCTCGATTATCTCCTTAAAGCCGCGGATAGTCTCCTTAAGAGGTACGTATTTGCCCTCCATGCCCGTGAACTGCTCCGCAACGGAGAACGGCTGCGACAGGAAGCGCTGGATCTTTCTCGCGCGGGATACGGTCAGCTTATCCTCGTCGGACAACTCGTCCATACCGAGTATCGCGATGATGTCCTGAAGCTCGTTATAGCGCTGCAAGATCGCCTGAACGTCGCGGGCAACCTGATAATGATCCCGACCGAGTATCTCGGGCGTAAGTATTCTCGAGGTGGAATCCAGCGGGTCAACCGCGGGATAAATACCCATCGACGCTATGTTACGCGACAATACCGTCGTCGCGTCCAAGTGCGCGAACGTCGTCGCGGGGGCGGGGTCGGTCAGGTCGTCGGCAGGCACGTAAACCGCCTGAACGGACGTGATAGAGCCCTTCTTCGTGGACGTGATACGCTCCTGCAAAGCGCCCATCTCCGTCGCCAGCGTCGGCTGATAACCAACGGCGGACGGCATACGTCCGAGCAGCGCGGAAACCTCCGAGCCCGCCTGCGTGAAACGGAAGATGTTGTCGATAAACAGAAGAACGTCCTGACCCATTTTGTCGCGGAAATATTCCGCCATTGTAAGTCCCGAAAGCGCAACTCTCATTCTCGCTCCGGGCGGCTCGTTCATCTGCCCGTATACGAGAGCCGTCTTGCTGATAACTCCCGACTCCTGCATCTCGCGGTAGAGGTCGTTGCCCTCACGGGTACGCTCGCCGACGCCCGTAAATACGGAAATGCCGCCGTGCTGCTTTGCGACGTTGTTGATAAGCTCCATGATAAGTACCGTCTTACCAACGCCCGCGCCGCCGAACAAGCCTATCTTACCGCCCTTAAGGTACGGGCAGATAAGGTCTACGACCTTGATGCCCGTTTCGAGGACCTCGTTGGAGGCCTCCTGCTCCTCAAAGGTAGGAGCGGGGCGGTGGATCTCCCACTTTTCCTCCGTTTCGGGCTGCGGCTTGTTGTCGACCGCCTCTCCGAGGAGGTTGAAGATACGTCCAAGCGTCTGCTCGCCGACGGGAACCTTTATGGAAGCCCCCGTGTCAACCGCTTCCATACCGCGCACAAGCCCGTCCGTGCTGCCCATTGAAATGCAGCGGACGAGGTCGTCGCCGATATGCTGCGCCACCTCGACGACGAGCTTTGAGCCGTTGTTGTCGATCTCGATAGCGTTAAGCAGGTTAGGCAGATTTTCGGGCGCGAAACGGATATCCAAAACCGCGCCGATAACCTGGACTATCGTGCCTATGTTCTGATTAGCCATAATTACAACTTTTCCTTTCTTAATAGGAATTGTCTATGTTTTGTCAATTATTCCTGCGCCGACGCGCCGGAAACTATGTCGATAATTTCCGTCGTGATGCTTGCCTGACGCGCTCTGTTGTACAGCAGCGACAGGCTTTCCGTCATCGCGTCCGCGTTGTCGGTCGCGTTTTCCATTGCCGTGCGGCGCGCGCCCTGCTCGGAAGCGTAGGACTCCACGACCGCGCACTGGATAAGGCTCGCCGTAAAGCGCGGCACTATGCGGTTAAAGACCGCCTCGGGAGAGGGGTCGTACTCCATCGTGCCGTAGTCCTCAAGCTGCACGGTATCCATGGGGAGCACGCGCATGCTTTCGGGCTGCTGTGAGATAGACGACACGAACATCGTATAGAACACGTGCACCTCGTCGACCTCGCCGTCCGCGAACATCTTTATCGCTATATCCGCGATATCCTGCGCCGTATTCGGCTTAATGTCCTCCGCGATATTCGCGTAGGACGCCACAACGTCGTAATCGCGCTTGGCGAAATACTCTCCCGCCTTTTTGCCGATAGCGATTATCTTCGGCAGCTCCGCGTCGTCCTTATGAGCCGCGGCGGCAGTCTTGAGGACGTTGGAGTTATAGCCTCCAGCAAGTCCTCTGTCGCCCGCCACAACGATAAACAGCTTATGCTTTACCTCGCGCTTCACCGTATATATCGTGGAGAAGTCCGTGTTTGCGGAGGCTATCTCGCACATCGTCTTGTACAGCTCGTTAAAATAAGGACGCGCCAGCTCCGCGCGGTTTTTCGCCTTGCGAAGCTTACTCGACGCCACAAGCTCCATAGCCTTCGTTATCTGTCGGGTCGAGCCGACGGAACGGATACGGCGCTTTATGGCTTTCATATTACCACTGGCTATAAATATCACCCCCAAAAAGTTTTTTGACAGCCGTCAAATATTGTCGTCCGTGGTGATATATTTAACTTTCTTTTCGATATACAGCCAAGCCACCGCAAACGCCGTTATAATGGCGATAGTGGTCGCTATTATGCTGAGTACGAAGGAAGCCTGTTTCATAACGAAACTCCTTTCGGTCAGCCCGCGTAGGAAGCCGCAAAGCTCTCGAGAGCCTGTTTGAGCGCCTCCTCGTTCTCGGGGGAGATGACCTTTTCGTTCTTGATGCCGTCGAGTATCTCGGGCTTGTTTGCCTTCAGATTATCGATCAGATCCGCCTGATACTGCTTTATCTTCTCGACGGGAATGGACGCGAGGTAGTTGTTGATTACCGCGTAGATAATAACGACCTGCTCCTCTACCTCCAGCGGCGAGTTTTCGTCCTGCTTGAGAACCTCAACTATACGCTCGCCCTTTGCGAGTCTGTCCTTGGTGTCCTTATCCAGATCGGAGCCGAACTGCGAGAACGACTGGAGCTCGCGGTACTGCGAGTAGTCGAGCTTCAACGTACCCGAGACCTTCTTCATCGCCTTTATCTGCGCGTTGCCGCCGACACGGGATACCGAGATACCCGGGTTTACTGCGGGGCGAACGCCCGAGTTGAACAGCTCCGTCTCAAGGAATATCTGCCCGTCCGTTATCGAGATAACGTTAGTCGGGATATACGCCGAAACGTCGCCCGCCTGCGTCTCGATTATCGGCAGCGCCGTAAGCGAGCCTCCGCCGTATTCGTCGTTCAGACGAGCGGCGCGCTCCAGCAGTCTCGAATGAAGATAGAAAACGTCGCCCGGGTACGCCTCACGTCCCGGCGGGCGCTTCAGCAGCAAAGACAGCGCACGGTAAGCCACCGCGTGCTTCGACAGGTCGTCGTACACGATAAGCACGTCCTTGCCCTTTTCCATAAAATACTCGCCCATAGCGCAGCCCGAATAGGGCGCGATATACTGCAAGGGCGCGAGCTCCGAAGCGGTTGACGAAACAACTATCGAATAGTCCATAGCGCCGCCGTTGGTAAGTCTCTCCACAACGTTCGCCACGGTAGAGTTCTTCTGCCCGATAGCGACGTAAATGCAGATAACGTCCTTGCCCTTCTGGTTGATTATAGTGTCTATGGCGATAGCGGTCTTGCCCGTCTGTCTGTCGCCGATAATGAGCTCACGCTGTCCTCTGCCGATCGGAATCATGCTGTCGATAGCCTTGATACCCGTCTGCAAAGGAACGTTTACGGGCTCTCTCGTAATGATACCCGAGGCGATCTTCTCGATCGGGCGGGTCTCCTTCGCGAGGATATTGCCCTTGCCGTCAAGCGGCTGTCCGAGGGAGTTTACAACGCGTCCGAGAAGCTCCTCTCCGACGGGCACGGACACGATGCTGCCCGTGCGCTTTACGCTGTCGCCCTCTTTAATGCCCGCATCCGAGCCCAACATAACCGCACCAACGAAATCCTGCTCGAGGTTGAGCGCCATGCAGCGCACGCCGTTCTCAAATTCCAGCAGCTCGTTAAGCATACACTTTTCCAAGCCGTGAATACGAACGATACCGTCGCCGACGGTAACGACCGTGCCGACGTCGCCGAGCTGGATCTTTGCGTTGTAATTCTTTATGCGGTCCTTGATAAGGCCCGTTATTTCATCGGGGCGTAAATCCATTACATACATCCCTTTCCTAGTTATTAGTTTAATAGAGATTAGTCGTTAGTCTCTATCAGGCAATTACCGAGCCGAGCTCGTCTTTGAGCGCGTTCAGTCTTGCCTTGACGCTGCCGTCGTAGCGCTTGCTGCCGTAGTCTATGATAATGCCGCCGATTATCCCCCGCTCCACCTTTTCGTTCAGTGTAACGGTTTTCCCGATTATCTTCGACATCCTTTCGGCGATCTGCTCCTTCATCTTGTCGGTCAGCGGCTCGGAAGTCGTGACGGTTATCTCCGCCAGCTTGAACTTCTCATTGTAGCGCTCCTTAAAGACCTTTACAATGCCCGCGAAGCAGTTTATCCTGTTCTTCTCCGACAACAGGCACAGCAGATTTCCGACAAGCTCGGAAACGCCGCCCGCCTTGATTATGTCCCTGCACAGCGAAAGCTTTTCGTCAACGGATACCGTCGGCGTGCCCATCATCTTCGCAAACTCGGGCGCGTCCTCAAACACCTTGTTCAAGCCCTCCAGCTCGTCCAGCGTGTCCTTAAGTCCGCCCTCGTTCTGCTCCGTGCAAAGCTCGAAGAACGCCTCGCCGTATACCTTTTCAGCCTTGTCGTTCATAAAAATTTCCTCCTAGATCCCGCGGTCATTCCGCCGCGCCGACTTCGCTAAGGAACTTGGCAATAATTTCCTCGTTGTCCTTTGCGGAAATTTCCTTCTCAACGACCTTGCCTGCCGCCATAACGACAATCTCGGAAATCTCGTCCTTGATCTCGTTTACGGCGCGCTGCTTGTCACGCTCTATGTTCTCCTCCGCCTTCGCGCGGATCTCCGCGGCCTTCTGATTGGCCTCGGTCACGATCTCCTCCTCGCGCTTCTGCGCCCTCTGGGTCGCCTGCTTTACGATCTCGGCAGCCTCATTCTTGGCGTCGGCAAGCCGCTCGGTGTATTCCTTTTCAGCCTTTTCGGCAGCCTCTTTGGCTTTCTGAGCCTCGGAGATCTCCGCCGCCGCCATTTCCTTGCGCTTGTCAAGGATCTTGCAGACGGGCTTGTACAGGAAAAATCTGAAAATAAGGAAGATGATCAGCGTGTTTATCAGCGTGAAAACTATCGTGGCGGGATTTATCGATACGAGAGCCTCGTACCAGTCTCTTCCGCCCTCCGCCGCTGCGCTTACGCTGCTGAGTATATTCAGCATTACACTTTCCTCCTCCCGGTATTCTTATCCAATCGCTTTAGCCGATGAGTTTACCGAGAAGCGGATTAGCGTACATAAGGAGCAGCGCGATTACCAGCGCGTACAGACCCGTGGTCTCGGCAAGCGCGTCGCCGATAATCATGGTTCTTGTGATAGCGCCCGAAGCCTCGGGCTGTCTGCCGATAGCCTCGACCGCCTTGCCGCCGCAGAAGCCCTCGCCGATGCCGGGACCGAGACCCGCGATCATCGCGGTGCCCGCGCCGAGCGCCGAAGCGCCGAGAACGATTGCGTTTGCTAAAATCTTCATAGTTTCCGGTGTCATTTCCATCTTTGAAATCCTCCATAGTAATAAAGATTATTCGGTGCCGAAGCACCTTTCTATCCCTTTTAAGGGATATTTGCCGATTGTGAGCTTATCTCCCCGCGCCTAGTCGCCGCATTCCGCCGAAGAGATATACGACATGCTCAGCATTATGAAGATATATGCCTGCATAACCGCCGAGAAGATGTCGAAGTACAGCGAAGCCACCGCCGGTACAAGAATTGCGAAGTTGCCGAGGGCGAAATAGATAAGCCCGCCGATTACCGTACCCGCAACCATGTTGCCGAACAGACGCAGCGCAAGAGCGAGCGGGTTCGCAAATTCGCCGATTATGTTAAACGGCAGCATAAACGGAAGCGGCTCGATAAAGCTCTTGAAGTAGCCCTTGACCTTGCCCGTCTTGGCTCGGTTGTACTGTACCAGAAAGAACGTTATGATAGCCAGCGTGCCCGTAACGGAGACGTCCGCGGTCGGGTTCCGCAGCCCCAGCAGCCCCATAAGGTTGCTTATCATAATGTAGCACAGCAGCGTCATTATGTACGGCGTATACGCGCCGTATTTCGCGCCCATGGTGCCGTTTACGGTGTCGCGGACAAATTCCACGAGCATCTCGGCTGCCGCCTGCCGCTTCGTCTCGGGAACGACCTTCATGTTATGCGTCAGGATAAGCACGACCGCGAGCAGTATCAGAATTACCAACCATTGAACTATCACGCTTTCCGTCAGCCAGAACTCCGTGCCGTTTATCTCGAAAAGCTTCGCGACCTTCAGCGCGCCGTTTACCTCAAGCGACCTTTCGGCAGCGGCGGAGGCAAGCATTAACGCGTTTGGCATTTCGCATCAGTCCTCCTTTCTTGTAAATGCTCTTACCGTTATGGCGATCCTCGGGAAAAACAGGGGGATCACCGAAGCGATAAGGCTTATAAACGGCGCAAGCGCACCGATTGTAAGCAATGCAAACAGCCCCAGATATCTCGCGCAGTACATTATATTCATATAGGTCTGCGCGGATTTGGCGCTCCTTTTCAGCGCTGCCTGCGCCGATTTGCCAAGCGCCAGAAAATTCAAAACGGCTATTATTATCCCGTATACGCCGCCCGTCAAAAGCGTGTAATCGAACCCCAGCGCGAAAAACAGCGCCGTCATAATAGCCATATATATTCCGCTTGTGATGAGAAAATACGGCGCAAGCGAGCGCATTTCCTCATACACGGGCTGATTTCGTCTTGTCATAATGTTATTTCCGTAAGTCTTTATACTCATCGTAATAATCGTTATCCCTCAGCGAGCTTGTAAACGCCTTGGGCGCGGGCTTGTCGGACTTCTCGTACATTTTTATCAGCTGATAAAGATACGACACCGCCCCGCCCAGCATAAAGATAAGCCCCAGCGCGACGCATATGCCCATCACCCAATCGGGCAGCCCGAACCGCCTCACCGCCCAGCTCCCGCCGCCGAGAAACAGCAGCAGCGGCGCTATTATCACGAAAGCCAGCTGACTGACCTTCGCGTAAACCGAAAGCGGATTTTCATTCTTCCTCATCAATACACCAGCTTCGTAAGCCGCCAGCCCTCCGTGGTCTTCACCATGGTGGCTTTCGGCGACAGCTCCTCGGAAACGGTCGACAGGTCGGTATCCTCGTCCGCCCCCAGAAATATCGTCAGACTGCATTCCGTCTCGCTCACGGGCACGAACTGTATGCGCGTGCTCTCCCACGGCTTGCCGTAGGACGTATCGGGCGCGAAATCCGCGATAATTCCCAGCGCGCCGCCGTACCCCTCTCTCGCGTTGTACACGGTAAGACCGTTCCCGTCGAAATTGTGCAATATCCTCTCCGCCTCCGACGAAACGAACACCGACTTCACAAACGCCTCCAGCGCCGCGTAGGTCGGGTACTTAGCCGAGCTCGCTGTGTAGTAGCCGTCCTCGGGCTCGTTCCCGTAGGGCTCGTCCTCGTGCGGAACTCCCTCCAGCATAAACAGCCGAAGTATCTCGTAGTTTCCGGCAACAAGGTCGTGCGCGTTGTTGTTGCATTCCTCGATAAGCTCCTGCGACGGGTGAAACGTCACGTCCGCGGAAACGGAGGAACCGCTCGGCTCGGAGCTTTGCTCTCCCGAATTTACAACAATGAGGACTATCACCGCCGCGACCGCCGCGACTGCCGCAATAACGGTCGCTATAAGCGGAGCGAGCGCCCCGTTGGCGTTTTTCGACTTTTTTTCGCTCATTCTGCCTGCCTTTCAGCCTTGCGGTTTTTAGCCCTGATTAGGCTTGGGAGCGACGTTCGGCTGCACGTCCTTCGTGCTGTCGAAGGAGATAGCCTCGGGGAATACGTTTCTGCTGTCCTCCTTCGAGAGGAACGTCGTGTTCACGTAGCCCTGAATTATCGCGCCGTCGGTAACGGCTATCGTCGAGGCGTTTATATCTCCGAAAACTATCGCGTCGCGCTTAAGCTCCGCCTTTCCCACTATGTCGAGCTTTCCCCTTATTCTGCCGTTTATGTCGGCATACTGCGAGGAAAGGTCGCCGATAAGTATCGTATCGCGGTCCATTCTCAATCTTCCCTTAAGCGAAACGTTCCCCTGCATCGCTGCGGAGTTCATTCCCGCATTGTTGCAGGTAATATCGCCGACTATCTTCCCGCTCATATCGATGTTCCGGGTAGTCTCGACGTTGCCCTTTATGTTGCCGTCGATCTGCATATTCGCAAGCGAGCGTATATTCCCGTCGATAACGGTATTCTTGGAGATAACGGTCGTCTCGTCGACCTCGTTCGCCGCCTGCATGGGAGCGCCCGCCGCAGGAGGAACGTATCCGCCCCCGCCGCCGTAGCCGCCCTGCCCGTAGCCCCCCGAAACGTTGGGATTATACCCGCCTTGGTTGGGATAAGCGGTCTGCCCCTGCGGCATTGTATTCTGCACATTCTGAACGTTCTGCGGATTTTGCACGTTCTGAACGTTCGCGTTCACGGGAGCGCCCTGCGGCTGCGAAGCCGTCTGCGCCTGCGGAGTCGCCTGCTGAACGTTCTGCGCCGCCGTCTGCCCCTCGGGAGCGGGCTGGCTGTTCTGCCCGAAATTCTGGCGGATATTCTGCACGTTCATATTAACGCCCGGCTCGCCGTCGGGAACGGTATTCTGAAGCGGCGCGTTATTCTGAACGTTCTGCGCAGCGCCCTGAGCCGCGGGCGGCGCGGGATTGCGGTAATACGGCGTTTCAAGCGGAACTCCGCCGCCCCCCGTCTCCAAGCCCTGCGCGTTCTGCTGAGAGGTCTCCGCCTGCTCCGAGCTCTGCTTCAGGTAGTTGTCAAGCTCGGTGGGCTGACCCGTGCGGGAGGGGTTCTGCTCCTGCCCGTCCTTCTTCCACAGCTCCTTAACTGCCTGCGAAAAATTATCCTTGATTCCCATAGCGTTATCCTTTCGGTCAAGCGAACGGCCCGACGAACTGTACGGGTTTCGTGTCGCTGTTTATCTTATCGAACTTATAGCCCTCGTCGAGCAAAACCTTTATAATATCCTCAAGCACGAGCACGGTATTCTGCCTGTATTTCGCGTCGTGCATCAGCACGATGGAACGGCTGTTGTTCCTCACATCCAAGGGAATGGAGTTGTACATCTGCGTCCATGTCGCCCCCGCGACGTCGTAGCTGTCCACGTTCCAGTCGTAGAACCTGAACCCGCGCCGCGACATCTCGGCGATTATCGCCTCCCGCGTGTCCACGTTGTAGTCGTTGTTGCTCCCGCCCGGAAAACGGAATATCTCTGTCGAAATGCCCGTCGCGTCGCGGATGATGTCCCAAGCCTCATAGAAATCGTCAAGGAACGCCTCCACGGACGCGTATATCTTCTCGTACTCGTGCGAAGCGCTGTGCACGCCGATAGCGTGACCGTCCGCCGCGATAGCCCTCAGCGTCGCCGCGCACTCCTCGGAGCGGTTCGGCACCACAAAGAACGTCGCCTTTACGTTGGAAGCCCTCAGATACGACAGTATTGAGTAAGTGCTCTCCGAAGGCCCGTCGTCAAACGTCAGATAGACCGTCTTGTCCTCGCGGACATATTCCACGGGCTCGCTCACGTACATATCCTCGTACAGCAGCTCATATTGGCTCTGCGGCTCGCTCGTTTCCTCGGGAGCGGAGCTTGTGCTCTCCGTGCTCGAAGAGCTTGACGAACTCGAAGAGTTGCCCGAAGAGCTCGAAGAGCTTCCCGAAGACCCCTGATTTTTCTTATTGATATACGCGACAATATCCCCGTCCGAAAGCCCGCATTGCTTGAGTATCTCGTAATAATCGTCGATAGTGCCGCCGCTCTTGTTCGCGATGATCCCGATAAGCTCCTTATCCGAAACGCCGTTTTTGGACATTATCTCGTAGAGGCTCTCGCCGTTCACGGTATTTTTCGCCGCCGCAATGGCGATTATCTCCTTATCGGTCAGCCCCGACCCCGAAAGTATACCGTAAATCTCCTCAACGCTCACATCGTTTCTCTCGTTGACAAAAGCGATAAGATCGGTATACGCAATCCCGCTCCTCGCGAAAATCTCGTCAAAGCCCTCCAGCGTGCCCGCGTTATCTCTTACGAGCACGTCCGCGACAAGCGACATACGGCGGTTTTCCTCCTCGGCGGCTTTAAGCTTGTCCTCCAATTGAGAAAGCCGGGAGTCGTTACGCACAAAAAGCACACATAATACCACAGCGGCAGCCAGCGGGACAAAAAACAATATAGCAAGCACCGTTTTAATCAGTACCTTAAAAAACTCAACGCTGCCAAAACGCATTTTTTAACCTCTTCTGTATTTTAAGTGATGATTCCCCTATTATTTAATAATACTATAAAAAAAGCAATTTGTCAATAGCAACAATAGACAAAACCGAGTTATTGCGAGAAAACAACCGATCATATGACAAAATTTTTCGCCGATTTTTGTACAATATGTACAATAAAAGTAAAATGGGAGAAATTTACAGTCCCTTATTTATCCAATTTATCCCAAATGCTTCCAAAAGCATACCGCCCAACCCAAGACGCATCACTCCGAGCGCATCCGATTTACCTCATTAAACCGCAGCAGCGCACCTCACCGCCCACTCACAGACCCCTCAGCCCACTTTATCGCATTAAACCGCAACGGTACAAACGCACCACCCCTCAGTTCAGCAAGCCGCACCCCAACCAACACGCCCCGCACAGGCTCTCAAACAATTTCACCACATTAAATCGCAGCAGCGCACCACCCCGCCCCAAGGTTCGGCACAAACTCACGGCAACTTCACCGCATTAAACCGCAACATCGCACCGTCCCCCTCGGAGAACCGTGCACTTCGCGGCTCACAGCGCCGACTTATCTAGTTAAACCGCAGAAACGCCGCCTTTCCCCCTCGGCAAGCCGCGCCCCAACCAACGCCCCGCACAGACTCTCAAACAATTTCACCACATTAAATCACAATAGCACGCCGCCCCGCAGTTCGGCACAGGCTCTCAACCCATTTTGCTGCATTAAATCGCAGTAGCGCACCTTACCGCTCACTCACAGACCTCTCAACCCGTTTTACGCATTAAATTACAAAAGTGTCGTTTTTATCCCCCTCGGCAAGCCGCGCACTTCGCCGCCCAACCCGAGCGCCCCAAAGCGCCACTTCACCACATTAAACCGTAGCATCGCACACCGTCCCCCTCGGAGAACCGCGAACTCCGCGCCTCCCAGAGCCGACTTATCTCAAAACCGCATAAGCGCCGCCTTTACCCCTCGGCAAGCCGCACCCCAAAACACTGCTTCACCGCATTAAACCACAACAGTCGAGCCCTTAAAAAGCATCAAAATTTCCAGATTTTTACTTTATTTAACAGAAATCCCAAATATTTCCTCCACGAAACTGCAAACATCTGCAAAAAACTGCAAATCGGCTGCAAAAGACTGCACGCCGACTGCAAAAAGCTGAACAAATTACCAAGCAAACTTGGCAATTTGTTCGGCTAACTATAATATTTTGCAATTTCCCAGTCAAAAAAAATTCATAATGTTGAAATTGTTGAAAATTATTCGGCAACATAAACGCGCTTCATACGCACGTCCTTAAGCGGCTTGTCATTGAAATCCGTCTCAACGGCAGCTATCCCGTCAACGGTCTCCATTCCCTCAACCACGCGCCCGAACGCGGCATACTGCCCGTCGAGGTACAGCGAATCCCTATGCACGATGAAAAATTGGCTCGACGCCGAATCATTGGCTCTGCTGCGCGCCATAGAGATAACTCCGCGCTCGTGCTTGATGTCGTTCGGAACGCCGTTCGCCGAAAACTCGCCCTTTATCTTGTTCTCCGAGCCGCCCATCCCCGTGCCCGTGGGGTCGCCGCCCTGTATCATAAAGCCGTCTATTACTCTGTGGAATATTAAGCCGTTATAAAACCCGCTGTTTACCAGATCGAGGAAATTCCTCACCGTTATCGGCGCTTTATCCTCGTAAAGCTCCAGCTTGATCTCTCCGCCGTTTTCCATTTCGATTACTACCATTTTTTAACACTCCTCAGTAAACATATTCGTTTTCCGCATCAATAAGCCACGGAATCCAAGCTTCAATATTTATATTAAACGCGGGGTCGGGGAAATTATCGGGCTTATACATGCTGTCATGCAGAAACAGCCCAAAGCCGCTTGTTATCTGCCTTGTGCTTTTTTGGGAATCAATCGGTCCGCCGCCGATCAATTCCCCGATTACGGCGTAAAATCCCCCGTAAAAATTGCCGCCGTTCCGGTCATAATCCTCTTTCGCGCAGTCAAAGGGAATTATTTCCAAAATATAATTTATGTCGTCGATCCCCAGCTCCGCAAACGCTCGCTTTATCTCCTCGGGACACACCTCCGCGTATTTGCGGAAGTTGCGGCAGCCCGAGCATTCACAATCGTTCTCGGGCATTTCCCGCCGATAATACTCGCGCGTTTTCTCAACGTCAACCTCGACGGTATAATCACCGAACACGAACCTCATTTTTTCCCGCCGAGCTCGTAGGCGCGCTTGGTGCACGCCTCGCAGGCGTTTACCGCCGTATGCACGAGGTTTGCCTTTTCGAGAACCTCCAGCCCCGCGAGGGTCGTGCCGCCCGGCGAGGATACCTGCTTTATCAGCTCGTCCACGGTCATTCCGCTTTCGGTCATCATTTTAGCCGAGCCTATCAGCGACTGCGCGAACAGGCGCAATGCCGCGTCAGGGTCTATGCCGACGCTTTGTGCATATTGCACAAAACCCTTTGCGTACACGTAAATAAACGCGGGGGAACTGCCGTTTATCGCGATGACCTCCTTCATCTTGTCCGCGGGAACGACCTCCGTTATGCCGCACGAGCCGATTATCTTCCGCGCGAACGCAAATTCCGCGTCGGACACCTTGTCGTCGCGGCTCATTGCCGACGCGCCGCAGCCGAGCATCATGGGGGTGTTCGGCATTACGAGCACGACTTTCGCGTTCGCGAAGGTGCGCTCGCGTATGTATTCCGCGGAGATGCCCGCGCATATGGAAATGATTACCAAATCAGCGTTGCCCGCGCTCTTTACCTCCGCGAGCACCTCGTCGAGCTGCTGCGGCTTGACGGCGAGCAGAATGTAATCGCATTTCTTCGCCAGCTCGAATATGCTCGGAGCTGCCGTCGCACCGACGAACTTCAGATCCTTGAGCTTGTCGGGGTTTTGGTCGTAGGCGAAAACAGCCGTGTTCCCGAGCTTTCCGTTAATTCCCTTGATGATTGCGCCGCCCATGTTGCCGACGCCGATAAATCCCAATTTTGTCATGTCAAAAGCCTTTCATAAGTTATTAGCCTATATTTATATCCACCCCGAGCTTCGGCGGTTTCTTCCCCTTGAACACCCTCGTGTACGCCGCTTTTATCGGATACATCGTAAGCAGCAGCAAAATCACGTCGAACGGCATTTTAATGAAGTTCGTGCCCACGCGCGCCCACAGCTTCACCCAGAACACGTCGGGAGCGATGTAGCCCGTGACGACCTGGAACGCCGTGTTCATCAGCAGATTGCAGACGACGATAACCGTCAGCTTTGCCAGAACTATCCGCAGAAACGAGCCCCAATTCGAGCCTATCGACCCGAAGAACGCCCTTCCGCCCGAGAAGTCGGGCTTTATCACCTTGAAGTTGTAAAGGAAGATGCCGTAGATAAGCCCGCCCGTCATCTCCACCAGCGTAAAAAGCGGGTTGAACGCGTCCATATTCCGCGCGATGAGCATTCCGAGAATATCCGTTATCCCGCCCGCGAGGAACGCCACCGCGGGTCCGTACAGCATACCTATCGCCGCCAGCGCCAAGAACGCCACGCTCAGCTTCGCGAACGGCAGGTTTATCGTTACCAGAAATTTCAGCGCCAGATCGAGCGCTATCAACACCGCCGTAACGCACAGGCAGCGCACGCTTTTCAGCTCCGCGGCGGATTTTTTAAAATCAGCAAAAAAAGCCATCAAATTATCCTCCCAAAAAGTGACTTTTTCGCTATATATAAAAGAATAATCGAATGGCTTTGCGCCGTTATTCAATTTATGTACAGCGAGATGCGAATACCGCACCGCAAGCCTTTCGGGGCTTTTCGTCCGCCCGACAACTCTCCGTTCGGGCGGCACTTAACGCGCGGTATTCTACTCTGTGTAATATTCTCCCGATTTATATCAGAAGTTAATCTCGTTCAGTATCTTATATAGGCGCTCATCAAAGGGCTTCTGCATAGCGAGAGCCTCCTGTATGTCGACGTCGTAAATTTTGCCGTCCTTGCGCCCTACGACGCGGTTGCCGATGCCCTGCTCGAGCAGCTCTACGGCATAGTAGCCCATTTCGGACGCGAGCACTCTGTCGCGGACTGTGGGCGTGCCGCCGCGCTGAACGTGACCGAGAATGGTCGCCCTCGCATCAATGCCCGTCTGCTCCTGAATGGTCTTGGCGATGTCCTCCGTGCCGCCGATACCCTCGGCAACGATGATGATGATGTGCTTCTTGCCGTCGGCGCGGACCTCCTTGATACGCTGGATAACGCTTCCGAGGTCGTACTCCATTTCGGGAACGAGCACGGCGGTCGCTCCGCAGGCAACGCCCGCGTTCAGCGCGATATGACCCGCGCGCCTGCCCATTACCTCGACGACGGAGCAGCGCTCGTGCGAGTGGCTGGTGTCGCGGAGCTTGTCTACGAGCTCAACGACCGTGTTGAGGGCCGTATCGTAGCCGATGGTGTACTCGGTGCACTGGATATCGTTGTCGATGGTGCCCGGGATCCCGACGCAGGGAACGCCCGCCTTGGACAGATCCGCCGCGCCTCTGAACGAGCCGTCGCCGCCGATGACGACGATGCCGCTCATGCCCTTTTCCTCGCAGATTCTAGCAGCCTTTTCGATGTTCTCCCATTCCTTGAACTCGGGGCAGCGGGCGGTGTAGATCATTGTGCCGCCGCGCTGGATAATGTCCGAAACGGCGCGGACGTCGAGGTCGATGAACTTGCGGTTGAGAAGCCCGTTGTAGCCGTTTAAGATGCCGACGACCTCAAAGCCCTTGTAGAGCGCCGTTCTCGCTACCGCGCGGACAGCCGCGTTCATGCCCGGGGCGTCGCCGCCGCTGGTGAGTACGCCTATTCTTTTCTTTTTCATATTTATCTCTCCTTGTGAACAAGATATATTTCTCCGAACGCCGTTCGGTCTGTTTCCAAAATATATTTTACTACAAGCGGGCGTTTTCGTCAAGCGCATTTTTTCAACTTATCACGTTACGCAAAAATAATATGTGCATTTTAACAAATTTTAACCGTTTTACGACTGTTTTCTGTTAAAAAAGCCCACTTTCACGTTCTCGTCGCCGCAGAGCTTTTTCAGCCCGCCGACGAGCGCCGCGCTTATGCGCACGCCGCGCACGCCGCTTACGGGGTTGACCGTCCGCGTATCGCCGAAGCATATCCTCGCCGCGCAAACGCCCCTGCTCGACAGCAGCATATCCCTCACCGCGGAGAGCCTGCCGTCCTCCTCCGAGGGGAGGTTGACGTAGAGTATCTTTTTTTGACCCTCGGGCATTCTCGCCGCGGGGACTGCCGAATCGACGAAAAAGCGTATCTTGTCGTCCTTGACGGATATTTTTCCGCGCACGGAATAGACCATACCCTCCGTGAAGCGCTCCAGTCTGCCGTAGACCTTCGGGAACACGACGCCCTCTATTTCGCCCGAGCTGTCCTCGAACGCCGCAAACGACATAGCGGCGCCGTTTTTCGAGGTGTGCTGCCGCTCGTACAGGCACATCGCCATTATCGAGACCTCCGCGCCGTCCTTGAGCGCGAGCGCGTCCGCGATGAACGCGCAGTTTTCGGGGGCGCGGTCGAGGAAATCATCCGCAGGATGCCCCGAAATGTACCGCCCGAGGTACTCCTTTTCCATTGCCAGCCGCCGAGAGCGGGGAAAATCGTCCGTCTCGGGGAGCGTAAATCCCGAGGGCTCGCTGTCAAGCTCAAACAGGTCGAGCTGTCCGCTTTCGCGGCGGCTGTTCTCGCGCGAGGCGTAGTCTAGCAGCGCGTTCAGTCCGAGCGTCACGCGGCGGCGGTTCGGCTCAATGCCGTCGAACGCGCCGCAGTAAACGAGAGCCTCCATATAGCGGCGGTTGTTGTCCTTGTCCGCCATGCGCACGGCGAAGTCCGCTGCCGACGTGAAAGCGCCGTTTTCGCGCTCCTTGACGAAAGCATTGACGAAATTGCGCCCGAGGTTTTTTACCGCGGCAAAGCCGTAACGCATTGAACCGTCCTCGACCGTAAACGAATAGAAGCTTTTGTTGACGTCGGGTGGGAGAAGCCTTGCGCCGCCGTTCACCGCGTCCGAGATGTACTCGTTCGCCTTGTCCGTCCAGTCGCCGACGCTGGAGATAAGCTCCGCCATATACGCGAGACCGTGATAGCGCTTCAGGTACGCCGTCTGATACGCTACCGCGGCATACGCGGCAGCGTGGGATTTGTTGAACGCGTAGGAGGCAAAGCCCGCCATTTCGTCGAATATCTCGTTGGCGACGCTTTCGGGAACGCCGTTCGCGACCGCGCCGCAGTTGCTTTCCGTGCCGTACACGAAAGCGCTTCGCTCCTTTTCCATTACGGAGTGCTTTTTCTTGGACATGGCGCGGCGCACGAGGTCGGCTCTGCCGTAGGAATAGCCGCCGACCACGCGGCATATCTGCATGACCTGCTCCTGATAGACGATGCAGCCGTAGGTCACGGAGAGGATGTCCTTTAAGAGCGGGTGCTTGTAAACGATCTCATCGGGGCTTTTGTGGCGGTTTTCGATGTAGGTCGGTATCGAGGACATCGGTCCCGGGCGGTAAAGCGCGAGCGCCGCCGTCAGGTCCTCGAGGGACTTGGGCTGCAAGCGCGACAGCACCGAGGTCATGCCCTCGGACTCGAACTGGAAAACGCCCGCCGTGCCGCCGTTTGAGAGCATTTTGTACACCTCGGGGTCGCGGTCGCCGACGCTGCGGATATCGAAATCGGGGTCGGTTTTTCTGACGACGTCGCAGGTTTTTTTGATGACCGTGAGGTTGCGGAGCCCGAGGAAGTCCATTTTCAGCAGCCCCAAGCGCTCCAGTGCGGTCATGGTGTACTGCGTTGTCAATGCGCCGTCCTCGTAGCTGAGCGGGACGTATTCGGCAACGGGGTCGCGCGTGATGACCACGCCCGCCGCGTGGACGGTGGTGTGGCGCGGAAAGCCCTCTATCCGCATTGCCACGTCGACAAGGCGCTTTATGTCGCGGTCGGCGGCGTACAGGCGTTTGAGTTCGCCGCGGTCGAGCTCCTCCGCGAGCGTCGTAAACGGCGACGAGACCGCCTTTGCCGCGGCGTTCACGGTCTGCTGCGAAACGCCCATGACCCTGCCCGCGTCGCGGATAGCGCCCTTGGCTTTCAGCGTATCGAACGCGACTATCTGCGCGACGTAGTCCGTGCCGTAGCGGCGGCGGACGTACTCGATGACCTCGCCGCGGCGCTCGTTGCAGAAGTCGATGTCGAAATCGGGCATGGAGACGCGCTCGGGGTTGAGAAAACGCTCGAACAGCAGATTGAAGCGCAGCGGGTCGATGTCGGTTATGCCCATGCAGTAGGCGCAGAGACTCCCCGCGCCGCTGCCTCTGCCGGGACCGACGGGGATATCGCGGGACTTGGCGTAGCGCACGAAATCCCAGACTATCAGGAAATAGTCGACAAATCCCATTTTTTGGATAATGGAAAGCTCGTAATCAAGGCGCTTTTGTATCTCGGGAGTTACCGTGCCGTAGCGTTTTTCGGCGCCTTTATTGCACAATTTTATGAAATATTGAGTATTATTGTCGACGCCCTCCTTGCGGAAAAGCGGCAGCTTGGTCACGCCGAACTCGAACCGCATATTGCATTTCGCGGCGATCTCGGCGGTGCGCGAGAGCTCCTCCTCGGTGAAAAAACGGCGCATCTCCTCGGCGCTTTTGAGGTAGTATTCCTCGGTCGGGAGCGCGTTCGGGTTCGGCTCGGACAGGCGCTTGTTCTGCCCGATGCACTGCAGCACGCGCTGGGCGTAGCTGCCGTTTTTGTCGACGTAGTGGACGTTGTTGGTGGGGCAGGTCGGTATGCCCGTGCGCTCGGAAAAATCGCGCAGCAGAGCGCACAGCCGCGCCTCGGAGGAGGTGTCGTGGTTGCAGAGCTCGAGATAAAAGCCGTCGAACACCCTTTTGTACCACTCGGCGGCTTTCAGCGCGTTGTCGGGGCGGTTTTCGGAGAGCAGCAAGCCTATCTCGCCGTTTTCCGCGCCCGAAAGCGCTATTAGCCCCTTTCCGCAGCGCTCTAAGCTCTCCCTGTCGGTGAGGTATTTTCCGTCGGGAGCGTTCGGGGCTTGCTCGGTGATAAGGCGGCAGAGGTTCTTATAGCCCTCGTTGTCGGCGCAGAGCAGCGTAAGGCGGTATGGCTCGAAGCCCCTGTTCGGGGAAAGGCGGCTGCCCTCGGCGACGGAGACCTCGCAGCCGATTATCGGCTTTATGCCGTGCTCCGCGCAGGCGTCGCAGAAATCCACCGCGCCGTAAAGCGCGCCGCTGTCGGTTATGGCAAGCGCGGTCTGCCCGAGCGCCCCGGCTTTCGCGGCGAGCTCGCCGAGGCGGCACGCGCCGTTCAGCAGGCTGTACGCCGTATGCACGTTCAAATGAACAAAGTTCGTCAATCGCTCACCCCCTTGATAAAAAAGCAGGCTTGACTGTTGTCAGCCAAGCCTGTCCCCGTAAGCATACGTTTGGTATTACAAAATCAATCCGCTTCTTTAACGATAACGACCTTATCCTTGTAATAACCGCAATTTCCGCAAACTCTGTGAGCGAGCTTCAGCTCGCCGCAGTTTTTGCAGCGCGAGAAAGCGGGAGCGGATAACTTCCACACCGCAGAACGTCTTTTGTCACGTCTTGCACGAGATACTTTTCTCTTTGGAACTGCCATTATTGCACACCCCCCTCTTTACAGTTGACAATTGACAATGTACAGTTGACAGTTATTCGTGTCGAAACTATACATTGGTACTTTACCATCGAACATCTACCATTATATCACAAGGCGGGGGATTTGTCAAGCGGTTTTTTGGATTTTTTTCGGGAAATCAAGCGATGAACTTCCTGACGTTCTCGGGGAGCTCCGAATTATCCGCAGAAACGGTGAGCGTAACGACCGTGCTTGCGGTGATCTTTTCGAGCTTCTCGAACATCTCGCCGAGCTTGTCGTAGTCTCTGCCCGTTATTTTGAGCGTAGCGTCAACGAATATATCGGTGCAGTCGTGGTCGGAAGCGAGAATGCCCGCGATAAAGCCGTAGAACGCGTCCATACCCTCGACGGCGTAATCCTCGATATTTACCAGACGAACCTTATAGGTAATGTCGGTATTGAGCGAGGAGCCCTTCTGGATAGCGACAACGTTTCCGTTGGACTTCTTCTCCGCCGCGTGGATAGCGTCAATAAGCACCTTGGTCTTTCCCGAACCGCGTCTGCCCGTAATGATTTTAACCATAATTTTTTCCTCCGTAATATAAAATAGCGCGTCCGCGCAATATTTCCAAACCTTTACAGCCCGAGCTTTTTCTCGAGAGCCGCCTTTTGATCCTCGTAGCCGGGCTTTCCGAGCAGCGCGAACATATTCTTCTTGTAGCTCTCGACGCCGGGCTGGTCGAACGGATTTACGCCGAGCAGGTAGCCGCTTATCGCGCAAGCCTTCTCGAAGAAGTAGATCATAAAGCCCAGCTCGAACTCGTTAAGCTCGGGGACCTCGAGAACGATATTCGGCACGCCGCCCTCTGTGTGCGCGATGACCGTGCCCTCGAACGCCTTGCGGTTGACGATAGACATATTCTGATTTGACAGGAAATTCAGCCCGTCGACGTTGTTCGGGTCGTCCTTGAGGAACAGCTCCTTTTGGGGCTTGCCGAACTGGATGACCGTCTCGAACATCACGCGCGAGCCGTCCTGAACGAACTGCCCGAGCGAATGGAGGTCGGTCGAGAACACCGCCGAGGACGGATACAGACCCTTGTTGTCCTTGCCCTCGCTTTCGCCGTACAGCTGCTTGAACCACTCCGCCATCATCTGGAAGCTGTTCTCATAGCTGATGAGCATTTCAACGCTCTTGCCCTTTTTATAAAGTATATTGCGCAGAGCGGCGTATTTGTAGCAGGCGTTCTTTTCAAGGTCGCAGTCCTTATACTCCTCGCGCGCCGCAGCCGCGCCTTTCATAAGCGCGTCTATATCGCAGCCCGCGCAGGCTATCGGCAGCAAGCCGACTGCCGTAAGCACGGAAAATCTTCCGCCCACGTCGTCGGGGATAACGAACGTCTTGTAGCCCATTTTATCGGACAGCTCCTTAAGCGTGCCGCGCGCCTTGTCCGTGGTCGCGTAGATGCGGCTTTTCGCGCCGTCCTCGCCGTAGCGCTCCACAAGCAGGTCGCGGAACACTCTGAACGCCAGAGCGGGCTCGGTGGTCGTGCCCGATTTCGAGATGATGTTCACCGAGAAATCGCGCCCCTCCACCAGCGAGATGACCTCGCTCAAGTAGGTAGGCGAAAGGCTGCACCCGACGAAATATATCTCGGGGGTGTCCTTTTTCAGCGAATTGTACAGCGACGAGCGCAGAGCCTCGATAGCCGCCCGCGCGCCGAGATACGAGCCGCCGATGCCGATGACTATCAGCACCTCGCTGTCGCTTTTGATCTTTGCCGCCGCCTTTTTGATGCGCTCAAATTCGTCCTTGTCGTAATTTACGGGCAGATCTATCCAGCCCAGAAAATCGTTTCCGGGGCCGCTTCTGCCCTCCAGCGTCTCATGCGCCGCCTTTACCATGGGCGCGTATGCCGCCAGCTCATGCTCTCTCACAAAGCCCTTTAAGTACTTGTCGTCAAGCCTGATACCCATAAAATAATTACTCCTTTCCCAAAGCCGGGTCACCCCGACATTTTGTCCTATTCATATTATATATTACTTTTTGATTTTTTGCAAGATTTTTTCCTTGCATTAAACTGATTTGGAGAATTTTTGCTATTTAACAGTGGATTTTTGGCAATATTGCACAAAAAGCTAAACCGTAATTTGCCCGCTGCCCGAGAACACGACAACGGCGTCGGCGGGGGGGACTTCCGCGCTCGGCTCCTCGGTCTCGGCGAACTCGCGGAACGCGAGCCACTCTCTCATTCTGTCGAGCGTCTCGGGTGTGGCGGCGACGCGCTCCTCGCCCTTATGGGTCACTTTTACCGTGCCGCCGCGGATGACCAGCCTTTTCGCCAGCGCGAAAGCCTTGTCGCAGCAGACGGGCAGCGCGTTTTCGGTTATATACAGATTTGTCGACGCGCAGCCGCCGCTCTCGTCGAGCCTCACCATAAGCGTCTGCCTTTTTGCCGAGAGCTTGTAATTGACGCGGCGCGGCGAATCGCCCGCAACGTACTCGCGGTGCTCGTAGCCGGGCATGCCGCCCTGCGTTACGGCGGCGCCCTCCTCGACCTCCTCTTCCTCGCTCGGCAGGAGGTTCGGCGGAACGTCGGGACCGTCGTACTCGACAATGCGCGGCAGAACAGCCACGCGGGCGGTCTGCTCTACGGGCACCTTCAGCTGCAAAAGCCCGAGAAAATCCCGTATGACGACCTCGTTCAGCGTGACCGTGTTCAGCCCGCTGTGCGAGGCGCGGAAGCTACCGCCGACGGTCACGGTTTTGCGGAAAAGCAGCGACGTTCTCAGATGTATCGAGCTGTTTGCCGAAGCGCAGAGCTCCACATACGGGATAAAGCAGAAGCCCTTTTTCCGCAGCGTGACATTAAAATCGATGCTCCGCCCGTATTCCGAGACCCCCGAAAAACCGTCAAGGCTTACCGTAAAGCGCTTTCGGGAGATGAGGAACGTCGTCAGCGAAACCACGACCGCCGCGCCGATGATATATATCAGCGCCCAGCCTATATCGGCGTTGATGAATACCAGAAAAAGCGCCGAGAACATAAGCGCCTGAACGTAGCCCGAAATATGCGTCATTTCTTCCTGCTCCTTTTCATTCGTCGGATAGCCTTATAATCGCGGTACAGCGCCCTCACGTCAACGTCGGCGGCTCCCGAGCCGTAAAACAGCGCGTTTGCCGCGTCGGTTATCTCGCGCGCCTCCTTGTCAAGGGAGAGCGTTCGGGATATGATGTCGCGCACCTCCTCGGCGGTGGCGCTCTTGGGGTCTCTCTCCGCGATACGGCAGGCAAGCGCGCGCGTTTTCAGATACACGGCGCGTATCTTGCCGTTCCTGCTCTTCAGCCGATAAGCCGCGGAAAAGAACAGCGCGGAAAGCTGCCTGCGGAAAATTATCACGGCGGCAGCCAGAACGACGCCGATTATTATAATCACCGTCAAAACGCGGGTTATCCTGTCTCCGAGACTGTCCACGGGCGCGTACTTGGTGCCGTCTATCTCAAGCCAGCCGTAGCCCTCTATATACGCCGTGGAGTAGGCGTGCGCGTACTTTCCCGTAACGACATAGCGCCCGTAAGCGTCGCGCGCCTCGTCGGAGAGCACAAAGCCCTCGGTATACCTCGCGGGTATCCCCGCCGCGCGCAGCAGCAGGGTGCTTGCCGTCGCGAAATCCGAGCAGATGCCGCGGCGGCTCTCAAACATGAAATAATCCGCCTCGGAGCGCTCGGGAACGAAGCTCAGGTCGTACACAAAGCCCGCCTCGCCGAACCATTTTTCTATCGCCAGCGCCTTTTCGCAGTCGTTGGAAAGCCCAGCCGTTATCTCTTCCGCGAGCGAGCGTATCTCGGGGGTGATGCTGTCGTCGAGGCTCTCCGCGAGGTACGCCCGCGCCATATCCCTTTCGGCAATGAAAGCGTCGCGGACGGAGCGCTCTATAACGCCCTCGCTTACGGCGTCGTTCAGCAGCTCGCCGAAATCGACGCTCTCCAGCATTTCAAGGAAGCGCTCGTGCGGTTGGCTGTAAAAATAGTCCACTACGTAAGCCGCGTTTCTCTGCATGGGTCTCTTCGTGAATATCTCGTCCTTGGAGTTCCGGTAGGTCGCGGGCGTTTCGCCGGACGACGATACGACGGTCGCGCCTATCGTCTCCGAGGGGTGCATCACGACGCTCGTGGCGCTTCCGTCCACCACGCGTATCGTCATTTTCGCGGGCTCGCTGTAATACGGAACATAGCCGAGCCCGCCGAGCTCCGCGCTGTATTTTTCAAGCTTGCCCTCCCCCGCGCCCTTTCGCAGGTCGGAAATCAGCTTGTCGGCGTTCAGTATGCTTCTTTCGCGCTGCCAGTTGTCGTAGCCCGTCGAGAAATCTCCGTTGAACGTCCAGCCGTCGCTGCCCTCGTACACGTCAAACGACCACCGCGAGACGTTCCTCGGGAAGTCGGCGTACACCATAAACAACGCGTTGTTGGAGGGCGTGTTGTTGCCCGTGTTCGGAACGGAGCTTTCCGTAAACTCGCTGAGCGCCTGCCCGCCGTAAGCGGAAATATTCGCAAGACTGTTCATATAGCGCCCCATGGGAGTGTAGTCGCTGCGCGGTATCACCGTAAGCAGCGCTGCGGCGATAACGCCCGCCGCGCCTATCGCTGCCGCGCGTTCAAAGCGGGAGCGCTTGTCGTCAACGTAAGCGTTGTCCGCAGGGTATTCGGGTCTGGCAATGCCGAGAGCCGCCACCATATAGCCCGCCGCCATAAACACCAGCAGCCCGAGAGGCAGCTTGCCCAGAAGCCTCGCCCCGAGAATGAGCGGAACGAACAGCGGCAAAAGCAGAAAGCTCGGCCGCGGAAGATACGTTGAGAAATAGCATACGGGAAACGAAACGATAAACGAGCAGAGCAATATCGAAACTCCCGCGAGCACGGGGTCGAAAAACTCCGAAGCGCCGAAAACAAACTCGAAAAGCAGCGACCCGTATGTGCCGACAACAACGGCGCACACCGCGTACACTATCAAAGAAAGCAAAACAAAGGCAAGCAGAGAAAAGCCCTTTTTCCTCCGCAGCGCGTAGAATATCATATACATGCCGAACGACAGGGCTGTCATTATCACCGTGCAGACGAAAACATAGTCGCGGCACAGCACGTACATAAGCCCCGCGCTCAGCGCGCAGAGATATATCAGCGACGTAAACAGCTCCGCGCCGCCGAAAATCGGTTTGCTTCCCTTTTTCATAATCGTTTGCTCACCTGAAATAAGAATATAATCTGCACATCATCATTCCGTTGTAAAGCTTGCGGTTTTTGTCGGCTTTCGCGCCGAAAACGTCCTCGAACTCCCCGTCGGGAGTTATCACGTAAAGCGCGCTGCCGTTCAGCGGAAGAAGCCTTTCGCCCATTGCCCTGTATAACTCCCGCGCCTCGGAAATCTCCAGCATACGCTCGCCGTAGGGCGGGTTCGTTATTATTTTAACGCTCTCGCTCGGGTAAACGAAATCGCGGATGTCGCGGCGCTCCGCCGTAATAAATTTGCCGACGCCCGCTATCTTTGCGTTCGCGAGGGTGAGCTCCACGCACTCCCCGTCGACGTCGAAGCCGACGGCGCGGAAGCCGCTCTCCGCTTTTATAAGGGAGCGCGCCTCCTCGCGAGCGTTTTTCCAAGCGCTTTGGGGAATGAATCTCATACTCTCCCCCGCGAAACGCCTGTTCAGCCCCGGCGCGACGTTCAGCGCCTTCATCGCCGCCTCTATCAGCAGCGTTCCCGAGCCGCAGAACGGGTCGCAGACCGTATCGCCCTCGCGCACCCGCGCTATATCGACAATGCCCGCCGCGAGCGTCTCGCGTATCGGCGCGGTGTTGCTTTCCCTGCGGTAGCCGCGCTTGTGCAGCCCGTTTCCGCTCGTGTCGAGCATAAGCGTAAGCTCGTCCTTCATCAGCGAAAAGCGTATACGGCAAAGCGCGCCCGTTTCGGGCAGCGTGTTCAGCCCGTAAGCCCCGCCGAGGTTCACAGCCATAGCCTTTTTGACTATCTTCTGCACCGCGGGAACGCTCGACAGCTTGGAATTGAGCGAGTGTCCGCTGTTCGGGAAGCTGTCGTTTTTCCCGATGAACTCCGACAGCGGGAGCCTTTTTATGCCCTCGAAAAGCTCGTCGAACGTCTCCGCGCGGAACTGCCCGAGCACCACGCAGACGCGCTCCGCAGTCCGCGAAAAGACGTTGGCTTTCGCGCAAATATCCGCGCCGCCCGAAAAGAACACGCGCCCGTTTTCCGCGCGGACGTTTTCGGCGCCGATTTTTTTCAGCTCAAACGAGAGCGTTTTCTCCAGCCCAAAGTGACAGGGAGCTACGTAGTTGTAATTCATAGTGCTTTCTTTCCTATATCCTTGCGATAGTGAGCATTCTCGAACGAAATTTTCCCGACCGCCCCGTATGCATTGTTCAGCGCCGTCTTAAGGTCGCTGCCCGACGAGGTAACGCCGAGAACTCTGCCGCCGCTCGTGAGGTATTTCCCGTCAACAAGCTTTGTACCCGCGTGGTAAACGTAAGCTCCGTCAACCTGCCCATTTTCATCGAGACCGCTTATCTCCTTGCCCGTCTCGTATTTCTCGGGATAGCCGCCGCTCGCCATTACGACGCACGCGCATGCCTTATCGCTCCACTTGATGTCGAGCTCCCCGAGGCGCTCCTCGGTGATAGCCTCCATAATGTCGACCAAGTCCGTCTCCAGCAGCGGCAGCACCACCTGCGTCTCGGGGTCGCCGAAACGGCAGTTGTACTCCACGACCTTCGCGCCGTTTTTCGTCAGCATAAGCCCGAAATACAGGCACCCCTTGAACGGTCTGCCCTCGGCGCTCATTGCCTTTACGGTCGGCAGGAATATTTTTTCCATGCACTCGCTTGCGATCTCGGGAGTGTACAAGGGGTTCGGCGCGATAGTCCCCATGCCGCCCGTGTTCAGCCCCTCGTCGTTGTCGTAGGCACGCTTGTGATCCATTGACGACACCATGGGCTTTACGCTCTTGCCGTCCGTAAACGCCAGCACAGTCACCTCCGTGCCGTCCATAAACTCCTCGACGACTATCTCCGAGCCGCTCTTGCCGAATTTTCCGTCAACGAGCATGGAATGAACGGCGGCTTTTGCCTCGTCGAAGTCCTTTGCGATGATAACGCCCTTGCCGAGCGCCAGACCGTCCGCCTTGATAACGGCGGGGTAGCTGTTCCGAGCCTTTATGTACGCGGCCGCCTTGTCCTCGTCCGTGAACGTCTCATACGCCGCTGTGGGTATGCCGTACTTCTTCATCAGCCCCTTCGAGAACGCCTTGCTCCCCTCGATTATCGCCGCGTTCGCCCTCGGCCCGAACGTCCTGAAGCCCTTTTCCTCCAGCCTGTCGACCATGCCCATTACGAGCGGGTCGTCGGGAGCGACAAAGACATAATCGGGCTTAAGTCTCTCGGCAAGCGCCAGAACGCCCTCGAGGTCGGTCGCCTTGACCTCGGGGAAACACTCCGCGAGCGCCGAAATGCCGCCGTTCCCCGGAGCGCAGTACAGCTTGTCGACCTTAGGCGACTTCGCCAGCGCCGCCGCTATCGCGTGTTCACGGCCGCCGCCGCCTATTATCAGAATATTCATATTAAAAACGTCCTTTCCAAAAAAATAACATTATTATACGCGCGTAAGCAAAAGCTCCCGCCAGTCCTTTACGGCAATATCCGAAAACCCGCGCACGTCGCCCTCCGCACCCGTTACCTCGTCGATAATGCCGACAACGTAAAAGCCCGCGTTTTTGGCGGTCTCGGCGCTGTATTCGGAATCCTCGAACACCGCGCAGTCCTCTATTGCCGCGCCGAGGCGCTCCGCGCTTTGCAGGTAGATGTCGGGGTGCTCCTTAAAGCGCCCTATCTCGTGGCAGTCGATAAAGAACTCCATAAACTCCATTATCCCCGTTTTTTCGAGGAACGGCTCGGCAACGTCGCGGCGCGTTCCCGTGGCTATGCACATCTTGACGCCCGCGGCGCGCGCGTTTTCCAGAAATTCCCGAACGCCGTCCTTTAATTTGACCTCGTTTCGGTAATGCACGCGCATTTTCCGATAAGCGGGCTCCATAAGCCCGGGGTCGCGGAAATTTTCGATATGCTCCGTTTCCGCTCGCCACAGCCCCATGCTGTCGCAGAGAGTGCCGTCAAGGTCGAATATGTAAAATCTCTTGTTCAAAAAAATCACCCGATTATATTGTACCACAAAACGAGCATAATGTAAAGGGCTAAAAATATGAAAAAATTTTCAAAAACCCCTTGACAAACACGCGCCGTTGTGATATGCTGTATATACAGTACATACACAATATTAACAGCCAGTCATCGGCTTACAGCCGATGACCCTTGCGTTTTTTGCTTTGAAATGCCCTAAAGGCATTTCAATTTTGCGCTTTGCGCAAAACCGCAAAAAGCCGCGGGGTTTTCACAACCCATTTTCACACTCTTAAGTTAAGGAGAAAATCTATGGTCACGATAAGGAATTTAAAGAAAGGCTACAAAAGCTTTCCCGTGCTGCGCGGGCTGAATATGGATATTTACGACGGGGACGTCTACGGCTTTCTCGGGCGCAACGGCTGCGGAAAAACGACCACGATGAACATCATCGCGAACGTTATCCCGAAAGATGAGGGCGACATACAGCTCGGCCACGGCGAACGCAGAATAAAGATCGGCTACCTGCCCGAAAGCCCGACTATCTTCGCGTATATGACCGCGCGGGAGTATCTCGAATACATCGCGGCGTGCGTGAACTACGAGGGCGACATCGCCAAGCGCACCGACGAGGTTCTTGAGATAGTGGGCTTGCGCGACGCGGCGGACAGGCGCTCCAAGGGCTTTTCGCGCGGTATGACGCAAAGGCTCGGAATGGGCGCGGCGATTTTCCGAAATCCCGAGCTGCTCATTTTCGACGAGCCCACCTCCGCACTCGACCCGCAGGGGCGCGTTGAGGTCATAAACATCATCAACAGGCTGAAATCAATGGGCTGCACTATCGTGCTTTCGACGCACATACTGTCGGACGTAGAGCGCGTCGCCAACCGTATCGGCATTATGAACGGCGGCGTTCTCGCCGAGGAGGGCGAGATAGGCGAGATACTGAGGAAATACGGCGGCGACGTTGTAAATCTGAAGGTCCGCAATCTCACGCAGGAGAACAAGATAGCGCTGCTGAAGACAGACTTCGCGCGCGCCGAGTTCGACAACGAAACGGGGCAGTTCCGTTTCGGCACGGACAATGCCGAGGAGACCGCGCGGCGGCTTATAAAGCTCCTCGCGGACAGCGATATGATCGCCGAGAGCTTTAATATCGGCACGGCGACGCTCGAAGAGGTCTTCGGAAAGGTGGTGGGCTGAAATGCAATTGAAATACAGCTTTAAAAAGGAATGGTCGCAGTTCGCGCGCACGGGGCGCATTTTCGGCGTGATAGCCGCGATATTCTCGTTCGCGCTCTCAAGCCCTCTTATGTTCAAATTCGTCGCGGTGGTTCTGGAGATGGTAGACCCGACCTCGCTCGCTGCCGTGACAATGGACGGCATTGACGACTTAGGCGGGCTTATGGGCAGCGTAAGCTTCGACGAGATGTTGAGCGTGTACGCCGACGCTGGCATGATGTTCGTCCTGACCGTGAGCAGCTTCTGCGGAGCGTCGCTTCTGATAGTGATGATGATACTGATGTCCGCGGCGGGCGGCGAGCAGAAAAAGCGCGCCATGATAGTGCCGATGTGCAGCGGACTGGAGTACAAAAACTACCTTATCCCGAAATTCGTCATCTACCCGCTCATCGTGTTCGGGACAACGCTTATCAGCGGCGTTACGGCGGGTCTCCTCTGCAACGCGCTTTTCGCGGAAAACAAGACCTCGGGCGGCATTATCCTGCTTATTTCGCTTATGACCGCGGTGTACACGCTGTTCATCACGTGCGTGTTCCTGTGCATCGGGCTCTGCACCTCGCGCCCGGGCGTGGCGACCGTGCTGATATACATCGGGCAGTCGTTCCTGCGGTCGATTTTTATGTCCATGGGTCTCACGGACTACAACCCGTTCACGCTGACGATCCTCCCGAATTATATGACCGCGGAGGATTTTGACCTCGGCGCGTCAACGCCGAGCATTATAGTGGGCATTGCTCTGTCGATAATCGTCGCCGTGATGATGTACTTCCTTTCGCTTGGAGTGCTCAACGCAAAGAGGATAGACAACACAGAGGACGAAAAGCCCGAGTTTTAAGGCAAAAAGCAACCCCGTCAAGGCGCCGCCGAGACGGGGTTTCCGCTGCAAAAAGGCAAAAAAAAGCCGCAGACAAGGGGGTGTCCGCGGAAAGTCAAATCAAGCCGTCGACCCGTTTGGGGAAAACAGGCCAGACTGAAAATAATTGGGGAAAATATATTAAGAAGTATGTAAGCATAGAGCTTAATACTATCTCGCTAACTTATTGCAATTAAATTATAACATTTTCCGCTTTCTTTTTCAACTCTAATTTCGCACAAATTTTCCTATGCGATTTTGGCGATTTTGCACATATCACGGAATGAAAAGCCGTTCCAGCATCTGCGCAAACGCCAGCACAAGCGGCATGGTAACTATCCCCGCGAGCGTCGACATCGCGAAGTGATTTGACGCATAGCCCTCGTCTTTGCCGAATTTGTACGCGAACATTATCGTCGAGGAAGCCGTCGGCGCCGCTGCGGCAAGGAGCGTCGTTTTGATGACTATCGGGCTCACGCCGAAAAGCTCCATCGGCACATACAGCGCCGTCAGCAGCATAGGCACGATAAGCAGCTTAAACATCTGCAAAAAGTATATCCGCTTGTTTTTCAGCCCGTCGAGCAGCCCCGACTTGGCTATCGTCGCGCCCGAAACCAGCATCGCGAGCGGCGTGTTCATCGCGCCGAGGTAGTTCAGCGGCTGCTGTATTACGGACGGCATTCTCAAGCCCGTAAAGAAGAATATCAGCCCCAGCACTATCGACAGTATCGCGGGCGAGAGCAGTATCTTCAAGACCGCCTTAGCGCGGTCGGCTGCGGTCTTTTTTTCGCCCGAGCCGCCCATAAGCACCACGCCGTGCGTCCACATAAACACGTTGAACGCCGTGATAAACGCCGTAAGGTAGAAAACGCCCTCCGAGCCGAACGTCGCCTCAACGAGCGGTATCCCCATAAACGCGCAGTTCGAGTAGCCCAGCGCAAAGCGCTCCACCTCGAAGCTCCCGTGCCCAGCCCTCACCATGATATACGCCGAGCAGACAAGTATCGTCTGCGCGATAAACGCCAGCAAAAGCGCGTACATAAGCCCCCTAAACAGCTGCGGGGCAAAATCCGTCTGATATGCGTTGAAGATAACTATCGGATTTATAATGGTTATCGCGATGTTCGACAGCTGCCGCGTCGCCTCGTCCCCGAGGAGCTTTTTCTTGTACAGAAGCCAGCCGAACGCCAACAGTATGAACATCACCGCCGCCTGAAAGGCGATTACAAGCGCGGAGCTCATTTGCCGCGCCCCGAGCTTATGACGGCGTTCAGCCGCGCCCTCAACGGCGCCGCAATGACCGTCGAAAGCGCTATCTTTACCGCGTCCCCGATAAGGAACGGCGCAACGCAGCTCATAAGCGCCGTTTGCAGCGGCGAGCCGTTCATTATCATAAACCACGCCGTTCCGAACGCGTACATGACTATCGTTCCGAGCGCCATTCCCGCGGGCATCGTCCAATGCCTTTTCGACGGCATCTCCGAGAATATCCCCGTCAGCAGCACAAGCGGTATATATCCCACTATATAGCCGCCCGTAGGTCCGAACAGCTTAGCGAGCCCGCCCGCAAAACCCGTAAACACGGGCAGCCCGACCGCCCCGAGCATTATATACACGCACACCGCCACAGCCCCGCGCTTTCCGCCGAGCATCGCTCCCGTAAGATAAATGGCAAAAGTTCCCAACGATATGGGCACAAGCCCCGGCAGCGGCACGGAAAACGGCGCGGCAACGCATATAAGCGCCGCGAAAATCGCCATAAAAACCATGCTCCTCACAGAAAACAATCTGTCCCTTTTTTCGGTATTCATATGATCACCCTCGTCAAACGTATTTATTCAAGTCTCATTTCGGAGAGCTTCTCCTCCGAAACGAACGCCGAAAGTCCCTTTGTCGTCATCTTCACCGAGACCTCCGTCAGAAACGCGAGGTCGCCCGTACAGCCCCCGTCGAACCACGCCGCGTACAGCGACAGCACCCCCGAAACGGTAAATTCCGCGGCGGCGCGCAGCGTCGTCTCGTCCTCGACGGCGCCCGCGGTTTTCAGCGACACGTATATCATTCTGCAAAGCGTCGCCTTTATCTTGCCGTTGCTGAACAGGTCGGGATTGAGCTTCATCAGCCCCGCGAAAAACTCCCGCCGCCGCTCTATAACGGCGCTTATGTCGCGGATAGCCGCGCCCGTGTCCAGCACGCTCTTGTTGCCCGTGCGCATTATCGCGGCAAACTCTCCGAGTATCTCGTTTTCAAGCTCCGTGATAACGTCGCCGACCTCGCGGTAGTGACGGTAAAAGGTCTTTCGGTTTATCTCGGCGCGCGCGCATATCTCCGATATCGCTATCTTCGCCAGCGGCTTTTCGCCCATAAGCTCAAAAAGCGCGTTTCGGATAATGCGCCGCGTCTTTACGACCCGCAGATCGCTCTGCATCACTTTATCTCGGTCTTGCCCTTGGTCTTTTTCGCCTCGACCGCGGGAGCGTCGTTTTCATGCTCCGTATTGCACTTCGCGATAGCGGACTTCACCACGCGTATCTTCGTGCGGTCGGAGCCCGTCTCGATAAGCACGGTGTCCTTCTGCACGGAAAGCACGCGCCCGATAATGCCGCCGTTCGTGACCACCTCGTCCGCCACCTGCAGGCTGTTGAGCATATTCTGCATCTCCTTGTTGCGCTTCTTTTCGGGTCTTATTATCAAAAACCAGAAGATAAGCACCATAACGCCGAGCGGCAAAACCATGCCGAGAATAGCGGCAAGCCCGCCCGCCTGTGTCGTGTCCGCCGACGCTGTCGCCGACGAAATAAAATTAAGCAAATTCATAGTTGTCCTCCATTTTCCTTTGTATATTGACCCTTTCGGGCAATAATCATTACTGCGGGTATACCGTTATGCCCGCCTCCTTAAACGCCCTCTGCACGTCCGAAAGCGCCGAGCCCGAAAAGCCCTTTATCAGCACAGCGAACTCCGCGCCGTTTGCCGCCGCTTTCGCCTTAA
>JAMPFE010000089.1 GCA_023664705.1 Lachnospiraceae bacterium | reverse complement strand
CTTCAGAACTTTTTTGTAGAGCCGTAGTTCCTCTTCGCCGTACTCGGACGGGTCTCCTTCACGGGCATTGTGGAAAAGTCGTTTTTGCGGAACTGCTCGCGGAGCAATTCGAGCGTTATGGGTGTGTCGTTTAATAGATTTTCCGTCATATTTTCTCCTTTCATTATTAGATTATTATATTTTATCACGTTGCGAGTGGTTTGTCAAGAGGGGAAATTTTGTTTGCACTTGCAAAATCTCCGGCTTTGTGCTATAATATGACAAAAAGATATTAAGGCAACATCGCGAAAGGAGGTCGGGCGAATGTCAAAGCTCTCCAAGAAGAAATTTTTAGAAAAGCTGTACAGAGACAATAAGCAGTTGATGTACAAAACCGCATACTCGGTGTTACATAATCACGAGCAAGCAGAGGACGCAGTGCAGGAGGCTTTTCTGCGGGTTATAAAAAATTTTTCAAGATTTTCTTCATATTCATGCAATGAAAACACCTCGTATCTTGTTATAATAGTAAGGGGCATTTCACTGAATATGCTCGCCGCAAACAAGCGAACTGCGGAGCTCTTCGATGATCTGCCCGCCGCCGACAATATTGAGGAAACCGCATTGGTCGATATCGCGTATGAGCAAATAGTACGCAATATAGAAAAGCTCTCGCCCGCTTTAAAAAACATTGCCACGATGCTTTGGGTCGGAAATTTAAGCGAGGGCGAGATCGCCGAGCTGCTTGATATGAATATAAACACCGTTCGCTCGTCGGCAGCACGAGCACGCAAACAGCTCAAACAAATGCTCACGGAGGAATTCTACAATGACAAATGATGAGAAAATCACAAAGGCGCTTGAACAGGCTTTGCGTGACGATATTGCAGAGTATAAAAAGCTCCCCGACCATAAATTTTCACGCGGCTTTGACAGGAAAATGAAGCGGCTTTTTCAGGAAGAACTTGCGTCGGAAAAATCTGCGCCGCGTGTTCACACCGGAAGAAAACTGCCAATCGCGGTTATCATTGTCATTGTAACTTTTTTGCTTATGGGCGCTGCCGCGACAACATATTATCTTTGGACTAATTTCCGCATGCAGAACCGCGGATTATATACCCTGCTGCATATAACGGATGTCGATGACTGCCCGAAAACGCTTGAGGAGCACTATCGGCTTACGGCTGATTTGAGCGGGTTTACGGAAAATGTTATTGCTGATGACGAGCTTCTTTATTTTGTGGAATATGACGACGAAGATAATGGCGTAAAAATCGCGTTTCAGCAAGAAACAAAACACGGGGCATCAATGATGCTAAACACCGAAGGCAAGCCTGCCCCCGTTGAGGTGACCGTAAACGGCTGCAGCGGCATATATTTCGAGTCGAAATACGGTACGCATGTATTGATATGGGATGTGGACGACTATTTGATTACATTAACAGGAAACGGGATTGGCAAAAATAACCTATTTTCTCTTGCAGAATTTGTGCAAAAAGTAGAATAATCTCCGATGTTAAAAAAATATGCAATGATTGGCGGTTTTTGATTGTTATATAAACAGAGGGGGTCAAAACGCCCCTTTAAATCAAAATGAAATAACTAAGGTCGTAATGACACAATCATTGGAAAGGCAAGGCTTCCTTCGGACGTGGAGCAAGGTTGCGGGCGAGTGGACAAAGACCTCGGATGGAAGTTCTATGGCGCTTACAAACACCGTAAGCGGTCTGGAAAAGGGCAAATACCGCGTGAAAACCGTGTTCACCGTTACCGATAGGAACGGCAAGGTAGAAACCATACCGTTGTATAGTACAACGGAAACAGTTTGCTAAAAGCGCCAAATGTTTGCCTTGAAGTTTGTGCAATCATACAAAATCTCAAAAAAGATTTTTTTGCGCGATGTTGATTGTACTATAATAAAAGGGCGATGATTTGGCTGGACGAAAAGTGGGGAGTTAATTCCCCGCGGACAACAAGGAGGAATTCCATATGAGCAAATTGTTTAAGAAAATAACGGCGGCAGTTATGACAGCGGTAATTACTTCAAGTGCATTTGCACTGTGCGCTAATGCCGCCTCGGAAGAAAAGACGTTCAGTACAAGGTATGTCAATTCTCCTACATATATCCCAAGCGAAGTAAATTATGCTGCTGAAGTGCGTCTGGAAGCGTCAACCGAACAGTATACTGGGGTGGTTACACATATGAGTGAAATTGTTAGTAGGAGTGCTACCATAACCTGTACCAGTCATACGTTTTATGACACAATGCTTCCGATTGAATTTAACGCAAAAGGCTCAAGAACATGGCGTATCAGTGGCAGAATAGGCGATGGTGTTAAAGCCGTTTATAAAGTAAGCGCAAGAACAAACGTATACGGAACTTTGAATGTTGAGGGTAAGATTTTGAGAGGGTAATAATCTACCGGCATTTTTGAGTTTTGAAGGTCGTACGCCTATGGTTGTGCAGATACCATAGGCGCACGGCATAGAAATTTTTACACAGGGAGAATAAAAAACATGAAGAAAACATTTATCACGATTTTATCAATAATTATCTTGCTGGGCTGCACGGGCTGCAGCAAAGGTGAAAACATATCCGACGCATCGGGAGAAACGTTTAGTGTAACGAGCTTCGGAAATGTTGAAAACACAGTAAAAAAAGTTGATGTAAAAACTGCCACGGAAAATTATGGCACAGATTTTGAGAACTGCCGGAATGCAAGTTATGTCAATCTCGATTGGACAAGCGCCGGCAAATGTCCTGTTTATCCCGTATCCGAGCTATATGGTGTCGAATGTGGAGAGGTTATCGGGATTGCCGAGATACCGCAAAAGGAAATGCTTTATAAATTTAAAGAATATTGTCTGTATTATTTTGGAGAATTTCTTGACGATTTTGCTTTTTTTGACACGCTCGAAACAATTGGTGATACAGTGCCTCCGGAGATCATTGTCAACGGAGTTTCATACAGAGGCTATTACAAGATATCGGATCACAGGGAAAAGCTCGAAAAAGGCTCAATAAAAATCAACTGGCTTGTTTACAGGAATATTGAAAAGAACCAGTATATGTGGTGGGGTTATGGCGACTATCCTCATTGGATAAACAGAGGAACGGCAGTCACGATAATTAATGACAATATCAGAGCGTCAAGTTGGCTTCCGTCCGATTTGGGAAAACCGATAGCGAGATACTATAACGATGGTAAAAGCGATGATATAAAATACAAGCTTGCTGACGGCGAGGTGTCCATAGGAGAAGCCGTAAGGTACTTTACGGAGGAATATCCGATATCCCTGCCGTTTGAAGATAAGCCGTCGTATACAGTTAAATATGTGGATGTTTACAAACTTGCCGAAGATACGTACGGATATTTGCTTTGGGTTTCTAAGTTGCATGCTTCGGTATCGTTTGAGCTTGAGGCGGAAATGGTTACCGATGCTTCTGCTGTGAATTATTACACGGTAAACGGTCAGGCGCTTATGGTAAGAAAAAATGAAATTGACGTCACTTTACATTGTGAACCCATCTCAAACGTAAAAGAGATCGGCGAACCGTTCTCAAAGATTATCTCTTTAAAAGAAGCCGCCGATATTGTCAGTCAAAAGCTGTCGCAAAACGTTATGTTCGAAGTTTTATCAACCGAGCTTGTTTATCACGGTGCAAGAGACGAAGCGGGTACGGCTCATTTAAAGCCGACATGGGAATTCCGGCTGTATAACGAAAACGACGCGCTTTATTATACGGTGTACGTTGACGCGGCAAGCGGAGATTGTAATTATTTTAAATACAGTTCCGTTTGATATAAACAGGAGTGAAATAATTATGAGAGTTTTTTTCGTTTCATTTCAAAAAGTAATCATCTCCCGCGGCTTTTATATTTGCGTAATATTCACGATCGTTTTGCTGTTCTGCGCTGACATTCACACGGATTACAACACGATGAATCGTTACTCGGTAATTCGCGGGCTTATGGATTTTTCCCGCGGGGAGCTCGCGGAGGAATTTGAGTTTTGCAATATTTCCGTTGTGCAAAACGCGCGGAGCGGTTGGTTTATGCTGTTTGCGCCGATTTTAAGCGCGTTCTGCTTCGTGCCGATCATAACGACTGAGCGCGGGGAAAATGCCGTGCGTTTCCAAATATCCCGCGCGTCGAAATTAAAATATTACGTTTCGGAATTTTTCGCGGGAGTAATTTCTGCGGGAACCGCTGCCGCGCTCGGCTACGCGGTTTTCGCCGCCGTCGTTTCCCCGCTGTTTCCGAATGTTTCGGAAATGAGCGAATTTGCGAAAAGCATGCTTGAGGGAACGACGTTCAATTTCCCGAAGCTGCTGCTCGGAATGTGGTGCTTCGGCGCTTTTTGGAGCGTTCCCGCACTGCTTCTCACAAGCATTCTCCGAAACAAATATCTCATTATGTGTATACCGTTTTTTCTAAAGTACGGGCTGACGCAAACCTATCAGAAAATTTCGCAGAACATTTACGCGGGCGAATTCCCCGACCAAAAAACGTTGAAAATTTTAAACGCCGTAAACCCCGACGGAATTATCCGAAACAACGAATTCAACCGCGTTCCGGTGATAATTTTATTTACAATTTCGACGTTAATTTTGTTCGCGATGTATTTAATTATTTCAATGAAAAGGAGCGATTGCGGTGCGTAATTTTAAGAAAATCCGGGGCGTTGCAAAAACGGAATTTATCGGCTGGATAACCAACCCGCGCGTGATAATTCTCGGGATTTTGCTGATATTTATAAAAACGCTGGCAATCGATCCGCTGTCGGCACGAGCGGAAAAATTCAGTGACACAATGATAATCTTCGAGCCGTTCATCGCCGTGGAAAATTCGGGAGCATTAACACTTTTTATGCCGCTGGTTTTTCTCGTTTTGCTGTCGGATTATCCGCGGCTCGGGGGAAGCTCGCTGTTCAGCGTTTCGAGAACGGGCAAAAAGTGCTGGCTCTGCGGACAAATATTGTTTTTGATAATGGCGATAATTACATTTATGGCGGCGATTTTCGCGGCAAGTATTCTGTTTTCGGGAGGACATTTCGGCGCGGAATGGAGCGAAGCGATCCGAAAATACAACGCGCGTTTTCCCGATGAGGCGAACAGCTTCGACAGTCGGCTTTTGCCGTCGAACCTCTACAATCAGATACCGATGATGAGGGCTCTGTGGCAGACAAGTGCGCTTTTAGCGATGTATTTGCTTTCGCTCGCGCTGATAATTTATCTGCTGAAAATTCTTTTCGGCGGTTCTGCGGGACTT
Organism: Lachnospiraceae bacterium; assembly: GCA_023664705.1. Taxonomy (GTDB): domain Bacteria; phylum Bacillota; class Clostridia; order Oscillospirales; family Ruminococcaceae; genus CAG-115. Next base: position 1,871 of record JAMPFE010000089.1, on the reverse strand, counting down.
GCGGGAGCGGTTTTGGTAATGGCGTTAGGTACGGCTACGACCTCGCTGTATTCGCCGATAAAATGGGCGTTCCCGACGGCTAACACGATAATCTGGCTTCACTACGAGGAAATTTTAAGCGAGCCGATATATCCGATGCGGGCTTCGTTTCTGTATTTCGCGGGACTGCTGGCGGCGCTTATTGTGGGGAATTTTTTCGCTTTGAAAAAACTTAGGTTTACGGAGAACGGCTAGCTATGATTGAAATAGGCAATGTTAATTTAACTCTGCAAAAAAATGAAATTCTGAAAAATATATCCGTCCGTTTTGAGCGCGGAAAAATTCACGGTCTCATCGGCAGAAACGGCAGCGGAAAAACCATGCTGATGAAGTGCGTATGCGGCTTCGTTAAGCCGACGAGCGGCGAGATACGCGTCGGCGGAAAGCGCATAGGCAAGGATTGCGATTTCCCCAAAAATACAGGAATTATTATCGAAACACCGGGCTTTATCCCGTATTATTCGGGGTTCAAAAATCTGAAGCTGCTCGCCAATCTGCGCGGAAAAATATCCAAGGACGATATCCGCAGAATAATGGAGCGGGTGGGGCTTGACCCAAATTTAAAACGCCATGTCCGCAAATATTCTTTGGGAATGCGGCAGCGGTTGGGTTTGGCTCAAGCCATTATGGAGAATCCCGAGCTGCTTGTCCTCGACGAACCGATGAACGGTCTGGATAAGGACGGCGTTCGGGATATGCGGCAGTATCTTCTCGATTTGAAAGCGCAGGGAAAGACAATTCTCATCGCTTCTCATTCAGCCGAGGATATAGACGCGCTTTGCGATACGGTCTGCGAGATGGATAAGGGTGTTTTGACGGTTGTTAGATAAATATTTCATCTTGATATTACTCAAATGTTCGTATCTCTCAAAAAAGTGACCGCAGCTGTTTCGCCGCGGTCATTCTTTTTATAAAACAATGTTGTTATAATGCGGATTCAGCTTGGTGTCCTTAAATATGTTACACTCCCGTCATATCCGCCGACATACTGCTTTGCAGAGATACCGCAAATCCGTAGAGCTGCACGGGTACTGTGCAGAACAGATTGACCGCGAAAAAGCCCTTAATTATATTCAGTGTGAGGGCTTTGGGATCGCCGCGACCGCTTTGCGATTCTATCGCGAAATCGAACAATGCGACTATAATTCCCACGACAAATAACGCCCACCCGAAATTCGAAAATAATTGCACGATCTGTTTTACCCACGGCAATTCGAACAATTCTGCGCCCATTGTATTCATGACCGCGAAAAATTCTCCCGACACTTTAATTATCTGCTGATAAAGCCAATCGGTGACATAATCGAACAATTTATTTACCAAATCCGCGCCGATGTCTATGTTAAAAATACGATCACCCCCGTCACATACTCAGCCGCATATCCTGAACGGGTTCGAGAAACATTTCGAGGTACTGCTCGGCGGCTTGGTTCATCGACTCGTAATCACGTTCGCTCGGCTTAAAGCCGTACCAGGAGACCTCTCCGCGGTATTCCCAAGCATAAACGGTCGATTCGGTTATTCCAAGCGTATCACGAAAATTCAAGCTCTGCCTGTCGATCTCTCCGGTTTTTGTGTTAATGATCTGTACAAGCGCCGATTCAAATTTCCCGTGAACGTCGCCGGTTTTAAACGATATTTTGGCGATGGTATCGTCCGTGAGCCGCCCCACAAGCGCGTTCCCGACGTATCGGATATCCGTCAGCGCGGAATTGTTCCCGAACATTTTCTTGAGTTCGTTTTCAAAAAACGTCATTGGTTTGTCCTTTCCAAAAATAGCGGCGCCCGATATTTTTTTGAGCGCCGCAGTCATCATTTTTCTTCGGAATAAA
>JAMPFE010000088.1 GCA_023664705.1 Lachnospiraceae bacterium | reverse complement strand
GAGCGGGGGAAAACTCAGAGACTATTTCAAAGAGTTACCTATCGCTATTCAAGGGATGATCGAATTACTCCAATTCCTTACGGTCGCAGTTATACTTGGCGTCGGCTCGGTGATGGACATCAGAACCCGCGAAATTCCCAATTGGATCAGCGTTGCCGTGCTTTTTTCGGCGATACCGAATTTCTATTTGGAAAAGCTGTGAGGAGTTGCTGTTGCAATAATATTTTTTTCTGTCGCGTTAATTACCGGAAAAATAGGCGGCGGCGATGTCAAGCTGGTGGCGGCTTTGAGTGTGGTTTGCGGGTTATGGGGCAGCTTTGCGCTGCTCCTTTTCGCGCAAATATCAATGCTCGTTTTTTACGCGGGGAAATATATTCTCTGCAAGATTAACGGTAAAACGGCAAGTAAATCCTTGCCGTTTGTGCCGTTTATTTTTATCGGTTATTTGGCTTCAAGACTTATTTTTTGAAAGGAATACGGCAATGAAATTTTTGAAAAACAGAACGGTTCTCGGCGTGGTTTGTATCGCGCTGGCGCTGGTAATTTGCTTCGCCATTACCCCGCTTTTTAACGCCTCGAAAAGCAGCACGATGAAGATTGTGCGCGTGAAAAGCGACTTGAAAATCGGGCAGGAAATATCCTCTAAGGACATTGAGGTTGTGGAGGTCGGCGCTTACAATATGCCCAATGATGTGCTTCAGAAATCCGAGGACGTGGTCGGAAAATACGCGGCTGCGGAAATGATCAAGGGCGAGTGCGTTCTCGCGGCGAAGGTCAGCGATACGCCCGCTTCGGAAAACGCGTATTTGTACGGCTTGACGGGCGAAAAACGCGCGATTTCCATTACAATTCCGTCGTTCGCGGGCGGGCTTTCGGGCAAGTTAATTTCGGGGGATATCGTGTCGATTATCGCTGTGGATTACAAAGAGCAGGGCGAAACAATTGTTCCCGAAGAACTGCAGTATGTTGAGGTGATCGCTGTCACCGACAGCAAGGGTAACGATGATGAAACCGTGACGGTCAAGCCCGACGGCGAGGAAGAAACTGAGCTGCCCGAAACACTGACTTTGCTTGTAACACCTATGCAAGCAAATATTCTCGCGGAACTCGAAGCGGAAGGCGAGATTCACGTTGCTTTGGTTTATCGCGGAACGGTAGAAAATGCACAGAAATTTATTTCGGCGCAGGAAAAATATTTGCAGGAGGTCGCCTTAAATCAGGAAAATGAAAAACAAGAAAACAGCGGCGCGCCCGAAATACCGCAGACTCCCTCGGAGAGCGAGATTGCCGAGGATAACCGTGCCGAGGAAAATTCCGACGAAAATAATTCCGGAATCGAAACGGTAATTATTGACCCCGAGGATAATTCCGAAAATAATTCGGACAACAATTCCGAGGGCAATTCGGATAATACGGAAACGGAGGTGACTTCTGATGCCGAATCTGTTTAAATCGCTGATGTCGCGCGGGGACGATGATGAGGAACTCGATCTCGAATTTGATATAAATTCCCCCGAAAATGATTGCTTTGAATTGCCGCCCGACAGACGGGATAATCAGGTGCTGGCGGTCTGGGGTTCGCCTTCATCTGGCAAAACCATTATGAGTGTGAAACTCGCTCGTTACATTGCTTCGCAAAAGAAAAATGTCATTCTTGTACTTGCGGATATGTCCGCGCCGCCTCTGCCCTACGTCTGCCCCTCGTCCGATCTTGAAGCGGAAACCTCGCTCGGAAATATTCTCGGCGCGGCTCACGTGGACGAAAATCTTATCAAGCAGAACGCCATTTTGCATAAGAAAAATGAATTCCTTACCATGCTTGCGATGCTGAAAGGCGAGAACGCGTTCTCTTATGCGCCGTATACGGAAACGCAGGCACAGGAATTACTCGCCGAATTGCGGAAAATGTGTGATTACATCATCATAGACTGCACGAGCAATATCACCAACGACGCGCTGTCGGCGGTTTCGCTGATCGAATCCGACGCGGTTCTGCGGCTTGTTTCATGCGATCTGAAATCTATCAGCTACCTCAATTCTCAGCTGCCGCTTTTATTGGATAATAAGTTCAACGCGAATAAGCAGTATAAGGCGGCGAGCAATGTGGACGCGTTTCAGGCTGATGAGAATATTGAGCAGGTGGTAGGCGGCGTTAATTTCAAAATTCCGCATTCCGATGAGGTTTACAAGCAGTTTTTGTCGGGGAATTTGTTCGCGGGTTTGACCGAAAAGGACAGCAAGGATTTTCGGAAAGCCGTGTCGAAAATTGCGAATGAGGTGTTTGAATTATGAAATTAACAACAAATTCCAATACGCAAAATCTGTTCTTCAAGTCGGAAAATAAGCGGGATTTCGCCGACGTTCTGACCGAGGTTCAGGGTGAGATCTCGGGCAAATATTCCTCGCTTATCATCGACGGGCTCAATAATATCAACTCCGGCAACGACGAGATAAAAAATCAGGTCAAGCGGTATATCGGGAAATATCTTCTTGATAAGCGAATTTCCGTCGAGGGACTGTCGCAGACAGAGCTGATCGACAAGCTCTACACGGAAATGGCTGAGTTCTCATTCCTCACAAAATACATTTTCGGCACCGGAATTGAGGAAATAAATATCAATTCTTGGGATGACATAGAGGTGCAGTATTCAAACGGCACGAACGTCAAAATCGACGAGAAATTCGAATCGCCCGACCATGCCATAAATGTGGTGCGGCGTATGCTCCATGTTTCGGGAATGGTTTTAGACAACACATCACCGGCTATCCTCGGACATTTATCCAAGAACATAAGAATCGCGGTTTTGAAAACGCCGCTTGTCGATGAAGATGTCGGCGTGGCGGCTTCGATCAGAATCGTCAACGCGCAGAAACTGAAAAAAGAAGATTTCGTAAAATCGGGAACCGCGACGGACGAAATGATGGAATTATTGTCGGCATTGGTGAGATACGGAGTTTCTACGACCGTTGCGGGCGCTACGTCATCGGGCAAAACCACCTTGACGGGCTGGCTTTTGACAACAATTCCCTACGACAAACGAATTCTCACCATTGAAAGCGGGTCGCGCGAATTGGATTTGGTGGTGCGGGATTCGCAGGGGAATGTTTTGAATAAAGTCGTGCATACCATTACGCGCGAAAGCGAGGACGATCGCAAAACGATTTCGCAGGACGATTTATTGGATATGGCGCTGCGTTTCCACCCCGATTACATTGTAGTCGGCGAGATGAGAAGCAGCGAGGCTGACTCGGCGCAGGAAGCGGCTCGAACGGGTCACACGGTAATTACAACAATCCACTCAAATTCGTGCGAGTCCACTTGGCGCAGAATGGTGACGCTCTGCAAGCGCAAATATCCGAACGTTGACGACAATGTGATCCTCAACCTCGTGACAGAAGCCTTTCCTATCGTGGTTTATGCCAAGCAGCTTGAAAACAAGCAGCGGCGAATTATGGAAATTATGGAGTGCGAAATTAAGCCCGACGGCAGCCGCGAATACCACTCGCTCTATCGGTATAAGATTTCCGAAAACCGCATGGAGAACGGGAAATTTATTGTCAAGGGCGAGCAGATCTCACTCTCCTTGCAGCGCAGACTGTTGGAGAACGGAATGCCGCAGGGCGAGTTGGACAACATTTTGAAAGGGGGCAAACCCGCATGAACGCTATTTTGACCGTGGCATTTATAGGCTTGGTTGTGGGATTTTTCTTGCTGTTCGGAATTTCTCCGATGGAATTTACCGAGGGGATTTTTACAAAAATTCTCGCGAAACCGAACAGCATTAAATCGCAGATCAACGAGGCTACGAAAAGGAAAAAGCCGAATGTTTTTCGCAGAGAAATTACAGAGGCGCAGGAAATTCTTCGGCTTACCAACCGTTCACATATGTTCGGAATTTTATGTGCTTGTTCCCTCGGCTTGGCGGCGGTCGGAATCTGCGTCGCGGTCGCTATCGGGAACGCGTTTCTTGCGCCCGTTATGGCGGTCGGGCTGATGTTCGTGCCGTTCTGGTACGTCAAGACGACCGCGACGAATTACAAAAAGGCGATCTCATCCGAGTTGGAAACTGCGCTCTCAATAATTACCACAGCATATTTGCGCAACGAGGACATCATCACGTCCATTGAAGAAAATGTGCATTACCTCAATGCGCCCGTTAAAGCGGTTTTCGAGAACTTTATAAGCCGCATAAAATTATCCAATCCGGACATCACGGCAGCAATTCTCAACATGAAAGCCAAGATCGACAACGAGGTGTTTCACGAATGGTGCGACAGCCTTATTCTTTGCCAGACCGACCGCAGCTTGAAATCCACGCTCACGCCGATTGTAAATAAGCTGTCGGATATGCGGGTTGTCAACGCAGATCTGGAGTACATGATAACGGGACCTCGCAAGGAATTTATTTCAATGGCGTTCCTCGTGATTGGCAATATCCCGCTGCTATATATGCTCAACAAAGCATGGTACAACAGCCTTATGAATACCGTTGTCGGGCAGATCGTGTTGGCGGTTTCGGCGGTCGGGATCTTCGTGTCAACGGCAATTGTAATTAAACTTACCAAGCCGATTGAGTATAAACGTTAAGGGGGGATTTTCGTGGAATTTTTAATGATAATATTCGGAATTTTCCTTGCAATTGGGCTGTTTATGCTGCTTGCGAACGCGCTGAAAATCCCCTACTTGAAAACCTCGAAAGCCGTAATGAACACAGGACGCGAGGATAAAAAGCTCTCGAAAAATATCGAGGCTGTTATGCTCGGAATTGCTGCGAAAATAGGCAAAATTATCCCGATGGATAAGTACAAAAAATCGCGCTTGGAAAGCTCCTTGAAATCCGCAGGAATTAAAATGACGCCCGAAACGTTTACCGCGCTGTCTTTTGTAAAGGCTCTTTCTGTGGCTCTGCTGACTGTTCCGTGCGCGTTTTTTATGCCGCTTTTAATTCCCTTTTTCATAATTCTCGCAGTCGCAATTTACTTTCGCGAGAACGGAAAAGCGGACGAAAAAATGCGCGAAAAGCGCAACGCTATTGAGCAGGAATTACCGAGATTTGTGGCGACTGTGGAGCAGGAATTAAAGACAAGCCGCGATGTGCTTTCCATTATGGAGAATTTCAAAAAGCACGCGGGAGTGCATTTCGCTTACGAACTCGATGTGACTTGCGCGGATATGCGCTCCTCAAGCTATGAGGCGGCGCTCACAAGATTTGAGGCTCGTATCGGCTCGGCGCAGTTATCCGACGTGGTGCGCGGATTAGTATCCGTAATTCGCGGAGATGATTCGGCGGTATATTTTAAAATGCTCGCGCACGATTTCAAGCTGATCGAGTTGCAGCGTTTGAAAGCAAAAGCGGCGAAAATACCGCCGAAAATCCGCGTTTTCTCGTTCGGGATGTTAATGCTGTTCTTGCTGACATATCTCGTGGTAATGGGAATGCAGCTGCTTGACTCGCTCGGGTCAATGGCGTAGGAGGTGCGAATGAAAAAATTATTGAAAAGCCGCCGCGGAGAGGGATATTTCGATATCGTGATCGTCGTTCTCGTTGTGGTCATGGTAGTCGCGCTTATAATGGCGGTCGCGCCCGTGGTGTCGGCGAAAATACAGTTGGATAATTACGCGGATGAGCTTGTGAGGGAGGCTGAAATTTCGGGCAGAATTGGTTCGGAAACAACGGCGCGGGCACAGGTGCTTACAGAACGCACGGGGATCACACCCAAGATCGAATGGTCGCGAACGGGAAAGGTGCAATTAAATCAAGAATTCACGGTCACTTGCACTTACCAAATGGATATCGGATTCGGCGAATTCGGGAGTTTTCCCGTAACGCTCACGGCGAAAGCAAGCGGGAAAAGCGAGGTGTATTTCAAGTGAAAAAAGCTATAAAATTTCTTCGCTCCCGAAAAGCCTATTCCTCCGCGCCTTTAGCGGTCGTCATTGCGCTCGCGGGAATGATGTTTTTTGTGGTTTTGTGGCAGATCATTCGGCTTATCACGATTTCGGCGGGTGTCAAGGACGCGGTACAATCGGCGGTTATCGCGACCTCGGTCGGGAATTATTCGAACGTCTATGACGGCGTGCGCGAGGGATATTCGGGCGGTTACAGATATTCGGGGAATTCCTGGAGCGCGGCGGTCTCGACGGGCGATGTTTACGGTAGAATTGACGATCTGTTGGGATTAAAATCCGTTGACGGGAAACACGTTAAAAATAATTCAGACGGCGTGGAATATAGCGTTTACGGGCTTTCGGTCGATGTTGAAAATACGGTGTTTGCGCCGAATTCCAATGCCATAAAACAATTCTCCGCGACATCGTATATAACCTTGGAAGTGCCGTTGTCATTCTGCGGCGACGTGCTGCCGTCGATGAAAATCCGGCTCTGCGTGAAATCCAAGTACACGCCGAAATTCTGATACATTTCAACAGGAAAAAGAAATTGTTTTGTTGTTTATGTAGAATTCACAAAAAATCGCTGGATTTGGCAAAACAGATGTGGTAAAATGCAGATAACAGCAAAGCACCGATGAAAGGACAGGTGATTTTATGACAATGAAAACAAAAAGAGGTCTCGCAGTAGGCGGCGGAACGGCATTGTGCGCGGCGCTCGCGGTACTCATCGCGGCGCAGTTTAAGCCTAACGAACAGCTCACGACAAGCATACCCTCTACCGAGAGCAATACCGAAATCAGCGTGAAAATCTCCACGCCGAGCCATGAGGAAACCAAGCCGATTGAGATACAGCAGCCCGAGGCGAGTACGGTTACGAAACCCGATAGCAGCGCGGCAAACAACGCTCCTGTTGAAACCGACCCCGACAAGGAAAGCGAGAATTTCATCGAGGACGGCGGTATCGAAATCGAGCAGAATTTCCCCGAACCCGAAAAGATAACCGAGCCGCCCGCTCCCCCGATTATCGAGGATGAGGAAATACTCACAAATCCCGATACAGAGCCGACTTACACGCCCGAGCAAATTGAGGTCAAGCCGCAGGCGGAAACCTCCGCAAATCCGAATATCAACCCCGCGATGCACGGGCAGAAAAAGGACGGAAAAATATTCATCAACGGCTTCGGCTGGGTGGTCGACGAGGGCGGCGGCAGAAGCGAGTACGACAGCGAAATGTACGAGAACGGCAATAAAATCGGATATTTCGGATAAACCCAATGCGCCGGATGCAAATTCCGGCGCTAATTTTTT
>JAMPFE010000087.1 GCA_023664705.1 Lachnospiraceae bacterium | reverse complement strand
TGAAAAAAGAATACGTAATCTTGGGGTTTTGGAACTTTTAGCAAGCCACAGAAAATATACGTATATTTTCGCCGATTAAAGCGGTACCCCCGCTTTAATCTTTTTAGGAAACCCACGCCCTAAAAGTAACCCCGCAAAAAAATCCCGACAAAAGATGTCGGGAAAATCATATTTGTTTATTGAATCTGTCGGAGCTCTAAACGCGTTCTTGACAAATATAATCACCAACTTAGTTTGTTCCGCATTTCCCGCAATCCGAGCACCCGTTACAGATTGGTTTGCTCCCGCAAGCCGCACAATTACCGCCGTAATGCGGAACGTACAACTCGCTTTCAGGAACATCGTTGCCAAAACGGTCGGTGAGCTTCCACTCTATCGGCTTACCGATAAAATTCATTCCCGACTTGAACGCCATTACGCTTTGAATTTGTTTTTTCGGAAGAACATACCGCTTGCCGTCCTTGATGAAAACCGTTCCCGTTTCGATAAAGCAGAACGTAATGTTTCGGCTCACGCACTCGTTATGCAAACTTTTCACCCAATCGAAATCACACGGACGCGAACCGCCGTAATTTTCGCCGCCGCAGATCACTTGTTCGATCTGTCCGCTGTCGAGATATTTTCCGATGCTTACCGACCCGATAAACGGCGCACACATTATTCCTTTGTGCTTGAACGGCAGATCGAGCAATATCGGGATACGCTCGTCGACACGGCGTTGATTTTCACAGGTAACATTCAGCATTACATTTTCAAAGCCGTTTCCCCAATCCTCCGGCAAACACTCACGAATGCAATGAGGACGCTTTGTAAGCAGGAAAAATTTCACATCGGGGCGGCAGCGCATAATTTCCCAAGCCTCGCTGCGCCACTCGTCTGCTTCCTCCAAAAAGAAATCCGAGGTCATACAAACTCGGATAAGCTCGCCGCTTTGAATTTTGTACGCGCCGTTTCTATGCTTTTGCAGCGGATAATCAAATGCGCTTTTGGTGCGGTATATTTCCGATCCGTTCTTTCCGCGCTGTTCATCGAGAAAATACATATAGCAGTTTTCGCAACCCTCGGAGCATTTTACGCAGCCGTGCCACGGGTTCCAGATGTCGTGCATACTCACCTCCGAGTTAAAAAACCAACTGCACGAGCAGCATATAGCAAACCGTACCTCCGGCGATAGACAGGAGCATTTGTTTTTTCCAAAGGTGCAGGGCAACCACAACGACTATTGAGATCAATTCGGGAATGCCGCGGCTGCCGACAAAAATGCTAACGTCTTTCAAGCAGTAAACCACAAGCAGTCCGAATACGGAAGCCGGAAGCACTTTGCCGAGATACTGTATGTATTTGGGAGTCGGTTTGCCTGCCGGAAACAGTAAAAACGGCAAAAATCTTGTCAGCATAGTTGCGATCAAAACCATTGCGATTGTGATAATCTGTTCCGTTACCGTCACTTTTCCGCACCATCCTTCTCAATAGACTTGCGGATAAGAGTCAGCACGGCAAGAATAGCAACCATAGACGGAATGATAAATTTATCCGCTCCGAACGCGACCAAGCACAGAAGTGACAGCCCTATTCCAAGAAGCGCACTGATATGCTTTTTGTCTTTCGTCCATTGTTCCAAAAAAATAACAACAAACATCGCAGTCATTACAAAGTCAAGTCCTTCGGTATTAAAGTGGATCAGCGAGCCGAATATGCCGCCCAATGTTGCACCGGAAAACCAATAAAAATGATTGAGCAGCGTGACAAAAAACATAAACCAGCCTCTGTCTATATCCGGCGGGATTTCCGATGTGTAGTTAATGGAAAAACTTTCGTCACACATTCCGAAAATCAGATAAAACTTTTTCCAACCCGTGCCTTTATATTTATCCAGCATAGAGATACCGTAAAACAAATGTCGGGCATTGATCATAAGCGTCATTGCAAACGCCTGGAGCGGATCGAAAGAACCTAACAACATATTTACCGCAACGAACTCTACGGAACCCGCAAAGATGGTCAAGCTCATTAACATAGGATACAAAAAATTGAAGCCGGACACGTTCATATAAATGCCGTAAGTCAGCCCAAGAAACCAAAAGCCCGCAAAAATCGGAATCGTATGCGGAAAGGCAGCTTTGAGCGCCGGAAACCATTTGGTTTGCTGAAAACGTGCCATTTTGTCAACCTCCTATGTCATTCAACAACTTTTTATAATCTCGCCAATGTCTGAATCAATACATATCGACTGCCGCTCAATCTCTTTCGGACAAACTGCCTCTCCCAAATTAACGCAGGCGTACACGGCTTTCGGGTTCGCGGCGGTGAGCTGCCAAAACGGATATTTTATGATGACGGGAGTGTTGTAGCCTACGCCGAGCTCGAGGTACAGAACGCGCTGATCTTTCCGCGAGCGGATAAAGTTCGAGTAACGCTCCGAAGCCTTATGCCAGCCCTCGTCCTCGACGAATTTGTCATCGGAGCGAAGGTTCATAGTCAGCGGCTTTCCGCAATGAGGGCATTTTGGGAGCAGCTCGGACGGTATGCACATATTAGCCTGACTTTCCACCATTTCGCGAATAATTTCCTCGTTGTCGAACGTTTCATTGCAGCACGGTTCGGAGCATTGAAAAAGCCCGTAATCGCCCTGCGTGTAAAACAGCCGCCTTTTATCAAATCCCGCCTTTTGAAAGCAGTGATCGACGTTTGTGGTAATGACAAAATAGTCCTTGTTCTCAACAAGTTTCAAGAGGTCGGAATAAACGGGTTTAGGCGCGTCCGTATAGCGGTTCACGGTGATAAATCTGCTCCAATAAGCCCAGTGTTCCTCTTGCGTGTCATATCGACAGAACGCTCCCGAATACATATCGCGAAATCCGTATTTTTCTTCAAAATCAGCAAAATATTTGTGAAAACGCTCGCCCGAATAGGTGAATCCGGCAGAGGTCGAAAGCCCCGCTCCCGCGCCTATCACAACGGCATCGGCGCTCTCCAAAGCGGTTTTTAACTTCTCAATTTCCGCCGAGTAATTTGTCGTAGATTTTGAGGTCGTTATCCTTGAAAACATTAAAAATCACCTCGATTTTTTGGTTATTTTGCAGAAATCCACGCACCGTTTTCACGGCGATTTCGGCGGCTTTTTCGTTAGGAAACCGAAATTCTCCCGTGGAGATGCAACAGAACGCAATGCTAGCGATCCCGTTCTGTACGGCTGTTTTCAGGCACTCCGAGTAGCAAGAGCGCAATAATTCGCAATGCTTTTCGGTGAGTTTACCGCCAACATACGGACCCACCGTGTGGATAATTTTTTCGCACGGCAGATTATACGCCGCCGTTATCTTCGCTTTTCCTATCGGTTCTTCAAAACCTTGTTTGCGCATTATTTCGGCGCACTCCAAGCGCAATTGCACCCCCGAAAAAGTGTGTATGGCGTTGTCGATGCAGCCGTGACAGGGGCAAAAGCAGCCGAGCATTTGCGAATTCGCAGCATTGACGATCGCGCCGCATTTCAACGTTGTAATATCGCCTTGCCACAAGTAAATTCGTGGCTCGATGGGAGTTAACTCTCGATAATCGAAAACACCTTTTTCGGCGATTTTTTCGCGTAAAAAATCGTCTTGAATTTTAAGAAATTCATCGGAGATTGGCTTCGGCGCTCGAACGTTTACAAGACTGCGGAACAGCTTGAAACGCTCCTCCGCGCCGTTTAGGATATCAACGTTGTCATATTGCCGATCCTCCGACAGCAGATATTTTATTAGAAATAATTGTCTTTCGGCTTGGTTCACGGTTATCCCAGCCTCTCTACCGCTTTTACGGGGCAGTTCTCAAAGCACGCGCCGCAATGCAAACAATTTTCGGGAACGATCTCAAAAGGCGTTCCCGATTTTATGCACTGCTGCGGACAGTTTTTCGCGCATTTTCCGCAGGCGATACACTTATCGGTTATGCGGTAGCCCTTGTATTCGGAGTTTGAATTTCCTATCGTATAGGTTTCCCTGAAAATCGGATTTACTCCGAGGTTGAAATACTCGAATTGTGCGTCCTTTATCTCAAAAATAATACCGATTTTTCGCGTATCATCGGGATAGACGTTAGCGAGATACGGCTGTTCCTCAAAAATCGTGTCGATACAAGCCTTTTGCCGCTCATCGGATACGGGAACGGCTTTCGCGGATACCCGTATCATTTCCTTGAAACGCGTGTAGGCGAGTATCTGAACACGCCCATCGTTCAGCAACTCGCGGCAGAAATTTTTTCCGCGCGCCGTGAAGAAATAAAAGCTCTCATCGTCAAAGTGAATGGCGCTTATGCAGCGTATCTGCGGATTTCCCTCGCCGTCAACCGTAGCGAACGACAGCACACCAACAAGCTGTAATTTTTTCAAACAGGTTTTCGCGTCCATTTAATTTCCCTCCGCGTCAATGATTTTTATTCGGTCGGCTCTGCGCGGCTTTGTCTGCGGAACATCGCCGTCGATATACCCGAAGATCACAAAACACACGCAGGAATAATTTTCGGGAATTTTCCACTCTTTGAGAATTTCCCTGCCCTCGGGATTATCGAATGTTTCCTCGCCGCGCGAAATAATGCAGGAGGAAATTCCGAGTTCTGTTGCTTGCAGCACCATATTTTCCGCGATGCAGAACGCGTCCGCCACGCGAAACGCGAAATTGCTCTGCCCGAAGATCGCCGCCACGCACGGCGCACCGTAAAAGCCGTTTTTTATGCTCGGATCGTCGATAGTGCTGGGCTGTTCCTTTGAAACATACGAGCCGACAAGCCGCGAACGGTCGAATTTCGCGAGGTTCATTATCCCGATTTTGGTAGTCAATTCTTTGTCGCGAATTCCAACTATCATACTCCGCTGACCGCCTCCTGCGTTGGGAGCGTAGTTTCCCGCCTCCAAAATCAGTTCAAGGTCGGCGCGCGAAATTTGCTTATCGGTGTATTTTCTTATGGAATGACGAGCCTTTATAATATCCATTAACATTGCTAAATCTCCTTATTTAAAATGTTCGGCGTTCGGGCAAACACTCGCTACGCTCGGTTTGCCCTCGCTGAGCGCGATGAGCTTCGCTCATCGCGCTCACACGCCTCACTTATTTCCAACATTGCGGATCTGCGGCATAGAAATCGCCGTTTTTGCCGCTAGCCACTGCGGGGCAGCCGCGGCAGAACGCAAGCAGCTCGCATTTCGAGCATTTCTCGAATTTCGTGTAATCGCGGTATTCCTCCATTTCGCACACCCAAACGTCCGCGAGCCTGTCCTCGAAAACGTTTCCGACCTTGCTGTTCTGCACTCTGCGGCAAGCGTAAACATCTCCGTTCGGGAGTATCGTAATGTGGCAGTTTCCGCAGTTGCAGCCGCCGTAAATCATACCGCTCTCGGCGTTTTCGGGAATTTTAAATTCACCCGTTTCGTACTCGTAGAGCGTCCACAAATGGTCTTTTTTGTTGAAATAAGTCGTGCAGCCGCTTGCCTCGTATTCCTTGAATTTCTTATCGCAGACCGCCAGCAATTCGCGGTAACGCAAAGGCTCAATATCCGTGTCCTTTTCCCCGCTCGTCGGGCAGTACCGCGCGAACGCGAACACGTCAGCTTTTCCCGCGACCGTATCGATAATATCGGGAATTTCGTCAATATTCGTTCCCGAAACGGTAGTCATCACCACCGCGCGAATTCCCGCTTTTTTGATACACTCCAGCTTTTCGAGCGTAATATCGAAGCTGCCCGATTTGCGAAACCAATCGTGCGTTTCCCTCGTTCCGTCAATAGAAAGCTGATATTTTTCGCAGCCGCACTCCTTTAATTTTCGGCAAACCTCGTCGGTCAAATGGAACGGATTGCCGAGTATGGTAAACGGAATTCCGTTCTCCTTCATTAGACCGAGCAGCCGCCAAAAATCCTTGTGTAAAATCGGATCGCCGCCCGTGATATAAAAATACGGCTCCCGTTTATGTACCTCGCAAAAATCGAGACAGTTGTAGAACGTGTCCTGTATCTGCTCCCACGTCATCGTGTCAAGCGGCTTGCAATTATCCTCCGAGAAGATGTAGCAATGCTTGCAGCGCTGGTCGCAGTCGTCCGTAATGTGCCACTGAAAAGAAAAAAACTTGCTCATTGTGTACCTCTTATTTAAAACGCTCGGCGTTCGGGCAAATCTCCGTTGCGCTCTGATTTGCCCTCGTTGAGTGTGATGAATTTCTCTTTGCTGCGCTCATCGCACTCACCCGCCTCACTTGATATATAAATCGGTTTCCCGAATAATAGCGAATATTTCCGAGCGGAAAATCCGCTCGGAAACACTTTTCGTCGCCGAATGGGTGAATTACTTATCTCCCGCTCCGCAAGCAGAACCGCAAGCCGAGGGCTTTTCCTCGGGCTTATCACCCGATCCGCAAGCGGAGGGCTTGTCACCCGAACCGCAAGCAGCGGGCTTGTCGCTTGATCCGCAAGCAGCGGGTTTGTCACCGGAACCGCAAGCGGTCGCGGCAACGTTTTCGCTGTCGCTGTTCCAGTCGTGAAGATTTGCAAGTGCCATAATAATGACCTCCTAGTAATGTATTCAGCGAGCATTTCACTCTCTGTAATGGTATTATAGCACGACCTTTTTTGTAAAACAAGTACGCACTTTTTTATAACTTAGTTACTTTTTTGTAACTTTTGCATAAACAGACGGCTCACAAAGAAAAAAATTCTCTTGACATTTTAGAGAATATATATTATAATTAAAATATAACATTATATTTTAAACTGTTGGAGGTATCCGTATGCTCACCAAAGAAGAAATGCCCACTTGCCCCGTCGCCACTACCGTTGCCTTAATTGGAAGCAAATGGAAATTACTGATAATGAGAAATCTGCTTTCCCGTCCGTGGCGGTTTAATGAACTGCGCAAAGATTTGGGCGGTGTGAGCCAAAAAGTTCTCACGGACAGTCTGCGCTCAATGGAGGACGACGGGATAATTATCCGCACGGTCTATCCCGAAGTGCCGCCGCGCGTTGAGTATTCGTTATCCGAATTGGGCGAGTCTATGCGACCGATCATAGATGCTATGGCGGTTTGGGGGAACTCGTACAAAAAAGCCCATTGAACACAAGCACAGTTAGTGACCCGCTGTTTATGAGCCGACCTCGTGTGAGATCGGCTCCAGTTTATCAAAGCTCTTTCAGCATTTCAAGCATAAGTTGCGCTCCGGCTTTAAAGCCAACCGAAAAATGATGAAATGTGCCGAGACTGATTTGTTCCATCTGCGCATTATGATAATCTTCCATAAGCTGCACCAATTCGGGATAGCGTTCGAGTATCTTTGCCTTAATCTCGTCCACCTTGTCACCCGCCCTATAATATTCGGGGCAGTTTACGTCTACCTCATCGAACGGCACTTGACTGCCGAAAAATAAGCCTTCTAAAATGTTCATTGATGTATCCTCCATTACGGGAAAAATTTTAGCAGAGATACACC
>JAMPFE010000086.1 GCA_023664705.1 Lachnospiraceae bacterium | reverse complement strand
TGATAGCCAAGGGCGGCGTTTACGGGGAGCTTTGGGCGGCGCAGGCGGAGTACTACAAGGATACGGCAGGAGAACTGTACGCGTAAGGAAGTAGGAATGATTTATAGAAAGCATTCCTTATTTACATCATAGTCATTAATAACTTAAACTATGCATTTAGAGAGTTTATCTAGGTGCATAGTTTTAGAGGAAATTTCACCAAAAATGAGCTTTGCAAACAAGCGATTATAGTCAAAGTGCATAAACTTAACGTTTTTTTAATCATTTTTTTTAAAAATGCACAAATAAACAAAAAAAATGCTATAATGGGATTGAGATAAGTTTATGCAGTGTTTTGCAGTTCAATCCCGCATATAATATTAAGGAGAAAGGAGTGGTAGTAATGATGTCGGCATTAGAACTAGCAAACTATATTGTTGTGAAATGTGTGGCAGATGATGAGCCTATCACTAATCTGCAATTGCAGAAAATCTTGTATTATATTCAGGGTAGACATCTCAGCATATTTAACGTACCAGCTTTTATAGATGAAATTGAGGCTTGGAAATTCGGACCGGTTGTTCCAAAGGTTTACTATGCTTTTTGTCACTATGGTGCAATGCCGATTATTAGAATTGGTAATAATACGGATTTTGACGAAGATGTTGACAGGGATCTTGTAGACCGCACGATAGAAGAAAAGCGAAATATGGATCCATGGGATCTGGTCACAGAAACTCACAAAGAAGGTGGCGCTTGGGAAACAATATTTAATGGTGGTGTCGGATATCGTCGATATATTCCTAAAGATTTGATTCGGAGGGACTTTGCGGATAATGGATACTAAAAATGAAAGTCAATATCGCAATACCTTTATGAGTATAATGAGGGATTTGTCAAAACTTCAGGATTTGGGTGAGAAAACTGATGACGGCAAGAAACTGCGTTTTGACTATTTTAAAAAACTGCAGGATTTGTATTCATCAAACGATAAGCAAACTGGCAATTTCAGGCACTATGACACAGATATATGGGCGGTTATTAATGAAATCAACGAACCCGAGTCTGAAGGAACGATTGATATTCTCGGTCAAAACCTTTTAATTCTTGTAAAGGGTTACAACAGGGAGAAAGCTGAAAATGACATATATGACAAGCTTTTGGATTTAAATGATCGTGTTAGTTTTCAAATATCGTTATTAGCATCGTCGCAGACTGATGCTATAAAGCAGCTTAATGAGGCGTTTTATACAACACATGAAGAAATCCACGATTCCCAAAATAAATTAGATGCTTCCCGAAAAGAGCTTGATGAGATGCGGGGTGCGATGGAAAGTGCTCAAAAGGAATACATAGCCATCCTCGGAATATTTGCTGCAATAATCTTGGCGTTCATAAGCAACATTACCTTTTCGACTTCTGTATTGCAAAATATGCATCAAGCGAGCATATACAGAGTGCTGTTGATCGTGGTTCTTATAGGGTTTGTGCTTGTTAATACATTGTTTATTTTATTTAAGTTTATTCAGGAATTGACAAGGGCAAGAGCAGAAAATTCCATTAGCATTAAATTTCCGATTATTTTTAATGCTGTTGTGGTTTTGATGCTTTTAGCGATCGTGTTGTCGTGGTATTTTGGTGCGGTTGAGCATAGAAATGAGATGCAGTCATCAAGTGAATCGGTTATTGAAAATGTGTCAAGCTACTCAGTTGAGAATGACAAGGAAACATTGTTGAATTAATATGGACGTTCCAGCGGGGGTATTCCTCCGCTGTTTTTTATTGTAGTAAAATAAGCACAATACAACTTGCTCTGCGCGGAGAAGCACTTCTTGTTAGTAACTTGTATTTGGCTTGCTAACAATTCAAAAAACATAAGAATATGTATTCTTCTTTTAGCTGTTTTTCGCCGAATGGTTATAACTAACTATCACTTGGCGATTTCGATCGGGATAGTGAGACCCTTCAAAAAATTTTTCGCGCAGCTTTGTCCAGAGGTGGTTACGCAAGGCTAACTTGCGAACACATTTCTTGCTTGTGAATATGCCCTTCGCATTTTGCCAGCTTTGGATTTTTTGCTTGCAATGGCATACTCACTCGGATTTTTTAGGAGCGATCTCACTCACAGATTGATACCATATGCTAACTTTTGCTTGGCGGTTTCGATCGGGATAGCGACATACTATTGAAAGCTTGTATTGTGAGTGTGCAGTATGTTGATCATTCCGCGCACTTTTATGCTTTTTTCAATTCTTCTTATCCTCTCCGTTGCCCTCAAAAATCCCACCGACCGCCAGCACCGCCTCCGCCATATCCTTGTCCGACACTCCCATCTGCTTCATCATAGCCGCTATCGCGTCATCGATGCTCTCGACCTTGACCTCGCCGGACTTTATTTTATCAAGCACAGTGAGAATATCTCCCGTCATTTCATTTATGTAATTTTTCTTTTGAGGAATTTTATCCCCGACGCCCGCCTTGTACAATTCGTACACATCGCGGAGAATTTGGTTGAACCTCTCGGAGATCCTGAAGCGGAGAAAATCATCCTCGTTCACAACCGTCTCGTTCAAATAATTCATCGCATTGTTAAAGTCATCGGGCTTGGGCTTGCTGTTCGAGTAATAATTCTCGATCCCGCGCTGGGCTATCGTCAGCATATTGTTGACCGTTCCGATATGCGACGCGGCAAGCTGCCGAACATAAACGTCAATCGAGTTAATCAGGTTGGAAAACTCCTTATGCTCAATCAGATCGCTTATAATATAATTGTTCTGCTTGCCGCTCAACAAAACTCCAATAGCCTTGTCGCTAAGGTGCAGCTGCTTTAGCTCAATATTTTTTGTAATGCGGCTCTCGGTGAACCCCAGTAGATAATCCGTTGGAACGTCATAGAATTTTGCGAGGGCTATGATCCTGCTGTAACCCGTGTCGCGGTCATTATCATTCTCCAACCCGTTATAGACCGCCTCGGATATTCCCGTAAGCTGACTAACCTGTTTGGTAGTCAGCTTTCTTTCTATCCGCAGATCTTTCAGCTTCTCGCCCATCGTTAATTTAACTTCCATAAAAATTTTCTCCCTTCGTCATACCTATTATATTATATAATAACACATTCTGAGTTCAAAGTCAATACCCCCGATTTGCTCCCGAAAAAATTCTATATATGGAATTCGAGGGGCAAAAAAATAAAAAAATTCGGATTATGGCATATACGGCACAGTCCAATTTTTTGTTGTATAATGATTTTACGATGATGACAACGACGATCACAATTCTCTGTTCGCCGCAAGAGAAAAGCCGTCGTCATCGTTATAATCGTCAAAAAATCATAAGGAGGAATTTTTATGGCAAACCAAATCATACGTGATGAGCTTCGAGAGCAAAAGGTCTTTCAATGGGAGCTGGCAAAGGAACTTGGAATTTCCGAAGCGACAATGGTGCGCAAAATGCGAACCGAATTGAGCGATGAGGAAACGACCAAGCTGCTTTGCTTGATCGATGGGATCGCACTCGATAAAAAGGGGATTATCAAGCTCTGAGGAAAGAAAAGACTTGAAAAGAAAATCGAGGGGGTCGCGCATGCGCGCGGCGGATTTGAAAAAATAAAAATTCGTATTCCGATGTTTTTGTAATCTTAGCAAGCAGAGAAAATCCCGTATACTTTGGAATTTTCTTCCAGTTCGAGAGCAGACCCCCTCGAACTCTTTTAGGGAACCTGCCGCCCTAAAAGAAATAACCCCCAAACCACTAGGCATTGAAAGCCAAACTCAAAAACGATAGGAGATCAAAATTTCATGAGAAAGTACAAGCAGGTAAAACGCAAAGAGGTCATCTTCTCGATGGACGAATGGAAAGTGATCGAATGCAGGTCAGCCAAAGTTATGATGAAAACAGGAGAGTTTATTCGGCACATTGCCCTCACCGGTCACGTCAGCTATTACAATATGGAAGCGGTTGGTGATGTGATGAAAGCTCTCAGAATTATTGGGGCAAACATCAATCAACTCGTCAAGAAAGCCAACGAAACACATAACGTCTATTCCGATGACGTGGAAAATTTGCGAAAGGATGTCGAATCGCTATGCCGATCCTTAAATCAATATCTATCCACACTACCGTTGAGCGTAGCCTAAGCTACATACTCAATCCCGACAAGACTGAAGATTTACTCTACACCAACTCGGTCAACTGCTTACCGAACGCAAAGGACGCATACCTTATGATGAAAGTAGTCTATGAGCATTTTTCAAGTCACAAGTTCGATGAACCTATCCCGAAGCAAGGCAAAGGTCGAGTGAAAGCGATCCACTACATACAGTCATTCGACCCGAAAGATAAAATCTCGCCGGAGGACGCTCACAAGATCGGTCGGACTTTTGCGAGAAAAGCGTTCGGCGATAATTGCCAAGTAGTGATTGCTACTCACACCGACAAAAATCACATCCACAATCACATCATCATAAACGCCTACGGAATTGACGGGCAAAAATTTAATGACAACCTCACCACTCGCAAAAATCTCCGCGAGATTTCGGACAGGGTCTGCCTCGCGTTCGGAATAAAACCGATTGAGCCGAAGCAAGGATCGCGAGGTATTGAGTATAACGAGTGGGAACACAAACAGCACGGCACGTCGTGGAAAGAAAAAATCCGCGCCGAGATCGACCGCTTGATACTCAAGGTTAAGAACGTTGACGAGCTTCTCGCCGAGTTGGAAATACTGAGCTACACAGTCAAGCGAGGAAAATATATTTCGATTAAAGCGCCGAACCAACAAAGAGCGGTTCGCCTAAAAACTCTCGGAGAGGATTACACCGTTGAACAGCTTGCTTCAAGAGTTTTGTGGAAAGATGTGGGTTCGGGCAGCAGACTTTTGTCCGCATCGTCCGAGATGAGCGAGCGGTACACCGCAACGATTTACGAACTCGACAACTCGAAAAACCGCCACCCCGATGTTTACAAATTGTCGGCTCAGCTTGCAATAATCAATCGGGATAATATTCGTTCAATAGGCGAGCTTGACGGCAGGGTCAAGCAGCTTGAAATTGAAAAACAAAAATCATTACGGGAGGTAAACACTATGGAAACCAAATGCAATTTACTGAAAAGCCTTGCGGCACAGGCAGAGGAATATTTTTCGCTTGTCGAAAAAGAAAACCTCACGGCAGAGGAACAGCTTCGCGCAAAAATGTACAAGGAAACCCTCGCACGGCAAAACATTGAGAGCCGTTCGGATCACGAATACCTCAAAGGTGTCATCGCCGAGACGGAACAAAAAGCCGCGCCTATCAGGGAGCATTACAACAAGTGCGCTGAATTACTCCGCGAGTATTCGGATATTGCCGATACATATCGAGAAATTTCGCAAGGCGATTATATTTCAAAGCTAATTGAACAGCAGCGGAAACAGGACGCGCCTCAAATGCGTCCTCGAAGATAAGGAGGTACTTATTGAGAATAATTTTACAAAATGCAGATTCACAATTTCAGCTTCCCGACGATTGCAAAACCGAATTTATCAAGGCAATGAAAATCGGATATTACAAGGAATTTCACAAGCAAGGTTTGATAACGGACGAGCAGTTGGAACAGCTTATCTCAATGCAAAACAACAAGATAGATAAAGCCGCGTAAATTACATTAAGTTAGGATATTTCCCTGCAAAATTTTAAAAAAGCTCTTGATTTTAAATTCAAGTTGTGTTATAATAAATATGCAGGGGAATGTCCGAATTTTTGAACGTTCCCGATAATTCGGGAGAGGAGGTACAATGTATAGCAAAATCAAAGTTGCGGCGTACTGCCGCGTTTCAACGGACATGGAAGATCAGCTTCACTCGCTTTCGGCGCAAATTAAATATTTCACCGAATACATAAGCGGGCACGAAGATTATGAGTTGATCGAGGTTTATTTTGACGAAGGCATAACCGGGACTTCGACCAAAAAGCGCGATGGTTTCAACCGAATGATCGCCGATTGCGAAACTGAAAAAATCAATTTAATTCTCGCCAAAGAGGTTTCACGTTTTGCGAGAAATACCATCGATACGCTGAATTACACGCGTAGGCTGTCCGAATTAAAAATCGGCGTTATATTTATGAACGACGGCATTGACACGCGCGACAAGGACGGCGAACTTCGCTTAACGATTATGTCGTCAATTGCTCAAGAGGAAAGCCGCAAAATTTCTGAGCGCGTTAAATGGGGTATGCGCAGACGAATGGAAAACGGCGTGGTGCTCGGTTGCGGGCGGATTTACGGCTACAAAGTCGTTGACGGAAAGCTCGAAATTGTTCCCGAAGAAGCCGAGATCGTAAAGGAAATTTTCCACAGTTATCTTTACGATGGAAAAGGCTCGCACACCATTGCACACGAACTGAGCGACAGAGGAATTCCCACATTGAAAAACCGCGTTTGGAGTCCTCAGCACGTGCTTAAAATTTTGAAAAACGAAAAGTACGTAGGTGACTTAACGCAATGGAAAGTTTACACACCTAATGTACTCGCCGAAAAAGCTGCCGTAAATCACGGCGATAATCCCGAAGCGCCGCTTATTACAATTCGCAATCACCACGAGGGAATAATTTCCCGTGAAATATGGGATTCAACCCAAGCGGAAATGCTGCGCAGGAGCAAGAAATCACGTGAGGGAAGAAAACATTCGCGAACCTATTGGTTTAGCGGAAAAATGATCTGCAGCAAATGCGGTTACAGTTATACCGTTTCGGGTTCGGCAACAAATCCGTATCGGCAAGTCGGCTGCCGCAATCGTCAGATCTACGGCACTGCGCCGAGGATTGCTCCTAACGGAGAGAATATCGGCTGCGATAATCATTCAATTGATGAGAGGGTTCTTGACAAGGCGATGCAGACGCTGCTGGCAAGCGTGCAGAACCTCAGAGCCTCGCTTGAAAAGGAAATGCTGAATGAAATTCGGCTTATTCAGAAAAATCAAAAGGTGGTCGATGTCGCTCCGCTTAAAGCCGAAATTGAAGTTCTGAAAAACAAAAAGCGCAAGGCTATCGACCTTATGCTTGAGGAATTGATCACTAAGGACGATTTGAAGCAGCAGACGGAATTTTACGATGGCGAAATTACCAAACTCACCGAAAAAATCGCCGAAAGTCAGAACGTCGGAGCGCTGCACCAAAAGCAGATCGATGGTATCAAAGCGGCGATGGAGCGGATCAAAAACGTTGCGGAATGCGACGTGAGCAATACCGAAATTTATGGCGAGATGCTTGAGAGAATTATCGTTCCCGCGTATCGGCATCTTAACATTTATTTGTGCGGAATACCGATGGGATTTCACTTGACGTATACCGTGAAAAAAGCGCCTTGCCTTGGAATTTATGATGTAATCATTGATTCTTGCGAGATAATTTCTTAATCAGGTTTTCGGAAACGAATGGTACGCGCAAGATATAAGTAAGAAAGTAAAATCGGCATTGCTGACGCGCCAAAAGCAAGGTAAATTCATCGGCACGAAAGCACCCTACGGCTACATCAAAGACCCCGCCGACAAAAACCACTTGCTTATCGACGAGCGTTACGCGCCCGTTGTTCGGAGAATTTTCGGAATGGCACGCGACGGAATGGGAATTGTGC
>JAMPFE010000085.1 GCA_023664705.1 Lachnospiraceae bacterium | reverse complement strand
GACTCGAAAACCGCCTTAACGCCCTCGTCAATGCGCTGTATCATCTCGTCCATTTCGTTTTTCTTTTTCTCAGCGAAAGCGGCTTTTTCCGCGGCGGTAAATTTCTTCTTTCTAGCCATAAAAACACCTCCTACCTAGATTTCCGCTTTGGTGCGGATTTATCTTCCGTTTTCTGTTCGGGGAATTTCTCGACTTTTTGTTCGGGAATAACGGGCGGCTGCTCCCGTTCAAGCGAATACGCAATATGCTCCGCCGTGTCCTTGAGTGCTATAGCAATGTCATCGTAGCTGTGCAGCTCGCCGTTGGAACACCATTCCCCGTAAATCTCGTCCAGCGTATTTTTCGAGGACAAAAGCGCTGAAAACTGCTTCGGAGATAAATCAAGCGCCTCGTTTTCGAGATAATGCGTAATATCGTCTTTCCACACTATCTCATACGCCGAGCCGATCACCACGTCCGTTGGCTCCTTCTTCATTTCCGAGATAAAATTCAGATACTCGGCATTAACCTTGTTGTACAATTTCTCGGACATTATTTCACACTCAAATCCCCGCCGCAGAGCAAAAATATCCGCGCCCGTCAGATCGGGGATTTTATCTTCCATTCTCTCGGCGATGTAATTTCGGAAATCCTGCCAATCCTCGCAGCCTATTGCCTTTTTGATCTCAACTGCAAGCTGCTTGTCGGGAATTGTTATCGCCGCACCACGATCCAAAGCACCCGCCAAGCGATCTGCGCTGTCAATATCATAACAATAATTGAAACCCTCGCAGGCGCGCAGCGGATAACCCATTTTTCCAAGCTCCTTTGCCACGTCGTCCTCGACGGACAAACCCGCATAATCGGTCGGATAATACGCGCCGCTTTTCACCAAATCCAGCGCGTCGTTGTAGGACATTTCCGCATACCCCACCGCCGCAAAAATCTTCGCGGCGGTTTCGGGGAAAACGCCCTTGTCAATGCTGTTCAGCATATCGTCTAGGTACTTTTCATTCCGCGCGTTATACGGAGCAAACCGCATTATCCGCGCGAGATCGCCGTAACCGAGCTTGCCGTTTTCCGCCGCCTCGGTCAGCTTATTTACGGCGTTCGCGGAAAAGTTGCTGCCGAGCATTTTATTCAAATACTCGTCTTTCAGATCCGCCATAAAAGATAACGCGAGATCGGAATAACCGTTCGTTATTGCCTTTTTGAGCAAATTCGGGGGAACGCTGTTCGAGATGATCTCAATGCTCTGCTCTCTGCTTTTTATACTCATAAAAAATCTCCTTTCATCGTCTGAATTTATGCGGCGGCTCGTCGTTCTGCAGAGGAATATTTTTCGGCAGCGGATTTATTTTATCCGCAATATCCTGCTCGTCCTCCCTTGAATTATCCGACGGAATTTCGGTTGCAATTATCGGCTCATCATCGGGTTGATTCGTGCTTAATTCGGCATTTACAAATTCAAGGCGCGCTTGCATTTGCGCCAATTCCTCCGCACGTTCAAAAGGTTTCACCATATTAGCTTTCGCTTCCTCAAGGTCATTTTTCGCCTTGTCAAGGCTCGCGGAAAGCTGCTGAATTTTCTGATTTATCTGAATTCCCGCGAGATTTTCAATTCGGCGAACGTTGCCGACGTCGTTATTCAGCGACACCTCGCAGGTATAATTCAGCTTGCCGTGAAGCACCGCCACACACGGTGTTCCCGATGAAAACAAAGTAGTATTCGCGGGATTTTTCTCGATAGTAACGCCAAATCCGAAATATTTCCCAATTGCCACCGTTTCGCCCGTCGTGGAACACTTGACGATAGCTGCCTCAATCGTTTTACCAACATCGGCGCGTTCGTCAACCGTCTTGCCGTCGATCTCCATTTTGAACTCGGCATTGTCGGGGTGCTGTTCCTGAAATGCTTTCAAATCGGCACTCGCTTTCTGCAATAAATCCGCATAATTGTCGATTATCTGCGGCAATTTTCGTTCCGCTAATTCCTGCATTTTAAACACGGATTTTTTATGCTCGGCTTCGAGAGTTTTCAGCGTGGCGATGTCGTTGTCAAGCTGAATTTTCTCTTTTATCATCGGATTTCCCGACGCGATAGCCTGCATTTCCGAGTATGTAAGCACCATCTCGTCAACGTCCTCGGACACTCTCACGGGGTCTTTCGAGGTCATTATCTGATTGATGAATTTCGCCTTGTTGGTGATAATTCCCATCATATACGCGTCAAACGTTTCCTCGGTGAGATAGTGGTAGATCGCAACCTCGTCGAACATATTGCCTTGCCTAATTCCGCGACCGTTTTGCTGAATCAAATCCGAAGGCTTCCATGGAATGTCCAAATGGTGAATGGCGCAGATACGGTCTTGAACATTCGCGCCCGTTCCGAGCTTTGACGTACTCGCCAAAATAAACCGCTTTTCGCCTTTGCGGAGCTGTTCAAACATCTCCGCTCTAGCCTTATCCGTTTTCGCGTCACCTGCAAAGCATATCTCATCACGCGGAATACCGCGCTTTACAAGGTCGTCTTTTATTGCCTCGTAAATAGAAAAATGCTCCGAGTCCTCGTTTATCGCTATGTCACAAAATACTATCTGCACCCCTTTCTGTTCTGCGGTTTCGCGGTAATTTTGCTCCAAATTATCCAGCAGCTTCATCACTTTGCTGTCGGGCGCGGGTTCAGCGTCCTTGAAAATGCATCGCGAATCAAGTCCTAAAAGCCTCGCTTCGTGCGTTATTTTCAGCATATTGTCCTCGCTTGGGTCAACGTTTCCGTTATGAATTGCTTCGGAGCGCCGCGCCAATTCTTTCATATACGCCTTTTGCCTGTCATCGGGTTTGGAGCTTACGACAATCGGCGCGCCCGTTTTCAGCTTCGGCACGGGGAGTTTTATCATATCCTCGGTCTGAATATCCGCAAATTCTTTGTAAATCTGCATTAACTCGGGGATATTGACAAATTTTGAGAACCTGTTCTTAAGTTGGAATCCGTTTCCGGCAGGCTTAATTTCGAGTTGAGATACAACCTCGCCGAACGTTGAAGCCCAATCGTCAAACGTCTCCAGGCCCGCTTTTTGAAGCAGATCGGGGCGCAAATATCTTTGCATAACATAGAATTCGACCATGCTGTTGCTAACAGGAGTGCCTATAGCAGGACAGCAACGAATACGACAAAGCCGATTATAGAGCTGTTCCCAAACAACACGAAAAACGCCCTCCGCATTGCACGGAGGGCGTTTTGTATTTATGATGAGCGCAAGATACTCTGTTGAACAAACTTTTAAGTGCATACCGAAAACAACCGAGTGAAATTGACTAAACAAAATAATTCCGCATAGCCGACAAAATAACCCACCGCTCGTTTTAAAGCGGTGGGTTATAAAATTATATGATATATAAATGCGAGAAAAACAGTATATCACACCCTAAACTGCACATCCAAAACAAAATATCCTTTCTCCGCGCGGCAGTCAACCATGCCGCCTTTGCTCTGCACGGCGCGGCAAATGTTGGCAAGCCCATAGCCGTGCTCCTTGCCCTCTTTGACGGTGGCGGGCAAGCCGTCCTTCCAAAGTATCTCCCCGTCATAACGGTTGCTTATCCGCAGCAGGAAACGCTTTTGCCGAACCGACGCCTGCACCTTGATGTACCGCTCCTCTTGGGGCAGTTTCATAGTAGCCTCAAATGCGTTCTCCAGTGCATTGTTGAGTATAAGGCAAAGCTCCGCAGCGGGCAGACTGTAATTGTCCGCACCAATTCGGCAGATAAAGGAAATCCCGTTTTTACCGCACTTCGCCTTGTATTCGTTCAGCACCGCGTTCATATAGGGGTTGTTGCTGAACGGTTCGTTTTTCGCCTTTGCGTGCAGCTCTGTAACCCCGTCAAGATAGCTTACCGCCTCGTCTGTCTTGTTTTCCCGCAGGAGCGCGGAAACCGTGGCAAGGTGTCCGTTCATATCGTGCCGCAAAGAACGTGTTTCGTCCTCGGACTCCATAAGGCGGTCAACCTGTTCGGAAAGCAGTTTCATATTCTGCTCCATTAATACCGTCTCGGCATTTTTGTCCATATAGGAAATCGTTCTGAAAACCACAAGGGACGTTGCAATTCCCTGAATAAAAATTGCGGCGAACACGGGCGTGTACCCCGTAGGCAAAAGCCACACACGGTTCAAAAACATCGCCTGCGTAATAAAAATTACCGTGAAAAGCACCGAAATCACGCTCAAATACCACCACTCGCTGTTTCGGCGGACGTTCACCGCCCGCAGCTTTGGGTGGACGAATTTAAAGTACAGCAGATACGCAATAAGCTGTATAATATTCCTGACAATTATTGACAGTATTTGGTACGGCTCAGTGTCGGGTTCGTAAAAAATTGCCGATATAAGAAACCCGCTTTGCAGCATCATATAAAAGAAATTGTAATAAGTTACCAAAAGAAAAAATTTCTTTGGAAACGGGTCTGCCGAAGTTATAAAAAATACAGTCATAGCAACAATCATTACCAGTATTGTCAAAATCGGCGCACCCATATTCATTCCCACCGTGTACATCAGCACGTACCCCGTCAGCAGCATTACAACCATTGAAATAAGCCATATCACGAAATTTTTTCGGCGGGGGAATTTAGGTTCGCCAAGCCGCGACATAAAAAGCACGTGCCAGAAAAATATTAAAAACAGTCCAACTAACGCAACGTTTTCGGTCATATTTGCGCTCCTTAATTATCTTGAAAAATGCCGAATAAACGGCTGTTGTAGCTTTCCCGAGCCGCCGCCGCGTACGTACGGGAAATCGGCACAAGTCCGCTGTCCGTGATGAAGCCCTCGGCGGTAAGCTCTTTAACGCTTGCGATGTTCACAATAAAGCTTTTGTGGCAGCGGACGAACATCTCGGACTTTATCCGTTTCGCGATTTCGTCCAGCTTGTCGTAAGATGTGTACTCGCTGCCGTCACGCATATGGTACTGCAAATGGTGGTTCATACTTGAAATATAGGCAATATCCGCGTATTTCAGCAAAGCGTGCTTTCCCTTGTAGACTATCGGCAAAGTTTCCTCTTTGTCTCGCTCAACGCTTTTGACGGCTTTTTCCAGTACCGTGGAGGCGGTTTCTTGCTCAAACGGCTTTACAAGATAGTGAAAAGCGTAAACGTCGAAAGCCTCGCGGTAAAAATCCTCGCTTGAGGAAATGAAAATCACGGGGGCATTTTCGTTCCCCTTGCGGATACGGCGGGCAGCCTCAACGCCGCTCATTTCCTCGAGATAGATGTCCAAAAGAAAAATATCGAAATGCCGCCGCTTTGTCTCAATGTCCCAGAGCAGCTCCTCGGCGCGGCTGTACTCCGTCACCGCAAGCCTGCCCCTGCTCACGTTCATAAGCAGACCCCGCAGCCGCTCCATATCAAGCGGGTTGTCCTCGCAAACAGCTATATTTACCATAAAAATCAACTCCTCACTAATATACATTTTAATTATATCAGAAAATTGTACTTTTTTCAACAACTTTTTATATTATTTTTGACAATGAAACATTTTCCATATATTCCCTAAAAACCATTTTTTATGTTATTTTCGTCGAAAAAGGTGTTATTTTTGCTGTTTTGGGTTTTTGTACCGCTTTTTATGGTATATTTATGGTATAATTATACAAGTTTATAAATTTTTATGTTCGGATGGTGTATTATTATGGAAAAGCAAATGAATTTTTTTCAACTCAACGACGCAAAGGTCAACAAGCGTATGACAAAAGTCCTGCTGTGGATGACGTTGGTTTTCCCCGCGCTGTTCGGGTTGACGGCGGCAGGCATTTTCTGGATAGAGTTCAGCGACCTAATAAGGCTTTCGATAATAGGCTGTGTATGCACCATAGGACCGTTTATTCTGCAAAAGCTGGGCGTTCCCGTGGGCGTAATGAAGTACATAGGCGTGTTAGCGGTTGGCTTTATCATAATGCTCCTGGGAATGAACTCCTCTGTGGGAATTTATATGACCTACGGTATGGCGCAGCTTTTCAGCTGTATGTACTTCAACAAAAAATTCACGGTGAAAATTTCGGTTATAACTTACATACTGCTGTTTGTTTCCACATATTTCCGCGTTATAGACGCAATTGAGAACGGCAATGCCGCACCCAACCTGACATTTTTGCCCTATATGCTGGGATTTACCATTGAGCATGTCCTTATGAGCATGGTGTTTATAAGCGTTGCGGGGGCGTCGGAAAAGGTTTTGGCAAATCTCCACAGCAGCGAACAGGTTGCGGAGATAATGGATAAATGCGGCGAGGTCTCGGAAAGCCTTGCGGAAATGATGAGCAGGCTTGCGGAGGATATGGGTGAGTCCCAAAGGGCGACGGCGGCTATCGTCGGCTCGGCGAACGATACCCTTGACAACTGCGCCGCAAGCAAGGAGCACGTTGACGCAATGCAGGGAACGGTGGGAGAAATGGTTGCCGCAACAGCCGCCATAGACGGCAGGACAAACGAAATGCTTGCAATATCCGACGACATATGCAGCCGTATGAACAGCTATACGGAGCAAATGGACAGGGCGGTTGAAAGTATGCGGGAGATAGAAACTTCCGCAAATATGACGGAAAATTCCATACACAGCCTTGAAAAGGTTATCGAGGAGATTACAAAGCTTGTGAGGGAGATAGCGGATATTTCCGACCAAACGAATATTCTCGCCATAAACGCCTCGATTGAGTCGGCTCACGCGGGCGAGCAGGGCAAGGGCTTTGCCGTGGTTGCGGAGGATGTACGCACACTGGCGGCGCGGTCTAAAACGTCAACCACGGCTATTGAAAACGTTGTGGGGAAAGTTCTGAAAATGCTTGACGAGGTGAAAAAGTCGAACGCCGAGAATATGAAGTCGGTGGGCAGCGGAATATCGCAGATAACAAGCGCACGCAAGTCGGCGGGGGAGCTTGGGGAGCTGCAGGCGGATTCGCGGAAAAAGACGGAGCAAATCGCGGAAAACAGCCGCCAGACCGAGGAAAGCAGCAAACGCGTGCGGGATATGGCTATGCAAATGGAGGAATTGGTGCAAAGCTCCTACGGGAAAGCCACAAATATTGTTATCGAGACAAACAATCAGAAAAATGTTTCCGCCGCCACGGTCAAGACCTTTACTGCGGTAAAGAGCATTGCCGACGAACTTCTTGTGCTGAGTGCGCAGAAGTGACGGCAGGTAAAATCGGTTAAATATTCCCACAAAAAACATTTTTCCAGACCCTAAGCGCGATGGTAAATGTCCGAGCAGCTTGAGCGGTTTGGGCAATAATAAACAATAAGGAGAGAAACGGTATGAAAACGGTTTTTAAAAGGCTTATAGCGGCGGTATCGGCGGCTGCGGTCATAGCGGTGTCGGTCGTGTTCGACGTGCCGCAGAGGTTGGCGGCGGTGGCAGCCGACAGCAGCAACTGCACGGGCAACCACAGCGGCTGGACGGCAACGTCTACGCTGCCGACAGCTGCGGGTAAATATTATCTTACATCAGACGTTAATGTGACGGCGCAAACCAAGATAAGCGCCGACATTACCCTTTGCCTTAACGGGTATACTATAAATGCACAAGAAAAGTCAATGTCATTAAGTTAAGCAAATATTTAATAACCGTCACTATTTCTGAAAAGAAA
>JAMPFE010000084.1 GCA_023664705.1 Lachnospiraceae bacterium | reverse complement strand
AACGAATATTATCCCGATTTATTATGGCAAGCTGCGCGGAGATTTTGTAAACATCTAACCCCTTATTCTCTACCTCGTCGGCTGTGGATTTATAGGTGTTAAACAAGGAAGAGTTTGTGCAAGGGTTGATAGTTCCCGAACAAATTTTCGCCCAAAATATTCTTGAGGAGAGGCTTTCGGTTGTGTAGTCCTCTCCGAGAGTTTTCAAGCGGACGGCTCGCTGTTGATGGGATGCCTTGACCGAGATGTATTTTCCACGCCATACTGCGTAACCAATCATCTCAAGTTCGGCGAGAAGCTCATCTATATTTTTCACCTTGATAATTAGTGCGTCTATTTCATCACGAATTTTCTGCTTCCACGATGTGCCGCGCTTCTCGTCCTGCCATTCGTTGTAGGCAATGGTTTTGCGCTTGGCGTTTTCTTTGTCAAACGATTTTATTCCGTGCGCGAGGCAAACTCTGTCGGAGATTTCCTTGATTTTGTCGAGGGTTTTCTTGTTTGCGTTGAATTTTCGACCGTCAATCCCGTAGGTGTTCAAGATGAAATGATTGTGCAAATGCCCCTTGTCCAAATGCGTTGCAATAACGACTTGGCAGCTATCGCCGAACGCTTTCCGAGCGAATTTTCTTCCGATCTCGTGAGCGAGTTCCGGCGTGATTTTGTCTTTCGGATCGAACGACTGTATGTAATGTATCGCTTTCACTCTGCCCTTACCAGACTTTGGAATAGGTTCATTAAATTTATAACCCGAAAACTGTTCATACACCATTCTCATATTTAAATAGGCGCACTCAGAATCGGGAACGCAGTTCATGGCGTTGACGTAAAGCAAATCGTCGGTCTTTTCGGGGTTGAGTATGTACGCTAAGCTGCGCTCGACCGTTCCGTGAATGCTAACCGACTTAATGTAAGGCATAGATTGCTCACCTCCGATTTTAATTCTTCGATATCGTTGACGTGGAAGTCGTGGATCGTGTTCGCTTTTGCGGCAATTTGGTTGATGTTATTACCGATTATGCGGAGCGCGTTCATCAGCCTTGTGATGTCCTCGACGTTGTATTGACAAATCTGTCCGTCGAGGGAAATTCGCCTGATGTACGTTCCCGTTTTCAGCGAGAGCGCGGCGGCTCGCTGCTCGATGATCTCCCACTCGTCCAACGAATAGATGACCTTTTTCTCTTTTACTTGCTTGTACTTTCTCATAGTGATTCCTCCTTTGATTTTGTGAGAAAATAAATCCTCATATATACCGGTCATTCAGGCCCTCGTTTTAAAACCCGTTTTTGAAATTTCACGACAATTCGGCGGCGAACAGCAGCGGCAAAAAATCGCTCCTTCATAAGTCCCTACAATTTTGAGGGTTTTGTAAACCCTATTTCGCAGGATTTCTTGGATTTTCATTGAATTTTGTGACATCTGCACAATTAAGAACTGCTCTATAGTGCAGAATGACGGAACAAAATCTGCTTCCGTGGCGGCGAACAGCAATGGCAAAAATCACCCTTCATAATTACCTACAGTTTCAGGCGATTTTTTAAGTCTGTTTTCTGAGAAATTTTTGGTTTTCATTGAATTTTGTGACATCTGCACAATCAAGGGCGGCTCTTTAGTGCAGAATGACGATACAAAAAATCATCCCTCACTTATAGGACAAAAAAGCAAAATCGTCAGTCTATTTTCGATGGTTCTGCAAATTTTTTCCGCAATGGTTGATCTCAGAATCTTGCCCTCTACTCATAGGAAAAAAATGGCTTGATTTTACGGTCTATTTTTCGAGATTCTACATATTGCACAAACAACTTTGTGCGGAATTGCCATATCAGTTACGTCAATTCTGTCGGTAGTCAGCGCCGATCATTGTCTCAAACTTTAGATGTTTTCAAGCAGCACAGAAAACTGTCCTTCATTTATAGGAAAAAAATAGCTCGATTTTAAACCCTATTTTTGAGAATTCTACATATTGCATAAACAACTTTGTGCAATATTGCCATACCCTTTAGCGAATTTAAGAGTTTTCTTCATAATTTCTGCCGATGTTCAAGCAGAACAATATTGCTGTGCGAAATGCCGATATATTTTTCGAGATTTATTATAAATCAAATTCTCAAAAATTGCATTGAGCGGATTTTGAGCGGAAATTGAGTTTTTAGCGGTGCTTTTGCGTTAAGGCTTGAAAAATCATTTGCAGAGGAAAATTCAAGTAGCATAGCTATCCCGACCGAAACTGTTGCTCAAGATTTAGTATATGGTTACAGAGCAGAAGCAAGATCGTGCTTGACAAAGTTCAAAGGGAGATGTCATCGTGAGAAAAATCCAAAGCTGTTCAGCCGAGAGGGTCATCGAGATTTGAAAATCCTATCCACTCCAAAACGCGAGGCGAACATACATCCACAAGAGGAAGAAGCGTTCGCAAGTTAGCTGAGAATAACGTTCTGTGAGCAAGCTGTCCGAAAAATAATTCGTAGGTGTAGCTATACCGAACGAAACCACAGCCCAAGAGTTGGTGTAGGGTCACAGGGCACAAGCAAGATCGCGCTTGAAAATATTCAAAGAGAGATGTCATCGCGAGAAAAATCCAAGCTATTCAACTGAGAGGAATGGCAAAGTTTGAAAAGCAGATCACTCCGAAAATGTGATAGGGTTATACCTCCGCAAAAGGGAGAAGCGTTTGCAAGTTAGCTAAGGATAATGTGCTGGGAGCAAGCTATCAAAAAATAATTCGCAGAGTTTAGCTATTCCAACCATAGTATCCGCCCAGGAGTTGGTATAGGGTCATAGAGCAAAAGCAAGATCGCATGAAAAAACTAAGAAGGTATCTCTCCCACCGATTGGAAACTACCGAGCAGGAGTAAGCATAGGATAACCAACCACAAGTGAGATCGCGTTCAAAAAATTCCGAGGGGTTCTACCGCCGTGAGCAAAAATCCGAAACCGACAAAATGGGATGGATACTCTCACAAGCAAGAAATGTGTTTGTGAGTTAGTCTATTGTAACCTCTGTCGAGCAAGGTTGCGTGAAAAATGTTCTGAGGGGTCTCGCTATCCCGACTAAAACTGCCGAGCAGGAGTAAATATAGGATAATCAACCACGAGTGAGGTTACGTTCAAAAAATTCCGAGGGGGGTCATACCGTTGTAAGCAAAAATCCGAAGCCGCTTATACGGTAGGGTCTTACTCTCACAAGTGAGAAACTTGTCCGAGAGTTAGCCTATTGTAACCGCTATCGAGCAAGATTATCTGCAAAATTTTTCGAGGGGCTATACCATAGTAAGCAAAAATCAAAAGCCGATAAAATGGTAGGGGCATACCCTCACGGACGAAAAACGCTCTCGCAAGTTAGTCTACTGTAACCGCTCTCGGACAAGGTTGAGCGAAAATTTTCTGAGGGGGGTCTCGCTATCCCGTCCAAAACCGCCGAGCGAGAGTTAGTTAGGAATAACCACTCGGCGAAAAAAGAGGCTGAAAAAAGAATACGTAATCTTGGGGTTTTGGAACTTTTAGCAAGCCATAGAAAAAAGTGCATACTTTTTTCAAGTGAAGTGAGACCCCCTTCACTTTTCTTTTAGGGAACCCTCGCCCTAAAAGTAAACCCCCTCCAAAAATGTTCTTGCGCTCGGTTCGCTCGATTGACATTTGCGCAAAAATATGCTATAATAGAATCGGGATTATTTATGAAAAGGAGAACGCAAATGAAGGCTTTATTTATCGGAGGAACGGGAACTATCAGCGCTGCGGTCGTTGAGCGTCTTGCAAATGATCTCGGTTGGGAGGTCTGGCTTATCAATCGTGGAACCAGAACGAACTCCGTTCCCGAAAAGGTTCACCAAATCATCGCGGATATCAACAACGAAGCGGACGTTGCCGAAAAAATCAAGGACTTGACATTCGATACGGTCTGCGAGTTTATCGGCTTCCGCGAATCGGACGTTGAGCGCGACCATCGGCTGTTCAAGGACAAAACGCGGCAGTACATTTACGTCAGCTCCGCGTCCGCGTACAACAAGCCCGCCGCGAGTTATATCGTGACCGAGGGAACAGCGCTCGCGAATCCGTTTTGGCAGTACTCGCGCGACAAAATCGCTTGCGAGGAATTTCTCTTGAAAAAATACCGCGAGGACGGTTTCCCGATCACGATAGTGCGCCCCAGTCACACCTACGATGAGCGAAATATCCCGCTCGCGGTTCGCGGAAAAAACGGCTCGTGGCAAGTGATAAAGCGAATGCTTGAGGGCAAGCCCGTCATCATTCACGGTGACGGTTCTTCTCTTTGGACGCTGACTTTTAACAAGGATTTCGCGGTCGGATTTACGGGGCTGATGGGCAACCCCCACGCGGTTGGTGAGGTGTTCCAGATCACAGGCAATGAAACGCTCACTTGGGATCAAATCTATGCAACGGTCGCTGCTGCGCTGGGCGTGAAGCTTAACGCGTATCACGTTTCATCGGAATTCCTCGCTGCTGCCGGTGAGAAGTACGGCTACGATTTCGCGGGAAATTTGCTCGGCGACAAGTCCGTGTCGGTGGTTTTCGATAATTCAAAGCTCAAGCGAGCCGTTCCCGATATGCGGACTACCGTTCGCTTTGATCAAGGCGTAAGGATCGCGCTCGACTACATTCTTTCTCACCCCGAATGTCAAAAAGCCGATCCCGAATTTGACGCTTGGTGCGACCGCGTTATCGAGGCGTTGGAGAACGCGAAAAAATCAATTTGAGGAGGGCGGCTATGAAATTACCGAACAGAAAAATAAAAAGCGAAAACGATCTGATAAAGCTGGTGGAGCAGTGCGGCTTCCTGCCGTTTTTTCGGAATGAGATAAGCGGCTTTTCGGTCGAGGAACACACTCCGCCGGAGCTGTGGTTTTCCGATAATGCGGACGGTCCGTGGGAATGGAAAGGTCCGGCGGCACATTCGGGAAAGTGCGTTTACGGAAAATTATTCTGCAAAAAAGCGGGCTTCATGAGCGCAGAATGGTTTCCCGATCTTGCGAATTACCGCCGCGACGGTTACGATTTTGATGCGCGTTATGAGGACGGTTTGTCCGCGTTCAAGGACAAGGAACTTTACGATATTATCCTCAACGGAAAGTCGATGTTATCGAAAGAAGTAAAATCGGTCGGCGGCTACGGCAAGGACGGCAAGAAGGGCTTTGAAACGATCATCACGCGGCTGCAAATGCAAACCTACATAAACGTCGCCGATTTTGAGTATATGCTTGATGCGCACGGAAATCAATACGGCTGGGGAGTTGCGCGTTACACAACTCCCGAGGAACAGTTCGGCGCTGAGTTCGTTTGCTCGGCTTATGGAAGAGAGCCGAGCGAGTCCAAGGAGCGGATATTCGAGCATTTGAGGGGGCTGCTGCCCAATGCGGACGAAAGGCTCTTGTTGAAAATGATAGGATAGTATAAATTTTTGTTTAGGCGCTTCAACATTTATCGGCAGTCGGTTCTATTGCGGAATCGGCTGCCGCTTATTAAGAGGCGCTCGGCGCACCTGATTTGAGACAAACGCGTTTCGTTCTCGCTCGGCTTTTGTCCGCTAAACGAAAATTTTGTTGTAAAAATTTGGAGAACTTGTTGAAATTTGCGGAAATGTGTGCTATAATATAAATTAGGTTATTATGCGTAAAGGGAGATGCATTAAAATGGCGAAAGCTAAAGCGGGCAAAGAGATCAGTATGGAAGAAGCGTTGTGGAAATCCGCCGATAAGCTTCGCGGTTCCGTCGAACCGGCGGAGTATAAGCACGTTGTACTCAGTCTGTTCTTTTTGAAATTTGCGAGTGATAAATTCGAGAAGCAGAGAGGCATTATATTGAACAAGTTCGGCGAAAAATTTGTTGATAACGTTGCTTTCTACACGAAGGATAACGTGTTTTTTCTGCCTGCCGAAAGCCGCTGGTCTTACATAATCGAGAATGCGAAGCAGGATGACATTGCGCTAAAAATCGACACCGCACTCTACACTATTGAAAAGACCAACCCTGTGTTAAAGGGCGCACTGCCCGATAACTACTACTCAAGGCTGCATATCGACACAAACAAGCTGGCTTCGCTGCTCGATGAGATCAATCGGATAAATACCGATGATGAGGAAAACGACATTATCGGCAGAATATACGAATATTTTCTCGGCAAATTCGCGCTTGCTGAAGGTAAGGGCAAGGGTGAATTCTATACTCCGAAGTGCATCGTAAATCTTATAGCGGAGATGATCGAGCCGTATGACGGGATTTTGTATGACCCGTGCTGCGGTTCGGGAGGTATGTTTGTGCAGTCAATCAAGTTCGTGGAGGCGCACAGCGGAAACAAAAAGAAAATCTCTATCTACGGGCAAGAGTACACGAACACTACCTACAAGCTTGCAAAAATGAATTTGGCGATACGCGGCATCTCGGCTAATCTCGGCGAGATGGCTGCCAACACGTTCAGCAACGATCAGCACAAGGACTTGAAGGCGGACTATATAATGGCTAATCCTCCGTTCAATCAAAAGGAATGGAGAGCCGATGATGAACTGACCGATGACCCGCGTTGGGACGGCTATGAGGTTCCTCCGACAAGTAACGCGAACTACGGGTGGATATTGAATATCGTTTCCAAGCTGTCGCAAAATGGGGTTGCCGGATTTCTGCTTGCCAACGGCGCACTGTCGGATGACGGTACGGAGCTGAAAATCAGAAAGCAGCTCATTGAAAACAATCTTGTTGAGGCTATTGTTATCTTGCCGAGAAGTCTGTTTTATACCACGGATATCAGCGTAACGTTGTGGATACTTAACAAGAACAAAAAGGCGCGCGAGGTAGAGAAAAACGGCGAGCTTGTACATTACCGTGAACGTGAGCGGGAAATTTTGTTTATGGATCTACGGCAGATGGGCAGTCCGTTTGAGAAAAAGTTTGTGGAGCTGACCGAGGCGGATCGTCAAAAGGTCGCAGACACCTACCACGCGTGGCAGCGGACGGACTTCGGCAAGGCTTACGAGAACATACCGGAGTTTTGCTACAGCGCGTCGTTTGACGAGATTTCCGAGAAAGGCTTCACGCTTGTGCCGAGCCGATATATCAAGTTCGTGAACCGCGATGAGAACATCGACTTTGACACAAAGATGAAAGAGCTTCAGGCGGAACTCAAAGATCTGCTCATTGAGGAGGAAAAATCCAAAGCGGATTTGTTGGAAGTGTTTAAGGAGTTGGGGTATGAGATCGAGCTATAAGCAAATCGGGGAGCTTGTTGAAAGAGTTGACGAGCGAAATACAGACGGTGCTGTCACAACCCTTGTGGGTGTAAGTATTGATAAGTGTTTTATAAAATCCGTCGCCAACACAATCGGAACAGATTTAACCCAATATAAAATAATCAGAAAAAACGAATTTGCCGTTAGCTTAATGCAAGTTAGTAGGGACGCAAAAATCCCCGTTGCTATACAAACTCAATATGACGCGGCTATTATGTCACCTGCTTACCCAATATTCAGAGTAAAAGACGAAAGTGTAATTTTCCCCGAATACCTTGATATGTGGTTCAAGCGATCGGAATTTGACAGAGAGGCGGCATTCATTGCTGTTGGCGGAGTAAGAGGGAGTATGCCCTGGGATGAATTCTGCCGAATGAGGGTTCCCGTTCCTCCGTTAAGTGATCAGCGCAAAATCGTTGAGAGCTACAAGACAATAACCGACAGAATCGCTTTGAAGCGGCGGCTAAATGATTATTT
>JAMPFE010000083.1 GCA_023664705.1 Lachnospiraceae bacterium | reverse complement strand
GGAACATTCGGAACTCCACAGTATTCCAATTAGTGAGATTCACGCAAGTATAACGCCCGTTCCCCTCCTTCTTTGCGTGCTCCATGATCTCCTTCGGGCTGTTTTTGTAGCCATATCGAGCCGCCCATTGGTTCATTTGCGCTTCCGTTCGGCGCGAGAATTTCAGCATCTCGTTCCAGTGGTGTTCGACAAAATACAAAACCCGCGAAATCGCTTCATCTTGCGCTTCGCGGGTATTTCCGAATGTGTCTCGATTGACGTGAACGTGCAGTCCGCACGTCGAGGTTTTGTGGCTTCGATAACGCAGCTGAATCGCCTCGCTCATGACCTCTTTCCACGGCATTTCGGATTTATGAAATTTCAACGTCATGGGGTGCGTAACTATCTCCATTCCGTCGTCAAGGCTGCCGTCGCTCTTTATGTAGATCAGCTCGTGGTCGGCGTTCGCGATGTCCATGAGCGCCTCGGCTTTATCCGAATATTTGCCGCCATGGTCTATCTCCAGTTCAACCCCGAAGAACCGCTCGCTGTCGCCGTAGAACGAGGGCGTGGGCTTGTAGCAGTAATCGTGAATAGAGCCTGTGTCCTCATCGGAATAGCACCTGTCGCAGTACGGTTCGCCGCGGATGTAGTTGGCATCGTCGGCGAAAACAACGCGTCCGCAGTTCTCGCACTCGACGTAGTGGTCGTCGCGGCAACGTTGACAGAGCGCTATGTGCTCATCTCCCGCGTTGTCGTCATTCCAAATGCGCGTGCCGCAGTGCTCGCAGAGCACGGTTTCACGTTCGAGACAGCTTGGGCAGAGTATCTCGCCGTCGAATTCCTCATAATCGCCGCCGACGATTTTTGTTCCGCAGCAGTCGCAATGCCGTGTGTTTTCTTTCTTGTTCATTGGTTTTTCCTCCTTGTAATTCGGCATAAAAAAACCCCGAAGCCGCTTGACCTCGGGGATTTTTCTGTGTGCCGTTAATAAACGGAAATGCTTATATAGCATTCATGATTATAATATGTAATTGAAATTTACAAGGAGTGCAAATGTTGACTTGACACGCCCCGACAGATAAGTTACGATGTTTGACGATGAGCCGCAGATGAGCGTTTCCGTGCAATAAAAAATCTCCGAAAGCGCGCGGCTTTCGGAGTTTTCTTATGTGGTGAGAATTGCGTGATTGTTCTCGAAAAGCAGGTCGTTCGTGATGAAAACGGTTTTCCCCGAATTTATCGCGTAGATGATTATGGAATCGCGCTTATTCCGCGCGTACAGCGGAGAATGCCCCGCCGTTTTCAGCAGCCTGTCCGTTTCGTCGAGATCGAGCTGCAAACCGAAGCAGAGCGCTATCAGCTTGTCGCGCGACGGAATTTTTTTGCCCGCGAGTATCTGATACGCATACACTCGGTTCAGTCCGCTGCGCTTGACGACCTCGGATTTTTTCAGTTTCTTGGTTTTGATGAGCTCGCAAAGCGTTTCGCAGAGCGGATTTTCGACAAATTCCTCCGAGTTGCCGCCGAGGAAATTCTGTATCTCGTTCGTCCGCTTTATCTCGTTTACGAGCTCGTTCGTGGATTTTTCGCGTTTCGGCATTTTGAGCACCTCCTTATGTTGATTATATTATAGCACAAAATGGGCGACGGTGGGGTTAAAAAATAAAATTTTTCAGTAGCCGTAGCCATAGCCGTAATCGGAACTGTTGAACTGTACCTTTGATGCAACAACGCACGGCTCGGTTCTTATATCGCCCAAAATGCTTTGATATGAAGTCAAGCCGGAGCTTACACCCCAGACCGTTATAATATCGTCAACAAGCGGTCGCACATCAATAAAATCCTTTATAATGCAGACCATTACCGTGTCGGAATAATAGGAAAAATATTCATCGCCATGATATGTGATATTCATCATTACGACATAAAACTCATAGCCGTCTTCATATTTTTCAAGTACTTGTATTACCTCACCCTTGAATTTTACAAATTCTCCCTCCATTCCGTTTGTCGAACGCGCAAGCTGTTGGTATGTAACGTTTTGGGCTTCGCTTGTTATTTCATCACGGAACAGAACCGCAAAATCCGCATACGTCATATCCTCAAGCCAACTGTAATCATCCTCATACCAATCGTCATCATAGCCGTAATCATCGTAGTAATCCGACGGCTCGTAGGTTGACGAATATTCATATGTGCTGCTTGACGAATACCTCGGCGAGCTGTATGCCGACGAATAACCCGAAGAACCGTAGCCGCTTGACGGCGGAGCGCTGCACCCCGAACATAGCATCAACAATACGGACATCAACACCGTAAATTTCATTTTACACCTTCCAAAAGACATGACAAATATCCTCCAATTGCGATTAAATAAATATACTATCTTTTCAATTCCTTGCAGCGGCGGTTTCTGTCGGCAAGGAGCATTTCGACCTCGCCGATTTTCTTTGCCGCCTGTTCCGCGTCCGTGTTCACCAGCGCAGCGAGATTTTTAACTTCACGCCGCAAATTATCCTCAACATCGGACAACTCGTCACTCGATACGGGGTCGGAATATTTGAATTTTTCGGCAAGCTTTTCAAGCTGCTTTTTAAGTTCCGTATTGCTGCAAGCATCTACTATATATTGTATGTCCAACCGAAATGATTTCATTGCTTTTGTAGCTATCTCATCACGATTTTCTTGTTCCTCAACAATATCCCGCGCATTATCCGCGCCGATAAATCCGATAGCCGAAAGCGCCAAAATCAGCACAGAAACAACAACGGCGATCCAAATCGGAACAGCTGCAAAGAACCCGACTATCGCGATAACAAAGCCAAATATCAGCTGCACGGCAGTATACCCGAAACCGATATTCAACATGGGGAAACCGTACACCTTGCTTTTCGGTCCGTCGTTTTTCAGAGCGTACCAACTCACTCCGCACCCGGCGCAAATCGCGATGACCGAGAACGCAAACTCGACCCAATACGCTCCCGACCTCGGGAACGGCACCACAAGATATAGTACGCAGAACGCGACCAAAATTATCGCGTAAACCGCAGCCAAAGATTTTATTTTCTTATCGTTCATAAATTACTCCTTTTTCGCGCCGCAGTTTGGACAGAAATTGCTTGTTATCCCCGTTTGACCGCATTTTTGGCAATCCCACGCAGCGGGAGCGGCGGGCTTCGGCGAACCGCAATCGGGGCAGAATTTGCTCGTTATCCCCTTGCAGCCGCAGTTCACGCAATCCCACGCGGCGGGCGGCTCGGGCTTTTTTGCGCCGCAGTCTGGGCAGAATTTTGAGGAAATATTCATCGCGCCGCACGGGCAATTCCAAGTGTCCTTTGCGGTTTCAACCGTTGTTGCAATGCCGTTTCCGATATTGCTGCCGACGTCGCTTGCGGTGTTCAAAATCGGGTTGAGCGCGTCCTTTGTCATATTCATCACGCCGCCCATAGCACCGAGCGTTACCCCAAGGCTCGCCAAGTCGCCGAGACTGCCGCCGACAGCGCCCGAACCGTTCCCGGTAATTCCGTTCTGCATTGCCTCCAAGCCGACCTGCCGCGCCGTTTCCTGCTGATAGGTGTAGCCCTTCGCCTTCATTTCCTCGGCTTCCGCGAACGCCTGCGCCTTGTATGCCTCCGCCTCAGCCATTGCCTTTATTTTAAGCGCCTCGGCTTCGCCCTGCGCGCCGACCATTTTCAATTGCGCCTCGGTCTGCGCTTCGACCAACCGTCGTCCTTGAGCCGCCTCCGCTTCGGCTTTGCGTATCTCTTCCTCGCGGACGCGGAGAGTTTTATCCGCGAATTGCTGTTTGAGCCGTCTGAAATTCGGATCGTCGTCGGGCGTCATTATCGACGTGACGAAAAATTCGGGCAGCGTCAAGCCGTAATCATCGAGCGTGATATTTATCTCGTTGCGCAGTTTGACGGACAATTCGTCGATATGCTCGTCAATTTCGAGGATATTTATATTTTCCTCTTTGATAGTTTTGGCGAGTATTGACTTCACCTTATTCATTACCAGCGACTTGAATTTCCCGACCATTGCCGACGTCGTAAATCCCCCGCCGACAAGCTCATTTTGAGAAAGTTCGCTCGCTGTTCCCACGACTTTCAACAGCAATTTTCGAGAATTTACCACGCGGATATTGAAGCTGCCGCACGCCCCTATCTCGA
Organism: Lachnospiraceae bacterium; assembly: GCA_023664705.1. GTDB lineage: Bacteria > Bacillota > Clostridia > Oscillospirales > Ruminococcaceae > CAG-115. Next base: position 3,737 of record JAMPFE010000083.1, on the reverse strand, counting down.
TATGTAAGCCGCTGCCCGGGTCGAACAGGCGAACCTTTGAATCTGTCCCCCACTTAACGCCCATTTGTGTGGTCATATTTATAAAATATATCTCCGAGTGGAAAACGGTATCGGCGTTCGTCGGCAGTTTGTAGATCTCTTGCAGCAGCGGCAAATTCTGCGTTGCGAGCGTATACCGCCCCGCGCCGAACAGGTCGAGCGCTCTGCCGTCCTTGAAGAAAATAGCCTCTTGGCTCTCGTGAACGATAAGCTGGCTGCCGAGATTGAAATCCTCGATAGGGTGCTTCCACACAAAAACGTCGTTGCCGCCCTCGTATTTGATAAGGCTCGCCAGACCCTCGCCCTTCGCGGTCTGCGCGGCGATCTGCTTCTGCACGTCGATAACGGTGTCGCAAAGCGGACAGGTGTAACCCGCGGCGTTTTTGTCGACGGTGATTTTGCACGAGCAGGACGGGCAAGCTATCTCGGCGAGCGCACTCATGCTCTCCTGCGTGACGAGCTGTTCATGACAGACGGGGCATTTCGCGTCCGTGCCTTTGGTCTGGTCGCAGAGCACGGTGTTTCCGCAGTGCGGACACTCGCGCGTCGTCATTTTGTCGGTGCGCACGTTTATCGTGTAGCCGCAGGTGCAGTCGATCTTCTTGCGGGCGAAAAAGCCCGTTTTCCCCTCGGCGTAGCTGCCGCAGTGGGGACATTCGATTACGAATTTAGACATTTTAATTACATCCTCCAGATTGGAAAAAACATTAATAAAGTAAATATAATGCTAAGGATTGCAGTTATAATCATTATAATATTATCCCTTCTATTCTCCCTAAACCGAAGTTCGCCTATCCGCTTTTCGCACTTTTCAATAAGCTGCTCCGAATCCTTGTAATTCGGAATAGTAAAAAAAATTCTTCTTGCTTTCGAATATTCAGTTGCTGTCTTTGCCGAAAGCATTATCATCAAGGCTAGTTCATATCTTGCTTTATCACATCTTTCCGCCATTTTTTCTGAATCCTCAAATTCCCGAATAGACAAAAAAATCTGCTTAGACTCTTCAAAATTCTCTGCTTTAAATTCCTTTACGCCGTCGTCGTAAATTGCCTTTTTGCGCTCGTATTCAGCCCGTTCGGCAGCCTCTTTGCGTTCATTTTCAGCTCGCTCGGCAGCCTCTTTCCGCTCGTTTTCGATACGGTCAAGAATAGCCTTACTGTACCCGTTAATCTCATTCTTCAGTTGGGCATCGGCAAACCTCATCGCCTTTTTGTAGTTGCTGTTGTCCTCGTCAAGCGGCTCTTTCAAATCGGCAATATCGGACGGCTTGCACAGCCTCATTTCCATGCACAGCTTCCCCAGATACGCCCGTGCGTTCTCGGGCTCGTGGTTCAAAGCCTGTTCAAAAAGCTCGTCCGCCTTATCCCATTCCTCGTCCTCAAGGCACATAAACGCGCGCTTAAGCAGCGGCTCAACGTTCGAGGAGCCCGAAACTATCACGGGCTGCTGCACGGCAGCACCCGGCTGAACGTTGCCCCTTGGTATTATCTTCTCAATATTGCTAACCAAGTCCTGAAACGCCCTCGGGCTGCTCAGTTCCTGCCCCTGCAAATGCTTGAACTCCTTCGGCATATCGTAAGCGTCGATGTCCCGATAGCACGGAATAAGCACCTTATCCTTGTCCTTGCTCATCAGCGCCAGATAGCGGCTCCATTCGTTCTTGACCCAAACGGCGCTGTAATATTCGTATTTCGTGCCTATTGCGAGCATTACCTTTGCGGAATTTAGCGCGCTGAATATGTAAGGCTCGTAGTCCTGCCCGAGCTTTGCTTTGAGCGTGATTCGGGCATAGAAAACCTTGTACCCCTTTTCCGTGAGCACGTCGTAAATATCGTGAGCCAGCTCGCTGTCAACGGTGCGCTGCCCGCTCTCGTCGCTTTCCTTGTAGCAGATGAACACGTCGAACGGCTGTTCATTTTTGGCGATATCGAGAATTTCCTTTTGCAGACGGTCTATCTCCTTAGCCTCGGCGCGGTAAACCTGATGAGCCACGCTGTCCGCCCATTCGAGAGCCTGCTCGAAATTGCCGTCCTCGAAAATGCTCTCGTATGAGGTACGGTGACAGGTCGGTATCTTCTTGCCCGTCGCGGGGTCGTCAACATATTCGATACCGAACTTGCACAGGCAAAGCCCCCAATAAGCCTCGGCTTCCTCGGGGAACTCGGTGACAATGCTCTCGTACACGCCCGCCGCCTTGTCGAACTCGCAAACGCTGCGCAAATGATTCGCGCGGTTGAACGCGTTTATCTTCTTCTCGTTGTCCGCAGTCGGAACGGTCTGCTTTGTTCCGCAGTATTCGCACTCGCAAACGGTGGAGTTGTCCTCAATATTCAAGTCCCCGCCGCACATTTTGCACTTAAAAATAGCCATTTTCGGTTTCCTCCCGATCAATAATATCGTTAAACGTCAAAAGCATACGCTTTCGCTCGGAACATGTCACAAATCCGCACACGATCATTATAGCATATCGCTTTCGATTTTTGGTTAGCCGACAGCTTACAAAACGAAAATTTCACAAATCGAGCAATATGTGCAATTTGTTTCGTGACCGCCGATTTGCCGATAATAAGCGACGATCTCGGAAAATTAACGGTATAAAAAACCGCAACATTCCCCTCATAAAGTTGTCGCATTCGCATATATTATACCACAAAATCTCAAATATTGCAACACTTTTTTGATAAAATATGAAATATCAACAACTTTTCGAGGAGGATTTTGTATGCGAGAGGTTTATGATTGCGGCATGATAATAAAAAATCTGCGTGAAAAGGCGAATATGACCCAACAGGAGCTCGGTCGCCGAGTAAACCGCGACAAGGGCGTGATCTCCCGCTACGAGAACAACTACCAGCCCGTGCCGTTCGAGACGATGAGGACGTTCGCGGCGATCTTCAACGTCTCAATGGACTACCTCGCGGGAATGGAGAAGCAGAGCAGTATATCCGCAGCGGGTCTCACCGAGGAGCAGACCGATATAATGCGCAGCTTGGGCGATCTTTTCCGAGACGTGAACAGCGGCAAACGGAACCCGACAGCCGAGCGCTTCGAGGTCGTCGGGCGAATAGTTACCGAGCTTTATAAATAAATCCGGAGCACATCCGAACACTCACCCTTGACAAATGCCCCGAAGTGTGGTATACTATTAGGAAAGGAAGTGAGCGGGTTGGTAATACGGGACAAAGACTTGTTGGGAACGTTCGAGCAGAAAAAGGCTCTGGTGGCGCAGTTCAACCTTATAGACGATACGTTCTTCTCGGTTGTAATGGAGCATAACGACGCGGCGGAATACCTGTTGTCGCAGCTTCTTGGCAAGAGCATTAAAATCATCGAGAACAAGACGCAGTACTCCATTCGCAATGCGGAGAGCCATTCGATAGTGCTTGACGCGCTTGTTGAGGACGATGAGCACAACATTTACGACGTGGAAGTCCAAGTCGGTGACAAGGACAATCATGAGCGGCGAATACGATACTACCGCACGGCAATCGACTGGTCGTATCTCGAAAAAGGCAAGGACTATTCGGAGTTGCCCGAGGTTTATATGATTTTCATATCGGACTTTGACCCGTTTGATATGGGGAGAGTGCATTACGCAGTGACCTCGTACATAGAGGACAGCGACCTCGCATATAATAACGGTGTTCATATCCACTATTTCAACACGAAGGTCAAAGATGAAACATTTTTATCGGAGC
>JAMPFE010000082.1 GCA_023664705.1 Lachnospiraceae bacterium | reverse complement strand
GTCGAACTCCCGACATCTCGATTTTAGAGCGATTTGCAGACTATTTCGGGGTCACGACCGACTATCTACTCGGACGGACGAACGCGCAGACCCAAAAGGCGAAACTGCAAGCGGTTTGCAACTACACGGGGCTGTCGGATAAGTCCGTAAATCTTCTTTCGGACTTGAAAAAAACGTCCCCCGACCAGCTCCGAGTGATTAACTTTCTCTTGGAGCAAGCGTCGGGGGATATGGATATTGTTTATGAACTTGATGATGATTACAGCGGCAGTATTTTAAACGCTGTTGTGCGGTATTTGAGCCGTTACACCTCGTATGATGATTACCTTGCGGAGTACATTTCGAGCAGCGATGAGGGCATTTCAAGCGCGATACAGAACGCTCTCCACCAACTTGTTCTCAATCAAGCGGTTACGGCTTTGAAAAACGGTGTGAACGCGATGATTAAGGTTCTCTATGAGGACACGAAAGGGCAAGAATGACGTTCTGCTAAATACAAATGACCGCCCTGTGTATGCAGAGCGGTCAGTTGTTAAAATAATAATATAGACGAAAGTATGCTAAAGCTGAAAATATGCTTGACAATTTACAGCTTAATGCTTACTTTGCCGTTTTCCAATGTATAAATTTTATCACATATTTCTGCTGTTGAGGTGTCGTGTGTAACAATTATGCAGATGTTGTCGTGTGCCAGCGCTTTAACTGTCTTTTGAAATACATCTATTGACTCTTGATCAAGATTTGCCGTTGGTTCATCTGGTTCATCAAAGATAAATACACCACTATTCTTATAAATCGCCCTAGCAATGGCGATACGCTGTGCCTGTCCGCTAGACACGGTATTTCCCCCTTCGCCCAAAACAGTATCAAAACCGTTTTCTAACGATTGAATGTAATTGAGTATGTTAGCGTTTGCGGCTGCCAAACTCATTTTATCATTATCCCTATTGCTGTCAGACATTGTGATGTTTTCAGCAATGGTTCCCGAAAACAGATAATCCTCCGGCGGAACATATGCGACTTGCGGTATTATATTCTCTCCCGAAAGCGTTTCAACACCGCATTTCAGTTTAACGCTGCCCTCTGTCGGCAAATACAATCCCATAAGCAGTTTCAAAATCGTACTCTTTCCACTGCCGCTCTTGCCAACAATCCCTGTTACTTCGCCCTTGTGGAAAGATAAATCAATTCCCGTGAGGACTTTTTCCTCTGCTGAATAAGAAAAACATATATTTTCGGCAACAAGTTCACTTGCGTTTGCCGGTGCAGATGTGTTCACACACTCCTCCGACATCTCATATATACTGCCTATTCGTGTTGCCGACGCTGTCGCTTGACCTATTTGAGCAACGGCGGCAGGAAATTTCGCGATGGGCGTTACGATATAGTTCAGCAATTGCACTATCATTATGAGACTTCCAACAGTAGTTTCACCTTTTAAAACAAAATATGACCCCAGGCCAAGTGCGACCAGCGACATAATATTACCCGAAAGCACACCTAGGAAAGCCGCAAGACCTTCCCATAAGCCCAATCTAATCCCGCTTTTCAGTTTTTCCTTATATGTAATCCCGACTTTTTCAACAACCTTATTTTGCATTGAGTACGCTTTTAACAGTGCAATCCTGTTCAGACTTTCCTGCATTAAGGTGCGGTTTATCTCGTCGTTAGACTTGTCCAACGTGCTGATCTTTTGTACCTGCGGAGACAGCTTTCCCATTAAAAACATCATCAACGGTGTCAGCACGACAAGCATTATCGCTATCTTCCAATTAAGAAAAAACAGCGCAGATGTTGCCAATAAAGCCGATGCTAAACCGCCGATAATATTCTCGGCAATATTCATATAACACGAACTTGCCGCTTGGGTGTCTGCCGTCAACTTTGTCATCAACTCGCCGCTATGTTGCTTAGAAACATCGAGCATTTTTCGAGTTAGAATTACGCCCATAAGCTTCGTTCTGATTTCCCGTTCGGTTGTGCCATATATAAATTTTGCAAGAACGGAATTTGTCATCATTGCCGCTCCACACGCGATAATTGCTATAATACTGTATAAGGCTGCATTTAGCAGGGAGTTGTCATCATCCCCGACAGCAATGTCGATGAACATCTTCATAAAATAAGCGAAAAGCAATTGAATAATGGGAATACAAAGCACCAAGAAAGTATATGCGATCATCTGAAAGCGACAATTTTTAGTGTGTGCCAATATCCACTTAATTCCGTATTTGTTTTCTTTCATAACCTACTCCTCCGTTTCAATGACTGTGAGATATATTGTCGAGAAAGTTCTCGGCATTTTCCCTTATCTCACTATCGTCCATTAGATCTAATCCCATTTTTGCCAATACCTCTACTATAAAATTAAATTTATGCCTTATTTCCTCCGCAGTTGAGGGAAATATCGATGGTATTAACCAAAAGTTGATTAGCGGCAGCAACTCAGCGATTTCCTTTGTGTACTCTGTACTTATTGAGCCGTCCTGTTTTCCTTCCTCAAGCAGTTTCAGCCACAATGGGGTAAGGTGCTTTCTGTTTGCCTCAAGTGCTGTCATTAAAATGTGTGGGTCTTTTAAGATCGGGATTGCTTGTAAATTAAATTGATTGCGTACAGTATCCGAGCCATTTATTTTCAGCAGTTCCTTGATTTTCTGCAATCCGTTCAAATCGGTTCTTTTTTCAATGATCTCAAAAGGGTTGTTTTCAAAGAACATACGGTCACCTAATGCCTGCATAATTTCCTCTTTAGACTTGAAATGATGATAAATTGCGCCTTTGGAAAGCCCACATTTATCTATTATATCTTGCATAGTTGACGTGTCATAGCCCTTTTGTGTAAATACCTCGCTCGCCGCTGTTAAAATTTTATTCTTTGACAGCAGTGATTTTTCCTCTTGTTTCATACAGTCGTCCTCCACAGCAAAAACAAGCCATTGGTCTGTTTTTATTATACAACATTGTCTTAGATTTGTCAAGAGGTTTTTAAAAATTATTTTAACAATGATGATTATTGATATAAATCGAACGCCCTCCGAGCAATGCAGAGGGCGTTCTTGTGTCGAATAATCGGTTGCCACTATCATCATTTTCAAACATCGCATAAAATTCGTTCATCAGGGTCGGGGTCCAAACCCAAACGCTCATACAGGTGCAAATCCGACAGCAATAGCGATAGGTATTGTCGTTGCCCTTATTATCGTTGTCACGATCGTCGTGATTGCAAATATCTTACAACGGTAAGTTTCAACGTAAAAAAAGACGGGCATCCCGCTATAAGCAAATTGCCATGCTGTGCGGCACACTATAAAAATAAATACGGGCATTATCCTCCCGAATACAATGATTAAGGAAGTGATCTTATGAACGAGCTTGACATACGCCCGCAAAAGCAGCTTGAAAAAGCTTTTGTTCTTGCGGATAATATTGTGACCAAGAATTACCTTTCGACGCTTGACGGCTTTCCTCCGGTAAAGCCGCCGGCGGAGCTTGTCAATAGCGACGTCTGCAAGTATGCGAGCTTATTCAACGTCAAAAGGATCGTATACGACCGCGACGAGAACACTCTGCAAAAGCTTGTGAACACCTACGCGTCCGCCGTTGGATACGGGTGCGGTCTTGCTATGATAATAAACAGCAGTAATAAAGAGACAGAGCTTTATCTCGGAACGATCGGGGCTGACGGGATCAGCGAGGCTCGTTCGTCCGCAAATGCCCTTTGTCAAAACTTTATGGGCAACTTCCCGGGAAGCCTGCAGGCTCCCGAAAACGCGCTTCTTAACAACGGACCGTTGGAAGCGCTCCTCAATAAGGTCACCGGTTATAATTATTCCGGCGTGTCATGTGTTTCGGGTATAGGCTCAATGCGCACGAATGAGGACGTCGATAATAAAAATTTTTGTCAGGGTATAGAAAAATTTATCGACACTATGCGCGGCACGGAATTTACCGCTATATTTATCGCCGATCTCATCAGCAAAAACGAACTGGATGATATAAAATCCGAGTATGAGCTTTTGTACAGCAGCTTGTCGCCTTTTCTGAAAACGGAGCTTACATACAGCGAAAGCTCCGCCGACGGAGTTTCGCAAACGTTGTCGGAATCGTTCAGCGATACCGTTACCAACAGCAAATCGAGCGCGCTGTCGGTCGGAACCAGCCAAAGTAAGGCGCATACCGACGGCAAATCCACAACGAAAACAAATACCGTAGGTTACAGCAAAACAATTGGCACCAGCGCAGGCGTCAGTGCAGGCATTGGCGTGGGTGTCAACGCAAATGTCGGAGCGTTCAGCTCCAGCACGTTTAATTATTCTCACAGCACGGCGCGCAGCGAAAACTTTTCCGATACGGTAACGTTCGGGAAATCAAAGACCGATACCAAAACCCTCGGTGAGTCACACGCCGAAGGGAAAACACGCGGCACCTCGAACGGAACATCGCATACCGATACCATAGGAAAAAGTATGCAGATAAGTTATGAGAATAAAACCGTAAAGCAGCTGCTTGACAAAATCGACGAGCAGCTGGAGCGCATCAAAGAAAGCGAAAATTACGGCGTTTTTGCCGGAGCCGCTTATTTCTTGTCGTCAACGTCCGTTGGCGCAAAAATGGCGGCAAGCGCGTATAAGAGCCTGATAAACGGCAACGGCACCCATATTGAAAACACAACCATCAATTCGTGGACTGCTCCCGATGATGTAAATGCTATTAGGTCTTATCTTAGCAAGCTGCGTCACCCGATTTTCAAAGTTGATGATGTGAACATTGTTTCTCCCGCTTCGGTAATAAGCGGAAAGGATCTCGCGGTGCAAATGGGATTGCCCGGAAAATCTCTGCCCGGTATTTCGGTTTTGGAAACAGCAGCTTTCGGGCGCAATGTTGATGTTGAAACCAAAAGGAAAAGCCGTTCTGTAACGCTCGGAAATCTCTATCATATGGGAAGAGATGAAAAGGGCGGCGGTAAGACCATTCCGGTAAAGCTTGACGTAGACAGTCTTACAATGCACACTTTTATAACCGGTTCAACGGGGTCCGGCAAATCCAATGCCGTGTATTCGCTTATAGAAAGTATTTTGGATTTGAACGACGACGGCATGGGCAGAGAGATCACATTTATGGTTATAGAACCGGCAAAGGGCGAGTATAAGGACAAATTCGGGAAAAGAAAAGACGTTAGCATTCTCGGTACAAACAGTAAAAAATCGGAACTGTTGAGAATAAACCCGTTCAGCTTTCCCGATGACGTTCACGTTCTGGAGCATATCGACCGTCTGATTGAGATATTCAATGTTTGCTGGCCTATGTACGCGGCAATGCCCGCGGTTCTCAAGGACGCTATAGAGCGCTCGTACATCTGCGCAGGGTGGGATTTGAACGGCTCTGAATGCAAATACATATTGGGCGGCAGACCGATTTATCCGACCTTTTCGGACGTTTTGCTGCAAATCAACGCTGTAATGGACGATTCGCAATATTCCGCCGACAGCAAAGGAGATTATAAAGGCTCGCTTTGCACAAGAATAAAATCGCTTACCAACGGTTTGTACAGGCAAATATTTACTTCGGACGAAATACAGTCGAGTTCCCTTTTCGACAGGAATGTAATAGTTGATCTCAGCAGAGTCGGTTCCTCGGAGACAAAAGCGCTTATTATGGGACTGCTTGTTATGAAGATGCAGGAACACAGAATGTCAAGCAGAACCGAAAACAATTCTGCGCTAAGGCATTTGACCGTACTGGAAGAAGCACACAATTTGCTTAAAAAGACGTCTGCGGAGCAAAGCTCCGAAAGCTCTAATCTGCTTGGGAAATCGGTGGAAATGCTCGCAAATTCGATCGCCGAGATGAGAACATACGGAGAAGGCTTTGTAATCGCGGATCAGGCTCCCGGGCTGCTTGATATGGCAGCTATTCGCAACACAAACACGAAAATCATTTTGCGTTTGCCGGATATTTCCGACAGAGAGCTTGTCGGAAAAGCCGCTTCTTTAAACGACAATCAGATTTTGGAGCTTTCCAGATTGAAAACGGGCGTTGCAGCGGTTTATCAAAACAATTGGACGGAACCCGTGTTGTGTCATGTGGCAAAATGCTCCGAGGATGAGGCGCCTTACGAATATCATCCGAAAAAGTCCATGGATTTCAAAGAAAATTTTGCTGTGCTTGTTGATTACCTTATGATGACATACGATGAGAAGGAAAAATTCAATTACAGCAAATTATCTCAAATCGAAGAAGCATTGATCGGACTTCCGTTTTCGGCAGCAGCTAAAGTTGATATTCTGAAGTTTATGCACGGCAAAAATCCTAAAATACACACAAAGATCCGCGAAAATGCCGTATACAAAATGTTTAATTCCGCTGAGGCTTTATCACTTGCCGGAATTGAGGGAGGAGATGTTTATTCGTGGTATGTTGTTATGCGTGATGCTTTGTATCCCGAGATCGACGTGCTTGATCAGCTCCAGCAGGATAGGGTAATAGCAATAATCGCTTTGAAACAAGCAGAAGCGCATAGGGACAGTAAAAGCATTGAGCTGTTTAATGGTCTAATGGAACATTTCGAGAGGAGAGAACAGGCGTTATGAATGAGATAGCTGAAAAAATGGAACGGGTTGAAACCCTCTTCGACGTTGAATTGCAGGAGATACCTAAGGAGAGCATGGAAAAGTATGACAAGCTCTTCGATGATTCGGCAGAGCACATTGAAAAATACTCGGCAGATGAACTCGCCAAACCGTTTGAAGTCCCGGAAAGCTACCAAAAAATGTTCGGTGAGGACGTTGATAACGTAAGAAATTCTGATTTGGGCGATAAAACGGAAAATGATCCCTGTGAAGATAATTTAGATATCAATGAAATGATTGATAATTATTTGCAGGACATCAAAGCCAACTCCGAATATCCCGATACCATAAAGGATGACTGCTTTACCGGCTCTGATTTGGAAAAAATTTCGCCGGAGGAAAACAGCCGAATGCGTGAAGAATTTGACGAAAAAAAGGAAGAGCTGAAAAAGCAATGGGAAGAACAACACGGTGTGCCATGGCCCAAATATGATCATGATGTTTATTCTTCAAACGGAAAACTTATCCGCCGCGCCGGTGATGATTATGACGCACATCATATACAGCCCCTTGGACTTGGCGGGAAAAACACTGTTGAAAACATTACTCCGTTAAGTGCGGAAAAACATTATGACAAACAGGGAGTGCATGCGCCCGGAAGCGCATATGACAAGCTTTGCAAAGCGATGGGAGGATAACTATGAAGAGATCTGAATACTTAACAGCAGCCGCTGAATGCGAATTGAACGAAAGTGTGATAAAGCGCGTGGAGGATAAATATAAATGCCGTCTTCCCGACATTGTAAAGCACATAATTTCATTTTCACAGGAAAGCATTTTTTTTGATGATGGATATCGCTGTTTGTCGTTGGATGAGATAGTTGATGCTGAAATAGATTTACACGTTGATTTTTTAGAAAGACAAATCATTCCGTTGTTTGATTGCGGTGAAAATGATTTTATCGTGTATAATTTTGCATCATTGAGCTGGTCCAAATTTAACATTGTTGATGATTGTACTTTCAAAACAAGGAAATATATTAATGAGCTTTTCTAAATATCTGACAAGATTATTAACATCATTAAATTGGTTTGCAGATAAAATATTGTTCTGTAAACTAAGTTGTTTTCAATTACATATTATAATTATGAATGCTATATAAGCATTTCCGTTTATTAACGGCACACAGAAACCCCCTGAAGTCAAGCGGCTTCGGGGGCTTTTTTATGCCGAATTACAAGGCAACAGCACTAAACCGTGCCGAAAATTAAAAAAATTCACAAGCATAGTTCAAACTGCAAAAAACCGCAATAATTTCGGCGGTTTTAATTTCCAAAATTTAACTTTATTTTACATTATTCCCATATATTTACATCGCCAAACTGCAAATAACTGCATTTTACTGCAAAACGGCTGCAAAAAACTGCACGCGAA
>JAMPFE010000081.1 GCA_023664705.1 Lachnospiraceae bacterium | reverse complement strand
AATGTACAAGCCTATCCTCGAACGCAGCAACATCACATGCCGTTCGGATTACGAGCACCTTAAATCGGTAATTGCCGATACAAGGCAAAAAGCCGCACCCCTCAAAGAAAGTTTCGAGAAAAGCAGTCGATTGTATGAGGTTTACTCGGAGATTGCGAAAACTTACTACGAGATTTCACGAGGGGATTATATCTCGCGGCTCGTTGAGGAAGAATGGCAGAGCAGGGAGCGTGACAAGCGTTCCAACAAGAGCATATAAAAACAAGGCGGTGTATAGAAACACCGCCTTAAATTTAATCATCCAGCTTCTCAAAATCGCTAAGGTTAAGCTCGCGCTTAAATTCCTCCTCGCTCGGAATACACGTCATATACTTTGCCGCGAACACTTGTTTGTTATCTTCGGGCAGTGTGTATTTTACAATAGCCTCGCTCTTGTCGGCACACAGCACTATCCCAATAGGGGGATTATCGCCCTCGTTCATAAGTTCACGGGTATAATAATTCACATACATCTGCATTTGCCCCAAATCCTGATGTGTAAGATCACCGACCTTCAAGTCGATGAGCACAAAGCATTTGAGTATATAATTGTAAAACACAAGGTCAATATAAAATTGACGACCATCAAAGCTGATCTTCTTTTGACGAGCCTCAAAACAAAAGCCGCGCCCAAGTTCAAGCAAAAATTTCTGCAAGTGATCTATAAGTCCCTGCTCCAAATCCTTCTCATAAAAATGAGGATTTGCGGGCAGGTCAAGAAATTCAAGCACATACGGATCGCGGATGATTTTCTCGTATTCGGGTTTCGGCTCCGTCTTTTGAATTTCATTTTTAACAGGCTCTTTGTCCTTACTCACGAGAAGTCGATCATAAAACATCGTGTTGATCTGCCGCGCCAACTGCCGAACGCTCCAACCGGACTTGGCACATTCCTCGGTGTACCAATCTCTGCGCTTCTCGTCATCAATGCGCATAAGGACACGGTAATGCGACCAGCTCAATTGCGAACACAGTGTGTTCGCATTTGGATACATAAGATAAAATTTTCTCATCATCTGCAAACCGCGAACAGTAAAGCCCTGCCCAAACTCCGCTGTCAGCTTCTCGGAAAGATATTTGAGCAGCCCCTTGCCGTATTCCGCACGGTCGTTCTCACCGCAGGCAAGGTATATCTGCTCGCCGATCTTCCGATATGCTTGAACCATCGCCGAATTTACGGCAGTGTATATTTTGCTTTGCGCCATAATGACGCTTTTTTTATAGCGGTATATGTTTGCTCACTTTGAACTGAGGGGGCTATTTCGTTATTCATTATGAACATCCTCTTCGATAATTGAACTCTTACCTATATAATAGCACAAATTTCAGAAAAAATCAGTATGTTTCGAAAAAATCTTAGTCATAAAAAAATAATTATATTGTCATAACTTTGTAAGAATTTCGCAAGGAAAAATAAAAACATACCGAAGCCCGATTTGATATAATATACTTACCAACTACGCTAAAAAACTGCCAGTTATGATAAATTTGAACAAACCATTTAAACAAGGTGATATAATATAACGGAAAAATATAAAGGGGGAATTTAAATGAAAAAGAATATCGCGGTCATTTTCGGAGGAACGTCGTCGGAATATACCGTGTCGTTACAGTCTGCTGCGGCAGTACTGGAGAACTTTCCCGACAAATACAACGCCGTTCCGATATGGATAACACAGCAGGGCGAATGGTTTTACTTTTGGGGAAATACCGAACAGATCAGAGCGGACAAGCTCGATAAGAATTTTGAGAGAGCGAGTATTTCTCCGAGCCGTAAATCAAAGTGTTTGATCACGGATAATTTGAAAATAAGCATTGACGCGGCATTTCCGGTTATGCACGGAATGGGCGGCGAGGACGGAACTCTTCAGGGATTTCTGGAACTTGCGGGAATACCGATATGCGGCTGCGGTGTGCTGCCGTCCGCTGTATGCATGGACAAGGACAGAGCACATAGGCTTGCGTCAACTGCGGGTATCGCGGTTCCGAAAGCCGTGTCTTTCACCGATCTCAACGATATTATCCCAAACGAGATCGAGGCAGAAATAAGTTTTCCGGCATACATAAAGCCAATGCGCGGCGGGTCATCGTTCGGGATTTCAAAGGTAAACAGCGCGGACGATTTGATAAGAGCAGCCCGTAAAGCGTTTGAATTTGACAGTGAGATCATTATCGAGCAGGAAATAAAGGGCAGAGAGGTCGGCTGCGCGGTCATCGGACATAACGATTTGATAATCGGAGAGGTCGATATGATAGAGTTGACGGGTGAGTTTTTTGACTACGCCGAAAAATACACACCCAAAACATCGCGTATTTTCTGCCCCGCACCTGTTTCGCAGGATGTCGCAAGCCTGATAAAAGATACGGCAAGGACGATTTATAAAACGCTTGGCTGCTGCGGGTTTGCACGTGTTGATATGTTCCTTTGTGAAAACGGAGAGATCGTTTTTAACGAGGTGAATACCATTCCCGGATTTACCGAACACAGCCGCTTTCCGTCAATGATGAAAGCTGCGGGATATACCTTAAAACAAACTATTGAAATGATCATAAATAAGGCGGTGAAAAAATATGAAAACAAATGATATTTTTACGGGCGATCTGATTTTGGTAAATTCCTACTTTCCGATGCGTAACGAGGATAAAATAGACTCGGTTTCCGTAAACGAAACGGAAATAAAGCTTCAGCGCATAGCTGCCGAAAGCCTTGACGCGTTGATGAGGGAAATAAACGGCTGGTCCGAGATCGTTCCCGTAAGCGGCTTTCGTTCCTTGAGCGAGCAGCAAAAAATTTGGAATGACAGTCTTAAAGAAAGCGGTTCGGACTTCACACAAAAATACGTTGCAAAACCGGGTCACAGCGAGCATCAAACGGGGCTTGCAATTGATCTCGGCAAAAAGCAAAAACACATAGACTTTATTCGTCCCGATTTTCCGAATGACGGAATATGCGGGAAATTTAAGCGCCTTGCGCCAAAATACGGATTTATTTTGAGATATCCGAAAGGAAAAGAGCATATTACCAAAATCGGGTATGAGCCGTGGCATTTCAGGTATGTGGGTATTCCTCACGCGGAAATTATTGAGAAAAAAGGGCTTGTTCTTGAGGAATATATTGAATTTTTGAAGAGGAATGTCAAATGACAAAATTCGACAAAGCCGAACAATCGGGAGCGCTCGACGGCTTCCGAATGATAGCCGCCGTTCTTGTGATCGCAATACATATCTCTCCGTTGGAAAGCATAAGCGCAGATGCGGATTTTTTCTTGACAAGAGTTCTCGCAAGGCTCGCCGTGCCGTTCTTCTTTACAGTAACGGGCGCATTTACCGATTTTGAGCGTCCTAAAAAAGCTTTTTTTAAATTGACAAAAATGTATCTCGCGGTCACATTGCTGTATGTTCCGCTTGCCGTGTATTCGGGTTATTTCGAGAAATTATCGTTCGGAAAATTGATCAAAATGCTCCTCTTTGACGGCTGTTTTTATCATCTCTGGTATTTTCCGGCGTGTATTCTCGGCATTGTCATCGTACATTTTTTAAAAAAGGCAAAATTACGGAACGCTTTTATTACAGCAGCGATTTTGTATATAATGGGAATTTTCGGTGACAGCTATTACGGCATATCGGAGAAAATACTGCCGATAAAAATGTTTTACAATATTCTGTTCAACTTGTTTTCTTACACAAGAAACGGTCTGTTTTTTGCTCCGATATATTTACTGTCGGGGTCGGTTTTGCGCGGCATAAACACGGATAATTCAGCGAAAAAAACAGGAGCTGCCTTTGCCGCTTCATTTGCGCTGATGACAGCGGAGGCTTTTTTGTTGAGGGAATTTAAAATTCCTCGTCATGACAGTATGTATATTTTCCTGCTGCCTGCGGCGCTCCTGTTGTTTTCGCTGCTGCGCACAATAAAAGCGGCTCAGCAGCCTGCGATGCGGAAAATATCAATGTGGATATACATAATTCACCCGGCGGTTATAATAGTGTTGCGCGGCGCGTCAAAAATAATTTCGGACGACTTTTTTGCCAAAAAGGAGCTGCTTTTATTCGCACTTACAACGGTATTTTCCGCTGTTTTTTCGATTTTCGCCGTGATTGCTACACGAAAACTGAATATTATCCGCCGTGCCGTCCAATATCCAAACGCGCGTGTATGGGCTGAGATCAATACCGATATTCTCAGAAAAAATGTTGATTATCTGCGCCGAATTTCCCCCGAAAACTCCGTGCTTATGCCCGCTGTCAAAGCGAACGCTTACGGTCACGGTGCCGTATTGATAGCGCGGGAGCTTAACAAAATGGGCGTGAAAGCGTTTTGCGTTGCGTCCGCAAACGAGGGGGTTGAATTACGCAGGCACGGTATCAGAGGTGAAATTTTGGTGCTCGGCTACACGTCTCCCGTACAGTTCCCGCTGTTGAAAATATTCAGGCTCTCTCAAACTGTTGTTGATTTCAACTACGCCAAAAAATTAAATAGGTATGGTAAAATTCACACTCACATAGGTGTTGATACCGGAATGCGACGATTAGGTATTCGTTCCGAAAACTACGATGAGATCAGACAAGTATTTAAAATGGACAATTTGACCGTTGACGGGATTTTTACACATCTTTCCGCCGACGAAACGACCGCGCCGCCGGAAGCCGATTTCACCGAAAAACAAGCTTATAAATTTTATGAGATAGTAGATAATCTTGAAGCGGATGGGTATTATCCAAAATTTCATCTGCTTGCAAGCTATGGATTATTGAATTACGCTCACCTTGGAGGAGATTATGTGCGGGTCGGGATCGCTCTCTACGGAGGTGTTGAATGCAACGGACTGCAGCCTGTTTTATCGTTGAAAACTCGTGTGACCTCCGTCAGAAATGTGTACGCGGGAGAGCCTATCGGATACGGTTTAAGCTGCATTGCCGAAAGAGATATGCGCATAGCGGCTCTCGCGATAGGATATGCGGACGGTCTTCCGCGTGAGCTTTCGGACGGCAAGGGCGCGGTTTTGATAAACGGAAAACGTGCGCCTATCATGGGAAAGATATGCATGGATCAGACGCTTGCGGACGTTTCCGAAATCGACGTCAAGCAAGGCGATATTGCTGTCATAATAGGAAACTCCGGCAATGAGCTAATAACCGCTTGTGAAATCGCCGAGCAAATTGATTCTATTCCAAATGACATTTTAAGCGGGCTGGGAAACCGTGTAGTACGCATTATAAGATAATAAATTAACGTCGCATAATTCCAATTATGCGACGTTGTTTTTTATAGCCTCGGCTTCCTATGCGGTCTATCCTCCGCAGGCTTGTCGCGTTCCGGATCGGCACCGCCGTGCTTCCTCTCAAACATCTTCTCGTATGACTCCGCCAGCTTGTCCGTTCGCTCATCGTTCTGTCTGTAAGCCGCCTCGCGCATAATTTCCGGCGGCACATTCAGCTTGAGCGCGTCGTTCGCGACCTTCAAGAGGTTGTCCTGAAGAGGAGAGATTTTGCCCTCCGCAATATTGCTCAACCGCTGCGGCAGTTCGTCATAAAACCGCGACTGCTTGACCTCAAGCGGAATAAATTCTTTCAGCGGCTTGAAACCCACATCGTCAACGTAATAAGCGTTATCGTCAAGCACCACAACATCGGAAATACTGAGCGAGTGACCCTTGAAATCTTCGGGGTGATCGAGATTGAATTTCTCGAAAATAGCCTCTAGCCTATCGCCCAACTCGCCGCGAAATTCGGCGGCATTGCCCTCGTAAACCTTATCATAATTCGCAAAATCGGGCTTTTCCTCAAGCAACCGCGACGGCATAAAACGAATATTGTGCAGCTCGTCATCGTTCTTCACCTGATAAATCTCAAAGGTTCGAACGGGTTCCTCGCGCTTCGGAGCGTTGAAAATCTGCGCAAGAAACTTGTTGCACTTTTCATAATCGCCCTTTGCAATTTCTTGTCCGGCAGAATATGTATCATCGGCGTTCTTGACGTACTCCTGCAAAACGTGCGTATCGGCAGCTTGCTTGTCGGGATTGAGCGTTATGCGGTACACTGCGTCCGGCAATTCCTCCCGCGAGCGCTGCTTATACATTTCAGCCGAAATCTCGTCCAACGTCTGCGAGTGAACGAATTCCACCTTTACGCTGTCCTTTTTCCGCTCGAAAATTTCAAGCATAGCCTTTTTCGCCTCGGTGATCGAGGAAATATTCGGCTTAACCGTCGTAACAAGCCCGTCTGCGCTGATCGAGCATACGGCGAATTTCTTCTCGCTCATCTGCCGAACCGCAAAATATTCGGTGGTTTTTTCGGGAATATTCGCCGCGTTTCTGCGTTCGTCTAATTTATCGAGCGCTGATCTCAACGCTTCCGCATTTTTAGGAGAGTATGTCCGTTCGTTCATCGCATCGTATTCGGCTCGCGACATATCCATCTGTCCGACCAATCCCGTGCCGTCAATACAGTTTGCGTTTATACGAGTAACTCTCTCGTAAAATTCCTTTCCGGTAAGTTTGGAATTTTTGCACTCGCGCTCATACGCGTCATTATCCAACCAGCCGATGTCGGGAATGAAAAATTCGTTCGCCGATGATTTATAATATTTCGTTTCGGGAATACCGCGAAAATCGTCGCTCAGCTTTACACGCTCGGAAGAATACAGCAGCTTTCCGTCAAAATTCGCGGATAATTTTTCGTCCTGTTGGTGAGGGTTAAGCCGCAGATCGCGCTCCATTTCCATCATCTGCTGATAAAGGTGGTTTATCATCACGGGGTGGCGCTCCGTCAGAAAATTCAAGCGCATTTTATCGCTGTCGAACGAATATTGTGCCGCCCTCTGCTTGACTGCGTTCGTGAAACGTCCGTCCTGATTTTTCAGCTGAATGGTTGCCGCGACCAAGTACATCGCGCGGTCAATGCCGAATTTCTCGTCAAGCTGCCGTACAAAATTTTCGAGATCGCGCCCCTCGTAAGCCGCGCGAATATTGTCCTCGATAAACCTCATACACGCTTGTGACGCGGCTACGCTGTCTTTCCAAGCCCCGAAATTTCCGCTTTGCTTCGCCTCCATAAACGATTGAGTGATGATCGGAACAGAGCGGAAATTCTCCGGCTCGTCCATTCGGGTTTCGGGAATTTCCGTGCGCGGCGGTTCTGCGGATTTCGGCTTCGGCACCTGCTCTCTGAATAAGGTTTCGGGAATCTGCCCAGCCGGATTGTTCAATCGCTCATAAGTCTGCTTGACCTTTTCGACCGCCTCTTCGTAGCGCGGAATATCCGCTTTGTTTATCGTGATCGTCGTAACCGTGCCCTTGCGCAAACCGCTGAACCGAATACCGTCCTCGTCAAGCTGCTTCGCAACATTATCCGCGTGACGGTTTTTCAAATTCGTGTAATACTGCAACTGATCCTTGCCGCCGAGCTGATTGTACGGTGTGTTCCCGATAACGTTCGGGTTTGTCGGAGCGTTGTCATAAGGCTCCTGAAAATTCGACTGATATTGCGGCGCACTGTTCTGCTGCGGATATCCGCGATCCTGCACGTCATTCCGACGATACGACTGCTTGACTTTCTCGACCGCCGCTTCGTAGCGGGAAATATCCGCCTTGTTAATTGTGATTGTGGTCACATCGCCTTTTCGCAAGCCGCTGAACCGCACTCCATCGGCGTTCAATTGTGCTGCAATATTGTCGGCGTGGCGGTTTTTCAAATTCGTGTAAAACTCCAACTGCCCCTTACCGCCGAGCTGATTATACGGAGTATTCCCGATTATATTCGGGTTTGTAGGCGCAGACGGCTGCCGGTAATTTTCAAAGTTCGGATAGTTCGAAGCGTTGTCATAAGACGGCTCCGCGCTTCTGAAATTTTGCGGATTATTGCCGCGATCCGGCGCGTCATTTCGACGATACGACTGCTTGACCTTTTCTACCGCTGCTTCGTAACGCTGAATATCCGCCTTATTTATCGTGATCGTTGTGACCTCACCTTTGCGCAAACCGCTGAAACGCACACCATCGGCGTTCAATTGTACCGCAATATTATCCGCGTGGCGGTTTTTCAAATTCGTATAAAATTCCAACTGCCCCTTACCGCCAAGCTGATTGTACGGCGTATTTCCAATAATGTTCGGGTTTGCCGGAGCGGA
>JAMPFE010000080.1 GCA_023664705.1 Lachnospiraceae bacterium | reverse complement strand
TTACGGAGATTTATTTCCCCGAACACAACGTGAGATACATAGCCGTAACGGACGGCGTGGACACGTCGAAAGGCTCTACAATGGACATCACGCCGTTCAAGAACCTACTGAACGATATGTACGCGCAAGATATTTCCAAGAAGATAAAGTCCTCGGTGTTGACGCGGCAGAAACAGGGCAAGTTCACGGGCGGGAAAGCACCTTACGGCTACAAAAAGGATCCTGCCGATAACAATCATCTTGTTGTTGACGAACGTTACGCGCCGATCGTGCGCCGCGTTTACGATATGGCAGAGAACGGCTTGGGAATTGAGCAGATAGCGCGTAAATTGTCCGCCGAGAAAATTCTTCGTCCGAGTGCGGTAGCTGCCGAAACTCACGCGAATTTTGAAAAGTACGCGAACGACGGAAAGGAGTATGAATGGTCGGTCGCAATGGTGCGGAACATTCTCCGAAACGCGACGTACAAGGGCGCGGTAGTCGGGCAGAAAAGACCCACGATTTCACTCAAAAGCAAAAAGCGCAAGGGCGTTGCGACTGCGGAAACGTTTATCGTTGAGGGGATGCACGAGCCGATAATCGACCCCGAACGGTGGGAGTTAATTCAGCGAATGATTACGAGCCGCAAGAAATGTGATAAGAGCGATAAACTCAAATATGACAATATTTTCAGTAGTTTGGTAAAATGCGCGGACTGCGGCTACGCGCTTATCCCGTATCGTTCGGGGCGAACGCAAAAGCCCGACGCGCGCGAAAATTACGATTATTATTGCCGTATTCACCGCGAGGACGCAAGAAATTGCAGTAAGCACCGCATAATGCCGTTTTAGCGGTTGCGCGACGTTCGTGAAAACCTACGAGGAACACGCGAAAGGCGAGATTTCCGACCGCAACTACAACACGCTCGTTGCCGATTATGAAAAGAACAGAGCGAGTTGGAAAAGTCGGTCGGCGAGTTCGAAACGACGATAAGCGCGAACCGCGAGAACAGCGAAAACGCTGTGAATTTCGTGGAACTGATAAAGCGTTACGCCGACGTTGACGAACTTACGCAAGCGCTCTTGAACACGCTTATTGACCGCATTGAGGTACACGAACCCGAAGAAATTGACGGCGAATACATTCAGAAGCTTGACGTTTATTACAAATTCGTCGGAATTATCGACTAACAGCAAACGGCTTTACAATGGGATTTAGCGACATTGCGTTAAGTTTGTTCAGCACCGTGCAGAGACTTGTCAATTTTGCTTGTTTCAAGATCAGGGTTATTGTTTAATACGGATTCCGAAATGGAATTTGAAACAACTATTTGAGTTAAAGATTTTTTGTTGGTTATTGATAGTTCTATTACCGGAGAATCTATGCCCTTACACCCGCTGACCGCATTATCCAATAAGTTGGACAACAAGATACTAACGTCAATATCATTCTCGGAAATGAATTGCGTATCTATCAAACATTTAGTGGTAATGCCCTCCTCGGCACATCGAGATAAGCTGTCATTTATAACCGCATCTATCACCGCACTTCCCGTATCCACGCCTATGGCTGTCGGCGTTATTTTCTTTTCAATAATACTTTCAATGTATTCCTTGGCTTTTTCGGGTTTTCCGTTTGAGATCAATCCCGCAACGGTCGAAAGGTAGTGTTTAATATCGTGACGCAAGGTTTTTATTTCCGAGTAGCGCGTTCTTGCCTCCATAACAAGCTTTTCACGCGCTGAGATATTGGCTTGCAAAAGGTTGTATTCCTCTCTAATGGTATTGTAGTTTTGCATTTTATTCAGTAAAAGGTACAATAGAATATTAAGTAAAGCGATCATAATATAAGCAAAAAGAAAATCCAAACGCATATCTTTATGCCTAAGAGAAATACTCCAAAGAGAATTGGTAATTAAAAACGATATTATAAAGCATGACAATTGAATGATCCATTGAAAACCGTTTAACGTTCTTCTGTTGCGCTTCAACAATCGAACGAGCATCTCACACACAATGAAGAATGCGAATTTGGTGAAGAAAAGGATGGGAATTCTCAGTGCTCCGCCCGGTTCCGTCAGTTCCGTAACGGGGTCTTCCGAAGCAGCACGAAATGCATTTATAATTATTAAATTGATTGGCATGGCGGTAGTTATGGGGATAGCAGTCAAAAGAATTTTTTCCTGAATTTTTCCGTTAAGAAATACCAAAGAATACATTAATAATATCAATAATATAAATATTTCGTATATGTTTTTAAAAATACTAAACCGGCTTAATATTACATCTGTAAATGCTAAAAGCACAAAAAGACATGTAGACTTTAACCACTTTAAATTTTCATTCTTAAAGCCAAGGAATCTGTTGGATAGCCGAACAATTATAAAGCACTCCGCAAGCGAAGCCAGTATTTCTATAAAATCGATCATAACATACTCCGTAAATATTTTGTGAATTTATCGTTAACATCGTTTATTCTTCGCCTACTGAGAGGAATCGATGTTTTATCATCTAAGATGATTTGATCCTTCTCAACGGAACGAATAAATCTGCAATTAACAAGGTAACTTTTGTGAGTGCGGACAAAATCAAACGGCTCCAATTGCTCCTCATAATCTGACAGACTGCCATAGCACTCGATAGCTTCATCGCTGTCATTTGTACAGACATGAAGCCAATGCCCGTATATCTCTATGTAAACGATTTGTTCAACATCTATGTAGACCTCGTGTGATTTTGTCTGAAGCTTGAATTTCTTGCCGGCAATACGCTTAGATATCACTTTATTTACAGCCTCCAGCACTTCAGCAAGCTCATCGTCAATAAATGTTTTTCTTATAAATCTGAATGGTCTGAACTTTAGCGAGGAAAAGACCAACTCATCGTGTGATGTGACGAAAATAATTAAAGCCTCGCTTATGCCGTTTATTCTTTCCGCAACATCAAATCCGCTTATTTCGGGCATATCTATATCTAGAAAAACAACATCGAACGGCTTCGTCTTGTGCGCGACAAGGAAATCATTGCCCGATGTAAACTTGTCTATATGAGTATCCGTGCCTTGCCGTCCGAATTCTTTGGAGATATGCTTATAGAGATAGTCCAAAATCATCTGCTCGTCATCGCATACAGCGGCTCTGATCATCGTGATTCCTCCCTAAATCATACTTATATAAATATAATAGCACATTATCGGAGAAAAATCAAGTGCGGAAAAGGAAATTGCTCAAACAACCACCAAGTGTGCATTTTTAGCAAAACAGAATCGGCAAAGAAACGTTGCCGTTACCCCGCCGGTGGTTTGTTTGGTTGTTTGTATATAAGCCGCATGACCTGCTGATTGTCTGTACCATCGTGAAAGGTTCTTTATTGAACGTCCACTAAACTGAAAACCGCTACATACATCAAGCAAATGGCGCTGAACGGTAAAATAATTGTGATCGATATGGAGAAATATCACGGTGCGATCACCGCGATCAACCGTATCGGCAACAACATAAATCAGATCGCGCGGGTCGCGAACGCAAGCGGTTTCGTTACGCACGATGAGCTGTGCCAAATTGAAAAATTTCGGGAGGAATTATGCCGTATATCAAGTGCATTTCTATCGGGAATTCGGTCGCAAGCTGCCTGAAATATATCGCGAACCCCGAAAAACTCGGAGAGAAACCGTACATAACCGGCTTGAACTGCTCCGAGAATATCGCAATTGCCGAGCAGGAATTTCGGCTCACTTATGAGCATTTTTCGCACAAAAATTTTTACGCTCCGCTCGCGGAAAACGGAAAATCCCCCGTCAAGGCGTTCCACATTATTCAGTCGTTCAAGGCGGGAGAGTGTGACGCGGAGCTTGCTCATAAGATCGGTGTGGAGTGGGTGCAAAGCGTTTTTGGAAAGAAATTTCAAGCCATAATTTGCACTCATACAGACCGCGATCACATTCACAACCATATCTGCCTTTGCCCATACGATCTCAACGGAATTAAATTCAACAGCAACAAAAGATCGTTGGCCAGAATACGTTCCGTTTCCGATGAGATCTGCCGGAATTACAGCATCTGCGAAATGGAAAAGGCAACGGCGGATAAAAACCATATTCCCGTCGGCGTATGCTATGGGGAATGGAAACACCGAAAATTCGGCACGTCTTGGAAAGAAATTATCCGCAGAAAAATCAACAGCTTGATATCGTTCTCCGCAGATTTGGATGAGTTATTGCAGCGTTTGGAAGCGGAAAATTATTCCGTTAAACGCGGCAAATATATCTCGGTAAAATTGCCCGAACAGCAGCGGTTTGTACGCTTGAAAACGCTCGGTGCGGAGTACACCGAAGAAAACATTTCTCGAAGAATATTCGAGCGTTTATATGCTGCCACAAGGGGCAAAACGGTCGGAGAAATTATCGCGGAAACGGTAAATAAGTTCGGCTTTGAAACGCGAAAATTCTCATTCGCCCAGAGCGTAAAAGACACAACGACTATGCTCGGAGATCAGCTTCGAATTATTAACGGGGAGGGATTATCTTCATTATCCGATGTAAAAAATAAGTCTGCTGAGATTGAAAACGAGATCCGCAAAACGCAAGAGCAGCTTGAAATTTTGCTGAAACATTTTGTCATAAACCGCAGCAAAATTGACGAACTAAAAAGCAAATTACAGGCGCTCGAAAAGAAAAGAGGTGTGTATAAAAATGTAATACAAACGTGTTCCGATGAGGACTATATTTCCCGCTTGGCGCGGCTTGCCCGCGAGCGAATGACCGAGCAGGAGAACGCTAAATTAAGCGAATTGCAGCAGGAAAAATACACCGTTTATTGTCCTCAAACTGTAGAGCAATTACCGTACAAACAACTGTCCAAACTCCCGAACATCGCTGATTATTTTCAAGTTAGTGAGGGGAATTGGATAGACGTTGACGGTGAAGAGATCGCGGATAAGTTGGAGGAAATTTATCTGCAAAATTCAATTCCCATAGGCTCTGTTATTGTTGTGAAAGGCCGCGAAAAAGCGCAATATTTCTATGTTAACGACGTGGGATTTGTGCGTTTCGGCGATTTTGAAAAATCTCAAATTGAACAGCAAGAACGGCAATTAGCCGCCAAAAAGCGCGGCAGATAAGGAGAATAATGAGATACAATGTACAATCAACGACCGCCGTAGAAAAGCCCGTAATTGAAATTCCCGATGATTGTAAGTTTGAATTCGTCAAAGCGATGAAGATCAGATATTACAAGGAATTTCACAAGCAAGGTCTGATCACGGACGAACAGCTTGAGCAGCTTATCGCTTTGCAGAGTAATAAAGCCGCTTAATTGAAAAAACAGGACATCCCCTACATAAATTCACAAAAAATTTTCAAAATCTTCTTGACTTTAAAGCCCGAATGTGTTATAATAAAAGTGCAGGGGGATGTCCGAATTTTTTGAACGTCCCGATTATTCGGGGGAGGAGGTAAAATGTATAGCAAAACCAAAGTGGCGGCGTACTGCCGCGTTTCAACGGATATGGCGGATCAGCTTCACTCGCTCTCGGCGCAGATAAAATACTTCACCGAGTACATCAGCAACCACGAGGATTACGAGTTGATCGAAGTTTTTTATGACGAGGGAATTACGGGAACTTCCACCAAGAAGCGCGATGGTTTTAACCGAATGATCGCCGATTGCGAAGCGGGGAAAATCGACCTGATACTCACCAAAGAGGTTTCCCGTTTTGCAAGAAACACGGTCGATACGCTGAATTACACGAGGCGTTTGTCCGAATTAAAAATCGGCGTTATCTTTATGAACGACGGTATCGACACGCGCGACAAAGACGGCGAGCTTCGATTGACGATTATGGCAAGCATAGCCCAAGAAGAAAGCCGCAAGGTTTCCGAGCGCGTAAAGTGGGGTATACGGCGGAAAATGGAGGACGGCTGGGTGTACGGTTACACAAAAATGCTTGGTTTCCGTTTGGAAAACGGCAAACTCGAAATCGTTCCCGAAGAAGCGGAAATTGTTCGCCGAATATTTCACAGTTACGTCTACGAAGGCAAAGGAGCTCATACGATCGCAAGGGAGCTCAACGCAGACGGTATTTTTTCGGTTAACGGAAAAATGTGGCATGACAGCACAGTGCGGGGAATTTTAAAGAACGACAAATACGTTGGAGATTTGACGCAATGGAAGCACTATTCAACGGATTTTTTAAGCAAGCGCGTCGTTCAAAATAATGGCGACAACCCCGATATTCCGTTAATTACAATCCCTAATCATCACGAACCGATAATATCCCGTGAGGTTTGGGAGATCGCGAAAAAACAAATGTACGAGCGCGGTCTGCTTACTCGCGAGGGTCGAAAGCATTCAAGCCACTATTGGTTCAGCAGCAAGGTCTTTTGCGGAAAGTGCGGATATTCGTACAACATTAATGGAAAAACCACAAGAAAAAAACGCCCGCTCCGCTGCGTTAATCGCGCGAAATACGGGAGCGATCCGCGAGTTGACGCGAACGGTTTCAAATTCGGCTGCGACAGCAAAGCGATCAACGAAACGGTTCTTGAGTTTTGTATGAAATACATTTTGGAGCAAATTCAGGTATCTCGCTCCGAGATCGTTAAAGAACTTCTCTCGGAAATTCAGCTTATTCAGAAGAACGAGCCGAGCGTAAATTGCGAGCCGCTTAAAGAGGAAATCGAGAACCTCAGCCGCAAAAAACGCAAAGCAATCGACCTTATGCTTGACGATCTGATCTCTAAAGACGATCTGAAGAAGCAGACGGAATTCTACGACAGCGAGATAGCGCGGCTCACCGAGAAAATAGCGGAAAGCCAAAACGTGGGTGCGGCTCACCGGAAGCAGCTTGACGGAATCCGCAGCTACATAAAGCAGGTGAACGACACCGCCGATATGGACACCGACAGCACGGCGCTTTACGGCGAAATGCTGAAGAAGGTCATCGTTCACGAGGAAGGTCGGACGGACTTTTATTTGAACTGCGTTCCGTTCGGTTTCCGAATGGTTTACACCATCCACCGCTACAATCGCGGACATAAGCTCGATGTGATTGTCGAAAGGTGCGAGATCATTTAACAGTGTGTTTTCATAGGGTTTAGACATTTGTTCGCGAGCGTTATGATCGGTTCGGGAGTTGATCCTACGACCGTTTCGGGCATACTCGGACATTCGCAGGTCTCGACCTCGCTGAACATTTACAGTCACGCTTTCGCGGAAAACCGCATAAAAGCCTTTGACGCTGTTGCGGACGCTTTTGATTTTACGAAACGCGACGACGCGTAACAAGAACCTACACCAACGTACAATAATACCCAAACAAGACCCAAAACCGATTTTCGGACAAAATAAAATGGTCACAAACGCCTTACCTAAGCCATTTGTGACCCTATCCCATTGGCCTGAATGACAGGATTTGAAGCTGACCCGATGCTTATCGTAACTTTTCGCAGGCTTCAAAATTCCGCATAACAAAGCCATTTGGCGCAATTTACGACAATCACATTTGTTCTAACTTTCGGCGGTTTTTCGTAGGGATAAAGAACAAATAACGAACAGGATTTAATATAAATGGTGTATCTCTGCTAAAATTTTTCCCGTAATGGAGGATACATCTAATGAACATTTTAGAGGGCTTATTTTTCGGCAGTCAAGTGCCGTTCGATGAGGTAGATGTAAACTGCTCTGAATATTATCGCGCAGGCGATAAGGTGGACGAGATCAAAGCAAAGATACTCGGACGTTATCACGAATTGGCACAGCTTATGGAAGATTACTGCAATGCGCAAATGGAGCAGATAAGTCTCGGCGCATATCACCATTTCTCGGTCGGATTTCGCGCGGGAGCACAGCTTGTGCTTGAAAAGCTGAAGGAGTTTTGATAAACGAGAGTCGATCTCACACGGTCGGCTCTTGATAGTTATGCTTCCGATCCGGTTAAATACAGACTTTTTTCAAAAAGGGGTTTACAAATCACTTTTTATATGATATAATAAAATGTAGTGGTTTATATAAATTTTGCATTTAAAATTGTTTTAAAATGCGGTAAAAATTCACGGAGGTGAAGACTCGTGCTTAAAGTCGCTGTCTGTGACGACGATAAAACAATGCTTGATTTTGTGAGCAAAAATGCGGACGACTTGCTTTTGCAAAACGGGATCGGGCATACTATGTCGTGCTTTCTTTCCGGCGCCGAGTTCCTTAAAGCACACAAAGACG
>JAMPFE010000007.1 GCA_023664705.1 Lachnospiraceae bacterium | reverse complement strand
TTGTCGGATTTTGTTGTTCCCCCCTCTCCCGAAGGGTGTCCTCTTGCACCGAGGTTAGTGGTTTAATCAAAAGCAACGTAATTCGACCAAGAAATCCACCCAACGAAAAACAGCATACCACCCCCAAGCCTGCAAAAAACTGCAAACTTTTCAACCCTCGAATTAGTTAGCAGAACAAATTCCAGATTTTAACATAAAATAACAGCACTTCCAAATATTTACAGTACAAAACTGCATTTTTATGCAAATAACTGCAAAACGGCTGCAAATCCCTGCACGCGAACTGCAAAAAGCTGCAAGAAAAGGGACAAATCAACACAGATTTGTCCCTTTTTGAAATTTTTTTGCAATTTCCCAGCTAAAAACTTTCATTTTCTTCAGCAAAATAAAGCGCTACTTGTTCTTCTTGTAAATCGCGAGCAATCCCTCCAAAATAAGGTTCTCGTCGAGCTCGAAATCGGTTTTACAGAGCGGTTTTATCGCCGCCGAGAAGCCTCCCGCCGCCCGCGGACAAAAGCCGCGAACCCTCGCCGTTATGCGGTTTCGCGCTACTTGTTCTTCTTGTAAATCGCGAGCAATCCCTCCAGAATAAGGTTCTCGTCGAGCTCGAAATCGGTTTTGCAGAGCGGTCTTATCGCCGCCGAGAAGCCTCCCGTCGCGATAACAGCGCACTTTTCGCCAATCTCGCGCTCAAAGCTCTCAACCATGCCGTCGAGCATAAACGCCGTGCCGTTGAGCAGCCCCGAGCGCATACAGTCGATAGTGTTCGTGCCAATGACCTTTTTTATCGGCTCGTTCGTCACTCCGATAAGCGGCAGCGCAGCCGTTTTCGCTGCAAGCGCCTCCGACGAGATCTTCACGCCCGGCGCGATTATGCCGCCGATGAACGCGCCCGTTTTGTCGACGGCAAGTATCTTTGTCGCCGTGCCGAGGACGATGACGATGACGGGCAGCGGACAGCGCTCCTTTGCGCCGACCGCGACCGCCGCCATGTCCGCGCCGAGGGACGCGGGCTCGTCGATTTTGATGTTGAGACCCGTTTTTATCCCCGGACCGACAGTCATTGCCGTGCAGCGGCATATCTTCTCGACGGCGGCGCGGAGCTGCTCCGTAACGGGAGGGACTACCGACGACAATATCGCGCCGTCTATCTCCTCGGGGCGCACGCCGTACAGCCGCAGTATATCCGCAAGCATTATCGCGTACTGATCCGTCGTGCGCGAGCGGTCTGTGGAGACGCGCGACTCGAAAACGAGCCTGTCGCCGCTGCCGAAAGCGCCGAGCTGTGTGTTTGTGTTGCCAACGTCTATGGTGAGTATCATCGCTTTCTTCCTTTACGTGTAAATCCGCTTTGAATGCCGCACGAAAACGGGCTGTGCGTTCATGCCGCCGACATCTGCGGTGAGTATCATCGCTTTCTTCCTTTACATGTCAATCCGCTTTGAATGCCGCACGAAAACGGGCTGTGCGCTTGTGCTGCCGACGTTTGCGGAGAGTATCATCGCTTTCTTCCTTTACGTGTCAATCCGCTTTGAATGCCGCACGAAAACGGGCTGTGCGTTCATGCCGCCAACGTCTATGGTGAGTATCATTGCTTTCTTCCTTTACGTGTCAATCCGCTTTGAATGCCGCCCGAAAACGGGCTGTGCGCTCGTGCCGCCGACGTATGCGGAGAGTATCATCGCCTTATTCCTTTACCGTGTTATTGCCCGTGAACACCGAATACAGCCGAAGATTTTCCTCGCTCGCGGGGAGCGTGAGCATCGTGAATTCGCGCTTGTCCGCGGAGCGAAATCGGAACTTGCCGTCCTCGACAACGGCGGCGGTCTTTCTCGGCTTGAGGTCGCCGAACATAAGCACGCCCTCCTTCGTGATGTACGCGCCGTTGAGCAGCGCGACGCCGACGAAGCCTGCCGCGGCAAGCGCGTAAAGCTCCACTAAGCGGCGCTCGCGGTCGTACTTTTCCCGATAGCGCGAGAGCAGCTTTTCGGTCGCCGCCCGCTCTGCTTCGGGGTCGTCGACCGTGACCTCCAAACGGTAGTATTCCATATGGAAATCCTTAAATCCGAGAGTTTGCAAGTCGTCCATTTCCGCCTTGCAATCGGCACAGACGCTTGCCCTCATGACAACTATCATTATATGCAGCGCCGCGCATATCAGACTGCCAACGAACGCCGTTGTTCCCGCGGGTATCTTTGTGCGGATAATGCCGCATTTTTTCGCCTTGACGAACGAAACGGCGCGGATAATTATTACACAAGCGGCGACTGCCGCCGCAAGGCATATCATTGTTATTTCTATGACGTTCACGGAAAGCCTCCTTTGATTTTGTTATATTTATTATAGCATATTTTTTCGGGGAAATCAAGCAGCTTATTTGCGTATCCTGCCGCGGACCGCGCCGACTGCCGACAATATTATCAGCACGGCAAGCGCCGATACCGCCAAGAGCTCAACAATGGGCAGAATGAGCAGTATCGCGCATTGAAAGCCCGACATTTCTCCCGTGTGATAGGTAAGGCGGTTTCCGTTCGCGGCAAGCTGCGGAGTATGCGCGTTGCCCGATTTTATACGGGCGGTATCGGTCACGCCAAGGACGTTTTCGTTTTCGTCGACGTAGGCTGCCTTGAACGCGCCGTATCGCTTTATCAGCTCCGTGGTGAGGATATGGTCGGCCGTATAAAGCGCGTATTCGTTATCGGAGAGCCTGCAGCCGTCAAAGTGCGCGGAAAGGCTTACGTAGCCGTTTTCGCTGTAACGCGCGAGCTCGGTATCGCGGTCGGAGGGAACGTAATGCCCGTCGCTTTCGGGGAGCCTTATCAGCGGCTCTATGCGGACGGCGCCCTCGGGAGCGTTTTCGCAGGCGGTCACGAACGCGTTGAGCGCATAGCACTGCGTGCGCCCCGCGCCGAACAGCGAGAACAGCAGGGCATACAGCTGTATCATCAATACAATGAAAACGGCGAGAGTGACGATATATCCGAAATACGGCTTATTCCTCATTCGGCGCTCCTTTCGTATTCCTCTTTCAGTATCCCGTAAACGCACGTGTCGCAGATGCCCGTGTTATTGCGGTCGGCTTGGCGGAGAGTGCCCTCGTACTTCAGTCCGCACTTTTGCATTACCTTGCCCGAGTTTGGATTTTGCGGGTCGTGCTCCGAATAGACGCGGTTTACGCCGACTTCCTCAAAGAAGAATTTTATCACAGCCGCAAGCGCCTCGCTCGTGTAACCGTGCCGCCACCATTTTTCGCCTATGCAGTAGCCGACCTCCGCGCTTTGTACGTTCTCGTTCAGCACAACAATGCCTATTGAACCTATAGGTTCGCCGAGCGTTTTAAGCTCGATCGCCCAGTCGTAGAAATTCGGCTTTTTGTAATTTTCCCGCAAATAATTCATATAACCGCGCGTTACGGAAATATCGCTGTGGGTTTCCCAGCGGAGAAATTTTGTTACCGTATCGCTCGACATCCAGTTCCTGAAAGCGTTTTCCGCGTCGCGCTCCTCAAATCTGCGCAGTATCAGGCGCTCCGTTTCCAGCGTGACCGTGCCTTTATGTTCCATAATATCGCCTCCTGCCGTAATTATAGCATAAGCGGTCGGAAAAGTCAAATTTTGCCGTATAGGGGCTTGACAAAGTGATTTTTTTGTGGTATAATAGGATTGAAATTAAGTATGTTGCCGACCAAGTCGGTCACCACAAAATCGACGCCCCCGTATTGCAGTACGGGGGCGTCTTTTTGTTTGTGCTGTGCTCTTTACCAGCTACTTTTTACCGTCGAGCCACTTGCAGATGTAGTAGGAGTAGATGCCTGCTATGACGGAAAGCACGAAATTAAGTACGTTACTCAAGTCAATCACCTCCTTCCCGAGTAAGCTCGGTAGGGTGCCGGCTTTTTCATTATAGCATATCCGACGGGAAAAGTCAAATTTTACCGTGCAGGGGCTTGACAAAGTGATTTTTTTGTGGTATAATAAGAATGAAGTTAAGCAATTCGTTTTATAATGATTGCACCACAAAATCGACCCTCCCGCACTGCGAATACGGGAGGGTCTTTTTGTTTGTGCTGTGCTCTTTACCGGCTACTTTTTACCGTCGAGCCGCTTGCAGATGTAGTAAGAGTAAATTCCTGCTATGACGGAAAGTATGAAGTTAAACAAATCGTTCATATGTCACACCTCCTTCCCGAGTAAGCTCGGTAGGGTGCCGGCTTTTTCATTATAGCATATCCGACGGGAAAAGTCAAATTTTGCCGTATGGGGGCTTGACAAAGTGATTTTTTTGTGGTATAATAACAGGGAAGTTGAATAGGTTTACCAATCTGATACACCTAAAAATCGACGCCCCCGTATTGCCGTACGGGGGCGTCATTTTGTGTACGCTGTGCTCTTTACCGACGAGCTGATTAAAGTCAAATTTTACTATATTTGAAAATCGTATTTTTTCGCCGTTTTTCAACAAAATATTCGTATAACGGAATTTGAAAGGAGTACCTTTATATGAATATATCAAACCAAGAGTACGGCGAGCTTGCCAAGAGACATTCGCCGCCGTCGGCTATGTATAAGACCATTCCGCTGGCGTTCGCTATAGGCGGGGGGATATGCGTTATCGGCGAGGCGTTTTTGAATATGTATCAATACTTCGGGCTCGACCCCGACGAAGCGGGAATGTGGACCTCAATGTCGCTTATTTTCCTGTCGGCGCTGCTTACGGGCATGAAGCTCTACGACCGCATAGCGCAGCACGCGGGCGCGGGAACTCTCGTGCCGATAACGGGCTTCGCGAACTCGGTGGTATCGCCCGCGCTGGACTTTAAGAGCGAGGGCTATGTGCTCGGGCTTGGCGCGAAGATGTTCGTCATAGCGGGTCCCGTGATAGTTTACGGCATATCCGCGTCGGTCATCTACGGCGTTATCTACTATATTACCACGCTGTTTTAAGGGGGATATTATGGCTATTTGCGAGGGAAAAACGTTTAAATTCGGCAACGCCTCGATATCCGCGTGGGCTTCCGTGGCGGGAAAGGTCGAGGGCGAGGGTCCGCACGGCGACGAGTTTGACGAGGTGCTGGAGGACAACAAGGACGATATGGACACTTGGGAGCAGGCGGAGGCGGATCTCCAGAAAAAGGCGCTCCGACATGCTATGGACAAGGCGGAGCTCTGCCCCGAGAAAATGGATCTGATATTCGCGGGAGACCTGCTCAATCAATGCACGGGGTCGTCCTACGGGCTGAAGGATTTTTATATACCGTTTCTGGGAGTGTACGGGGCTTGCTCGACGTTCGCGGAGTGTCTGCTGCTGGCGGCGTGCATGGTGAACGCGGGGTACGTCGACAACTGCTCGGCGGTGACAAGCTCGCATTTCTCGTCCGCGGAAAGGCAGTTCCGCTTTCCGCTGAACTACGGAGGCGTGCGCCCGCCGACGGCGCAGTGGACGGCTACCGCTTCGGGCGCGGCTATACTGACCTCCGAGCTGAAACCGCCTTATATCCGCTCCGCGACCGTCGGGAAAATACAGGATATGGGGATAACCGACCTTAACAATATGGGCGCGGCTATGGCGGGGGCGGCTTACGATACCATCTCGCGGCATTTCAAGCACACGGGCTCCCGTCCCGAGAGCTACGACGCGATAATAACGGGCGACCTCGGGCAGGTCGGCAGCGATATGCTGTACGAGCTGTTCCAGCGCGACGGGATGTCGCTGAAAGAAAAGCACCAAGACTGCGGGCTGCTCATTTACGACAGAGAGCGGCAGGACGTCCACGCGGGGGGCTCGGGCTGCGGCTGCTCGGCATCGATGATGTGCGCGCATTTTCTCGGGCGCGTGCAAAGCGGCGAGCTGAAACGCATACTCTACGTCGCGACGGGCGCGCTGATGTCGCCGACCATGGTGCAGCAGGGCGGCTCGATACCGGGTATCGCGCACGCGGTGGAGATAACTCACGATTGATATTGGGGGAGAATGATCATGGATATGTTAATGGAATACGTCTGGGCGTTTCTGATAGGCGGTCTGCTGTGCGCGGTCGGGCAGGTGCTGATAGACCTTACGAAGCTCACGCCCGCGAGAATACTCACGTCCTACGTCGTGGCCGGGGTCGTGCTCGGGGGGCTGGGCTGGTATCAGCCGCTTATCGACCTCGCGGGGGGCGGCGCGACCGTGCCGCTTACGGGGTTCGGGAGCCTGCTCGCGAAGGGCGTGCGCAGGGCTGTCGATATGAACGGCTTTATCGGCATTTTTATGGGCGGCTTTACCTCGGCGGCTGTCGGGATATCCGCGGCGATATTCTTCGGGCTGCTGGCGGCGCTTTTGTTCAAGAGCGGGTCGAAGATAAACGAGGCGTAAAAAATTCGCCCCCGAGCTTTCGGGGGCGTTTTGCTGTCAATCGTTAAAGAATATTATTTGTCCCGCGCTGCGCGTTTCGTTTATCGCGTTCTGCATACGGTCGAACAGCTCCGAGAACCGCATGCCGTGAACGCCCGCGGAGAGCTTTACAGCCCCCACGCGCATCGTGAGCGGTATCTCTCTGCCGTTGACAACGACGGGCTGCCCGTTGAGCGATATTACCTTTTGCGCGGTCTGCTCGGCGGCAGTCTTGTCGTCGGTGCCCGTTACCACGGCGAACTCGTCGCCGCCTATGCGGAACGCCGCCATGCTGTCGCCCGCCGCCGCGTCCACGCGGTGGAACGCCTCGCGTATGACAACGTCGCCCGCGTCTCTGCCGACGTCCTCGTTCACCTGCATGAAATTCACGATGTCGAAACACAACACCCAAACGTCGTGATCTGTCGGTCGAAGCTCGTTGTACAGCTCCGTGATGTCTACTCGTCTGCCCATAAAAATTCCTCCTTTAAAGGTGCTTTCGTCGGGGATTATCCGCGGAAATATCCCCGTCGAATGCCATTCTGTTCTGAATTTGGAGGGGGAAACGCCCCAGAGCTTACGGAAAGCTCTCGTAAAGACCTCGGGAGAATTGTATTGGTATTTCATCGCGATGTCGGTAAGGGTCATATCGGTATGCGCGATGTCCTCCGCGCACTTTGTCAGCCGCCGCTTGGCGATGTATTCCTTGAGGCTCGTGTGGGTGCAGCAGCGCCACACCTTTTGCAGAGCCGAAAGCGAACAGCAGCACGCCGCCGCGGCGTCCTCCTGCGAGAAATCGCCGCAAAGGTTGTCCTCGATGAAATTTACCGCGTCGACAAAAATACAGAAATTCTTCATTGCCGCACCTCCGTTACAGACCAAGCGCTTGTCCGTAACTGTATTATAGCATATTTCGGCGCGGCTGTCTTGATGTTTTGAGCAAATTTTCGCGCAAAGATTTATTGAGAGCTCCCGAGGATTATTCCGCGCAGCTGAGCGGCGTTTTCGGCGGTATGCGCGGGGTTGAAGCGCTCCAGCTCGGCGATGCCGCGGAAGCCCCAGAGCGCTCCGCAGGCGGCTATTCCCGCGTTGAGGGCGGTCTGCATATCCACGCCGCTGTCGCCCACGTACAGCGGTTTGCGGTCGTTTACGGCGTATTTCCGCGCAAGATAAAGCGCCGCCGAGGGGTCGGGCTTTGTCGGGTAGCCGAGACCCGCGCCGACTGTCTCGGCGAGCGAGTCCCCGTAAAACGACCGCAGCAGCGTTTCCGCGAAGGCATAGTCCTTGTTGGTGTTGCAGACGGCGGTAACGCCGAGCGCCTTCAGCTCCGCGAGCAGCTCCGTCAAGCCGTCGTAGGGCTTGGTGCGGTCGGCGCTGTGCTGCCCGTAATATTCGGCGAAAAGAGTATGTACGCGTTCCAAGACCTCCGCGGAGGAATTCGGCGGGCATATGCGCTCGATGAGCTTGGGAATGCCGTTGCCGACAAAATAGCGGTATTTCTCCTCCTCGTGGACGGGAAAGCCGCACTGCTCCAGCGCGAAATTCCCAGCCGCGGCGAGGTCGCCGAGGGTGTTCAGAAGCGTGCCGTCGAGGTCGAAGATTATGGGGTCATAGTTTATCGTCATATATTACCTCCGTTATGGCTGCCGTGCCGACGCGCTTTCCCTCAAACGCAAGCTCGAGCTCCGAGCGCTCGGAGAGCAGGCGCTTTATTTCGGCGCGTTCGCCGTCACCGCAGCATATTGAAAATTCATATCCGTCTCTTTTGTGAATAAGATACATATGTATCTCGCCGCCGTCGAGCCGCGCGGAGAGGACGTTGCCCTCGCGCAGATACGGCGAGCGGAGCGCAGCGCTCAGCCTTATGTCGGTCGGGGGACAGACGAGGTTGCCGCGTTCGTCTGTCGGAACGAAGTTGCTTTCGCGGCATTTTACCGTTATCAGAGAAACGCCGCAGACAATGACGTTCGCGCTCAGAATGACGAGCGACGCAATAAAGGTCCCCCAAAGCCATTGCAGAAATAAATCCGCATTGCCGCTTATAAAAACCGATACGCATAACGCCGCCAAAGCGGCGATCAGCCACAAAAGGAAAACAAATTCAAACCTATTCACGGGGTTGACGTTCAGCGTGAGCCTTTGGCTGCAATGCTTACAGCAGAGAACCAACTCGTTCGAGAACAAAAATAATCCGTCGCGCTTGATACGCTTTTCCGCGTAATTTACGGGGACGATATGCCACCCGGGATAGCGGCGGTCAAATTGCACGAGGTTCGGGGAGAGCCGTCCCTCGAAATGCCAACCGTTGTTTTGACCGCCTTGGGGCGCTGCCGACGGGTGACTTGTGACCCTGAAAAAACGCTTTGCGGGAGCAAAATAGTACACAACGCCGTTTGTGGAAAAGCCCGTGGTCGAGGGATAAAGCTCTCTGCTCGGCGGCACGAGTTCGAGCCTTTTGCCGCAGCACGGACAGATGCGTTTGTTTTTCTTCTGCATATATCCTCCTCAGTACATTTCGGTCTGCAATACGTTCGAGTAGATAATGCCGCGCTTGGGCTCAACGCCCTCGGCGGCGAAAAGCCCCGAGACCGTAAGAAATTCATAGCCGCCGTTCAGCAGCGCGGGGATTATCAGATCGAGCGCGGCGACGGTCTTGTCGTTGCCCTCCATATCGTGGAGCAGGATAATGCTGCCGTTTTTCGCCTGCGAGAGAATTTTTTCGGCGCGCATCCGAGACGTCACCTCGTCGAGCCAGTCCTCCGCGCCTATGCCCGCTATGAATATCTTGTCGATAACGCCGAGCATAACGTCGTTCACGGCAATGTACGGCGGTCGGAAAAAGCGGGGCGCGGCGCCCGTTATTTCTTTTATTTTACAGTCGGTGAACTCTATTTCCGCGCGGATCTCCTCCTCGGAAAGCCCGGGCATTGACGGGTGGGAGCGGCTGTGGCTGCATATCTCGCAGCCGCGCTCGAAAGCCGCGCGCGAGACCGCGGCGCTTTCGGGGGTGATATTGTTGCCGATAAGGAAAAACGACGCGGGGACTGCGTATTTTTGCAGCTTTTCGAGCACCAGAGGGGTGGTCGACGTGTTCGGTCCGTCGTCAAATGTAAGCGCGATGTTTTTCATGGCTTCCTCCGTTGAAATTTATTTATATTTTTATTATAACTCATAAAAAATGCGCTGTCAACCTTGAAATTCCGTTAAAGATATGTTATAATAGTATAGATGTATATTTTTTCGACGTGAAAGGAATTCAGCATTTATGTTTACCAAGGAACAATTCGACGCTCGGCTTGCCGAGCTGATAAAGAAGCAGAGGGCGCTGCTCGATAAGCCGAACCCCAAGTCGGACTTCTACAACGGCGTTTACGAGCGCTATGAGAACCCCGTGCTCACGGCGGCGCACGCGCCCATTATCTGGCGCTACGACCTCGACTACTCGACCAACCCGAACCTTCAGGAGCGGCTGGGAGTAAACGCGGTCATGAATTCGGGCGCTGTCTATCTTAATGGGAAATATTGCCTTATAGCGAGGGTCGAGGGCGCGGACAGGAAGAGCTTCTTCGCCGTCGCCGAGAGCGACAAGCCCACCGAGGGCTTCCGTTTCCGCGATTATCCCGTGCAGCTCCCCGATACCTGCCCCGAGGAGACGAACGTCTACGATATGCGCGTTACCCGGCACGAGGACGGCTGGATCTACGGGGTGTTCTGCTCCGAGAGCAAGGACAAGTCCTCGGACGATTTGTCGGCAGCGGTCGCTCGGGCGGGCATCGTCCGCACCAAGGACTTGACGACGTGGGAGCGCCTGCCGAACCTCGTCTCCAAATCTCCGCAGCAGAGAAACGTCTGTCTGCACCCCGAGTTCGTTGACGGGAAATACGCGTTCTATACGCGCCCGCAGGACGATTTCATTCAAACGGGCAGCGGCGGGGGCATCTGCTTCGCGCTTTGTGAAGATATTACGAACCCCGTGCTCTGCACGGAGGAAAAAGTCATCTCTCCCAGAATTTACCATACGCTCACCGAGGTAAAGAACGGCGCGGGAGCCGTGCCGATAAAGACCCCCAAGGGCTGGATACACATCGCCCACGGCGTGAGAAACACGGCGGCGGGGCTGCGGTACGTGATTTACGTTTTCGCGACAGACCTAAAAGACCCCTCCAAGCTCATCGCGTCGCCGTCGGGGCTGTTTATCGCGCCGCACGGCATTGAAAGGGTCGGCGACGTTTCCAACGTCTGCTTTACGAACGGCTGTATCGTCAAGGACGACAACGTTTACATCTACTACGCCTCCTCCGACACAAGGCTTCACGTCGCCTCCACGACTATCGAGAAGCTTACGGACTATACCTTCAACACTCCCGAGGACCCGCTCCGCTCCGCCGACTGCGTAAAGCAGCGCTGCGAACTTATCCGCAAAAATCTCGAAAACGGGGCGGAAAGCATATAATGGAGTTTTTCGACCTCTATTCCGTCGACAGGCGTCCCTTGGGCAGGAGGGTGCTGAGGGGCGCGCCTATACCGCACGGAGAATATCATATCGTCGTGCAGGTCATGACGATAAACAGCGGCGGCGAGATACTGCTTACCCAGCGCGTTCCCGAAAAGACGAGCGGAGGAAAATGGGAGTGCTCGGGCGGCTGCGCGGTCTCGGGAGAAACAAGCCGCGAGGCGGCGCTGCGCGAGCTGTACGAGGAGACGGGCATACGCGCGGACGAGGACGAGATAAGGCTGGAGTGGTCGCTTACCACCGACAGCATGCTCCGCGATTTCTATATTCTGGTAAAGGACGTGCCGCTGAGCGCTTTGCGTTTGCAGTCTATCGAGGTCTGCGCGGCGAAATGGGTGAGCTTTGACCGCCTTTGCGAAATGGCGCGCTGCGGACAGACCACGCGCACAGTCGCGCGTTGGCTCGACAGCCGCGGCGCGGAGCTCCTCGAGATAACCTCCCGCGCGAAAAGGGGATATAATGGATAAAAAAACGCTTATTGCAAAAATAAAATCGCTCGCTCAAAACGGCGGCGGCTCGGGCAGCTCGCTTGAAGAGGTGTTCGCGCGGTGCTATTCGGCGGCGGAGAAAACGCTCGGGATAACGCCGTTCGACGAGCAGCTCTCGGCGGCGCTGTCGCTGTCGGAGGGGAAAATGGTGCAGATGCAGACGGGCGAGGGCAAAACGCTCTGCGCTGTGTTCGCGGCTTGCCATGAGGCGCTGAACGGCGGTCGGGTGCATATTCTTACGTTCAACGACTATCTCGCGGACCGCGACCGAAACTGGATGCGACCGATATACGACGAAATGGGCGTTTCGGTCGGCTGTATCACAGAGGGCACTCCGAGAGAGGAGCGCGCCGAGCTCTACAAAAAGCAGGTGCTGTATATGACCGCGAAGGAAGCGGGATTTGATTATCTCCGCGATTTCGTGTGCTTTGAAAAGGGCGGGGCGGTGTTCCCCGAAAGGCTGAATTTCGCGATAGTCGACGAGGCGGACAGTATCCTTATCGACGAGGCGAGGATACCGCTCGTCATCGCGGGAGACGTTGCCGTAAGGGAAAGCGGGGACGCCGGAGATGTGTACGAAAAGGTCTCGGCGCTCGGGGAGGGCGATTTCGAGGTCGACGAGGAAACGAGAAACGTCTATCTCACAGACAGCGGCGCGGACAAGGCGGAGGAGATATTCGGACGGAATATCTACGCCGCGGACAGCGCGGAGCTGCTCGCGAAGATATGCGCCTGCCTGAAAGCGCGCGAGGTGCTTGCCGAAAACAAGGACTATATCGTCAAGGACGGCAGCGTTCTGCTTATCGACGAGTTTACGGGGAGAGCCGCTCCGGGGCGCGTGTTCCCGGGGGAATTACAGGCTGCCGTCGAGGCTAAGCATAATCTTAAAATCACCTCGCGCGGGCGCATTATGGGCAATATCGCGCTGCAGTATTTCGCGCGGCTGTACCCCAAGCTTTCGGGCATGACGGGCACCGCCGAGCAGTCCCGCGAGGAATTTGAGAAGATATACGGCATACTCACGGACGTTATCCCGACGAGACTGCCGTGCGCGAGAGTTGATAAGCCGCTCGAACTGTATTACGACGGCGCGGAAAAGCGCAAGGCTATCCTCGCGGCGATTAAGGAAGCCGCGGATATCCAAAGACCCGTGCTCGTCGGCAGCGAGAGCATCGAGGAAAGCGAGAGCATTGCCGAGGACCTGCAAAGGCTCGGCATCGAGTGCAAGGTGCTGAACGCGAAAAACGACGCCGAGGAAGCCGCCGTTATCGCCAAGGCGAGCGAACGCGGCGCGGTGACTATCTCGACGAATATGGCGGGGCGCGGCGTTGACATAAAGCTCGGCGGCGTTGACTGCGCGGATAAGGATTTTGTGGTGAGCGTCGGCGGCTTGCTGGTTCTGGCAACGTCCATGCGCGAAAGCTCGCGTATCACCAAGCAGCTCCGCGGACGGGCGGGGCGGCAGGGCGACGTCGGCGAGAGCAGATTTTTCGCCGCGCTCGACGACGATATAATGCGCAAAAACGACCTCAAGGGGCTTGCGGGGCGGCATTATCCCTCCGCGAAAACCGAGGGAGCGCTGACGGATAAAGCGCTGTTAAAAGAAGCGGAGCGCGTTCAGCGTATCTCCGAGGGGAACGCGTTCGACGAGCGCGTTAATCTGATGAAGTACACCATGATAGGCGAAAAGCACCGCGAGACGACGTTCGCACGGAGGAGCTCGCTGCTCGACGGCAGCTACAACTCCGAGATGTGGCAGAAAAACGCCGTCGACCTGTACGAAAAGGCGCTGAAAAGGTTCCCCGAGGACGAGCTTCAAGCGCTGCAAAACCGCATACTCGCGGCGCTGCTGAACGAATTTTGGAGCGACTATCTTGACTACACGGCGTATCTGCGCGAGGGCATTCATCTTACGCAGGTGGCGGGCAGAAACCCCGCCGAGGAGTACAATATCGCGTGCGAGGGGTATTACGAGAGCGCCGCCGAGTCCATTCCCGAGCGAATGGCGGAAAAGCTGGAGGACGTTCTCGAATGTACGAGCCTTGCCGATTACAAAATCGATATGCCCACCCGAACCTACACCTACCTGCTGAACGACGTGGGCGAGGAGTTCAAGGCAAAGCCCATTATAATGGGAATGTTCGACGACTACGAGACGGAAGCCGAAAAGCTTTCGGACGGCTCGGAGACCGCCGAAGAGGAGCCCGAGAAAAAGGGATTTTTCGGGAAATTATTCGGAAAGAAAAAGTGATTATGGTTGGGTCAACTGTTTGCGCAATCGCCACTCCCGCCGCCGTCGGCGGCATATCGGTGGTGAGGATATCGGGGGAGAACGCGTTCGCGGTCGCGGAGCGGATTTTCAAGCCCGTTTCGGGGAAGCCCGTTGCCGAAATGCGCGGCTACACCGCCGCCTACGGGAAAATATACGACGGCGGCGAGCGCCTTGACGACGGCGTTCTGCTGGCGTTCAGAGCGCCGCGCTCCTACACGGGCGAGGACGTTTGCGAGATCTCCTGTCACGGCGGCATTTACGTCACGCGGCGCGTGCTGACGGCTTGCCTGAAAGCCGGCGCGGAGCCCGCGGCGGCAGGGGAGTTCACGAAGCGCGCGCTGCTTAACGGCAAGCTTTCGCTCACGCAGGCGGAGGCTGTCGCGGACATGGTCTTGGCGCAGGGGGAGCAGATGCTCGTCTGCTCGAACAGTCAGCGCGAGGGGGCGCTCTACCGCCGCTGCGAAAAAATAGCCGATATGCTGCTGGAGATACTTTCGCAGATTTCCGCTTGGATAGACTACCCCGACGACGATACCCCCGTTGTCACAAACGCTTGGCTCGCGGAGAAAATATCCGCCGCCGAAGCGGAGCTGGACGACCTCCGGGCGGGCTACGACAACGGAAGAATGCTGCGCGAGGGCATTTCCTGCGCGATAGTCGGCAAGCCCAACGCGGGAAAATCCACGCTTATGAATTTGCTCTCGGGCAGCAGACGAAGCATCGTAAGCGGCGTTGCGGGCACCACGCGCGACGTCGTCGAAGAGACGGTGAACCTCGGCGGCGCGGTGCTGCTGCTCTCGGACTGCGCGGGAATACGCGAAACCGACGACGAGGTGGAAAAGATCGGCGTGGAGATAATGCTGGAAAAGCTGCAAAGCGCGGACATAGTGCTGGCGGTTTTCGACGGCTCGCGGGAGCTCTCCGACGAGGACAGGCGGCTGTTCGGGCTGCTGAAAAACAAGAAGGTCCTCGCGATAGTCAACAAAAGCGATCTTGAGCAAATGCTTGACGTTTCCGAGCTTGAGAGCCGTTTCGGCAAGCCGCTGATAATTTCCGCGAAAGACGAGGGCTCTGTCGGAGTTATCGGAAACGCGATAACCGAACGGCTGGAGCTCGGAAATTTCACCGCCGACGCGGGATTTATCGCCAACGAGCGCCAACGCGCCTGCCTGCTCCGCGCGGACGGCGAGCTGTTCGAGGCGGACGCCGCCGCAAAGCTCGGCGTAACGCCCGACGCCATAGGCGTAAGTCTGGAACGCGCGCTCGACGCGATATACGAGCTCTCGGGCAAAAAAGCGAGCGAGGAAGTCATCGCGGAGGTTTTCAAGCGCTTCTGCGTCGGAAAATAAAGGGGCTGTATTTTATGAATGTACTTATAATAGGCTGCGGAATGGTCGGCTCGGCGCTTGCGGAAACGCTTGACGGGAGAGGGCACGACGTTTCCGTCGTCGACGGGAACGAGGCGGATTTCGACTCGCTGCCCGCGAAATTCGGCGGCTTTACAACAACGGGCGTTGCCATAGACCAGGACGTGCTGAAGCGCGCGGGGATACAGACCTGCGACGCGCTCTTTGCGGTAACGGCGCGGGACGACGTGAACATCATGGTGTCGGAGCTCGCAAGGCAGACGTTCAAGGTGCCGAAGATATTCGCGCGGATAACGGACATCGGAAAGGGCAGGGTTTTCGAGGAGCTCGGCGTGAACGTCATATGCCCGACCAAGCTTACGGTAAGCGCGGCGTGCGCGGCT
Source organism: Lachnospiraceae bacterium (assembly GCA_023664705.1). Taxonomy (GTDB): domain Bacteria; phylum Bacillota; class Clostridia; order Oscillospirales; family Ruminococcaceae; genus CAG-115. The sequence continues at coordinate 117,981 of JAMPFE010000007.1, read as the reverse complement.
CTCGAGGACGACGACGGCGCCGTCGAAGAGGTGAATTTCGAGAATTTTACCGTGCATTTTTCGACTATCGACGTCCCCGAGGAGTTTATCGGCGCGACGCCCAAGGATATCGAATACGAGGGCGAGGAGACGCTTTTCGGGGTGCTGCGCGCGGGCTCGGGGCTGATATTGTACCGCGGGCAGCCGATAGGATTCCTCGAGGGCGATAAGCTGATATTCGCGAAAAAGGCGTAATTCGGAGGTTTTAACGTTTATGAAGGCTATAATCATCGGCGGCGGCAAGGTCGGGTTCTACCTCGCGCAGACGCTGCCCGAGCACGGATATTCCGTCGCCGTTATAGAGCGGGACAGGGAGCGCAGCCGCTATTGCGCGAACAATCTCGACGCGGAGGTGTGCTACGGAAACGGCACGACCGTCGAGGCGCTGGAATCCTGCGGCGCGGAAAAGGCGGACTGCGTTATCGCGGTTACGGGGCAGGACGAGAGCAACCTCGTGTGCTGCCAGATAGCGAAATACAGATTCGGCGTAAAAAGGACTATCGCCAAGGTCAACAACCCGAAAAACACGGGCGCGCTGAAGGAGCTCGGCGTGGACATCGTCATCTCGGCGACGGAGAACATCATTCAGCTTCTGGAGCGCGAGGTCGACATAAGCGCTATGAAAAAGCTGCTCCCGCTCGACGGCGAGGACGCCTCGCTTATGGAGATAACCATTCCGCAAAACTACGCGCTGGAGGGCAAGGCGATAATGGACCTCGAGCTGCCGTCGGGCTGCCTTATCGCGTGCATAACGCGCGGCACGCGGACGGTGATCCCCTCGGGCAAAACGCTGCTGCTCAGCGGCGACGTGGCGCTTGTCGTGATGATGAATTCCGCGGAAAGAGATCTGCGGAAAGCGCTTAAAATAAAAGATTGAAAATTATACAATAAGGAGAAAAATTATGGGATTATTCAAAAACGAAAAAACGCCGAACGGTAAGAACGGAGACTTCGGGAGCTTCGCGGGCTTCGCGCTGCTGAGCGAGCCCAAATTCGACAGGAAGAAGTTCTATGCCGACCTGAAAGCGGATTGGGGCGTCAACATCAACGACAGCTCCGATTTGGAAAACGACGTTATCTACGCGGACATCGACGGGTACAGGCTGGTCGTCGGGATAATGCCGACCCCGGTCCCCGACGGAGAGGCGGAGTACTGGGCTAAGGGCAACTATATGTGGCAGGACGCGGTTGAAGTGACCGCCTCGCATAAGGCGCACGCCATAATCGCCGTCCTCGGCAAAGATGACGACCTCATCGGGAAAGGCAATTTGTACGTACAGGCGGTCTGCGCGATGATGAAGCAGGAGAGCGCTCTGGCGTTCTACAACGAGGGCGCTGTGTTCCCCGCGAAGATGTACCTTGATTTCGCGGGGCTTTTGCGGGACGGGCACGTTCCCGTGCTCAATCTCGTATGGCTCGGCATCTTCGGCGACGGCAAACAGGCGGGCGTGTATACATACGGTATGCGCCGCATGGGCAGGGAGGAAATAGAGGTCTACGTAAGCGCGGACAAGGCGGATCTCAATGAGCTGCGCGAGTTTATGCTGGCGATAGCCTCCTACGTCCTCGAAACGGGCGCGGAGCTTAAGGACGGCGAAACGATAGGCTTCACAGAGGAGCAGAAGCTGCCGATAACGCTCAGCAAGGGCGTCGCCGTCGACGGAAGCTCTCTGAAAATAGGCTATGAAAAGAAGTAATTTTAGGATTTGAGGATAGAATATGGACGAGAAGAAAGCTGTCGGGAAAAAGCCGACCAAGTCTAAGACCGCCAAAAAGCCCGAGACCGCCGACAAGAAGAACCCGCAGGGCGACGTTATCTTCGCGCTGGACATAGGCACGCGGACGGTCGTGGGGGTGCTCGCGCGGAAAACTCCGCAGGGCTGTAAAATACTGGATATGGAAACGGTCGTGCACGAAAAGCGCTCTATGTCCGACGGGCAGATCGAAGATATTAAGGCGGTCTCGGGCGACATCAAAAAAGTAAAGCGCGAGCTTGAGGCGCGCAACCGCATCCAACTCCGCGACGTGTGCGTGGCGGCGGCAGGGCGCGCTTTGAGGACGGTGCGGGCTTCGTGGGAATACAAGCTCCCCGCGAGCAAAATGATAACCGCCGAGGCTCTGAAAGCAACGGAGCTTGACGCCGTGCGCCGCACCTGCGCCGACTTCTCGAAAAAGAACGACACGGGCGCGTTTTACTGCGTCGGGCACAACGTCATCTCGCTCTCACTGGACGGCTTTAAGGTAAACAAGCCCGAGGGGCATCGCGGCGAAAAGCTGGTCACGGAGATAATCGCGGCGTTTCTGCCCGCGTATGTCGTCGAGAGCCTTTGCGCGGCAGTCTACGGCGCTCATCTCGAGGTCGCGAGCATCACGCTGGAGCCCATCGCGGCAATGAACGCGGTCATTCCGCGCGAGCTGCGGCTCATCAATATCGCGCTCTGCGATATCGGCGCGGGAACGTCCGACGTAGCCGTCTCGCGCGACGGCAGCGTCATAGCCTACGGAATGGCAACGACCGCGGGCGACGAGATAACCGAAACGATAATGAAGGAGCTTCTCGTCGATTTCAACACCGCCGAAACGCTGAAAACCTCCGACGACAAGGAAATTGCGTTCAAGGATATACTCCTGCGCGAGAACAAGGTAACGCGCGGACGCGTCGACGAGATAATCGCGCCCGCGGCTCGGGAGCTCGCGCGCGTCATTGCCGAGGAAATAATCGCGGCGAACTCCGTCCCCCCGCAGGCGGTTTTCCTCGTGGGCGGCGGCAGCAAGCTTAAAGGTCTCGCGGCGCTTGTCGCGGAGGAATTAAGGGTCGACCCCACGCGCGTCATCACGGGCAGGCGCGAGCTGCTGCGCGGTATTATCGCGCCCGACGAAATGCCGCTCGACGCGGAGCACTCCACGCCGCTCGGCATCGCCGTAAGCGCGGGCGAGGGCGTTTCCTACGACTTCACGACGATAACCGTAAACGGCAAAAAGCTGCACGCGCTTGATACCAACAGGCTCACCGTTTTCGAGCTTATGGGCTTCGCGAAGATAAAGCCCGAGGATATGATAGCCGCCGCGGGAAAGCCGCTGTCGTTCACGCTTTCGGGCGAAAAAATCACCCTCCGCGGCGAGCACCCGAAGCCCTCGGAGGTCATCGTAAACGGCGACCCCGCTTCGCTTAACACCGTCGTCACAAAGGGCGACGATGTAACGATAATCCCCGCCGAAAACGGCGCGGACGCCGCGGCGCATCTGTCGGACTACTTCGATCTGGAGACCATCCGCGCGTTTACCGTCGTGCTTTTCGGCAGCAAGCAGCGCGCGGGAAAATACATACTGATAAACGGCAGAGAGGTAACGACCGACCGCCGTATCTGGGAGGGCGACGATATATCGCTCGTGCAGACGGAGAGCATTTCCGAGCTGCTCAATGCGCTCGGCGTCAAGGAAAAGGTCCTGCTCAACGGCGAGCCGCCCGCTCCCGAGGACAAGCTGAAAAGCGGCGACATCATCACATACGAAAACCCTCCCGCGGAGCCCCCGCCGACCTTTGAAAAAGCCGCCGAGCCCGTCCCCGAAAAAGTCCCCGAAACGGTCTCCCCGGCCGAGCATAACGGTCCCATGATAACGGTAAACGGCATAGAGACCGAGTTCCCCGCGCGCGGGGACGGCAAGCCGCCGATATTCCTCGACGTCGCGGCGGCGTTCTCGGACGACCCCACGGAGCTCCTCGCCCACGCGGGGACTATCACCGTAAACGGGAAGATAGCGCGGCTCGACGAGGAGATACACGACGGCGACGTTATTGTTATAGAATAAAGGGAAAATATGGAAAAATACGCGAAAATTATAATTGCTCTGCTGTTGGCGGGGGCGGTCTGCTCCTGCTCGAGAATACCGAACTATATCCCCCCCGACAGCGATGAAAGCTCCGAAAGCGCGTCCGGCGCAAGCGCTCCCGAGACGTCAAAGCCCGACGAGTTCCTCACGAGCGAGTTCACAGTGACCAAAAAGGACTACGCCGCGAAGCTGAACGCGGAGGGCGGCGTGCTCAACGGCGGCGAGCTTATCGAGGAGGACGAAAAGCCGTTTGACGGAAAGGGCTTCGTGCGGCTGAACAAGGGCGGCTCGCTCTCGCATATCGTCACCGCCTCCGCGCCGCAGCACTACCGCGTGATGATCGCGGCGCGCTCCGAAAGCGGCGCAGCGGTCTCGCTGAAATATTCCGATATGACGCAGGGGACGTACTATATCCCCCCGTATGACGAAAGCGAGTTCGGCGCAAGCGAGTACGATTTCAAATACTACGCCGTCGACAACGTTTATCTCGTCTCGGGCAGCAACACGCTTAAATTCACCGTCGACGAAGGCAGCGCCGATATAGATTATCTGTTTGTGGAAAGCTCCTCCGCGGTAAGCGAAAACTGCTATTCCGTCGGCAACTCCTGCGTAAACCCCAAGACCTCCCTCGCGGCTGTCGATTTAATGCAGTATCTCGCGGAGCTCTACGGGGAGAAAACGCTCACCGCGCAGAACGTGACTATCGGCACGAACGCCGAAATAAACGCCGTGTTCAAGGAAACGGGCAGATACCCCGCCATACGCGTCGGAGAGCTCGCCATGACCACCCTCACCGACGAAGAGCGCTCCAAACGAGCGGAAGCGGAGACAGAGCTCGCGCTTCAATGGAGCAGCGACGGCGGTATCTGCGCGTATACATGGCACTGGTACTCGCCGAATTCGCTCCACGGAACAGCGCCGAGGGACTTTTCCCTTGCGGACGCGCTTGAAAACGAGAACGTCTCCGATACCGCCATGCTCGGCGCAGCCGAGATAGCGGCGCTCGAAGAAAACGACGCCATCAACGAGGAGCTTGTCGCTCTCCTGAACGATATAGACAAGATAGCCGAGCAGCTCAAAAAGTTCGACAAGCTGAATATCCCCCTGATATTCGAGCCGATCCCCGACGCGGATTCGGGCTTGTACTGGTGGGGCAGCGACGCGGAGAGCTATAAAAAGCTCTGGACGCTCGCGTTTGACCGCCTCTGCCTTTACCACGGGCTGAGAAACCTCATCTGGGTCTGGAACGGCAGCAATATCGATTATTACCCGGGAAATCAGTTCGTCGACATCATGGGACAGAGCTTTTACGAAAGGTCAAAAGCCTCGTTCGCGGGGAGATTTTCGGCACTCAACGATATGGACACCGCAAGGAAGATACAGACCGTCACCGCCTGCGATACGCTCCCGAATATCGACTATATGTGCCGCGACAACGCCATGTGGCTCTGGGCTGCCCTCGGCAGCGGAGAGTTCCTCATCGACGAAAACGGCAGGCTTGTCGAGACCTACAACAACCGCACCTCGCTGAACTATTTCTACAATCACGAGCTCACGATAACGCGCGACGAGCTGAAGCTCCCGAGCTGAAAAAAACGCCCGAGAAATGCACTCGGGCGGTTTTTTATTTTACTTGAAGTAAAATCCCCGAAAACCTCGGCACGGTAAATTTCGTCAAATCGATCTCCCCGCCGTCGGGAGTGTCTCCGCCGAACCTGTTCCAATCCGTATTCAGCAACAGCTTCGGCTTCTCATAGCCCTCTATCGAGTACTCCTTTTCGGTATCGCCGAGGTTGAACACCGCGACAAGCGTTTCCTTGGAGCTTTTGCGCTCGATAGCGTAAATGCAGTTTTGCACGTTGTCGCAGTCTATCCAGCGGAAGCCGTTGTTCGTATAGTCCTGCTCGTAGAACGCCGAGTGCGTCAGATAGAGCTTATTCAGCGTTTTCATAAACAGATTGAAGCTGTCGTGCTTTGGATACCTGAGAATATCCCAATCCTGCCCGCGGCTCTCGTCCCACTCGCGGAGCTGCCCTATCTCGCCGCCCATAAAGTTCAGCTTCTTGCCCGGGTGCATATACATATATAAGTACAGCGCCCTTCCCTGCGGAAACTTGTCGTCGTACTCCCCGTTCATCTTCTGAAGTATAGTCGCCTTCCCGTGGACGTTCTCATCGTGCGAAAACGGCAGGATATAGCTCTCGTTATAGTAGTACATCATCGAGAACGTCAGCTTGTGATAGTTTTCGGAACGGTATTCGGGCGCGGTGCGGAAAAAATCGAGCGTGTCGTTCATAAAGCCCATATCCCACTTGTAGTCGTACCCCAAACCGCCCCAATCTGCGGGCTTCGTCACGTTCGGGAAGTTTGTGGAGTCCTCCGCGAACAGCAGCGCATGCGGTATCCGCTCCTTAATGCCCTTGTTCATGGTCTTTATGAAGTCCACGCCGTTTCCGTTCACGCCGCGGCGCTCGTCGCCCTGCCAGTAGATAATGCGGCTGATAGCGTCCATGCGTATGCCGTCGAAGTGGAACTCCTTGAGCCAGTAATACGCGCAGGACTGCAGAAAGCTGCGGACCTCCCCGCGCGAGTGCATAAAATTGCAGCTCCCCCATTCGCTCACGCCCACCGCGTCGTTCGGGTACTCGTAGAGCGCCGTGCCGTCGTAATTGCGCAGCCCGTAGCCGTCCACCGCGAAATGCACGGGAACGAAATCCATTATCGCGCCGATACCGTTTTGGTGCAGCCTGTCGATAAGCTCCATAAGCTGCGCCGCCGTGCCGTAGCGCGCCGTCGGAGCGAAGAAGCCCGTGTTCTGATAGCCCCACGATTCGTCGCAGGGGTGCTCCGAAAGCGGCAGGAACTCTATGTAATTGTACCCCGCGTCCTTAACGTAGGCAATGAGCTTCTCGGCAATTTCATCGTAGCGGTACCACGAGCCGTCCTCCTTTCTGCACCAAGAGCCGAGGTGCATCTCGTAGATGTTCAGCGGCTTGTCCCGACAGTCCGAGCGTGCCGCGAGCCACCTGCCGTCGCCGAACGAATATGCGTTCAAATCTCGCAGCACCGACTTGAAATCGGGGCGCAGCTCCATTCCGAAGCCGTAAATATCGCAGTGGTCGGTATATCCCCCCGAACGGCTGTAAACGCGGTGGAAATAGGTCTGCCCATCGTTTCCGTGATCCACGTACACCTCGAAGAAATTGCCGTCGCCGACGCGGTTCATCTCGTACTCTATCCAATCGGTGAACTCCCCGAGCAGGGTAACTCTCGCGGCGCTCGGCGCGAAAACGCGGAATATCCAGCCCTCTCCCGCGCGGTGCGCGCCGAGGTATTCATAAGCGTCAAATATCTTTCCCGTATAAAAGCCGTAAAAATCCATATCTTTCCTCCGAAAAATTTATTGACTATCGTCTAATATTATGCTATAATTATTATATCAAAGATTTTCCCCCCGTTCAATCGGCATTTTTCGTCTGCCGTAAATAAAACGACCGTTGTCGAAAATTATCTATTTGGAGGAGGAATTATGGATCTCAGGGTCAAGAAAACAAAAAGCAGCGTCGTAAACGCGTTCCTGCAATTACGCGCCAAAAAGCCCCTCGAGCGCATTACGGTAAAGGAGCTCTCCGACCTCGCCGAGATAAACAAGGCGACGTTCTACCTGCACTACAAGGACATCTACGACCTGTCCGAAACGCTTGAAAACGAGCTTTTCGAAAGCGTTTTCAACAGCATAGAGCACCCGAACTCCGTATTGTCCGAGCCAAAGCTCTTTGTAAAGGAGCTTACGAACGGATTTATCGCGAACCGCTCTCTTATCGACATAATTTTCGCGCACGGACGCAAAAATATCCTCGCCGACAGACTTGAAAGCGAGGTAAAGCGCTTTATTTACGAAAAATATCCCCTATACAAGGACAGCCCCAAGCTCGCCATAGCGCTTACATATATGATAAAGGGCAGCTACTACGCGTACGACGAAAACTCGGGATACGGCACGGACGAGGTGATAAACGCCATCGGGGAAATGGCGGAGGGAATAGTCGCCAAATTGAACCTCGATCTGTAGGCAAAGCCCATGTTTGTGTCAAATTGCACAAAACGCCGCCGATTTACGGCTTAAATTTGTTTAGCGCGATATTGACGAAAGGGACAAAAAAATATATAATAAGAATAGCATACCGTATTTGCGGGTTTGCTTGGTCGGGCTAAGTGCCCCGTTATGAAAGGATTTTAATATGATTTGTACAAAATGCAACAGCGAAGTGCCGAACGGCGCGAGGTTCTGCCCCGTATGCGGCAGCGCCTGCGGAGCCGCCTCGGACGTAAAGCCCGTTTCCGCTCCGCCCGAGCCCGAGAAGAAAAACTTCTGCGGCAAGTGCGGTCTTGAGCTCAGACAGGGCGCGAAATTCTGCGCGGTCTGCGGCGCTCCCGCTGCGGGAATAGGCGACATCAAGCCCGCCGAGAACAGCGGCGCGACGTTCGGAAGCGGCGCGATGTCGGCGGTCTCGCTCGAAAAACCGAGCTCCTCCGACAACCTCGTCGCGGCGATGAATACCGCCTCCGCGCCCTCGGCGTCGACGTTCGTCCCCACACCCTCCAACGACATAGGCTCGGGCTATTCCCCGGCAGCGCCCGCGTTTATCCCCGAGACTCCGATAGCTCCGGCGGTGCCCGCGCCCTCCTTCGGCGCGCCGAACAATAACCCGTTCGGCAATGCGAACGACAACCCCTTCGGCGATATGGGCGCGGCGGCTATCGTGGCAACGCCCATTAAGAAGAAAACGGGTCTCAAGGTCGGCATAATAATCGCGGCGGCGGTCGTGGTGCTTGTCGCGGCGGCAGCGATATTCTTCTTCACCAACAAAGCGACGGCTCTCAGCCTTATAATGGGCAAGCCGAATTACGCTACAATGGTCGAGGGCAACTCGATAAAGGCAGTGACCGAAAATCTCGACCTCCCGTCGGTATCCAACGGCATAAAGTCCGCCTCGAGCGTCGTTTCCGCGATAGCCTCCGTAAACAACGATTATGACCTGCTCGACGACCTCGGCATGAGCAATGTAACATCCTCGCCGATGTTCGCGGAGCCCATGATGTCGTCCATAACCTCCGCGGACGGTCCGACAATGCTCATTTCGTCGGAGGACGGCACGGTCGATATGGCGTCTGTCATCGCCTCCTATTACGAGCTGATGATGAATACATACGGCACGAACTCCGTAAGCGCGACCCTCGGCGTCAAGGTCGACCTCTCCGACAGCGTAAAGCAGATGCTCGGCAGCGACGCGGACGAGATACTCTCCCTCCTCAACGGCACAACGTTTTCGACAAGCGTTTCCGCGGCGGAGGATAAGCTCGCGGCTTACATGAACGCCGAGAACGGCTCCTCCGTCATCAACGCGCGGACGATATTCACCAAGGACGGCGAGGTTTATCTCGTAATGCCGTTCATCTCGGGCACGGGCTTAAAGGTAAAGCTCCCGACGACGGAAACCGCGGTCTCCCGCGATGAAATAAAGCTGCTCGAGCTCGACGAAAAGGAGATCGAGCGCATGATAGGCGAGCTCGTTGAGATATACCTTGCCGAATATAAGGCAAGCGCGATCGAAATGGAAAACGGCGAGCTCTCCGCGGCGGGTCTTACCGCGACGGGCAAGCTGATAACCGCCGAGTTCAAGGGCGAGGATCTCTCCGACCTCTTCTACAAGCTCGCGAAGCACTTTGCCGACGACGAGTATTTCACGGCCAAGCTCGTTGATTTCATTAACGAGTGCGGCGACAACGTAACCAAGGAAGAGTACAGACAGGCGGTCGTCGAGGCGTTTGAGTTTGACGCGGACAACGACGATAAGCTTATCATCAGCACCGTTATCGACAACGCGGGCAACATTCTCGCGAAGTCCTACAAGGTCGCGGACACGGGCTCCAACGCGAAGATAACCTATGTCATAAACAAAAACGAGCAGTTTACGCTCGAGGTCTCCGAGGACGGCGCGACGGTGATTTCGCTCGTAAACGACATCACAAGCCCGACCGAGGGCTCCGTTACCGTAAAGTGCACGGACGGCGGCGACGGCTCGTTCACGGTAAAGCTGACCTACTCGGGGCTCGGCACGGCTGAGTTCTGCGGCAAGGAAACGCTCGTCGGCAAGTACACGCTCGGCATAGAGCTGCCCGCCGACTTCACCGAGGAGGTCCCCGAGGAGCTCGGAAAGCTCACCAACATAAAGTTCACATTCGCCAATTACGTTGACGTCGCGAACACAATGGAAAGCACCTTCGGCATGGAATTCGGCAATCTCGGCAGCATAACGCTTGATTCCAGCGTTACCGCCGAAAACAGCGACGCGGGTCTTGCGCTGCCGACGGACGTTATCGACCTCGGCGATATGGAGCAGCAGCCCGACGAAGCGACGATGAAGAAGCTCGAGGAGTATATTAAGACCGCGGGCGAGAAGCTCTCCGCTATGGACGGCGCTTTCGGCGACCTCATAAGGGAAAGCGGTCTCGTTGACGGGATAGATATGCTCGGCGGCGAGCTTGGCGGCGTTTCCTCCGCCGAATTGAACAGTCTCTATATGGATATCGAGAATACGTTGGACGAGATCTCCATGTACGCTTCGACCTACAACGTAAACGACGCCACGCTCAACAGCCGCGTAAACTCGCTTGCGGGCAACCTTACGAAGCTGCTCAACGAATTTATGAGCGAAAGCACGATAGACGCCGACGAGTTCCAAACCTACAAAAACCGCTATAACGCGCTGCGCTCGCAGGCGGACGCGCTGAAGGCGGATTTCGCCGCAAAGGCGCAGTCCTCCGCCCCCGTGGTTCCGACAACGCCCTCAACCCCCTCGGGAGGCAGCGGCGTTAACACGGACTCGATGTCTATCGACGAGATAGTGGACGTTCTCGACGAGTACGACGATCGTTTTATCACGCTCCTCTCGAACGACGAGATTTGGGACAGAATTTTTGACGACCCCGCCATCGAGGCGCTCTACGACGCGTGCGAGGATGCGTATGACGACGTTGTGGATTACTACGACAAGTATCTGACCAACTACGTAAACGGCTCTATCAACGCGCAGGTTTTCAGGAACCTCAAAAAGGCGACGAAGGAGTATGCCGACGCGGTCGTGGCGCTTGAAAACGCGCTGCGGATGCAGGCTTAAACCGCATAGCAATAACGTTTATCGGCTTTTGTGAAACCGCCTCCGAGTTTTCGGGGGCGGTTTGTTTTGGGGGCTAAACCGCATAACGGTGCGGTTTGTTGGCTTAATTTCCGAGCAGGGTGGGCTTAACCCGCATAACCGTGCGGTTCGTTGGGTTAATCCTAAAGCGTTTGTCGGGTTTTATGACAAAACGCTCGTGAGATTTCGGGGAGGGGGCAAATCGCGCTGTAATGCGGTTTGTTGGCTTAATTCGCGATTTGACGCTTTTTGTGAAATATCTTGGATTTTTGCAAGATTTTACCTGGAAACTTGCAAAACATAATGAGAAAAGGGACAAATTTCGTTGATTTGTCCCTTTTCTTGCAGTTTTTTGCAGTTCGTGTGCAGCTTTTTGCAGCCGTTTTGCAGTTAATTGCGGTTATTTGCAGTTTTTGGCTGTAAACATTTGGAAGAGCTGTAAAATAAAGTTAAAATTTGGAAATTGCCGAAAGGGAAATGCCAAAAAATACCAACAGTAATTATACAAAACTATCAACTATCGGCGGGCTTGTAATTTCCGTCCATTTCACGGACGATATTACAGTTTTGGACTGTAAATATTTGGGAATTGTCAAAAAATACCAACAGTAGTTATACAAAACTATTAACTATCGGCGGGCTTGTAATTTCCGTTCATTTCACGGACGATAAAGCCCATTATCTCCAGATTGGTTATCGCCTCGGAAAGCGCGGAAAAATCGAGGCTGCCCGTTTCGACAAGCTCGTCGAGGCTGAGCGGCTTTTCGGAAAGCTGCTTCAGCACCGCCGCCTCGTTCGGTTCAAGCGAGGAAAGCCGCTCCTCGGTCATTTCGGGCTTCGGCTCGGCGGCGGGCTCCGTTTCGGGCTTGGGGGCGGTTTTCTTCGGGGGCTCGGGCTTGCCGTGAACGGGAGCGGACGGCTCGGCGAGCGTCCGTTCTATCAGCGCCCTGTTCGCGCTGTCCGTGAGCAGGCGCTCGACGATATCCGTATACGCGAAAACGGACGCCGCGCCCTCGCGTATCAGCTGGATCGTGCCCGAATAGCGCCCCGAGAAAATATCGTGCGGGGGTATGCAGAAAACCTCGCGGCCTTGGTCGACGGCGTGCGCGGCAGTGAGAAGAGAGCCGCTGTGCCTGCCCGCTTCGATGACGAGCGTCCCCGCGCAGAGCCCCGAGATAATGCGGTTTCTGTGCTGAAAATAGCCCGAAAACGTTTTGGTGTTCGGGAGCAGCTCGCTTATCAGCGCGCCGCCCGAGCTCACGATGTCGCGCTTAAGCTGCGCGCTTTCGGATGGGTAGTTTACGAGCATACCGCAGGCGAGCACGCCGACGGTGCGCCCGCCCGCTTCAAGAGCGGCGCGGTGTGCTGCGCTGTCGGAGCCGACGGCAAGCCCGCTTACTATCGCGACGCCCATTTCCGCGAGCGGAGCGCATATCCCCGAGGCGGCGGCTTTGCCGTATTCCGAGACGTTCCGCGCACCGACCGCGGCTATGCTTATCTGCTCGTTGAAGCCCTCGAGACTGCCGCTGACGAAAAGAAGTATCGGGGGCTTTTTGATGCTCCTGAGCCGCGCGGGATAATCGTCGTCGTCAAGCGTTACAATGCGGACGCCGTTTTCGCGGCACTGCTCGAGGATGGGGCGTATCGTGCCCATGCGCACCTGCTCGGCGCGCTTTTTCTCTTTTTCGCTGAGGAACGGGAACTCCCCGTCGCGTATCATTCGCGAAGCGAGCGTCGCGTCGCCGCCGCACCGCGAGAGTATCTCCGTTGTTTTGGAGTTGTACGGCTGCATTACCAGCAGCAGCCACAGCCAGACTTCTACGGGACTTTTCGCCATTTTCAGCTCCTTTAGGCAACACCGCACAAAGACCACGTTACGCGCTTTGCACCATGTTCGCCTCGGATACGGCGCGTCAATGCGCCGCTCTTGGGCGAACCGCGCAACATCGTGCTGCGGCTGCCTGTTTGCATATTTTAGTGTTGACACAAAGCGTCACACGGTCATTTTTGCCGTAAGCATAATGCGCCGACTGCGCAATCAGCGCACAATCTTTGGGCGGTATTGCCTTTACTTGCCGTATTCCTCTCTGCCCCAGACGGCGAGCAGACTGCCGCCGAACAGCAGACAGTACACGCCCGAGTCCATTGAGGCAAAGGCGCATAACACCCATGGCACGCTGTCCGCGCCGAAAACAAACAGCCAAAGAAACGCGGGCACGGCGCATAGGAAAAAGTATTTCCGATAGCCGAAGCCGAATTTCCTCTTGAACCGCCGCGCGGAAACAACGGAGACTGCCGTATATCCCGCCCATATAACAACAGTCCATATAACAACGGCTGCCCACCATAAACGCACCTCGATGCACGCCGCGCAGACGATAACGGGAAGAGCGTTCCCGAAGAGCATTGCCAAAGCGACCGCGAGAGATTTTTTCATAGCCGTCTCCTCCCTTCGAGAGCGCGTCCTATCGCCAGTACCGCCGCGAGAAACGCCGCCACGGCGACCGCGTAAACCAGCACGAACAGCGCAAAAGAGAGCTCGCCGAGCCCCCGGAAATCGAACGAGCCCTTCGGAGGCGGTCCGAAAGCGCCGGCGCTTATCATAACTTCGACGACCGCGACGCCCGCCGCTGAAAGCGCTGTCGCGGGCACAGCCGCGCAGAATACGAACCTCGGCGCGGAGAGCGCGTATTCGCGGTAATAATGCCCGCGAACGCGCGTCAAAAGCGCGATATGCAGCGCGAAAATCACGAGCAGCGTCGGCTTAACGTTAAATTCCGTGAAGCACAGCAGCGCCATGCAGCCGACCGCGACCGCGAGCGTCACAGCGGCGGAGAGTATCATCAGCAGCGTTATCGCTTTGGATTTTTTCATTTTCGCTCCTTTCGGGAGAATTTTCCCGCAAAAAACAGTGTAATGCTCAAAAACGTGGCGTACAGCACGGAATACACGCCGAGCAGACGATAACGGGAAGAGCGTTCCCGAAGAGCATTGCCAAAGCGACCGCGAGAGACTTTTTCATAGCAGCTCCTTTTTCTTCCCGAACGCGCGTTTAAGCCCGAGGATCGCGAGAAGCAGGGCGGCGTATACTATCGAGTACCCGATGACGCACAGACTCCCGACGGCGAAAAACGGCGCGAGCTCCTCCGCGAAGCCGCCGCTTAACGCGGCGCGGGACGCAAAATACCCCGCCGCTCCCATAATAACGGAGGGCAGCGCGTTTAGCATAACGAATTTCGGGACGGACAGTCCGCGCTTTTCCCGAAAATGCTTGTACGCGAGCGCGGACGCTGCGGCGTGTCCCGCCGCGGGCAAAAGCGCCGTGAGCACTGCCGCGGGCGCGCCGTGTTGCTCTCCGACGAGCGCGATTATCACTGCCTCGGCAAAACCGATGTTGACGGTGATGACGTTCCCGAAAACGGCAAGCAAAATCAGCGCGGTTTTCTTATCCATACGGTTCTCCTTTGGTCGGGTCAGACGTCGCCCTTGTATATTTTATCGTTCCCGAGCACCACAGCCAGAATGATTATGTATACGGAGGAATACCCTGCCGCAAAGGTCGAGAGGAGGAGCTCCGACGGTACCATATCCGTTAGCGGCAGCAAAAATCCCTTGAAACCCGCTGCCGTAAGTATGTATACAGCCGCGAGCACGGCGATATTCAGCAGCACGGCGGGCAGAGCGCCGTATAAAATATAGCGCCCCGCCGATATACCGTGCTTTCGCCAAAAGCGGCGGCAGGAGAACTTCGCCGCGATTATGTGCAGCGCGAGTACAGCAATGATAACGGGCAGCCCCCACATTGCCGACATAAGCGTTATCTGCGCCGCGCCTATGGCGATAATGAGCATATTGCCGAAAACGGCGAGCAGGATCAACGCTTGCTTTCTCGTCATGCTTGTTCCTCCGTTTTCTTTTTATGCCGATTTTCGGGAGAATTTGCGCATACAAAGCAGCGCAACGCTCAAAAGCGCGGCGTACAGCACGGCATATCCGCCGTAACAAAGGGCGAATATAAATAAACCCACGCCGTTCCAGCCGCCGATGATATAAGCCGCAGCAGCCAGCGCGACCCCAAGCGCGAGCAGCGGCAGAGCACTCAGCAGCATAAATTCCCAAGCGCGGACGTGATATTTTCGGCTGAAGCGCCGAAAAGTCAGCGCGGAAGCCGTTACATGAGCGCAGAGGAACACCGCCGCCGCGACGACCACAGCGCCCGCGCCAAAATCGTCGCCGAGCCACGCCATCAGACCGATATACGGAAATCCGACGAATATCCCGAAAAGCAAGCTCCAAAGCACCGTAAGCCGTACCCGAAGCGGTAAAGAGGCGCGTTTGGGCTTCTCCGAACGATCGACACGATCAACACGGTCAACGTAAGCGTCAATATCAACAACAAACTCGTCCTTGTCCATAAAGCCCCCGACAACTAACAACTAGCAACTATTCTCTATCAAACTACCTTGTAGACCGCCGAGGTGAACGCGGGGAGTGTGAGCCCGCCGAGGCTCTGCTTTTCGCCCGTGAGGAGATTTTCAGCCTCGCCGCCCATATTGAGGTTGAACGTGAACGGAGCGCCGTCCGCGTTGATGACGGTGAGCAGCGTTTCGCCGTTTGCCGTGCGCGAGAACGCGTACTGGCGGTTGGTGAGCTGCACCTGCTTGTAATCGCCCTCGGCGGCAGCGGGGTGATTTTTCTCTATCTCGGCGAGCGCCTTTATGTGCTCGGAGAGGTCGCGGTGTCCCTCGGACTTCATCTTTTCGAGGTCGAACTCGGGACGGAGAGCGTCGTCTCCGCCGCCGCGCTTATCGCCCTCGATAGCGAATTCGCTGCCGTAGTAAACGGACGGGATGCCGGGCATCATAAACATCAGCGTGTAGATGAGCGGCAAGTGCTCCTTGGTCTTGAGGATAGTCGCGACGCGCGTTACGTCGTGGTTGTCGACGAAGGTGTACAGGTGCTTTCCGCGGTAAAGGCACCAGTTTTCGCTGCCGAACTGGCGGTTTATCGAGTGCGCTATCTCGAACATATTCATATCGTTGAAGCTGGAAAACAAGCCCTTGTAGCACTCGTAGTTGGTCACGCTGTCGAGCATTTGGTCGTTCATCCACATATTGTAGTCGCCGTGGAGCGTCTCGCCGAGCAGGAAGAAATCCTCGCTGAGCCACTTGCAGTGACCGCGGAGCTCGCGGAGGAAGTTTTGGTCGAGGCAGTAGGCTACGTCGAGGCGGAGCCCGTCAATGCCGAATTCCTCTTTCCAGCCCGTTATTACGTCCTTGATGTACTGCTTTACCTCGGGGTTGAACAGGTTGAGCTTGACGAGCTCGTAATGACCCTCCCAGCCCTCGTAGTAGAAGCCGTCGTTGTAGCAGGAGTTGCCCTCGCGGACGTGGAACCAGTCCTTCTTGGGGCTGCCGAGCTTATGCTCGCGCACGTCCTTAAAGTGCACGAAATCGCGCCCGACGTGGTTGAACACGCCGTCGAGAACTACCTTGATATCGTTCTTATGCAGCTCGTCGCAGACCTTTTTGAAGTCCTCGTTGGTGCCGAGACGGCGGTCTATCGTCTTGTAGTCGATAGTGTCGTAGCCGTGAGCGACACTCTCGAATACGGGACCGAAGTAGATCGCATTGCAGCCGAGCTCCTTGATATGCGGGATGTCGTCGATGAGCTTAAGTATCTTGTGGGTCGGCTCGCTCGTTTGGTCGTTCTGACGGGGGCAGCCGAAATATCCTATCGGATAGATGTGATAAAATACCGCGTTTTCATACCATTTCATAATATTACCTCTCTTTGTTTTTATCGGTAAAGCTACCAAGGTTTATTATACCATATTGTCGTTGATTTGTCAATGATTTTGTGCAAAGTGTATAAAAATTTTAACTGTTTTATTGCAGAACTGAAAAAATTATACTAACTCCTTGAAAAAATTTTCATAAAATGCTATAATATAATATGTGAATAAATTCGCTTTTTGAGCATTTACGGACAGTTGCGGGAGGGGTTTCTATGACAGGACTGCGTACTTTTAAGAGAACGCTTGCGCTGATTTCGGCGCTTTTTATTTTTTTGACGGCTTTTCCGATCAGCCGTCCCGCTTCCGCATACGCGAGGTCGGCGGGCGGCGCGTATGTCGTCGGGGCGAACGCGAAGTTCGGCGTTTCGGAAACGGGCTCGGGGCTTTCGGGGCTTGCCGTCGATTACCTCGACCAGATCTCGAAATACACGCTCGACCGCTTTACATACAAAAGCGGAACCCCCGAGGAGCTGTTTGAGATGCTCCGCGAGGGCGAGATAGACGTTATCCCCTGCGTGAGCGCGGAGGAGCTGGGGCTTTACGGAGACGACTCCCTCGCGGCGGCGGGCTTTTCGATGATAACGAAATTCAACGCGGTGTACGTTTACAACAACGGCAAATACAAGGACGTGAGCTTCGGCGACGCGAGCGCGATAAGCCGCATGAAGATAGGCTATCTTCCCGAGGACGAGGGCGACTTTTTCAGGGACGGGCGCTTCGTTTGCAGCAATATGGAGGACGCGGAGTTCGTGAAATACAGCACGGAGACGACGATGAGAGCGGACTTCGTTTCGGGAAAGCTGGACGCGGTGGTGAAAAACTGCTTCCGCCCGTGGGAGAACGAGACGATAGTCTATCAGTTCGGGGCGGACGCTTGCTATTTCGTCGTAAGGGCGGAGGACAGCGCCCTCGCGGCGGACATCACGGACGGAATGTCGGAGCTGTTTCTCAGCTATCCGTCGTTCCCGGGTGATACATACCAGAAGAACATAGCGAACTACGGCTCGCAGAGGTACGCGTATTCCGCGGAGGAGCGCCTGTATCTCGCGTCCCATAAGGAAATAACCATGGGCTATAATCTCGGGGCGGATATTTCCGAGACGTATGACTATACGACGGAGCGGCTGACGGGGATAGTCGGCTCTATAATTGACAGAATTGCCGAAAGCACGGGGCTGAAGATAAAGATAGTGCCGTACAACTCGATTTCGGAATGTATGGACGCAATGGCTTCGGAGGAAGCGGATATCGTGTTCGGCGGGGTGCACGAGGAGGGCGTTTCGGGGTATTCGGGATATTTCGTTTCCGCGCCCGTTACGCGCTCGCCGATAGTGTTCGCGGGGAGAGCCGATACGGAGCTCTCCGACGTGACGGCTGTCGCGACGGCAAAGGGCGACGCGGAGGTCGCGAAGTACCTCGAGCGCTTTTATCCGCAGTGGGCGGTCTCGCGCTATTCCACGAGCACGATAGCGTGCGAAATGGTGATGAGCGGGCGCGAGAAGCTTGTCTGCATGGATTGCCGCGACGCGCTGTATCTGCGCTCGGCGCATTACGAGGAGCTTGTTATCCACGACGTTCTGCCCGTTTTCCACTCGGAGTGCATTGCCGTATCCCGCCGCTCCAACGAGCTCAGGGGGATACTCGAAAAGGCTGTCGCGCAGATAAACGGGAACGAATCCGTTGCCGAAATTTACAACGTTATCAACTCGCAGAGCGTCGTCGTTGAAAAGCACGACACCTACGTGTGGTTTATCGTCGCGGGATTTGCGGCGCTTGCGGGGCTGCTGGCGGTGTGTATCGTCATCGCGACCGTAAAGAGCCGCCGCCTTTCCGAGATAGATACGCTTACGGGCGGGCGCACAAGGCGAAGATACATTGCCGACTCGGAAAAGGCGCTGCGGAAATCAAACCCCGACAGCTGGGCGGTCGCGGTTTTCGATATTGACAAGTTCAAGTTTATAAACGACAGGCTGGGCTACGACGAGGGCAACCGTATGCTTGAAAGACTTTACAAGACCATCGGCGACCACTTGGAGCCCGACGAGATTTTTGCGCGCGTTTCGGACGACAACTTTGCGTGCACGGTGAAAAACGCCTCGGACGGCGAGCTTGAAAACAGGCTGAACAATATCTTCGCGGAATTTGACAGGCGAAACTCGCTGTTCGTCTCCTATCCCGTTTTGTTCAGCGCGGGCGTTTGCAGGCTCGGGCAGTGCGCGGACAGGTACGGCATGGTCGATTTCAACGCGGCAATAGACCGCTGCAATATCGCGAAAAAGACGATAAAGGGACGGCACAGCAACGCCGTGGCGTTCTACGACGGGAAGGTGCGCGACGACGCGCTGCGCGAAAAGGACTTTGAGAACGTTATGCCGACCGCGCTTAAGGAGCACGAGTTCGTGTGCTATATTCAGCCGAAGTACGGCACAAATTCGCGGCACATAGAGGGCGGCGAGGCGCTTATCCGCTGGAACAGCAGGGAATTCGGGTTCGTGTACCCCGACAGGTTTATCCCGATAGCCGAGAAAAACGGCTTTGTGGTGGAGCTGGACTTCTTCATTCTCGAGGAGATATGCAAGGCAATGCGGCGCTGGATAGACAGGGGGCTCACGCCCGTGGTCATTTCCGTCAATCAGTCGCGTATGCATCTCAACAACGACGACTATATCTGGCGGCTGCGCGAGATAGTCGACAAGTACGGCATCCCGTATGAATATATCGAGCTGGAGCTTACGGAGAGCGTGTTCACGGAGGATTCGGAGCTTATGCTGAGGATAATGCAGAAGCTGCACGAGATAGGCTTTAAGCTGTCGATAGACGACTTCGGCTCGGGGTATTCGTCGCTGAATATGCTGAAAGACATACCCGCGGACGTGGTCAAAATAGACCGCGAGTTTTTCAGCGACACGGTGAACTCCCAAAAGGGGCGCGCGGTCATTTCGACGGTAGTCGATCTGGCGAAAAACCTCGATATGCAGGTCATCTCCGAGGGCGTCGAGACCGTCGAGCAGGTGGACTTTTTGCAGGATATCGACTGCAATATGGTGCAGGGGTATTATTTCGCGAAGCCGATGCCTATCGGGGAATTCGAGGAGCTCTGGGCTAAGGACCTCGCCGGGGAAAGCGGCGGGGAAGAGGCTTATAACTGACGGCGAAAGGGAAATTTTATACCTAATGTTGAAGAAAAGGAGCTCCGCGAGAGAGCGGAGCGCGGAGACGTTGAGGCGCAGCTCGAGCTGGGACATTTGCTGGAGGATACGAGACGGGGTTTCGAGGCGGAGACTTTCTACCGCTTGGCGGCGGACGGCGGAAACGTTGAAGCGCAATTTACGCTCGGCAAATTTTGCAGCTATTGGCTCGATAAAGAGGAAGCTGAAAAATACTACCGTATGGCGGCGGACAACGGACATATCCGAGCGCAGGTCGAAATGGGCATGATCCTTTACGGACAGAAAAAATTGGACGAGTGCGAAAAATACCGACGTATGGCGGCGGACAACGGCGACGTTGGATCACAATACGATCTGGGCTGTATGTTTAAGGACGCGGGGCGGCTTGACGAGGCGGAAAAGTACTGGCGCTTGGCGGCGGACGCGGGTCTTGACGGAAAGCATCTCATTCACGCGGACGCGCAGTATCATTTTGCCGAGCTCCTTATCGACTCGGGGCGGACGGACGAGGCGGAAAAATATCTTCGCGCGGCGGCGGATATCGGACAGAACGAGGCGATACAAAAGCTTGCCGAGCAGGCGGGGGAATAGGCTGCCGCTTTGCGACCATAAATTGTTCGGCGGAGATGCCGGGAAAGGGAAATTTTATGGAAAAGTACGAAGAAAAGGAGCTCCGCGAGAGAGCGGAGAACGGGGACGTTGAGGCGCAGCTCGATTGGGACATTTGCTGGAGGATACGAGACGGGGTTTCGAGGCGGAGACTTTCTACCGCTTGGCGGCGGACGGCGGAAACGTTGAAGCGCAATTTACGCTCGGCAAATTTTGCAGCTATTGGCTCGATAAAGAGGAAGCTGAAAAATACTACCGTATGGCGGCGGACAACGGACATATCCGAGCGCAGGTCGAAATGGGCATGATCCTTTACGGACAGAAAAAATTGGACGAGTGCGAAAAATACCGACGTATGGCGGCAGACAACGGAGACGTTGGATCACAATACGATCTGGGTTGTATGTTTAAGGACGAGGGGCGGCTTGACGAGGCGGAAAAGTATTGGCGCATGGCTGCGGACGGCGGAGACGTTTGCGCGCAATACAAGCTTGGCTGTCTGCTTAAGGACGCGGGGCGGCTCGACGAGACCGAAAAGTACTGGCGCTTGGCGGCGGAAGCGGGAGACGCTTACGCGCAGTGCATGCTCGGCTGTCTGTTTTATGAAAAGGGGCATCTTGATGAGGCGATGAAATATTTCCGCATGGCGGCGGAGGCTGGGCATGAGGGGGCGCGGGAAGCGCTTAAAAATCTGTTCGGGGAATAGCCTGCTGCTTTACAGCGGCAGATTGTGAATAAAGCTTTCGGCTGAAATGACGGGAAAGGGAAATTTTATGAGCGATTTTGAGGAAAAGGAGCTCCGCGAGAGAGCGGAGAGCGGGGACGTTGAGGCGCAGACGAAGCTGGGTGTGATACTTAAGGACGAGGGAAAAAACGACGAGGCGATGAAATATTTCCGCTTGGCGGCGGATAAGGGTGTTTCCGCGGCGCAATGCAATCTCTGTCTTATGCTTCTCGAGGCGGGGGATTTTGACGAGTGCGAGAAATATTGCCGCTTGGCGGCAAAGGGAGGAGATCATTGGGCGGAGGTAGCTGCCCGCGTGCTCCCGCAATTGCAAACCGAAAAGGAGCTCCTGAAGAAAGCGGAGAGCGGGGACGTTGAGGCGCAATATGATATCGGCTGTACATTTGAGCAATTCCATAACTTAGGGCTTGCCGAAAAATATTGGCGTATGGCGGCGGACGCGGGGCACGTCAAAGCGCAGTGCAAGCTCGCCTTGCTGTTTGAAAACGCGGAGCGTTACGACGAGGCTTTCAAGTATTGGAAAACGGCGGCGGACGCGGGAGAGGTCAACGCGCAGATGTGGCTCGGTATGGTGTTCTATAACACGGGACGTACCAACGAGGCGGAAAAATATTTCCGCGCGGCGGCGGAGACGGGGGAGCCCAAGGCGAAATGGGAGCTTGCCTCGCTGCTTTACAGAACGGAACGGAGCGGCGAGGGCGAAAAGTATCTTCGGGAGGCTGCGGACGCGGGATACGTTGACGCGCAGTTCGATTTGGGGGCTGAGCTGTACGAGGAAAACAAGCTCGGCGAAGCGGAAAAATATCTTCGCTTGGCGGCGGACGCGGGTCACGTCAACGCGCAGTTCGACCTCGGCATAATATTGAATAATTCCAAGCGCTTTGACGAGGCGAAGAAATATTTCCGTATGGCGGCAAAAGCGGGAGACAAGGAAGCGCGGAAGATGCTTAAAAATCTGTTCGGGGAATAGTTTGCCGCTTTTCGGCGGCAAATTATGAATAAATCGTTCGGCAGAAATGTCGGGAAAGGAAAATTTTATGCCTAATGTTGAAGAAAAGAAGCTCCGCGAGAGAGCGGAGAACGGGGACGTTGAGGCGCAGATAGAATTGGGGCGGCTGCTTGACAAGGCGGGGCAGCTCGATGAAGCGGAAAAATATCTTCGCATGGCGGCGGACGCGGGGAACATCAAGGCGAAATGGGCGCTTGCCCCCTTGCTTTACAGGACTGAACGGAGCGGCGAGGGCGAAAAGTATCTTCGGGAGGCTGCGGACGCGGGATACGTTGACGCGCAGTTCGCTCTGGGGACTATACTGTATGAGGAAAACAAGCTCGGCGAGTCCGTGAAATATCTCCGTATGGCGGCGGAGGCGGGGCACGTTGACGCGCAGAGCGTGCTCGGTCAGCTGCTCGACGAGGCGGGACTGACCGGCGAGGCGGAAAAATACTACCGCATGGCGGCGGAGGCGGGGGACGCCGACGCGCAGGGCTTGCTCGGCATACTGCTTGTGGACAGCGGACGGCTCGACGAGGCGGAAAAGTATTTCCGTATGGCGGCGGACGCGGGAGACCCGAGGGCGATGACTAATCTCGGCGATCTGCTGAAGGAGAAGGGGCAGCTTGATGAAGCCGAAAAATACTGGCGTATGGCGGCGGACGCGGGAGCCGTCTTTGCGAAGCACTGTCTCGGCAATTTGTTTAAGGAAAAGGGGCAGCTTGACGAGGCGGAAAAATATTGGCGAATGGCGGCGGAAGAGGGCGAACCCAGAGCGATGTACAACCTCGGCGTTCTGTTTTTAAACGATAAGAATTTGCCCGACGAGGCGATGAAATATTTCCGCGCGGCGGCTGACGCTGGGCATGAGGGGGCGCAGAGGGCGCTTAAAATACTGTCGGGGGAATAGCGGACGGAGGGCTTGACCTTGGAAAATGACGAGCTTTTTGAATTTGAGGAGACCGAGGGCGGCTACGAGCTTACGAAATACCGCGGTCGGTACGGCGACGGCATATACAAGGTCGTTATCCCGCGGCAATACAGGGGAAAGCCCGTCGTGCGCATAGGGATAGGAGCGTTTAGGAACGCCTTTCGGCTCGAGGAGGTCCGCATCCCACCCGAGGTAAGGGAAATCGAGGCTGTCGCGTTCACTTGCTGCCACCAACTCTGCGCAGTGGAGTTTTCCGAGGGCTTGAAAAAGATAGACGACGGAGCGTTTTCGTATTGCGAGTACAATCTGATCTCGCTGACGTTTCCGAAAAGTCTGGAGTATATCGGAGGCGGCGCGTTTTACTACTGTCACAATCTCGAAAAAGTGCGGTTCCTCAACCCCGATACGGTCATCAGCACGGGCGCGTTTATCGGCTGCGAAAAATTGCCCGCGGAAGTGCGGCTTATGAGCAGCATCGGAAGCACGGACATCACACGTCCGATTTCGCGCGAGATATATTCCGATATACGGGCGATGATTTCGGAGGAAGACCTGTATGAGTTTATCGATAAATATTTGTTGGCGGAGGAATTTCTCCACACGGACGTTTTCAAGCTCGCCGTGGAAAACGACTGCCTGCGGAACGCGAACGAGGAAGACCTCGAGGCGCTTTTTGTGCTTATGTTTCAATACTGCGGGCAGCTCGAGGAGCATCTTCGGGCGGCTCTGTACGGCGGACTTATCAGAAGCGCGGAGCTTTGCGACGAGATAATAGAGTTTGCAGTAAAGTTTAACGATACGGAGCTTACGGCTTGGCTGCTGGAGTATAAAAAACGCAAATTCGGTTTCGGGAATACAAATTATGACATTTGAACAGGACAATTTAAAGCTTGCGGAGCTTTTCGAGTTTGCAAGAGTTGAGGACGGCTATGAGCTCAAGCGCTATCTGCGCCCCGACGACAGCTCTGTAACCGAGATAGCGATACCGCCGAAATTCCGCTATGTAAACGTCGTGAGCGTCGCGAAATTTGCCTTTAGGGGCTCGATTCACCTGAAGTCGATCTATGTGCCCGAAACTGTGCGGCGCATAGGCGAAAGACCGTTTGAGTATTGTCGCTCGCTTGAAAACATCACGCTTCCGTCGGGTCTT
Source organism: Lachnospiraceae bacterium (assembly GCA_023664705.1). Taxonomy (GTDB): domain Bacteria; phylum Bacillota; class Clostridia; order Oscillospirales; family Ruminococcaceae; genus CAG-115. Next base: position 93,519 of record JAMPFE010000007.1, on the reverse strand, counting down.
AAAATAACCAACGGGCTGTTCAACCTCTGCACGGCGCTCAAACGCGTGGAACTGCCCGAGGGCGTCGACGTTGTACGCGCGTACACGTTTTTGGCCTGCTCGGAGCTGGAGGAGGTCGTGCTGCCGAAAGAAACGCTGCTCAACAGCCCCACGTTCGTTGATTGCCCGAAGCTGCGGAGCGTTATCTTCCCCGGGGGCAATAATACCGTAATGATGACGGGCAACGTTTTCGTAAGATGTCCGCTTCTGCCCGCGGAAACGCTGATGTACCCGCTGATAGGAACAAACGATCTGAACCGCCCGTTTAAATTCGGCGAATTTTTCGATTGGGATACCGCGCTGCGCCGCGACGTTTTCGAGCTCGCCATACAGCACGACAGCTTCCGCGAGATCGATAAGCGCGAGCTCTTCCGAAGCATTATCGACAGGGACCTTATTGAATTTCTGCCGCTCGCCTCGGGAATGTTGGACGAGGCTCTTACGGAAACGCTCGCGGACTATTCGGCAGAGCAGGGAAAAACCGAAATAACGGCGTGGCTGCTGAACCATCGCAGCGGCGAAGCGGAAAAGACCGCTGCCGAGAAAATCAACGAAAAATTTGACCTTTAATGAAATTTAACGTTTTTAACTTTTTTAACACGGTTATCAACATTTTAAAGGGCTTTGCGGCGCAAAAGGGGCGGTTTTTCCCCGAAAATTGTTGAAAACTCCCCGAAAAGCATAAGTTTTCAACAATTTTGACCCGTCTTTCAACAGCTTTTCCGGTTGAAAATGTGGAATATTTTTGAATGTTTTTTACAAGGCGTATAAAAAAATCCCCCGAAAGGCGGCACGCCTTGTCGGGGGATATATTATTTGAAATTACTCCGACGGCGCCTTTGTCATCGCCCAGAGGGAGATAATATCGGGGACGTTCCGCTCTCCGATAAACTGCGGCAGGTCTTTCCACGAAACGAGCGCGGAGTTGCCGAAATACTCCTTCAGCAGCTCATTCGAGAGCCTTTCGGTGTTGGGGTAGGGCGTGCCGAACAGGTCGCACCTCGGCGTTCCCGAGCCCTTTGTTATGGGCTCGAAAATGAAATCTCCGTTCCACGGCATATAGTAGAGCCACATCGCCCCCTCGTCGGCGCACTGCTGCGGGTCGGGGATATATCCGCACTCGGTGAGCGCGAGCATCTTGCCCTCGTAGGTTATCTTTTTGAGCTCCTCGTATTTCGCGGTCTGCGGGGAGTGATCCTCCTTGTCGGGATAAACGTCCGTCCCCGAGATGTCGTAGGTGTTCGGGTCGACCTCGCAGTACTTCGACTGCCCGTTCCACACCCAGATAAGATTTGAGAGCTTGTGATAATTCTCGAACCTGTCGAACATCATATACCAGAGCCGCTGATAAGTCTCGTAGGTGCCGTCTCTGATAGCATCGCGGTCGCTCGGCTGAACGCCCCACCAGAACCAGCTGCCGCTAGCCTCGTGGAACGGACGCCAGAGCACGGTAATACCCGCCGCCTCCAGCTCCTGGAGATAGCTCGCTATCAAGTCCATATCGTGCACGGCAATCTCGTATTCCTTGGTGCCGGGGGTGGTCGCGTTGAGGGCGCTCCAGTTTTCGATCTTCACGCCGTTCTCATTCATATAGAACGCGTAGCCCTTATCGGGGTTATCCACGTCAACGGGAACGTTCCAGTGCCAGCAGAAGGTCGCCAGCCCGTCGCTCTTCTGCCCCCACTCGATTGCCGCGTCGACGAAGCCGCGGTCGACATAGCTGCCCGTGGAGAAGATAAAATCGAAGCCCTTCATCGCGGGCAGGTCCTCGAGGGCGTTGTAGTACACCTTGTCCTCAAACGTGCCCTTGAGGTCCATTTGCTGCTGCGCGGAGATTATTTTGCTCCCGTAGCACTCCTTGAGATACTTCCACACCTTCATGGTCTCGGGATTGTTCCGCGCGTTGAGCGAAACGGGCTGCGAAAGGTCGACCTCCCGCTCGGAGAGGCTCTTTTTCAGCGCCTCGAAATCCGTTTCATACGCCAGCGCCGCCTCCATGTCTATATCGCCGTCGTCGGTTTTCTTAACGGGATTTGAGAGCGGAGCCGAGCTTTCCTCCCCCGAGCCGCTTTCTCCGTCGGAGCTGTCCGCGCTGTCCGAGGCAAGGTCGGAATACGCGTCGGAGACCCCGTCGGAATACGGGTCGTCATTATTGCAGGCGGTAAGCGACAGCGCGAAAACCGCCGCGAGAATAAGCGCCAATGTTCTCTTCTTCATATAATTTTCTCCCTTCGTAAATCATCTGAACAACGTGCAGTGCCCGCTTTTACGGTAGTAGTCTATCCGCGCTTGAATGACCTCGCGCGTGGTCTTGTAGTACTTCGCAAGGCAGTCGATGCAGAAAAACTCCCGAACGTTCCGCGAGATGAGCTTCTGGTTTATCGCGATGTCGTCGCTGCCGAGCGGCGCGCCGCACTCCCTGCAGGTTTTCCAGTTGTCCATCAGCGCGTCTTGACCACCTTTGCGCGCAGCATAAGGCAGTCGTGCGGCTCGATGGTCGCGGCGAAACGCTCCGTGAACGTCCCGAGCTCCTTTTTGCCCCAGCAGTCGTACAGCTCCAGACCGCGCCCCGAAGCGTAGGGCAGCCCTATATCCCAGAACTGGAGCGACATCTCGCCGCTTCTGTCGCCGAAATTGAACATGCCTATCGCGTAGCCGCCGTCCGACATGGGCTTCACAAGCGCGAAAACGTTCTCGGGGTTGTTCCACTGCTTTATGCAGTACGGACCGCGGCACTCGATGTCCTGATTTATCGCGATAACGTCCTTATTTGTGAGGATGCCGCGCACGGCGTCGTCCATTTTTCGGATATCGCAGCCTATCATCAGCGGCGAGTTCATAATTGCCCACAGCGAAAAATGCGTCTTGTATTCGGTATCTGTGCAGCCGCCTATCGCGGGAGCCGCGCCCGCGCCCTCGTCGGCGATAACGTTCACGCCCTCCTCGGAGGAGTTTATCCACTGATTGTTCGAGCCCCCGCGCATGCCCACGACGAGCATATCAACGTCGTTGTGGCAGAAATTTCCGCCGTAGCACTCGCTGCCTATCTGCGACAGCGCAAGGCGCTTTATGGACTCCCAGCTGTCCTGAATATCGCCCGTAGAGCGGAACAGGTGCGCGCCGCTCTCGCGTATCCATTTGTATACGTCGTCGTTGCCCCAATTGCACGCCGAGAACATAATATCGCGCCCGCAGTTGCGCAGCGCCGCCGACATTCTCTTGTAGAGTATCTCGCCCGGGATATGGTCGGGCTTGTAGCAGTAGTCGTATTTGAGGTAGTCCACGCCCCACTCGGCAAACGTCTCCGCGTCGTCGAACTCGTGCTCGAAGCTGCCGGGGTGCCCGCCGCAGGTATGGGTGCCCGCGCAGGAATAAATGCCGAATTTCAGCCCCTTGGAGTGCACGTAGTCCGCAACGGCTTTAATGCCGTTCGGGAACTTATACTTATCGGGGACGAGCCTTCCGTCCGCGCCGCGCTGCTTTTCGCTCCAGCAGTCGTCGATAACGACGTATTCATAGCCCGCCTCGCGCAGACCCTGCGTCTCAAAGGCGTCGGCAGCGGTCTTGATAAGCTCCTCGTTTATCTCCCAAGTAAAGGTGTTCCATGAATTCCAGCCCATGGGGGGCGTAAGCCCGAGAAATTTGTTGTTCATAAAAATTGCTCCTAAATCGTTAGTTTATATTCGGCGGTTATAAACCGCTTTTATAAATTGTACCATAAGCCGAAAAAAAAGTCAATAACAAATTCCAAAAACCCTTGACATCTCTCGGAAAAAGTGGTAAAATGTATTTTGCTGGGGGTACTCCGCGGAGTTGAGAGGACGCTTGTCCAACCCTTTGAACCTGTCGGTCAATACCGTCGTAGGGAAAGCGGAAAAAGAGATTTTCGCTCCTCCCCGAGGAGCGTTTTTTATTGCAGGGAGAAAATTATGAGTATCAAAAAATGTCTCACGATAGCGGGCTCGGACTGCTCGGGCGGCGCGGGCATACAAGCCGACCTCAAGGCGTTTTCGGCGCACGGCTGCTACGGCGCGAGCGTCATAACCTCCGTCGTCGCGGAGAACACCTCGCGCGTTATCTCGGTGTTCAACGTGCCCGTCCGCGAGATAGAGCTGCAGATAGACGCGGTTTTCGAGGACGTGGAGATAGACGCGGTAAAGCTCGGCATGCTGCCGACCGTTGAGATAATCAAGGCAGTCGCCGCCAAGCTCCGCGAGTACAAGCCCAAGTTTGTGGTCTGCGACCCCGTAATGGTCGCGACGAGCGGCGACGCGCTCAGTGAAAACAACGTCGCAAGCGCGTTTATCGAGCACCTGTTCCCGCTCGCGGACGTTATCACGCCGAACATCACCGAAGCGGAAACGTTCCTCGGCGGGCATATCGGCGGCGTTCCCGATCTGGAGGAAGCGGCGCGTATTCTTCACGAGTACGGCGCGAAAGCCGTTCTCGTAAAGGGCGGCGACCTCGGCGGAGAAAATTCCGTCGACGTGCTGTTCGACGGAAAGGAGTACGCGCATTTTGCCATGAAGCGCGTAAATTCCCCGAACACCCACGGCACGGGCTGCACGCTCTCCTCGGCGATAGCGGCGAACCTCGCGCTCGGGCACGATATGAAAGAAGCTGTTCGGCTTGCCAAGGAGTACGTCACCGAGGCTATCGAGCACTCCTACACGGTCGGCAAGGGTCACAGCCCCGTGCATCACTTTTACAAGCTGTGGTCGTAAAGCCGATAATTTTGAAGAGGAACGGAAATGAGCGGGTACGATGAGATATTGCGGTTATTTAACGTTACTAACCCCGTTGGATACACAGCGGAGGAAATAAAGAAAGCCAAGTCGGTCGTCGGCGTTCTGCCGCTTGAGCTGGAGAGGTTTTATCTGCTCTGCGGCGCGTCAAAGGAGCTGCACGGTTTGCAGGACGAGCTGATACTTCCCGACCGTTTTGCCGATCTCGCCGCGTCGGACTATATCGTTTTCTTTATCGAAAACCAAAGCGTTTGCATGGCGGGAGTGAAAAAATCGGACGCGGCGCTCGACGATCCGCCCGTATACGCGAGCGTTGACAACGGCGAGTGGAAATTAAGCTCGCCGCGCGTTTCCGAGTTTTTGTGCGCGATGTTCGGCTATCAGGCGAGCATTTGTCTGGAATTTGATCCCGAGGAATTTTTCTTTATAACCGCAGAGGAAAAAGCCAAGGTGGAAAAGCTGTTCCCAAAGCTCGGCGGATTTGACAATTGGCTGTACGACCAAAAAATAACCGTGTACGGGGAAAACGGCGGACGCGTCGCGCTTATGGAAGAGCAGCCCGGCGGCGAAATATGGATGAGTATAGCCGCCAACAACGAGCGCGAACACGAGCGGATAATGTCGCTGCTCGACGGCGTCGGAGTGCCGATGTGAGCGTGTGTTATCCGACTTGCGGCATTGTAAATTACATTATTTAAAATCGGAGGAATTCAAAATGGCAAAGGCAATAAAAGTCCCCACTCTCGACGAGATACGCGAATACAATCGGAATTTCGCCTCCGACCTCTCCAAGCCCATCGACGGCAAATCGGAGCCCGCCATGCTTCGGGAAATGACGGAGCGCATCTTCTCCGTGGAGATGCCCGACGACGTGCGGCTCACGGCTTGGAAGTACTGCAAGGAGCTCGCGAAATTCGCTCACGCGCCCGTGTCCGCCGCCGAGTACAAGCGCGCGGAGAAATGGCTCGGCGAGACCGCGCTCATCGACGTGCTGCTGAAAGCCTGCGACGGCTATTACCCCAACCCCGCGTTCAAGTACAGCTTTGACGTTATCGGGTATTTCTACTCGATAGCGCTCATCTCGCAGTCGCAGTATCGGCGAAAGGACTGCCTTGCGCTGCTCGACAAGACCGTTCAGCACTACGTCCAAGCCAACGACTTGCCAAGCCCCCTGCTGCGGAATATGACCAAGCTGGAAAAGCAATTCCCCGACCTTGCGCCGTTCAAGACCGCGCTGGAGAGCATATCATGACGTTCAGCGCAAAGCTCTTCGGGGAGCTCACCGCCGCCGAGGTGTACGAGATACTGAAAGCTCGCTCGCGGGTCTTTCAGCTCGAGCAGAACATTCGCTATCTCGACGAGGACGACGTGGATTACAAAAGCCTGCACTGCTTTTTCACGGAGAACGGGCAAGTCGCGGCATACCTCCGCGCGTTCCCCGACGGCGAGAAAATACGCTTCGGCAGGGTGCTCGCCATAACGCGCGGGCAAGGTCACGGCAGGCTGCTTATGGAGCGCAGCGTCGGGGCGGCTCGGGAGCGCTTCGGCTCGCGGACTGTGATAATGGACGCGCAGAAGCACGCCGAGGGCTTCTACAAGAAGCTCGGCTTCGTCACGACCTCGGGCGAGTTCCTCGAGGAGGGCGTCGTTCACGTCGCAATGGAGCTGAACGGCGGCATAAACGAAAGGAAAACAAATGAGATTTGAAATAAGAGACTGCCCCGAGGAGGAGCTCGACGAGATATACGACGGGCTTACCGAGCACATTTTCCAAAGCGTTCCCGAGCTGCGGCAAAACAAGCACTTCGACATCAACAAGAAGATCACAGACGAGGACGGAAACATCATCGCGGGGTGCGTCGCCAACGGCTGGTGGTGGAAAGCCGTGTACGTCGACACGCTCTGGGTGAGCGAGGAATACAGGCGAAAGGGTCTCGGCTCGATATTGCTGGGCACGGTCGAGAGGATAGCCGCCGAAAACGGCTGCACGCTGATACATCTCGACACGTTTGATTTTCAGGCAAAGGACTTCTACATCAAGCAGGGCTACGAGGTTTTCGGAGTACTGGAAAACAGCCCCGAGGGGCATTGCAGATATTACTTAAAGAAAAATTTGAAAGGAAATTGACCATGAAAGACATCAAAAGCTTTAACGCGCCGAAGTACGGCAGCGAGGAATATTCTCCCGTCGGGGAGGGCGTTTACAAGAACGGGGACGATTACGTCGCCTCGCTGTCGTTCGTTCAGGAGCCCGAGTTCGGCGAGGGCGCGAACGCCGCGGAAATCTCGCAGTATCCGCTCGAGGATATACTCGACAAATTTATGTGCTATGTCTCGGATTTTTACGAAGAGCTGAACACAGCAAACTCGCAGACCTGCTATCTGGAATTTTCGGGCAGCGCCGAGGACCTGCGGGAGCTTTGCGCGGCGCTTATCGGAAAGCACGCGTATAACAAATCCGACGGACAGCGCGTAAAGCTCTGCATTGAATAACGGGGGAGCGCAATGAGAGAATACAAAACGCAAATGGAGGCGGCGAAGAAAGGGATAATCACTCCCGAAATGAAAACCGTTGCCGAAAAGGAATACACGGACGCGGAGACTATCCGCGCGAAAGTCGCCGAGGGCTGCGTGTGCATACCCGCGAACGTCAACCACGCCGCGCTTTCCGCGGAGGGCATCGGCAGCGGTCTGCGCACCAAGATAAACGTCAATCTCGGCATTTCGGGCGACGCCAAGGACTACGAGCTTGAAATGCAAAAGGTCGATATGTCGATAAAATTCGGCGCGGAGGCTATCATGGACTTGTCGAATTACGGCAAGACCAACACGTTCCGCCGCGAGCTTATCGCGAAGTCGCCCGCTATGATAGGCACCGTGCCGATGTACGACGCGATAGGCTATCTCGAAAAGGACTTGCTGGAGATAACCGCCGAGGACTTTCTTAAGGTCGTCCGCGCCCACGCGGAGGAGGGCGTGGATTTTATGACTATCCACGCGGGGATAAACCGCCGCGCCGTCGAGGCGTTCCGACGCGACCCGCGCAAGATGAATATCGTGTCGCGCGGGGGCTCGCTGCTGTTCGCGTGGATGATGATGACGGGCAGCGAAAATCCGTTCTATGAGCGCTACGACGAGGTGCTTGAAATTCTCCGCGAGTACGACGTGACTGTTTCGCTCGGCGACGCGCTGCGCCCGGGCTGCATAGACGACAGCACGGACGCTGGGCAGATCTCGGAGCTTATCGAGCTCGGGGCGCTTACGGAGCGCGCGTGGGCTAAGGACGTTCAGGTAATGGTGGAGGGTCCCGGGCATATGGCGATGAACGAAATCGCCGCGAATATGCAGCTGCAAAAGCGCATCTGCCACAACGCGCCGTTCTATGTGCTCGGTCCGCTGGTGACGGATATCGCGCCCGGCTACGACCACATCACCTCGGCTATCGGCGGGGCTATCGCGGCGGCTTCGGGCGCGGATTTCCTGTGCTACGTCACGCCCGCGGAGCATCTGCGGCTGCCCGACCTCAACGACGTTAAGGAGGGCATCGTCGCGAGCAAGATAGCCGCGCACGCCGCCGACATCGCAAAGGGAGTGCCGCACGCGCGCGACCGCGACAACGAAATGGCGGAAGCGCGCCACGCCGTGGATTGGGAGCGTATGTTCGACGTTGCGATCGACCCCGAAAAGGCTCGCGCTTATTTCGAGAGCACGCCCCCCGCGGACAGGCACACCTGCTCTATGTGCGGCAAAATGTGCGCCGTGCGGACTACGAATATGATACTCGAGGGCAAGGAAGTTAAATTTTGCTAATCGTCGGCTTCGCCGACGACCCTTGCGTTTTTTGCTTTGAATTCCCCTAAAGGCAATTCAATTTCGCTTCGCGAAACCGCAAAAAGCCGCGTGTGGTCGCTCTCGGATTTGTTGTTCTTTGTTCAATTGTCAAAGAGCTGCAAGGGGAGAGGCTGCTTATTTGCTCACGGGGGGTTTTAAGCCCAAGGCTTTTCCCGTTCCCCGCCGCGCGGGGCGTACTAAGCTGAATCGGCAGCCGCGGATGTAACATCCCAAGACGGTTTTTTGCCCTGCCGTCAAGGTTATCGGGCGCTTTGGCGTCGGCGGTAGTGCAAGCTGCTCCCGCTCCCGATACGCCGCATTCAAGCCGCCGTCCGCGCCTCGGCACGGACGGATTAACCCGCGGTTTGCCCCTCTATATGTGAGTGCATAAGGTTCTTCCTTTGCCGATTCTAAGTCTATCACGAAAATAACTGCAATTTACTGCAAAGTTTCAGGAGAAGTGAAAAACTTTACAGTCGCTGCATAGCTGCCGAAAAAACTAATTTTTGGTGACAGCGGAGATTTTCTCCGATATGGTACAACGCCGCACGGGGAGCGCCGTTCGGTGATATTTTCAGCGAGGGAACGTATGTTTTACGGTGAGAGGATGCTTTTGAGCATCGACCGACGGACGGGGATAACCCCGTGCGAACGCATTGCGCGGCTGAAAGTATCATCTTCACCGCGCGGAAAGAGGTATCATTATGAAAAACACAAATGTACGAAAGCTCTGTATGGCGGCGTTTCTCACCGCGCTGGCAGTCGCGGGGTCGCTGATAACGTTCCCGATAGGCGCTTCCAAATGTTCTCCCGTGCAGCATATGGTGAACATCATCGCGGGCGTCTATCTGGGTCCTTGGTGGGCAATGGGCTCGGGCTTCTGCGCGGCGCTGATACGGAATTTCATGGCTCTCGGCACGCCGCTGGCGTTCCCTGGGTCGATGATAGGCTCGTTTTTGTCGGGCGTTATGTACCACTGGATATTCAAAAACAAGCCGCAGTACATAAGGCTGCCCTCGGCGTATGTCGGGGAGCTTTTCGGCACCTCCGTGCTCGGCGGGCTGCTGGCGTACCCCGTCGCGGCGTTCGTTATGGGCAATAAGGAGGCGGCGCTGTTTACATACGTGCTCCCGTTCTTCGTGTCCTGCTCCGTCGGGACGGTCATCGCGGCTGTGCTCGTTACCGCGCTGAAGCGCGTTAAGGCTGTCGACAGGCTGTTCGGAGCGGACGACGCCGTGAAAGACAAGGGGTGATTAAATGCCGCTCAACGAAGAATTTGCAAGCGCGCTCGCCGCTATGAGGGAAAAGCGCCCGCTGGTGCACTGCATAACCAACTACGTCACCGCCGGCGACGTCGCGAATATGCTCCTCGCGGCGGGCGCGTCGCCGATAATGGCGGACGACCCTGCCGAGGCTGCCGAGATACCAGCGGACGCGCTGGTGCTGAATATGGGAACGCCCTCGGAGAGCCGTTTTTCGGCAATGCTGAAAGCGGCCGCAGCCGCCAACGAAAATGGCGTGCCCGTGGTGCTCGACCCCGTGGGGGTGCAGCTCTCGGAGATCCGAAGAGCGGCGGCGCGGAAATTCCTCTCCGAGCTGAAAATTGCCGTTATACGCGGAAATCTTTCCGAGATGCTCTTTTTGAGCGGCGTTCACGCGAGCTCGCGCGGAGTTGACAATGCCGAGGAACGGGAGGAGAGCGTGAGGCTCTACGCGGCGGGGGAGCTCGCGCGGAGATACGGCTGCGTATGCGCGCTGACGGGCGCGGAGGATATCGTGACCGACGGAACAAGAGCCGTAAGGCTGCTCAACGGCTGCGCGGCGCTGAAGCGCGTGTCGGGCGCGGGGGATATGACCTCGGCGCTTATCGCGGCGTTTTCGGCGGTCTGCGAGCCGTATAAGGCGGCGATCTTCGGCACGGCTTTTACGGGCATATGCGGCGAGCTTTCGGATTATATCCCCTCCTGCCGTTATATGGGAAGCTTTCGGGAAAATCTTTTCGACAACGCGGGGAGAGACGCGGAGGACCTTTCCGCGAGATTACGGGGTGAAATTTTAAATGGATAAGAAGAGCATTGATTACACGCTGTATCTTGTGACGGACAGGCGGCTGATGAGCAGCAAAACCGTCGAGGAATCGGTCGCGTCGGCGATAGAGGGCGGCGCTTCGGTCGTGCAGCTCCGCGAAAAAGACTGCTCCTCGCGCGAGTTTTACGAGCTCGCGCTGCGCGTGAAAAGGATAACCGCGCCGAAAAACGTGCCGCTGCTGATCAACGACCGCATTGATATTTGCCTTGCGGCGGACGCGGACGGCGTGCACCTCGGGCAGCGGGATATTCCGTGCGCGGCGGCGCGGAAAATTCTCGGCGCGGACAAGATAATCGGCGTTTCGGCGGCGCTCCCCGAGGAGGCAGCGCGGGCGCAGCTTGACGGCGCGGATTATCTCGGCGTGGGCGCGGTGTTCCCGACGGGCACGAAGTCCGACACGCGCCCCGTGACCCCCGAAATTATCCGCGAGATACGCGCCGCCGTGTCTATACCGTTCGTCGTTATCGGCGGCGTGAACTCCGATAATATCGGGCAGCTGTACGGTCTCGGGATAAACGGCGCCGCCGTGGTTTCGGCAATAGTCTCGCAAAGCGACGTTTGCGCCGCCGCGAGGACTATGCGCAGAGCTGCCGAGAAATTGTAAACAAAAAACGGCTTGCCCCGTATGGAACAAGCCGTTTTCTTTATAAAATCAAATCGCCCGCGTGGACTCCTTGACCACCAGATTTCCCGTAAGTATGCGCGCTTTTTTGGGTCTCGCGGGGTCGTCTATGCGGTCGAACAGCAGGCTTATCGCCTCCCGCGCCATTTCCTCGGAGTCGACCTGTATCGTGGTTATCGGCGGGTCGGAGATCTCGGATATCAGATAGTTGTCGTAGCCGACGACGGAAATATCGCGCGGCACGGAAAGCCCCCGCGCTTTCAGCTCGCGTATCGCCACAAACGCCGTTTCGTCGCAGTTGCAGACAAACGCCGTCGGCAGTCTCTCGGGGAACTCGAGATGCTCCGAATGGGCGCCGCCGTCGGGTCTGTCGGGGATTATCCACTCGGAGTTCACCTCGAGCCCGTGCTCCAGCATCGCCTTTAAATAGCCCATAAACCTGTCGAAAATGCTCGTCGTCGCGGTGCGCGTTCCGATAAAGCCTATCTCCTTATGCCCGAGCGCGATAAGGTGCTTCGCAAGCAGATAGCCGCCATGATACCCGTTCGTTACCACGCAGTCAAGCTCCGCATCCGCCGCGTAATAATCCAACAGCACCAGATTATTCGTGTGGTTCGCCAGCATGCGCAGATACGGCGCACTGAGCTGCCCGAGCGAAATAACGCCCGTAACGCGGTTGTTCGAGAACAAATTCGGCACGGCAAGCGCGCTCTCCTCCTCGTCGCCGATATTCTCCTGTATGCAGGAAATGCCCAAGCTTTTAAGCAGCTTGAGAATATCGTTGTACAGCGCCCAGTAAAACGAGCCGTTGGGGTTTATAAACTTATTCGGGATAAGAACGCCTATCACCCCGTCAAACTTGTTGGAAACGGATTTTGTGGAGACGTAACCCATTTTGTCCGCGGTCTCGCGGATCTTCGCGCGGACCTCCTCGCTCACCCCGCTCCGTCCGCAGAGCGCTTTGGATACGGTCACAGTGCTCGTGCCGCACGCCTTTGCGATGTCGGCGATAGTAACCTGTTTTCTCGGCATTATCCGTTCCCTCCCTCGAAAAATATTTATACACTTTAATTATACATTAAATATAAACAAAAATCAATATAATCATTAACCGAAAACAAAGCGCTTTTTTTAAGCATTTTGCATAATAGTACACATTACTTGACAATCCGCGCGCGATATGGTAAAATTTAAATATAAATCATCGATACGGAGGTTCGGTCATGAACAAAAAGCTTGTCGCCGCCGCGAAAATCTCGTGCGTTGCCTTGGCAGGCGGCGCGATAGCGGTCATTGCCGCCGAAAACGTCTCCACGAAAAAGGAAAACGACGTTCCCGTTCTCGCCGCGCCGTCAAGCTCCTCCGCGCAAAGCTCGCCCGCCGTTTCGTCAACGACCGTTTCATCTTCCTCTTCGTCATCGTCAACATCTTCGTCGTCATCCTCAACAACCGTCTCGGCAGCGTCGTTTTCGGAGCCCGTTGAACAGCCCTCCTCCCCGCCCGAGACTTTCTCCGAGCCTCCCGAAGAATTACCCGAGGAATTGCCCGAAACACCGCCCGAAGAACCACCCGAAGAACCACCCGAAGAACCACCCGAAGAGCCCGTCATTACGCAGTCCGTCCCCGAGGAAAGCTCGGAGGAGAGCCTTCCCGAGCCGCCCGAGCTTCCCGAACCGCCCGAAGAGCCCGAGCAGTCCTCGTCGAGCTCCCCCGAAGAAACGACCGCCGAGGAGCGGGACGATCCTCCGCAAATCGTTGTCGTCGTGCAGGACCCCTCGCCGATAGCTTCGTCCTCTTCGGCAAGCTCGTCGTCAAGCGAGCCGAGCATATCAAGCTCATCGAGCTCCGAGCCGCCCGTTTCCGTGCCCGATATTACCGAGCCCGCCGTCGTCAACATAAACACCGCCTCCGCGGAGGAGCTGGAGCTGCTCAACGGCGTCGGTCCCGAAACGGCGCTCGCGATAATCGAGTTCCGCGAGACGTTCGGCGGCTTCACGAGCATCTACGAGATACGCGAGGTAAGCGGCATAGGCGACAGCGTATTTGAAAGGATCCGCGATTTTATAACCATCTGACCGAAGGAGAGCGAAAAATGAAAAACGGAAAACCGCGTGTGCTGCTGCTCGGAAACGGCATAAACAGAGCCTTCCACAGCGATTCTTGGGACAAGCTCTTAAACTCCATGGCGGAGGAATACGGCGTCGAAAACGCGGACGAATATCTCTGCCCCGAAACGCTCAAAGCGATACTCGTCACGCGCGACAGAGTGGACGAGGCTCTCGGCAGGAAAAAGGACAGCCTCGGGGCTCTCGGCACGAAAAAGCCCCCCAAGCAGCTCGAGCTTTTAAGGCGGCTGCTCGCGCTCGATTTCGACTGCATTCTTACGGCGAATTACAGCTACGAACTCGAGACGGCGGCTCTCGGCGAGGATAAGATCTGCGAAAGCGCCCTCAAAAAGGCGCAGCGCCACACCGACGCGGCAAGCCGCTGCGAGGCAAGCCTTATGCTGCATACCTACAACAGCGTCGAGTATCTCGGAAAAGAGCGGAAGATATGGCATATCCACGGCGAGGCGCGCAAGCCCGATTCGATGATACTCGGGCATTATTACTACGGGCTGCTGCTCGGAAAAATGCTCTCGTTCAACAAAAAGCGCGGCGTGTATTATTCGATAGCGCGCGGCAGCGGCGAGCCCCCCGAGATAAAGAGCTGGACGGAGGCGTTCATCTTCGGGGAAGTGTACGTCCTCGGCTACGGCTTCGGCTTCGCCGAGAACGATATGTGGTGGCTGCTCGACCGCAAAAAGCGCGAGACCTCCGAGGTCGGGAAAACCGTGTTCTTCGAGCTTAATCCCCCAAATCACAAAAACCCCGCGAAGCTCGACCTGCTGCGCCTTATGAACGTCGAGATCATACAGAAAACCGTTGAGGACGGAAACTGGGCTGAGGTCTACGAGCAGGCTATCGGCGACATCGAGAGTATGCTATCATAGTTGACAGTTGACAGTTGACAGTTGAAAGTTGACAGTTGAAAGTTAAGGTGCGCCGCGGAGCGGCGCGATTTGAAAAAAATGCGCGGCTTGCGCCGCGCATCGATTAAAAATTCGACAGTATCCGTTCCTTGTCGTGCAGTCCGACAAGCCGCGTTTTTTCGCTGCCGTTCCGCATTATCACAAGCGTGGGAATATTTTCCACCTCGAACGCCGCCGCAAGCTCGGGCTGCTCGTCGACGTTCACCTTGCCGACCGCGATATCGGAGCGCTCCCGCGCTATCTCGTCCACTATCGGGGACTGCATTCTGCACGGCGGACACCACGTCGCCCAGAAATCGAGCAGCACGGGCTTTTTGCTGTCCGTCACCTCCGTCTTGAAGTTCTCCTTAGTTATCGTCAACACTTCCATAAAATCTCTCCTTATACGGTATTTTCAGCCGCTGTTATCATCGGCTTGACAGTATTTTTATACATTTTCCTCATAAGTATTACGGAAAGAGCCAATCCGCACAGATCGCTTATCGGCAGCGCGAACCAAAGCGCGCCCGTTCCGCCGAGCATTCCCAACAGCGCCGCCAGCGGAAGCGCGGGCACGAGCAGCCTCACCACGAACACCAGCAGGCTCCACACGCCGTTCCCGAGCGCCTGAAACGCCGAAGTCATCACGACGGAGCCGCCCACAAAGATAAACGAGAACGAAAGCGTCCTCAGCGCGGGAACGCCAAAATCTCTCCTTATACGGTATTTTCAGCCGCTGTTATCATCGGCTTGACAGTATTTTTATACATTTTCCTCATAAGTATTACGGAAAGAGCCAATCCGCACAGATCGCTTATCGGCAGCGCGAACCAAATCGCGCCCGTTCCGCCGAGCATTCCCAGCAGCGCCGCCAGCGGAAGCGCGGGCACAAGCAGCCTCACCACGAACACCAGCAGACTCCACACGCCGTTCCCGAGCGCCTGAAACGCCGAGGTCATCACGATAGAGCCCCCCACGAAGATAAACGAAAACGAGAGCGTCCTCAGCGCGGGAACGCCCACCCGCACAAGCTCCTCGTTCGGATTGAAGAACGACAGGAAAAACTCGGGCAGAAGCTGAAACAAAATCAGCCCGACAAGCATAGTGCACGTCGCGTAGATAATGCCGAGCTTTATCACCTTGACGATGCGCTCTCCCTTTCGCGCGCCGTAGTTGTAGGCGATTATCGGCACTATCCCGTTGTTCATTCCGAAAACGGGCATTATAACAAAGCTCTGCAGCTTGAAATACACGCCGAAAGCCGTCGCCGCCGCTTCCTCGTAGCCCTTCAGTATCATATTCATGCAATACGTCATAACGGACATAAGCGCGCTCATAACTATCGACGGCACGCCCACGGCGTATATCCTCTTTATCGTCGCGCCGTCGGGCTTAAAGCCCTTGAACTCGAGCTTAAGGTCGCGGTTTTTCGTGAAATGCAGCGCCGCTCCGATCGCGCAGGAAATGCATTGCCCCGCCACTGTCGCGATAGCCGCGCCGCGCACGCCCATCGCGGGTATCCCGAGGAACTCCACGCCGAAAATAAACACGGGGTCGAGGAAAATGTTGACAAGCGCCCCCGCGCCCTGCATTATCATCGAGTAGACCGTCTTGCCCGTCGCCTGCAAAAACCGCTCGAAGCATATCTGGAAAAACAGCCCGAACGAAAAGCAGCAGATAACGGTCAGATATTCCACGCCGTAGCCCGCCACCGCCTCGACGTTCGTCTGCGCGTTAAAGAAAAGCGGCAGCAGCGTAAGCCCCACGATAAGGAAAACGACGTAGTTCACGAGCGTCAAAAGCAGCCCGTGAACCGCCGCTCTGCCCGCCTCGCGCGGCTTTTTCTCGCCGAGCAGCCGCGACACGGCGGCGTTCATTCCGACGCCCAGCCCCGTCTGAAACGCTATCATCAGCGACTGCATCGGAAACGCCATATTCACCGCCGTAAGCGCGTCCTGATTTATTTGCGCCACGAAAATGCTGTCGATAAGGTTGTACATCGCCTGCACGAACATCGAAATGACCATCGGCAGCGACATCGTTATCAGCAGCTTTTGCACGGGCATCGTGCCCATTTTGTTTTCTTTAGCGTCCAAAAGATCACCTATTTCAGTATTGAAGTATAAAACTCGTCCCACATCTGCAAAACATGCTTTTTCTCGTAGAACTCGTTTCCGCGCCTTGAGTTCGCCGCACCCGCCGCGTAGTAGGCGCTGTCGCCGCGAAGCCTTTCAAGCACATTTACGAAGCCCTCGACGCTCTTTTCCCGATAATAGAAATCGAACAGTATATCGTTATCGGCAGCTTCCTAACGGGCATCGTGCCCATTTTGTTTTCTTTAGCGTCCAAAAGATCACCTATTTCAGTATTGAAGAATAAAACTCGTCCCACATACTAAGCACGTGCTTTTTCTCGTAGAACTCGTTTCCTCGCCTTGAGTTCGCCGCGCCCGCCGCGTAGTAGGCGCTGTCGCCGCGGAGCTTTTTTATCTCGTTTACGAAGCCCTCGACGCTCTTCTCCCGATAATAGAAATCGAACAGTATATCATCGTATATCGGCAGGTCTCGCAGCAGTATCGGGATATTCACGCACATCGCCTCGAGTATCGTCATCGGGAACAGCTCGTCATACGACAGCAGCGCCATAACGTCCGCGGCGTTGTACACCTTGTTCATATCCTCGCGGTCGACAATGCCGATGAACTTCACATTCGGCGGCGGATTTCTCACCACCTTGGCAAGCTCGTCGTAGCCGTCGGTCAGGCGCCCGAAACTGAACCCGCCCGCCCACACGAACTCCACGTCGGGCAGCATTCTCGCGCATTTGAGGAAATCGAAAGCCCCCTTGCGCACCTGCAATTGCCCCGCGCACAGCACAGTAAACCTCCCCTCGGGTATGCCGAGCTTCTTGCGGACTTTAAGCTTCTTCTCCCCGGAAATGGGATGAAACTGCTCCGTATCCACGAAATTCGGTATATACGTCACCCTCTCGCGCGGCACGCCGTAGCTCTCCAGAGCGTCCTTAAAAAACGGGTTGACCACCACCAGATGCTCCATCGACTTGTAAAACCTTATCATATACGAGTAAAACGCCTTTCGCGCGGGCTTCGGCAAATTAAGGCTCTGATCGACCGTCTCGGGAACCATATGCACATAGCACACCGAAGTTCCCTTTCGGCAGCGCAGCCCCTTCATCGCGAAAAACTCGGGATTTATCGTGTGATAGTGCGTTATATCCGCCGCCATACGCGCGTTTTCGTACACCTCGAACTTCTCCGCCAGCCCCTCGCGCACAAGCTTCACCTGCTCCAGATACGCCGAGCCGACGCCCTGTCCCTTAACGCTCGTGGCCTTCGATACCATATTGATAGTCTTCTTGTTGTTCATAAAATTTCTCCTTATAACATAATGTCCGCCAAAGTTTTTAAGACAAAATGCCATAAAAAGAAATCGAATTTACCATTTTACGGAAGATGTTTTCCGTGCAGCCGTAAAGCCCGTTCGTAGACCTCCGCGAGCTGTCTGCCCGTTTTGTCGAAGCCTCGGGAGCGCGCGACCTCGTAGCCCTCCTCGACAAGCGTCGGCAGCCGCCCCTCGAGTATTCCCTCGGCAAGCCGCACGAACTCGTCATTATTATCGGCGAAGTAGGAATTGTTCCCCCCCCCCCGATTGTGAACAAACCCAACCGTCATACACGGGAATCTTTCTTAACAAAGTTGGGATCCTCATTGCCAGCGCCTCCAACACGACTATCCCCTCCGTCTCCTCATACGACGGAAACAGAAACAGGTCGCTGCCCGAAAGCGCCGCCTGAATTTCGGGCTTGTCCGCGTAGCCCGCGAAGATGAGATTTTTCGGCGCGTTTTTCACGGCTCTGCGCACCTCTCTCCCGACAAGCGCGAGGTTTGCCGCGCCGAACCAGATAAACCTGTACTGCGGCAGACGGCGCGCTATCTCCGCGAAATCATGCACGCCCTTGCGCTTTATCAGCAGCCCCGCCGAAACGACGACCTTGTCCCCGTCGGAGAAGCCGTATTTTTCGCGGAACTCCCTGCCCGCCTTTTCGTTTCGTTGGTAGTCCCCAAGGTCGATGCCGTTGGAAATGACAAAAATTTCCTTTTTGATGCCGTAGCTCTCCAGCAGTCTCTTTGAATATTCGCTCGGCGTTACGATAACGTCGCCCTTTGTGTAGCAGCCGATTATCCAGCGCTTGAACAGCCCCGCGGCGAGGTTCGAGCCGATGTACGAGTTGCGGAAATCCTCCCTTGTAGAATGTGCGTGATAGACGAGCGGCTTGCCGAGTCTGTTCAGCCTTTTCGCCAGCCGATACGACTTCGGCAGCACCGTGTTGATATGCACGACGTCCGCGTCCTCAACGCTGTCTGCAAGCGTTATCCCGCAGTCGGAAAGCGCCTTCTTTTGATGAATGACGGCGCGCCCGACGCCGCTTTTGGCTATTTTTTTCTGCAGCTCCGAGTAGATGTATACCTTCACTTTGACCTCCGATGTTTAAAAAATAAGCCACATACATATTTATTATACAGTATTATTGCCGCGTTGTCAACGGAATTAACACAAATTTTTCAATTTTTCGGCAAGCTCCGAAAGCCTGTTCAGCTTAATATCGCAACGATCGGCATCGCCAAAGCCGTAAGCCGCAAACGCGAACCTCGCCCCCGCAGCGTAAGCGCTGTCGCAGTCGCCCTGCGTATCGCCGACGTAGAGCGCGTTTTCGGCGTTGTTCCGCTGCATTATCAAGCGGATATTCTCGCTTTTCTGCAGCCCGTTGTCGCCCCAGCAAAGGCGGTCGGTGATGTACTTCCAAAGCCCGTAGTAGTCGAGGAACGCCTCGATATACCCCGCCTGACAGTTGCTGACGATAAACAGTCGGCAGCTCTTCGACAGCTCCCCGAGCACGGGCGCGGTATCGGGATATATCTCGCCGCCGTGCGCGCGGAGGTACGCGTTTTCGCCCTCGCAGCAGCGCTCCAGTATCTTCAGCCGCGTCTCCTCGGCGGCCTCGGGGAAAAACCGCTCCGCAATCTTATCCATCGGCAAGCCCATAACGCTTTGAATATCCTCGGCGGTAAAGCGCCTGTCCGCCAAGCCGCGCACCGCCTCGTTCCACGATTTGGCGACGTTTTCCGAGCTGTCCCAAAGCGTTCCGTCCATATCGAAGATTATATTGTCTATAGTCGTTTTATTGTCTGTCATCGTTTATACCTCATATGTGAATTATTTCGCGGCACACCGCCCGATAATTTATTTTACCACATTTCCCCGCAAAAAGCAATTAGCATTTAGAGAATAGTTATCGGCAGTCGGTTAACGGGCATAACACCGCCCTTGTGTACCCCTCGAAAAAGGGTTCCTATACAGTGAGACCACCGACGATAACCTAACCGACCACGACAAGAACGCCGAGGAGATTAGTATTGTTTCCCGCAGCGCAAACCTGCGAAGGAGGAGGATAGGGGGAGGGGAAGAAGATCGGAAGAGGAAACCCGTAGGGGAAGGGGGAGGATTTAAGCGCGAGAGTGACGAAGAAGAGCTGCCTGACCTCCTCCCCCTTCCCCGAAGGGTGTCCTCTTGCACCGAGGTCTGCACTTCGGGAAGTGCCGCTTAATCCGACCAAGAAATTCACTTAACGAAAAACAGCATACCACACCCAAAACTGCAAATCCCTGCACAAATTTCCCACGAGAAATCAATTTCCAAATTTTAACATAAAATAACATCATTTCCAAATATTTACATCGTAAAACCGCATTTTTATGCAAATAACTGCAAAACGGCTGCAAAAGACTGCACCCCAACTGCAAAAGACTGCAAAATAATACACAAATTCCAACGATTAGTTACCAAAATCAATAATTTATGAAATTTCCCAGCCGAAAACTTGCAAAATTCCGAGAAAAATGCTATAATAATAAAAACGCACATAGGAGACCGCCATGAAACTCAAGATCGCGATAGCCGCGCTGTTTGCGGCGCTTGTCACGGCAATGCCGACCGCTGCCCGCGCCGCGGAGCTATCGGCTTTGCCCGAAAAATACCTCACCGAGCAGGAGCTCGAGCTGTACCGCGAGACGCTTAAAAACGTCGTCTCCGTCGCCGAGGGAAAGCGCTCCGCGGAGGCGTTTTACATAACCGTTTCCAAGCCGTTCCCGACGAAAAAGGCATACGAGGACGCAATCGAAAAAGTGATGTTCTTCATCGACAACTACACGCCCGAATACTCCTTCTGGACGGACAGCCGCGGCTATCTCGTATACGACACGGCGCGCTGCGGGCTGATATACGGCATTTCCCCCGCGTATCAGCAGAGCGGAAACGAAAAGCGCATGGACGCCGCGCGGCTCAACGACGCGAAAAAAGCGCTCGCCAACGCCCAAGCTATCGTCGACAAATACGAGGGCAAAAGCGACTACGAAAAGGTCGTCGGCTACACGGACGAGATATGCGCCCTCAACGAGTACAACTACGACGCGCTCTTCGCGGAAAATATAGACCCGTGGAGCATAGTCTACGTCTTCGACAACGACCCCTCCACAAACGTCGTCTGCGCGGGCTACGCAAGGGCGTTTCAGTACCTGTGCGCTCTCGGAGGGATAGAGTGCCACTATGTGACGGGCTCGATAGACGGGGAGAGTCATGCGTGGAACATCGCGGTGTTGGACGGCGAGAGCTATTTTGCGGATCTGACCGCCTGCGACGGCTTCCCCGAAAGCGATATAAAGCGATACCACCCGTTTGTACTTGGCAATGTGGCGTCGAACGCGCAGGACGGCTTTTCAACGTATTTTATGTACAGCGGCAGTCTTTTCTCGGATATGAATACGTACAAATACGGCAAGGAGGAGATGCAGTATCTCCCCGAGAGCCTCCGCACGCTCAGCACAAAGCCCCTCCGCAAGGGCGGCTTTCATTTGGAGCTCTGGCATATCCCGCTTATAGCGCTTATTGTCGGCGTCGTTATCCGCTGTATAAAGCGGAGAAAGGCAAGCCTTGACAGCAGCGGCGACTATTGACATACAAAACCGCCCCCGAAAGCTCGGGGGCGGTCTTTTTTAAAGCTTGCAGTAAACCACGGCGTAATCAAACGGCGCGACGGTTATTTTGTTGTCGCGTATGCCCCTGCCGTAGCGGTCGAACGCGAGCTCGAAATCCGAGAACATCTCCGTGTGCTCGTTTACGACCTCGAAGGAGCGGCCCTTCGTCGACTTGTTGAGGTAGATTATCGCGGCGGCGCGGGTTATCTTGTCCGAGCGCGAGAACACGCACACGTTGTCGTCGACCTTGATGAACTTCAGCTCGCCCTGCTCGAACGCGCGCGTGCCCGTGCGCACCGCGGAGAGCTGCTTGGTGAACTCGATGAGCTCGAGATTTTCCATGCCCCACGGATAGCAGCGGCGGTTGAACGGGTCGCGGTAGCCCTCCATTCCCGCCTCGTCGCCGTAGTATATCGACGGTATCCCGGGCAGGAAGAACTGCAGAACCATAGCGCATTTCAACAGCGCGATCCCGTAAAGATACTGCGCGCCGTCAAGGCTGCGCTCGCACTGCCAGTCCTTATCGTGCCAGCCGACCTCCTCGCCGCCGAGCCTCGTCAGCGCACGCTCGGTGTCGTGCGTTGACAGGAAATTCATCAGCATATCGATAGCGGGCTTGGGGTAGTGGTCGAGGATAGTGAGAATGCTCTCCACAAATGCCCTCGCGTCGGCGTATTTCACGTAATTGAGGATAGCCTCCTTAAACGGGTAGTTCATAACGCTGTCGAGCTGTCCGCCGATAAGGTAGCGGCGGCGCACGCCGTAGCTCTCCTTGTTGGAGGCGTCCTCCCAGACCTCGCCGTAAATTATCTTGTCGTCGCCCATTTTCTTGACGGACTTGTTGAGATTGTCGAGGAACTCGTCGGGCAGCTCGTCCGCGACGTCAAGTCTCCAGCCGCGCGCGCCGAGCTTTATCCACTTCTGCAGGATGCCGCCGTCGCCGCAAATGTATTCGGTGTAGGCGGGGTTGTTCTCGTTGACGTTCGGCAGCGTCGTAATGCCCCACCAGCTATCATAGCGGTCGGGGTAGCCGATAAACGAATACCACGAGAAATAGGGGCTGTTTCTGTCGCGGTAAGCGCCCGTATTATCGCCGTAGCGCCCGAATTTGTTGAAGTAGACGGAATCCGCGCCCGTATGCGAAAAAACGCCGTCGAGAATGATGTCGATGCCCATTTCGTGAGCCTTGCCGCAAAGCTCGACGAAATCCTCCTCCGTGCCGAGGAGCGGGTCTATCTTCTCGTAATTCGCCGTATTGTAGCGGTGGTTTTCGTGCGACTCGAAGATCGGGTTGAGGTAAATTATGGTAACGCCGAGCTCCTTGATATACGGGAGCTTTTCGATGATACCGCGCAGGTCGCCGCCGAAATAGTCGTTGTTGCGGACGGTGCCCTTTTCGTCGGGGCGGTAGAACGGCGTGCCGTACCAGTCGTCGCGGATAACGCGGTCGTTCGGCACGTTCTCGTGAACCGCGCCGCTTTTCGCGAAGCGGTCGGGGAATATCTGGTACATAATGCCGCCGCGCACGAACGCGGGGGTGTACAGGTTCTCGTCGAACACGGTGAGTTGGAACAGCTCCTCTCCCTCGAAAACGCCGATATTAGCGCCGCGCCGCTTGATGTAGCGCCGCCTGCCGTCGAGTATGCAGGTGAAGTAGTACTGGTGCAGCCCGATGTTGTTCGGCGTGAAAACGCAGGAATATGTGTTGTCGTCGCCACTTTCGTCCTGAAGGTCAAGCTCGATAAAGCGCTCCTTGTAGCCGGGACGGAACATGACCAGCGTAAGCCCCGAGACCTGCATATACTTCGGTATCCTTACGTTGAACATAGACGGCTGACCGCGCCGCACAGCGCCGAACGGGTGCTTGTATTCCGTGTCGAAACAGTCGAAGATAGGCATTTCACTCATAATTCGTCTCTCCCCATTAAAAGCTATTCCGCCGACTGCTGCCGACGGAAAGCCGAAATGTTTTTACTTCAAATTCCAGATGTCGCGCGCGTAATCCTGAACCGCTCTGTCCGCGGAGAAGCGCCCCGCGCCCGCGATATTCATCAGCGACTTCTTGTTCCAGTCGAGCTGATTTTTGTACACCTGACTGATATAGTCCTGCGTGCCGCGGTAGCTGTCGAAGTCCGCGAGCGCCATATAGAAATCCTTGTTCTTAATGGAGTCCGCGAGCTCGTTGAAGGTCGCGCCGTTTATGCCGTTGTACATTCTCTGGATAACGTTCTGCAAAATCGGGCTCTGGTCGATGAAAGACTGGGGGTTGTAGCCCCTCATGCGCATTTCGTTCACCTCGGGAGTTCTCATGCCGAAGATGAAGATATTGTCCGTGCCGACCGCCTCGTGAATTTCAACGTTCGCGCCGTCGTAGGTTCCGAGCGTAAGCGCGCCGTTCAGCATAAGCTTCATATTGCCCGTGCCCGAAGCCTCGGTGCCCGCAAGCGAAATCTGCTCGGAGACCTCCGCGGCAGGCATAAGGATCTCGGAGAGCGTCACGCGGTAGTCCTCGAGGAACACCACGGAAAGCTTCTCGCGCAGCGCGGGGTCGTGCTTTATCTCCTCGCCTATGCACCATATCATCTTGATTATCTGCTTAGCGATATAATATCCCGGCGCCGCCTTGGACGCGAATATATACGTTTTGGGAACGAACGGAGCGTTCGGGTTCTGCTTCAGATAGTTAAAGTCCGCGAGAATATTCATCGCGTTGAGCTGCTGGCGCTTATACTCGTGCAGGCGCTTTACCTGAACGTCGAAAATGCTGTCGAGGTTGAGCTTTACGCCCGCCGTTTTCTCGACGAACTGCGCGAAGCGCTCCTTGTTCTCGCGCTTTATCTTGCCGAGCCTCTCCAGCACGGAGGTGTCGTTCGCGAAAACCTGGAACTTGATAAGCTCGGAAGCGTCCTTCTTGAAGCCGTCGCCGATGCACTCGGTCAGCAGGTCGGTAAGCCCCTTGTTGCTTTGCAGCAGCCAGCGGCGGTAAGCGATGCCGTTGGTGACGTTCTTGAACTGGTGCGGCTTGTCGAGGTACTGGAGACGGAAAACGTCGTCCTTGATTATCTGCGAATGCAGCTTGGAAACGCCGTTTACGCTGTGCGAAGCCGCAACGCAGAGGTTCGCCATATGAATTTTGCCGTCCTGC
Source organism: Lachnospiraceae bacterium (assembly GCA_023664705.1). Taxonomy (GTDB): domain Bacteria; phylum Bacillota; class Clostridia; order Oscillospirales; family Ruminococcaceae; genus CAG-115. The sequence continues at coordinate 68,988 of JAMPFE010000007.1, read as the reverse complement.
ACGATAGACATCTTCGCGACCTTGTCCTCGTCGCCCGTTCTGTTGCGGATATCCTCGCAGTAGCGGCGGTTTATCTCGCAGATGAGCTGATAAATTCTCGGCAAGATCCTCTCAACCAGACCCTGATCCCACTTCTCGAGAGCCTCCGCCATAACGGTATGGTTGGTATACGCGAACGTATTCGTAACGATATGCCAAGCCTGATCCCAGCCGAAACCGCACTCGTCGAGCAGAATCCTCATAAGCTCGGGAATAGCGAGCGTGGGGTGCGTATCGTTGATGTGGATAGCGACCTTCTCATGGAAGTTGTCGAGACTGCCGTAGACCTTCATATGGCGCATTACGATATCGCCGATGGAAGCCGCGCACATAAAGTACTGCTGTCTGAGGCGCAGCGCCTTGCCCTCGGCGTGGTTGTCGTTGGGGTAGAGCACCTTTGAAATGGAGTGCGCGATGTTGTTCGCGCCGAGCGCGCTCGCGTAGTCGCCCGTATTGAACGACGCCATATCGAACGACATGCTCTCCGCGCTCCAGAGACGGAGCTTGGAAACGCCCTTGCTGTCGTAGCCCGAAACGTACATATCATAGGGCACGGCGTTCACGCTGTTGTAGTTCACATATTCGAGACTGTGGTAGTTTTCGTCCCACCTCTCCTGTATCTGCCCGTCGAAACGCACCTCGACCGCCTGATCGGGAACGGGCACGAGCCACGCGCCGCCGCCCGGCAGCCAGTTGTCGGGGAGCTCGGTCTGCCAGCCGTCAACGACCTTCTGCTTGAAGATGCCGTACTCGTAGCGGATAGAGTAACCCGTAGCGGGATAATCACACGTAGCCAGACCGTCCATATAGCAAGCCGCGAGACGACCCAGACCGCCGTTTCCGAGACCTGCGTCGGGCTCCTCCTCGTACACACGGTCGATCTTTACGCCGAGCTCATCGAGAGCCTTTTCCACCTCGTCCTGCAAGCCGAGGTTATACAGCGAGGTCTTGAGCGAGCGTCCCATAAGGAACTCCATCGACAGGTAGTAGACCTGCTTTTTGCCCTTGGAGTTGCAGTCGTGCATAAAGTTGTGGCGCTTTTCCTTCATATGGTTCACAACAATAGTGGAGAGCGCGCGGTAGATCTGCGTTACCGAAGCCTCTTTCGCGTCGGTGCGGTAGTCGTATTCCAGAATAGCTTTGAGCTGCTTTAACAGCTCGTCCTTGGAAATCGGTGATCTCATAATTTTCTGTACCCCTTTCTGCGGTATCTTTTCATACAATACCAATTATATTATACACTTTTCGGGCAAAAATTTCAAGAGAAAAAGGCGATTACTGTAAGATAAAACAAAAAAATCCCAACATATTCGTCACATTGCACAAAAAACCGCGCCGTATCGTACATAATTTGCACGATACGGCGCGGAGCGTTATTGCTTTTTCGCGAGAAAATAGTCGTCGTCCCGCTCGTAATACGGGCAGTCGTAATTCGTCCCCTTCAGGAAACGGTACATCTCGTCCTCGTCAAGGTTCACGAGACAGGTATAATAGCCGCACTCCTCGTCGTATACATAATTCACACATTCGTCGCAGTTTGAGGTCATATTCGTCTCCTTGTACGGGCTGCCCGCCGTTAAATTATCCGCGCCTGCGCGACACTGCCAGCGCGCCCGCCGCCAGAACGGCAGCGCCGAATACCACGGCGACGCTCTCAACGCCCGTATCGACGTTGTTGGCGTTGTTGGCGTTCGAGGAGGTCTCGGGCTCCGCGGGAGCGCCTTTAAGCGCCTCGACGGCAGCGTCAAGCTCTCTCTGCTCCGCGCCGAACTTGCCGAGGACTTCTACCGCCGCCTTGTACCCGGCAAGCGTTTTGTCCGCCTCGGCGGCGGTCTTTATCAGCTCCGCCGCGTTGACCGCGGGCACGAGAGCCGCCGCGCCGCCCCAACTCGAGTTGTCCAGACCGAGGTCGGAGCCGTAGCCGTAGACCGTAAACGCGAACTCGATAACGTCGCCGTCCGCGGGCTCGTAGCCGCTTATGCCGACCTGCGCGTACTCCCCGTTGAGGAAATAGCTCCAGCCGCTTTCGGACGTGTAGTCATACTCGCTGAGCTGTCCCTCGACGCTTCTGCCCGTCATTTCGGGGCAGACCGCCTTGATCTCCTCGGGGATATCCGCGCCGCTGTCCGCGTCCTTAAACGCCTTGATGTACGCTCCGTAGTCGCTTTCCTCGACCGTGACCTCGGCTGCGCGCTTTACAACGTCAAGACCGCTCTCCCCCTCGTAAAAGGGGACTGCCGTCGGCTCGACGCAAACGCCCTGCCCGATGGTCGACTTGACCGCCGCGAAATACACGACGCCCTTTTCCGCGGGCGCGGCGAACGCGCTCAGCGAGGTTGCCGCGGCGGTCGCCACAGCCGCGAACGCCGCAAGGATCTTTGCCTTTTTCATCTCATTATTCCTCCGATAATTTTATTTGACGGTCCCGACGGGCAGGTCTTCCGACTTACAGTTAACGCGTCTGCGCCAAGCCTTCCCACAGCTTTCGCCTCAGTGACCCGAATTTTCATTCTCGGGCGCAAACGCAACCGTCTCACGGCAGCGGGGACTGTCACGGACTTTCACCGTGTTCCGCGGTTTGTTACAACCGCATTGCCGCGCCGGGTTTTCCGCCAAAGTATATTATAGTATTTTTTTCCTTGTTTGTCAAGCATCTTTATCGGAGGATTTCGGAATGCTCGCGTAGCCGCTGTCGAACGTTATCACGCAGCGGCAGCTCGGGTGGTTTACCCGCAGAAAGCGCGTTATCTCCTCGGCGAGCGCCTTTTCCTCAATGCCGCTGTCGGGCGGGAGAACGCAGTCGAAGATCACCTTTTCGCCCTCGGGACAGCGCACGACGCGTATATCGTGAACGGAAATGCGCCCATCTATTCTGCCGACTATCCCGTTGAGCTCGGCGTTCAGCTCTCCCGCCGCGCCCTCGGAGACTATCGGGTCGGGGTGAACCAACATATTCATTCCTTCACGGAGGAAATCGCGCTCTATTCCGTCAATTATCTCATGACACTCCACAAGCGTCATCTCCGCGGGCACCTCGACGTGCACGGAGGCGAACTGCCGCCCCGGTCCGTAGTCGTGTATCATAAGGTCGTGAGTGCCGAGAATACCGTTGTAGGACAGTATTTTTTCGTGTATTTTCTCGACCAGCTCGGGGCTCGGGGCTTTGCCGAGCAACGGGTCGAGCGCGTCCTTTATCAAGCCCACGCCGCTGTACAGTATAAACACGGCGACTGCCGCGCCCATAATGCCGTCGAGCTCGACGGAGCAGCAGCGCGAGATGATAAGCGCCGCGAGCACTGCCGACGTTGAAATAACGTCGTTGCGGCTGTCGGCAGCGGCAGCGAAGAGCGTTTCGGAGCTTATCAGCCTGCCTATCCTGCGGTTGAACAGCATCATCCAGAGCTTGACGATTATCGAAACGGCAAGCACGCCGAGCGGCAGTATACCGAACTCCACCTCCTCGGGAGAGACTATCCTTACGATGCTGTCGCGCAGCAGCTGAACGCCTATGACCAGTATCAGCGCCGCGACGATAAACCCCGCGAGGTATTCATAGCGCCCGTGCCCGTAGGGGTGCTCCGCGTCGGCGGATTTTTCGGAGAGCTTGAACCCGATAAGGCTTATCACGCCCGAGGACGCGTCGGAGAGGTTGTTTACCGCGTCGGCGGTAACGGAGACGCTTCCCGAGGCTATCCCCGCGAAAAACTTGCATATACACAGCAGCAGGTTACAGAAAATACTTACTTTACCGGCCATTTTCCCGTATGCCGAACGGACGGCGGGAGTCTCAACGCTGCCGCCGTCCTTTATAAACAGTTTTATCAGTAGATCGGTCATGATTTGCCTCCGCGGGAGCGCCGCTGCCGAACGGTGAATTTTGCAAGTTTTTAATTGGAAACTTGCAAAAAAATATTGGTTTTGGTAACTAATCGTTGAAATCTGTGTATTATTTTGCAGCTTTTTGCAGTTGGCGTGCAGGGATTTGCAGCCGTTTTGCAGTGATTTGCAGATTTTTGCGGTTTTGGGGTGGGAATATTTGGAAATATTGTTATTTTATGTTAAAATCTGGGATTTGTGGTGCTAACTAATTCGGTGGGGAAAAGTTTGCAGTGAATTGCAGTTTTGGGTGTGGTATGCTGATTTTTTGTCGGATTACGTTTCTTTATATTTTTACACTAACCTCGGTGCAAGAGGACACCCTTCGGGAGAGGGCGAATCAACTTCGTTGACTCTGAACAACAAAATCCAACAAAAATGCGGAGTTCCCCCCTCTCCCTACGGGTTTCCTCTTCCGATCTTCTTCCCCTCTCCCACTCCCCCTTTTCCGCATTTTTCGGTTGACGAGAACGGAAAGATACATTTCAAAACGAAAAGCGCAATCAACGTGGTTTGCCGCACTGCTCAAAATGCGAATATAAATGCGCTGTCGACGCTCGCTTGTGCGAGAAGTGCTCCTACAAATACTAATTTATATATTCGCTCTGGCGTCGTTGAGTATCCCCGCGTATTTTTCCATTTGCGCGCGGGAGAGCACAACGTTGCGGTCGTAGCTTTCGAGAAAGCTCAGCAGCTCCTTGCTGCCGAGGCAAACGTAATCGCTTTCGCGCAGGTTGAGCTTGAGCTTTGCGTTGCTGCTCGAAAAATACAGCACCGTGTCTATCCACACGTCCTCGCCCGCCGCGTTGAGTATGCTCTTTACGATGTCGCGCTGGCGGCGCATCTGCTTTATCGGATTATCCATTTCCTGGGAGGTGTTTTTGCCGCCGCGGTAGTACTTGCGCTGCTCCCATTTGTCCGATTTCCAGCTGCCTTGGATAGTGCCCGAATGGTTTTTTACCTCGACGATTATCAAGCCCTTGTGGCTGATTATCAGCATATCGAGCTCCGAGCGCCCGCGCTTGTACCGCACGGGAAGATTGCAGAAGATGATGTTGTTGCCTTTGAGATGCTTTACCGCCTTGTAGAGCTCGCGTTCGCCGCGCCTGCCGCTGTTGAGCACGTTGTAGCGCCGCGCGAGCAGCATATATCCGACGTTGCACAAAAAGATGAGCGCTATCGCGGCTATCGCCGTTATTTTCGTTTCGTACAGCTTCAGCAGCACGAACGCCGCCAGCAGCACCACGGGCATTACGCCGCAAATCACCTGCGATACCAGCAGCCCCGCTATTTTCTTGTTGTTGGTGTTTTTGCACCGAGTGACTTTGTTCATAATGTCCCCTTTATGCTTACTTTTCGAGCGAAAACAGCGCCGCCCTTTCCGCGTGTATCACCGTCGTGTCAAATACGGGCAGCGGCGAGTTTTCGGAGTTTATCAGCATACCTATTTCCGTGCAGCCGAGGATGACTGCGCGGGCGCCCGATTGCTTTAAGCTGCCGATTATCCGCACATATTCGTCCCTTGACGGCGGCGAGATTATCCCGCGGCAAAGCTCATCGTATATCACGCGGTTTACGAGCTCGACGCCGCCGTCGTCGGGGATAAGCACGCTTATCCCGCGGGCGGCAAGGCGCTGCTTGTAAAAATCCTGCTGCATGGTGTATTTTGTCCCGAGCAGAGCCGCGGTCGTCACTCCCGCGGAAAGAAGAGCGTCCGCCGCCGCGTCGGCAATGTGCATTATCGGGATACCGATATGAGCCGATATTTCGTCGGCGACCTTGTGCATCGTGTTCGTGCAGATAACGATAAAATCCGCGCCTGCCCTTTGCAGAGACGCTGCCGCCGCGCCGAGGATATCCGCGCTTTTTGCCCAGTTTCCGTTTGACTGGCAATCCTCTATCTCCGCGAAATCCACGCTGTACATCAATATTTCAGCCGAGTGCAGACCGCCGAGCGCACGGTTTACCGTTTCGTTTATCACGCGGTAATAGGAGACCGTGCTCTCCCAGCTCATACCGCCTATCAAGCCTATCGTTTTCATACGTTAAATCTGAACAGCGTGACGTCGCCGTCCTGCATTACATAATCCTTGCCCTCGAGCCTTACCAGACCCTTTTCCTTTGCCGCGGACATGGAGCCGCAGCTCATAAGGTCGCCGAAGGAGACTATCTCCGCGCGGATAAAGCCCTTTTCAAAGTCGGTGTGTATCTTGCCCGCAGCTTGGGGAGCCTTTGTGCCTTTTGTTATCGTCCACGCGCGGACCTCGGGCGTTCCCGCGGTGAGGAACGAGATGAGCCCGAGCAGACGGTAGCCCGTTTTGATGATACGCGCCAGACCCGAGCTTTCCAAGTGCATATCGGCGAGAAACATTGCCTTGTCATCGTCGGGCATATCGGCTATCTCGGCTTCTATCTGGGCGCAGATAGGCAGCACCTCGGCGTTTTCCTCCTTTGCCACGGCGAGGACAGCCTTGTACTGCGCGTTGTTTTCGATGTCGCCCGTGAAGTCCGCTTCGGAGAGGTTTGCCGCGTAGATTACGGGCTTGTTGGAGAGCAGGGGGGTATCGCGGAGCATGAGGCGCTCCTCGTCGGAGAAATCGCAGCTGCGCGCGGACTTGCCGTTCTCGAGGTGAGCCTTTAAGCTCTCGAAGAAGTCGACCTCGGACTGCATTGACTTATCACCCTTGAGAGCCTTTCTGGCGCGGTCTATGCGGCGTTCGAGTATTTCCAAATCGCTGAAAATGAGCTCGAGATTTATCGTTTCGATGTCGCGGGCGGCGCCTATGGAGCCGTCGACGTGGATTATGTTGTCGTCCTCGAAGCAGCGGACGACGTGGACAATCGCGTCGACCTCGCGGATGTTCGACAGGAATTTGTTGCCCAAGCCCTCGCCCTTGGACGCGCCCTTTACGAGCCCCGCGATGTCGACGAACTCCAGCGTCGCGGGGGTGAATTTTTCGGGGCTGTACATCTTCGCGAGAGCGTCAAGCCGCTCGTCGGGCACGGAGACGATGCCGACGTTCGGCTCTATGGTGCAGAACGGATAGTTCGCGGACTCCGCGCCCGCGTTTGTAAGCGCGTTGAAAAGGGTGCTTTTGCCGACGTTCGGCAGCCCTACCATACCAAGCTTCATTTATATATCTGCCTTTCCTTTGTTTTTTGGTTTTATGCAAACATTATCATTATAGCATATTTTCGGGAGGATTTCAAGATGTTTTATATTTTATTTGCCGCTGTCCTTGAGCTTCTTCTCCGCGATGCCGTAGCCGAACGCTATGCAGAGCAGCGTGACGCCGAAGCCGATAAACAGCAGCGTTCTGCCCATATTGTTGATGTTGGAGAAATCGAACAGGAACAGCTTTGCCGAGGAGAGCAGCGCCAGCGCCAGCCCGAACCTCCGCAGCAGCGCGTTGAGGCGCTTGAAGCCGACGATTATCCACACTGCCGCCGTAACGATGTAGATTATGCTGATTATAAAGCTCGTGAACGTTACGTAATCGTTCGTGCCGAGTATCGTGGTGAGCGACATGAGTGCGTAGCCCGAAACGACCAGCCCGACCGCTTTCGCGAATTTCGGGGCCTTGCCGCGTATTTGCAGCGCCATATCGAGCACGGGGAGCACCGAGGCGGCGTTTACGGCTATCGTCGCGATGACGCCCGCGATGTCCATTTCGTGACCGCCTATGGAGCGGTTGAGCGCTTCGATGACGTTCGCGGCGAGGAGGTTCAGCAGACCGATGATATACAGCGTGAACGAGGAGACCATACCCCAGACGCGCATATACTTCGGCTTGCCCGCGATGAAGCCCAGAACCAGCCACGGAACGGCGCAGAGCAATGCCGAAAAGGAGAGTCTTTCGGCGGGGTTTGACCAGAAATCGGCGTCGTAGAGCGCATTGACGAGGTAGCGGTTGACCATATCGGAGCAGAGAAAGCCCGCGTTGAGGAACGCCGCGAACGTGTATACGCGGAAGAGCGTGTTTTCGTGTTTCCGTTTGGCAATGAACACAGCCATGACGCCGAACCAGAGCGCGAGGTTGACGAGCGTCGCCGTGAGGCGCTCGCCCGTTGTTTTGTTGAAGAGGAGCAGACCGAAAAAGAAGAACTCCGCGAGCGCCAGAAGCGCGCCGCCCCAGCCGCGGAAGAGCTTTCTGTCGAAAAGAACGCCGATGACGAGCACTGCCGCGGCGAGAACGTGGAGCGCGATGTAGCGCGGAAAATTCACGGTGAAGAGGTCGAGGAGCGCCCATGTTACGGAGATGAGGATGAAGTTGTACATTACCGTATTTACGGAGCATTTTTCGCTGCCTTTAAGCGAGAAAACGACCGCGACCACCGCGAATATCACCGCGAGCACCAGAAGCGCCGCGCCTGCCGTTGCGACGCTCACGCCGAGGAGGGGGGCGTTCGTGAAAAGCACCGCCGCCGAGAGCGTAAGGGAGAGCATCGCCGTTTCGGAGGGCTTTAACATTCCGCTGCTTTGCGCGGCGTTCAGCAGCAGTCCTCCCGCGTAGCAGACCGCGCAGCAGACGGCAAACACCGCCGTGACGACGGCTGCTGCATTGGCGTCGAGGCGGGGGTTCCCGCTTGGGAGTTCGAGCAGCAGCGGCTCTATGACCGCGGCGGCTATCCCGACGGCGTATGCCGCGTTAAAGGCGTTTCTCCGCGCGAACACGGCGTTCGCGGCGTGCACGGCGACGAGATAGACCGCCAACGCCCAGTACGACGACGGGGTGAACGCGAAAACGGGCAGCACGGCGAACAGCGTCGTGACGATAAGCAAGCCCTGCGACCCGTATCTTGCCGAGAGGAGAAATCCGACGGCTGCCGCGCCGAGACCCACGCCGACGGCTCCGCCGCCGCTGAGTATCCCGAAGCCGTAGCGCCCGATGAGCGAGCAGATAAACAGCTCGGCGACGCCGCCGAAGATGAGCGCGTTTGCGAATACGTGCGAGCCCTTGCAGTAGAAGAGCTCTCCCGCGCCGAGCATGATGAGCCCGAGGGCTATTACGAGAGCCAAGCGCACGCCGACGTGCAGAAAGCCCTCGGAGGCTGCCGAAAACGCTATCACGCCGACGATTATGAAGATAACGCCTATCTTGCTGAGCAGGTTCATTCCCACGAACAGCTCGCCGCCCGTGGGCGCGCCCTTTTGTCCGTTGGGGTTGTTGTTCGGTTCGTTCATATAAACTCCTTAAAAAATGATTGCCACATACTGTAATTGTAGCATAATCCGCGCGATAATTCAAGTGGAAAAAAGCGCTTTTGCGGATTTTTTCATAAAAATTACATACTAAATGTACAAATTGCTCTTGACTAATCGGCTTTTTTGTATTATAATAGATAGATGTAGATTGTAAAACGGCAGGCTGCGCCTGTCTAAATTCGGAAAAACGGAACGGAGTGAAAAACATTTGAAGAGCAAGATAACAAAGCCCGTGTTTTTTATCGTCTTTTTCCTGATAGTAGTATTCACGCTGCTTTCAACCGTGGGTATACGCACCTACTACGGCGATATAAAGACATCGTGGGTGTGGGGAATTGACGATATACGGTGGGGAATAGATATCCGAGGCGGCGTAAACGTTACGTTCAAGGCGCCCGACGATTATGAGAGCGACATCACCGAGGACGACCTCAACGGCGCGAAGTCCATGATCGAGCAGCGCCTTGTCAATAAAAACATCAACGACTACGAGGTGTACGTCGATTCGGCGACGAACTCGATAATCGTGCAGTTTCCGTGGCAGAGCGACGATACGTCGTTCGACCCCGAGCAGGCTGTCCGCGAGATAGGCGAGACAGCGCTGCTGACGTTCCGCGAGAAGCACGAGGTCGACGAAAACGGGCTGCCGACGGGCGACACCAAGGACAAGATAGTCCTTACGGGCGCGGACGTTGAGAGCGCCGCGGCGCGTTACAGAACGGACACGAAGGAGAACGTCGTCGTGCTGAACCTCAAGGACAGCGGCAAGGAGGCTTTCGCGGAGGCGACCGAGCGGCTTTCGGGCGAGGTCATCTCGATATGGATGGACGACGTCTGCATAAGCTATCCCAAGGTAAACGAGAAGATAGACGACGGAACGGCTTATATCTCGGGAAGCTTTACGGGCACGGAGGCTTCCGACCTCGCGAACAAGATAAACGGCGGCGCGCTGCCGTTTAAGTTGGAGATAGACACGCTTTCCACCATTTCGCCCATTCTGGGCATCGGCGCGCGCGACGCTATGGCGCTTGCGGGGCTTATCGCGTTTATACTCATCGCGGTGTTTATGATAGTTTACTACCGTTTGCCCGGGTTTGTGGCGGTCGTTGCGCTTACGGGGCAGGTCGCGGGCATGTTTGCGGCTATTACGGGTTTCTTCGGGTTCAACAACGCGTCCTCGCTGACGCTGCCGGGTATCGCGGGTATCATACTGTCGATAGGCATGGGCGTCGACGCGAACGTTATCTCGGCGGAGCGCATAAAGGAGGAGCTGAAGGCGGGGCGCACCATTGACGGCGCTGTCAAGAACGGCTTCCAGCGCGGCTTTACGGCTATCCTCGACTCCAACCTCACGGTCATTATCGTGGCGCTTATCCTTATGGCGGTGTTCGGGACTTGGTTCGGGGCGACCACCGAGGGTACGGTATATTCGTTCGGCTATACGCTGCTGGCGGGCGTTATAATGAACTTCATTATGGCTTGCTGGGCGACGAGACTGATGACCGTTTCGCTCTCGAGGTTCAAGTGCTTCAGGAAACCCGCGCTTTTCGGCGTTTCAAATGCGGAGCTTTCGGGCGACGCCGAAAAGGGCAAGGACACCGTACAGAATATCAACGTTAAGGCAAGGACCGACGTTGATTTCGTGGGCAGGAGGAAGATTTTCGTTATCATCTCGGCGGCGATTATCGCCGTGACCGTGCTCTGCACGTTCATTATCGGCGTGAACGTCGATATACGCTTTAAGGGCGGTACAATACTGACCTATTCGTACAGCGGGGAGATTGACACGAACGACGTAAAATCGACCGTGGAGGCGCTCGGCACTCCGCGCGCGACCGTGACGACGGGGACGAGCTTTACGGGCAGTCTGAACACTATTGTCATTTCGTTCGCGCAGGACGAGAAAATGGACGACGATATGCTGCAGAAGGTGACGGCGGGGCTTATTGATGCTTATCCCGAAAACAGCATTGACAGCGTGGATACGACGAACGTTTCCGCGTCGTCGGGCTCGCAGTTCTTTATCTCCTGCCTTATCGCGGTGGTCGTGGCGTTTGTGCTGCTGGTCGTTTATATTGCGTTCCGCTTTAAGAAGATAGGCGGCTGGAGCGCGGGCATTATCGCGATATGCTGCCTGCTGCACGACGTTATACTGACCTATGCCGTGTATGTGTTTACGGGCATGGCGCTCGACTCCAACTTTATGGCGGTAGTTCTGACGCTGCTCGGCTACTCGATAAACAACACGATAATCATCTACGACCGTCTGCGCGAAAACCGCGCGAAGCACGGCGGAAAGATGTCCAACCGCGAGCTTGTGAACCTGTCGATAAATCAGACGCTCTCGCGCTCGATAATCACTACGGCGACGACCGTTACGGCGATGATCTCCATTGCGATCGTCTGCTCGGTGCAGGGCGTTACGTCGATAATCTCGTTCGCCGTGCCGCTTGCTATCGGTATGCTGGTGGGCTTCTATTCGTCGCTTTGCCTCGCGGGTCCGCTGTGGATATGGTGGCAGGAGCGCAAGACGGCTAAGGGCGCGCCCGCGGCCAAATCTGCCAGAGCTTGATTTGTAAATGAGACCGCTCCCGTAAAGGGAGCGGTTTTTATTAAATAATCCGCGAAATCTTTTGTTTTCGCTCTGTTTTTATGAAATTCTCTTGTTTTTGGGGGTTTGTGCAAAAATGAAATGAAGTTCAAGATAATGAGAAAAACGGAGAGATTTGCAGAGAAATCGAAAGAAATCGGGATATATTTCAAATTCGGGACAAATTTGCCTTGACAAACGCGGAAAAGCGTGGTAAAATATCAAATGTTGTGAATTATATCTATTGGATTAAGGAGGATAAGATATGTCAACTTATATGGCTAAGCCCTCGGAAGTTGAGCGCACATGGTATGTTATCGACGCTGCCGAAAAACCGCTCGGACGCGTTGCCGCGACTGCCGCTCACCTGCTCAGAGGCAAGCATAAGCCCACGTTCACGCCTCATGTGGACTGCGGCGACCACGTTATCATCATCAACTGCTCTAAGGCGGTGCTTACGGGCAAGAAGCTCCAGAACAAGGTTTACAGATGGCACACGGGCTGGATAGGACACCTCAAGGAGGTCGGCTACGACAAGCTGATGGCGGAAAAGCCCGAGAAGGCTATGACCCTCGCCGTAAACGGTATGCTGCCGAATAACACTCTCGGAAGAAAGGCTCTCACCAGACTGCGCTGCTATGCGGGTGCGGAGCATAAAAACGCGGCTCAGAAGCCCGTTGACTACAAATTTTAAGGAGGGCTTTTTATGTACGAATCTAAACCCTATTACTACGGAACAGGCAGAAGAAAGCACTCCGTCGCTCGCGTGAGAGTGTATCCCGGAAGCGGTTCCATTACCATTAACGGAAGAAATATCGACGATTATTTCGGTCTGGATACCCTTAAGCTCATCGTTCGTCAGCCCCTTGCGCTTACCGATCTTGTCGACAAGTTCGACATCATCTGCACTGTTGCGGGCGGCGGCGTTACGGGTCAGGCGGGCGCTATCCGCCACGGTCTGTCAAGAGCGCTGCTCCAGTACTCCGACGAGCTGCGCCCCGTCCTCAAGAAGGCGGGCTTCCTCACTCGCGACCCGAGAATGAAGGAAAGAAAGAAGTACGGCCTCAAGGCTGCACGCCGCGCGCCGCAGTTCTCGAAGAGATAATCGTTTCTTCATACGATACAAAATCCCGTTCCTTGGAGCGGGATTTTTTGTTTTATTTGTCCTGTTTATCGGAGGGCTTTAACGTCTGTTTCAGCTTTTCTTGGTGTAGTTCGGCATATGTTTCAAAGTCTTTGGTCAAATCAAAGCCGCACAATGGACATTTTTCGTTGAACGCGGCAACATTGGCTTGGCAATTAGGACAGCGTTTTGTTTTCATATAATCATTTTCCTCCTTTCGTTTATAAGCCAAGAAGCTGCCGCTTTTTCTCTTCAAACTCTTGTTGGGTGATAACGCCGCTGTCGTAAAGCTCTTTGAACTTTTTCAACTCGTCGGCGACGCTTTGCGCTATCTGTTGATTGACTACGGTAGGTGTGCTGCGGGTTTCTTGGCGCTCGGCAAGCAGCTTGTTGATTTCGGTGAATATCTGTTCGGAATTTTCAATTCCCTTAAACGCAATTCTCCCCGATGATGTTGAAACCGCGATTGTATTAGATGATGCTTTCGCCACGGCAGATATTGAGTTCAACGGAAGTTCAACCTGTTTTCCGGACGGAGTTTTTCCTATAATCCGCTTATTTGTAACAGTAATTTCGTATAGTGGTTTTTTGTATTTATAAAAATAAACAAACACCACGCCAACCGCAAGAAATAAAAAACCACGCACAAGGTCAATATGGGTATGGGTTGTGGCGCCGAATATAATCGTTATTAAGGCATATATAAAGGACAAAATGGAAAGAATTAGAAAAATTATCTTTGCACCGCTTTTTTCATCTCTTGTAGCACCCGTAATAATTATAGTTTCATTGTTGTCCATAATTTGCCCCCGTTTTATTTTTACGCAAAAAAATATTTTGCGACTTCATTTTATATCAATTATTATAGCATATAGTTCATTATTTGTCAAGAGTTTTTTGGTAAAATTGATATAAAAGGAAGTGATAAAATGTTTGAGGACTTTGGGGAAAGATTGAGAAAACTTCGCGTTGCGGCGGGCTTAACGCAGGCGGAGCTCGGGCGCAGAATAAACCGCGGCATTACCTCGATAAGCAAATACGAATCGGGCGCTATGAAGCCCACGCTGGACGTTGCCGTCGACCTTGCTTTTCAGCTGCGCGTGTCGCTCGACGAGCTTTTCGGCTACGAAAACAGAACCGCCGTTTCGACTTTCGGGCTTACCGAAGCGCAGAAGGACATTTTATCGCGGCTGATAGCGCTTTTCCGCGCGCAAAACAAACCGACAAACAATTTATCACCCGAGCAATATGAGATAATCGGACGGATAATGGAGGATTTTCGGGCTTAGCAATATTAACCCCCGCTCTTGGGAGCGGGGGTCGTTTTTGTTTAATTGCTTTCGGGAACATATTTTCCGCCGTCGCGGAGCCTTTCCTCGAAAACGTTGGTCGGAAGCGGCTTGTCGAACAGATAGCCCTGCGCTCTGAAGCAGCTGCACCCCTTTAGAAGCTCTACTTGATTTATGCTTTCAACGCCCTCGACGATGCACTCCAGTCCGAGCTCCTGCGCCATTTCGATGACGTGCTTGAGCATTATCTTCTTGTCCTCTTTGTTTTCGTCGGTCTCCTCGGGCAGGAAGCTCTTGTCTATTTTGAGAACGTTCCAAGGCAGGTCGCGGATAAGGTTCAGCGACGAATAGCCGACGCCGAAATCGTCCACGGAGGTGCTTATCCCGAGCCCGTGCAGCGACGATACCACCTTTTTCAGCTCCTTGAAATCCACGTCGGTGGTGGTCTCCGTGAGCTCTATCTCGATATACTCGTGCGGCACGCCGTATCTGTCAACGGTTTCCATTATGCGCTCCGCGAGCCGCTCGTCGCCGAGGTTCATTCTTGACAGGTTGACCGAGACCTTTACAAGCGGCATTCCGCTGTCCATCCATTTGCGCATATCGCGGCAGACGTGCTCCAGCATATAAAAATCGAGTATGCAGATATTGTGGCTCTGCTCCAGTATGGGGATAAAGCGTATGGGCGGAATGAGCTGCCCGTCGTGCTGCCAGCGGCAGAGAGCCTCCGCGCCGCTTATGGTGTAGGTTTGGAGGTTGACCTTGGGCTGATAGTAGATAAGGAACTCCTCCTTGTCTATGGCGTCGTAGAAAAGCCCCTCGAGCTGCTTTTTCGCCTCGACGCGCTTTTTCAGCTCGTCGTCGAATATCGCGTAGGACGCCTTGGGGTTCATTCTGGCGGCTATTTCCGCGGTTATTATGGACTCCATTATCTCGTGGGGTCCTCGGCAGCGCTCGTCGACGCAGTAATATCCCGCGTGAGCCGACATAAAAAGCTCCTCGATGCCGCGGTATTCCGTGCGGAGCTTCACTCCCGAGAGATAGCGTATGACCGCGTCCGTTTTGCTCTTTCTGAACAGCGAGATGAAATTGTCGCCGCCGAGCCTGCTTATAAAGCCGTCCGCGCCGATAAGGTCGCGCAGCCCGTAAATGTACCTCTTCATCATCTCGGTGCCGCCGCTTCTGCCTATCTTGGAGTTTATTATCGCCAAGCCCGCTATATTGAAGCGGCACGCGCAGTAATCGAATATCTCCCGCTTTGCGAACAGCATGCCCATGGTTTTCATAAGGTAGCGGAGGTTGTAGAGCTCCATTTCGTTGTCCATTACGGAATACTTTTCGGCGGTCTCGGCAATGCGGGCGCGGTCGTTTACAAGATAGACCTGCGAGATAAAGGTGCTTATCCTGCTCTTGTCCTCGTCGTCCCAAGGCTTGCCGTCCTTATGCGGATAGATCGAGAAGGTAAAGACGCAGTTGTCCTCGTGGCGCTTTACGATAGTGAACGGGCGGCTTTCGTCCCAATTATCGCGGAGGAATATCGTGGTCGTTTTATCGCTCAGGAAAAGCCTGTTGGCGTTGTCGGGTATCTTATACGACAGCTCCAGCTTGGCTATCCCGAGCAGCCCGCATATCCTGTCGACGGCGCGCTTTGAGTCGGGGGCGGCCTCCACGGGGGCGAGCCGTTCCGTGCTCGAAACAAAATCTATCATTGCCTTGGAAAATTCTTTAAGGGAAGTGTCACACATAAAAAAGCCCTCCGCGCTGCATACCGAAATCGTTCTTAACTATAATTATAGCACAATAGTTTTGAAATTTCAAGTAGAAAATTAGTTATTTTTACCATAAAATGTATTTTTTCCCGTTTTATAAAACTTTCTCCGAGGGAGAGGTGTGTGGGGCTGGGCGCCCCAGCCCCGCCCCAAAGGGCTTCGCCCTTTGGAAACCCAAAAAGTCCCATTCCAAACGAAATGGGACTTTTGACTTTTATTATGTTAAGCGAAATATTCCACGCCGCTCTTGAAGAGGAGCTGCTCCTTGTTGCCGTCGACGTTTTTGGCGACGCTTTCGGTAAGGCGCTCGGTGTGACCCATTTTTCCGAGAACGCGCCCGTCGGGGGAGATTATGCCCTCGACCGCGCACATGGAGCCGTTCGGGTTGAACATCGCGTCCATGGTGGGGCTGCCCTTGAGGTCGACGTACTGCGTGAGCACCTGCCCGTTGTCGATGAGCCTGCGGAGGATCTCGCCGCTCGCGGCAAAGCGCCCCTCGCCGTGGGAAATGGGTATCGCGTGAACGTCGCCGACCTTGCAGTTCGCGAGCCACGGGGACTTGTCCGTGCATATCTTGGTGTAGACGAGCTGCGACTGGTGTCTCCCTATTTCATTGTAGGTGAGCGTGGGGCTCTCCGCGGTGAGCGGCACGATATGCCCGAACGGCACCAGCCCGAGCTTTATCAGCGCTTGGAAGCCGTTGCAGATGCCTATCATCAGACCGTCGCGCTTGTGGAGCATATTTTCCACTTCCTCGGTTATCTTGGGGTTGCGGAAAAACGCGTTGATGAACTTCGCGGAGCCCTCGGGCTCGTCGCCGCCGCTGAAGCCGCCCGGGAGCGCGATTATTTGAGTCTGCTCGATAAGCCTTGCGAACGCGTTTACGCTCTCCTCAATGTCGGCTGCCGAAAGATTTTTGATGACGAAAATTTTGCATTCGGCGCCGTATTTCTCGAAAGCGCGCGCCGTGTCGTACTCGCAGTTGGTGCCCGGGAACACGGGGATAAGCACGCGCGGCTTGGCTATCTTCGGGGAGGTGTGGTTCAGCAAAAGCTCACAACCGCCCGTATACGCCACCTTTTCGGGGGCGGGCTTGAAGCTCGTTTTCTGCTTGAATACGGGCTCGAGAACGTTATCCCACTTCTTTTCGAGCTCGGCAATATCGAGCTTGGTATCGCCGCAGATAATCTCGTATTCGGGGATAGTCTCGCCGATAATGCGGACGTCGTTACAATCCCCCTCAAGTTCCAAAATGAACGCGCCGTAGACGGGCGTGAAAAGCTCTTCGTCGGAGAGAGCGTCGAGCTTTGCGCCGACGCGGTTGCCGAGAGACATCTTGAACACGCCCTCAGCCAAGCCGCCGTTTGCGACGCTCCACACGGAAATAGCCTTTTTGTCCGCGATGAGCTTTTCAACGGTCTTGAAAACGCTCTTGACGCTGCCGAAATCGGGCAAGCCGTTTTCGTCGTATTTCGGCGCGATATAGCCGATTTTGCTGTACGGGCACTTGAACTCCGCGGAGATGATGTTGTCGGTCTTTGCGGTGGATACGGCAAAGGAAACGAGCGTCGGCGGCACGTCGATATGCTCGAACGTTCCGCTCATGCTGTCCTTGCCGCCGATAGCGCCGCAGCCCATTTCAAGCTGCGCGCGGTATGCGCCGAGCAGCGCCGAGAAAGGCTTTCCCCAGCGCTCGGGCTTGCCCTGTGTGCGCTCGAAGTACTCCTGGAACGTCAGCCAACATTTCTCGTAGGCGCCGCCCGCCGCGACGACCTTGGCGATGCTCTCAACGACCGCGCAGACCGCACCGTGGTAGGGGGACTGCTCGGAAACGGCGGGGTTGAAGCCCCAGCCCATTATCGAGGCGGTCGTTGTGCTGCCGCCGAGGACGGGGAGCTTCGCCGCCATAGCCTGCACGGGGGTCTGCTGGGTGCGCCCCGAGAACGGCATCAGGACGGTACCCGCGCCGATAGTGCTGTCGAAGCGCTGCACCAAGCCCCTCTGCGAGCAGACGTTGAGGTCGGTAACGAGCTTTTCCCAGTCCTCGGGGACGTTTCTTCTGCCCGTGGAATAGCGGACGTTCACTTCGGGCACGGCAACGCTTGTGTGCTTTTCCGCGCCGTTGGAGTTGAGAAACTCGCGCGAAACGTCGACGATAGTTTTGCCGTTCCAGTTCATTTTAAGACGCGGCTCCGCCTTTACGACGGCAACGGGCGTGCTCTCCAGATTTTCCTTGGAAGCCAGCGCGCGGAATTTGTCAACGTCCTCGGGAGCGACGACGACTGCCATTCGCTCTTGGCTCTCGGAGATGGCGAGCTCCGTGCCGTCCAGACCGTCGTACTTCTTGGGAACGGCGTTGAGGTCAATTTCCAGCCCGTCGGCAAGCTCTCCGATAGCGACGGAAACGCCGCCCGCGCCGAAGTCGTTACAGCGCTTGATAAGGCGGGTCGCCTCGGGGTCGCGGAAGAGCCTTTGCAGCTTGCGCTCCTCGGGGGCGTTGCCCTTTTGCACCTCCGCGCCGCAGCTGTCAAGCGACTGCACGGAATGAGCCTTGGAGGAGCCCGTAGCGCCGCCGCAGCCGTCGCGCCCCGTTCTGCCGCCGAGGAGGATTATAACGTCCCCGGGGGCGGGGCGCTCGCGGCGGACGTTCTCAACGGGAGCAGCGCCGACTACCGCGCCTATCTCCATGCGCTTTGCCATATAGCCCGAATGGTAAATTTCGGCAACATGACCCGTCGCTAAGCCTATCTGGTTGCCGTAGGACGAATAACCCGCGGCTGCCGTTGTGGTTATTTTGCGCGGCGGGAGCTTGCCCGCAAGGGTTTTCTCAACGGGGAGCAACGGGTCGGACGCGCCCGTTACGCGCATTGCCTGATAAACGTAGGAGCGCCCCGAAAGCGGGTCGCGGATAGCGCCGCCGAGGCACGTTGCCGCGCCGCCGAAAGGCTCTATCTCGGTGGGGTGGTTGTGCGTCTCGTTTTTGAACATCAGCAGCCACTGCTCGTCCTTGCCGTCGACGTCGACGGTTATCTTGACCGAGCAGGCGTTTATCTCCTCGCTCTCGTCGAGGTCGGGCAGAAGCCCATCCTTTTTGAGCTTTTTCGCCGCCAGAGTAGCGATGTCCATAAGGCATATCGGCTTATTTCCGCGCCCGAGCTCCTCGCGGTCGGCTTTGTACTCGGCGTAGGTTTTGGCAATGTATTCGGGCTTGATGTTCGCGTTGTCGATGATAGTGCCGAACGTGGTGTGTCGGCAGTGGTCGCTCCAGTAGGTGTCTATCATGCGTATCTCGGTGATGGTCGGGTCGCGGCGCTCGCTCTTGAAATAGTCTTGGCAGAACTTGATGTCGTCGTTGTCCATTGCGAGACCGTATTTTGTGACAAACTCGGCAAGCTCCGCGTCGGATTTCTCGATAAAGCCGTTCAGCGTCTCAACCTCGGTCGGTATCGAATACTCGACCTTGAGCGTGTCCTTTTTCTCGAAGCCGCACTCGCGCGCCTCCACGGCGTTAATAAGGTAGTGCTTTATACGCGCGAACTCCTCGTCGGTGATATTGCCCTTTAATATGTATATTTTCGCGTACTTCACGTCGGGGCGGTCGCCCTTGCAGAGCATCTGTATGCACTGCGCCGCGGAATCGGCTCTCTGGTCGAACTGCCCGGGCAGAAACTCCACAGCGAACATACGCTCGTTTTCGCCGAGCGCGGGGAGCTCGTCAAACGTCTCGTCGACGGGCGGCTCGGAGAAAACCGTCGGCACGGCTTTTTTGAAATTCTCCTCCGAAAGCCCCTCAACGTCGTAGCGGTTGATAACGCGCACGCCCTCCACCGACTTCATTCCCAGCGCGACCGTCAGGTCCTCCAGCACTGCCGCGCCGTCCACGGCGTAGAGCCTCTTCTTTTCCACATAAATACGATAAACCATTTTAAAGTCCTCCTCTTTGGTTCTTCATTATTATATATAAACTGCCATACGTTATAGGTAAATAAACGAATCGCAGGCGTTTTTAACCTCCGAACACCCTCCCGAGGCAATACCCGTCGCGGCTCGCGAAGAGCTCCGCGCGCACGAGCGTATGCCGCGCGAGCTCCGCGCCGTAAAGCCTTACGGGCGTGTAGTTCTCGGTGAAGCCGTGCGAATACTGCGCCGACTGCGGCTTTTCGATAAGCACGGTCTGCACTGTGCCGCGCTGCTTGTCGCAGAATTTCAGCTCCGTTTCCTTTGCGGCGGCGGTCAGCATTTTCGCGCGGTCGGCGCGCACGGGGGGCGGCACCTGCTTCATGACCGCCGCGACCGTTCCCTTGCGCATGGAATACGGGAACACGTGCACCTTGGCGAAGCCTATCTCCCGCACGAAATCGACGGTCTGCAAAAATTCCTCGTCCGTTTCCTCGGGGAAGCCCACGATGACGTCCGTCGTTATCGAGCAAGTCGGGAACGCCTCGCGGAGCTTGTCCGCAACGTGACGGTAAGCCGCCGTATCGTATTTTCGGTTCATGCGCTTCAGCACCGTATCGCTGCCCGACTGCAGCGACAAATGGAAGTGCGGGCAGAGCGTTCCGACCGCTTTCAGCTTGGCTATCTCCCCGTCGGTGAGCATTTCGGGCTCGAGGGAGCTCAAACGTATACGCGGAACGCCCGACCGTTCAACGGCTCTCACCGCGTCCGCCAGCGTAAGCCCGAGCTCCTGCCCGTAGCAGCCGAGATTTATCCCCGTAAGCACTATCTCCTTGTGCCCGTGTCCGACGCACTGCGCAGCCTGCGCCGCTATTTTTTCGGGCGCGAGCGAGCGCACCCGCCCCCTCGCCGTCGGGATTATGCAATAGGAGCAGAACCTGTCGCAGCCGTCCTCCGCCTTTATAAACGCGCGCGTTCTGTCCTCGTCGGGCGCGGCGCAGCTCTCGTCGAATACGCGCCCGAGCGGCGTTATCTTGACCGTCTTCACCCTGTCGCGCATAAACGCCCTTACGGTCTCGGCAAGCTTTCCCTTGCCCGCGTTGCCGACGACGATATCCGCGCCCGAGCTCAGCGCCGCCTCCTCGGGGAAGCTCTGCGGATAGCACCCGCAAAGCACGACCACCCCCTCGGAAGCCTCGCGCCTGCATTTGGACAGCTCGTGACGGACCTTCGCGACCGCCGTCCCCGTTACCGCGCAGGAGTTGATTATATAAACATCCGCGCCTTCGCCCTCGGGAGCGCGCCCGAAGCCGTCCGCGAGAAAGCCCTCGGCTATCGCCGCGCTCTCGCAGCTGTTCAGCTTGCAGCCGAGCGTTATTATCTTAAAAGTCAAAATTATCACCTCTTATTTGCTCGGCACATTGCCAAAAAGTTTCATCTAAAATCTGTGCAAAATCACCAAACTATTTTTCCCCTACTATTATATTATACTTTAATCTTACGAATTTTGCAATAAGCTATTGACTATTTTTGAGTTTATTGTTATATTATTTTACAGGGGGAGCAAAAGGCCCGCCCCGTATACATATATAAAGAAAGGCGGCGATTTTATGAAGGAAAGCAAGGTAATGCTGAATTCGATCGATGATGTTAAGGAGTTTGTGGCGCAGGTGAACAGATGCGTTTTCGACGTCGACCTCCTCTCGGGAAGATACGCTGTGGACGCGAAGTCGATAATGGGCATATTCAGCCTCGACCTGACAAAGGCGCTTACGCTGATAATCCACGACGACAGCAAAAAGGCGGACGATTTCCTCGACGAAATCAAGCGGTTTATCGCGGAATAATCGGCGTTTTGTACCGATAATCGCTCCGCGCCGCTCCCAAATTCGTCAAAAATCCTCTTGACAAAGCGGGAGCGTTTGTGTTATAGTTATATTGAACACAGGTAATTTTTGGGATATACCCAACGACGAAAGGAAGTTTTTGTTATGACAACCTCTAAGATCCGCATCAATACGATCGACGACGTAAAGAATTTCGTTTCCATCGTTACAAGATGCGAATACGACGTAGACATCATCAGCGGCAGATACGCTATCGACGCTAAGTCTATCATGGGCATTTTCAGCCTCGACCTCTCCAAGGACCTCGAGCTGAAGATACACAGCGACGACTGCGGCGATTTTCTTGACGAGATCAAGGATTACATCGTAGACTAAATACGCAGGCAAGCGCCGTTCCCGCGAACGGCGCTTTTTTGCTGCCAAAAGCGGGTATTGTCCTTTTGCACAATTTATCGTTCCAAACGACAAGGTTTTTGTGACATTTGTCCAAAACTCTGCAAGTGCGGCTTTTTAGTAAATTTTACAACAAGATTTTATAAAATTGACAAAAAATGGTAATTTTCAATCGTTTTTTCAAAAGGTTACAAAAAGGTTACAAATCATTTTTGTGAAAAATGCATAATTTCAACAGTCCGTTTATGTTTGACATTTACGAAAAAAAGCGCTATAATAGCAATAACCTTGGCAAAGGGCATGGATAGGCGCGGCAATTTGTAAAGAAATTATTACAAATTTGTAACAATTTCCGCCCGTCCACCGCTATTACGGGAGGCAATATGAGATTTCCATTGAAAGATAAAATGAATAAGCTGCTTTTCGGGGGCAGGCTCGTAAAGCTCGGCGCGTTCCTCGCGATAGCCGCGTCGGCAGCGCTTATGTCGGGCTCGTTTTACCTGAAAGACAGCGTGTATATCACCGACGACGGTCGGACAAAAGAGATAAAAACCAACGAAACGGACGTATATTCCATTCTCCGCGAGGAGAACTACGAGCTCGGCGCGAACGACCGCGTGAGCTTCACGAGAGACGGAAACGGCTCGGGGCGCATTACGATAAACCGCGCGTTTGAGGTCAGCGTTACTGCCGACGGCGAAACTCAGTCCTACGCGACTCTGGGCGGCGACGTTTCCGACGCGCTGAGCGCTTTGGACGTGAGCCTCGGCGAGGACGACGTTATCGACTGCGGGTTCTCCGAGGAGCTTTTCCCCGATATGGAGATAAACATCACGCGCTACGACTACGAGGACTGGCAGGAGGAGACCGAGCTCGACTACGACGTTGAATACGTCGATACCACCGAGCACACCATAGGCTACGAGAACGTTCTCGTATACGGCGAATACGGTATTCAAACGGCGTATTACCGCGATACCTATATCGACGGCGAATTTTACGACACGGAGTTCCTCGGCGAGGAAGTTACCAAGGAGCCCGTTACAAAGGTCGTCGAGCGCGGCGTTATGACAGCGCGCTCCGACGCTGCCGTATACAGCCCCGGCGACGTTGAGCTCGTAAACGGCATCCCCGCAAGCTACACGAGAGTGCTTTCGGGCAGGTCGACCGCCTACACCGCCCCCGCGGGCGCGGGCACGGCTTCGGGCCGCAAAGCGCAGGTGGGCGTTGTCGCGGTAAATCCGAACGTTATCCCCTACGGAAGCGAGCTGTACATAGTATCGCAGGACGGAAAGACCGTTTACGGCTATGCCGTCGCGGGAGATACGGGCTCCGCGATGATGAGCGGGCGCGCCCTCGTGGACGTGTACATGGACACCTACGAGGACTGCTACAGCTGGGGCGCGGTTTACGTTGACGTTTACGTGCTCTCCGAGGGCAACGGATAACGACAGTGTACAGTGTACAGTTGACAGTTGAAAGTTATATAAACCCCCGATGTTACTCGGGGGTTTATTGATGTTTTACTTGTTTCCGCCGAACAGACCGCCTATCTTGTCCTTGAGCCCGTCCACGTTGACCTTTGCCTTAACGCCGTCGATGATGTTTTTCACAGCGTCGTCGGGAAGGTCTACCCCGAGAACCTCCTCGACAGCCTTTATCGGCTCCTTCTGAAACTTCTCGGCAAAGCCCTTGTCGTTCTTCACCTTGTTTACAACCTCTTCGATTTTTGCCTTAATGTCCATTTGAATACCTCTTTCCTTGATTTATTTTGTCGGCGTTTTCAACCGCCGTCGTTGATATGCTCCGCCGCGGAGCGCAGCCCTCTTTCGCCCGCTCTGCGGATATTCAGAAACACCAGCTTGTCCCCGCCGAGATCCTCGGGGAGCTCCTTAAGTGAAAGGTTTATATACGCGTAAAAGACCGCCGTCTGCCGCGCCGCGGCTCTCGCGCGGACAAGCAGCTCCTCGGAAAGCTCCGTCGTTATCATAATGACGGCGGACGTGCTTTCGAGGTCTACGTTGTCTATCGTGTACGCAAAATCGGCAGCGTCCAGCTTTGCGGGAATGACCGACATCAGCTCGAAAAACCTGCCGAACGTCGGCTCGTCGTATACGGAAATAGGCTCGTGCAGCGAAAGCTCGCCCGTCTCCACCGAGCAGTATATGCCCTTGTTGACAGCCTCGCGCACGAACGCGAGCGCCGTTTCTATGATAGTGTCCGAGCGCAGCATAAGGTTGCACTCCCCCGGATAACTGTTGAAATCGCAAAGCACAGCCGCGTGGACGTCGTTTACGCTGTCAAACTGCTTTATCATCAGCTCGTCCTGCTTCGCCGTAAGCTTCCAGTGGACGAGCTGCATTATATCGCCCTCGCGGTAGCCGCGGACGTGGGAAAAATCCTCGCGCTCGGAGGTTATCGGCTTTTTCGGCGAAAAGCTCTGCTCCCCCGCGTAGGTCGTCAGAATGTCCGCAAGCGCGAGCTTCCTCGGGAGGAATATCGTCGTCATGACCTGCTTCTGCTTTTTCGTGAGCCGTATTATCCTAAGCGGGTCCACGAACGAAAGCGAATGTATGCGGCAGGTAAAGCTCCCCCTGTACTTATGCACGCAGCCTATCGACAGGCTCGCGCTGCCGAGCGGGGAAACCGACGCGAACACCCTTTTGTCCGCGAAAAGCCCGACCTCCCTGTCGGGGATACGGCAGTACACCTCAATGGGCACCGCGGGCAGGACAGAGCGGTTTTTAAGCGTTATCTCGATATTGAACGGCTCGTTTTTTTCGGTAACGACGCGCCTTTCGGAAAAATCCGCCTTTACCCCCGCCATAAGCGCAAGCGTGAAAATAACGGCTATCACGGGATAAAGCAGCACGGCGAACAGCAGCACCTCGGATATTTTGCTTGTATACGCCATGGAAAAAATAACGCAGCCGACTACCGTAAGAAAGTATAAAACGCGATTTTTTGCCATGCCCTAGCTCCGTCTTACGGGCGGCGTCACCGAGCTTACGACGTCCTCCAACACAGACCGCACGGAGCGCTTGTTTACGCGCGTCTCCTGCCGCAGCACTATCCTGTGCTCGAAAACGGGTATCATCAGCCGCACTATGTCCTCGGGGATAACGTAATCCCTCCCGCGCAGATAAGCGAACGCCCGCGAAGCCTGCATTATCGCCACGGAGGCTCTCGGGCTCGCTCCGAGCGCGACGGCGGGGTGATTTCGGGTCGCCGCGGCAAGCTCCGCGACGTATCTGCAAAGGCTCTCGGCAAAGTTTATCTCGCCGATGTCGTCTATGCAGTCCGCTATCTGGTCTATGGTCATTACGTTTTCTATGTCGTTCACGGGGTTGCCCGAAAGCCTGTCGAGCATTATCTGCTTCTCCTCGTCGATAGTCGGGTACCCCATGCTTATCTTCATCATAAAGCGGTCGAGCTGCGCCTCCGGCAGCGGAAACGTCCCGACGTACCCCTGCGAGTTCTGCGTCGCGATGACCATAAACGGATACGGCAGCTCGTGCACCTCGCCGTCCACCGTAACGCGCTTTTCCTCCATAGCCTCCAGAAGCGCCGACTGCGTTTTCGGGGAGGTACGGTTTATCTCGTCCGCCAGCAGTATGTTCGTCATCACGAGCCCCGCGCGGTATTCAAAGCGGTTCTCCTCCTTGTTGAACATCGTAAAGCCCGTAATGTCCGAAGCCATAACGTCGGGCGTAAACTGCGCGCGCCTGAACGAAAGCCCCGAAGCCTTTCCGAGCGCCATAGCGAGGGTGGTCTTTCCGACGCCCGGCACGTCCTCGATAAGCACGTGTCCCCGCGCGAGCAGCCCCGTAAGTATGATTAGAAGGGCGTCGTCCTTGCCCTTTATGACCTTTGATATCTCCTTCGCCAAGTCCGCGAGAAGATATTGATTTTGAAATCTTTCCGACATTTTTTACCCTTTCCTTTTTATTGATGTTGATGAAAATTTTATCGCCTGTGAGTGTCAGGAAATATACACTTTACATTTTAACATATTTTGTCGGGAAAATCAAGAAGTTTTGGCGGATTTTTTAAAAGCGGGAAAAAACGCTCCCGTTTTTCAACATTACAGAGAAAATTTTTAAAAAACGCCGAAATAATTTGACTATTACACTTGACAATTTAGTTAATATGTAGTAAAATATAAGTAGGCTTTTTTTAAAGTATTAACTTTGAAAATCGCTTTGACGTTTATGATGCTATTTTTATATAACGTTGTGGCGGGAAATGTACGATTTACGGAGAGATCCATAATTTTACATCCTTACTCTTTACTTTGCGCTTTACGCGCTTTATTTTATGGGAGCGGCGGCATTTACGGGTTCGCGGCGGTCAATTCGGCTTGCCCGGCGAATTTTCCACATATATTCTCAGCGCCGTTTCGGAAATATATCGTTGAACATCATTAGGGGGTAGAATGACAGACGTCGGGAGGGCTGCGCCCGCCCGCGCAATAACTGTCATCAAGAAAAATTGTATAATTTTCCGCCGAATTATTGCCGCGCGCGGCGCAAGCGCGCGAGCTCAATAAGGAGGGGAAAGCGGCAATGGAATTGTATGTCGCATTGATCGGCATGGCGTCGTCGCTCATTCTCGGCGTTGTCGTAAGCGGGTATTTCTGCTTCCACGCGGGAATAAAGAGCCGCATCAAGACCGCCGAGGCGCAGTTCGAGTCCGCCGAAAAGGAAGCGGCAAGAATTGTCGAAGAGGCGGCGGAAAAAGCCGAGGCGCTGAAGAAAACCGCGCTTGTCGAGGCAAAGGACGAAATATACGTATTGCGTACCAATGCCGAAAAGGACGTGCAGCGTCTGAAAAACGAAG
The DNA here is from genome assembly GCA_023664705.1 of Lachnospiraceae bacterium. Lineage (GTDB taxonomy): Bacteria > Bacillota > Clostridia > Oscillospirales > Ruminococcaceae > CAG-115. The sequence goes on along the minus strand of JAMPFE010000007.1, from coordinate 42,120 downwards.
CCGAAAAAGAGCTTAAGGAGCGCAGGGGAGAGGTTTCGCGCTCCGAGAGAAGGATCGCTCAGAAAGAAGAAAACCTCGACAAAAAGACAGACAAAATGGAGAAGCTCGAAGAGGATCTCCACCGGAAGCACAAGAAAGCCGACGAGAAAATCGCCGAGGCGGAGCAGCTCAAGGCGGGGCAGATGGATATCCTCGAGAGGATCTCGGGCTTCACGCAGGAGCAGGCAAAGGAGCATTTGCTCGAAATGCTCGACAGCGAGCTTAACCACGAAAAGGCGCTGAAAATAAGCGGCTACGAGCAGAAGCTCAAGGACGAGTGCGATGAAAAGGCAAGGCAGTACATCTCGCTCGCGATAGCGAGACTTGCCGCGGATACCGTTTCCGAGACGGCAGTCTCGGTGGTGGCTATCCCGAACGACGAGATGAAGGGGCGCATAATCGGGCGCGAGGGGCGTAATATCCGCGCTCTCGAGACGCTTACGGGCGTCGACCTCATCATCGACGACACCCCCGAGGCTATCACGCTGTCCTGCTTCGACCATGTAAGAAGAGAGATAGCGCGTATCGCTCTGGAGCGCCTCATTCAGGACGGACGTATCCACCCCGCGAGAATAGAGGAGACCGTCGAGAAAGCGCGTAAAGAGGTCGAGCAGCGCATCAAGCAGGAGGGCGAAAGAGCCGTTCTCGAAACGAACGTCAACGGGCTTAACCACGAGCTTGTGCGCCTTATCGGCAGGCTGAAGTACAGAACGTCGTTCAGACAGAACGTCCTCAACCACTCGATAGAGGTCGCGCATCTGGCGGGCATTATGGCAAGCGAGCTCGGCGTGGACGCGGCGCTCGCAAGGCGCGCGGGTCTGCTGCACGATATAGGAAAGTCCCTCGACCACGAAATAGAGGGCTCCCACGTTCAGATAGGCGTCGACGTGTGCAAAAAGTATAAGGAAAGCCCCGAGGTCATTCACGCGATAGAGGCTCACCACGGCGACGTGGAGTGCCGCACCGTCATCGCGTGCCTCGTTCAGGCTGCCGACGCTATAAGCGCGGCACGCCCCGCGGCGCGTTCCGAAAACTACGAAAACTATATCAAGCGCCTTGAAAAGCTCGAGGAGATATGCAATTCGTACAGCGGCGTAGACAAGTCTTTCGCCATTCAGGCGGGCCGCGAGGTGCGTATCATGGTAAAGCCCGAGCATATCAACGACGACGATATGAAGGTGCTCGCGCGCGATATCGCAAAGCGTATCGAGGACGAAATGGAGTACCCGGGTCAGATAAAGGTAAACCTCATTCGCGAAAGCAGAATGATAGAATACGCAAAATAACATTTTCACAAGACCTCACCGCACGGATAGACGACTTTATCTGTGCGGTTAGTTTTAATCTGGGAGTGAACGATTATGATAACCTTCGACGGCACAAAATGCGTTGCCTGCAATAACTGCATAAGAGTTTGCCCGTCTATCGAGGCAAATACCGTTGAGCACGACGAAAACGGAAACGTGCGCTTTAACATCAACCCCGACAAGTGCATCCGCTGCGGCGCGTGCGTCAAAATATGCAACCACAACGCGCGCAGCTACGAGGACGACACCGACCGCTTCTGGGCGGACCTCAAAGCGGGACAGCAGATAATAGCCATCTGCGCGCCCGCGGTAAAGGTCTCGTTCGACGGCTGCTGGAGAAACGTTCTGGATATACTTACCAAAAACGGCGTCCGGAAGATATACGACGTCTCTTTCGGCGCGGACATCTGCACGTGGGGGCATATCCGCTACCTAGAGCAGCACCCGAAAACAAAGCTCATCTCCGCGCCCTGCCCCGCGATAGTCAACTACATAAAAAAGTTCTGCCACGACGCGCTGAAAAGCCTGTCTCCCGTGCATTCCCCGATGCTCTGCACGGCGATATACCTGAAAAACTACCTCGGCGAAAACGCCAAGATAGCCGCGCTCTCCCCCTGTATCGCGAAAATGGACGAGTTCCGCGAGACGGGTCTCGTCGATTACAACGTCACGTTCGAGCGCCTCGGCGAGCTGCTGAAAAAGAACGGCACGAACTTCGACTCGCTTAGAAAAGTCCGCTCGAATTTCGAGTTCGCGGGCATTCAAGGCAGCATGGGCGCGGTCTATCCCCGCCCCGGAGGGCTTAAAGCGTGTCTGGAGCTCGAAAACCCCAACCTCAACGTGATAACCTCCGAGGGCACGGACACGGTCTACCGCAACCTCGATATGTACGCGAAGATAGGCGAGCGCGACCTCCCCGACGTTTTCGACGTGCTCTCCTGCGGCAGCGGCTGCGGAAGCGGTCCCGCGATAGGTATGGAAATGTCCATCTACCGCATGAGCGGCATTATGAACGGCATCGAAAAGTACAACCGCACCAAGCGCGTAAAGTTCGACCGCAAGCACCGCGACAAGCAGTTTCTGCAGTTCGACAAGCAGTTAAAGCTGTCCGATTTCATTCGGCAGTACGCCCCCGAAAACATTCATCGGATAAGCGTCTCGGAGAGCCAGATAGAGGATATGCTCACCCAAATGGGAAAGCACACCGAAACGGAGCGCAACTACAACTGCCACTCCTGCGGCTTCCCGACCTGCCGAAAAATGGCTGAGGCTATCATCAAGGGCGTTTCGGCAATGACGAGCTGCGCGCAGTATATGCAGCACGAGGCGGATATCCGCCGCAACCACATCGAGGAAACGAACACCGCTATCGGCGAAGTCACCACCGAGCTCAATCAGGTCGTCTCGCAGCTCACGCAGAACATCGGCGAGGTCAAGGAGGCTGTCGGCGACATCTCCGAGCTCAACAGCACGAACCACTCCCAGATAATCGGTCTTTCGGAAATTCTCGACGAGCTCCGCCGCCAAAGCGAGGAGATAAACACCGCAATGAAGTCGATAAACGGCAGCGTCGCGGGCTTCTCCGAGACTACGCGTTGCATAAGCGACATCGCCCGCCAGATAAATATCCTCTCGATAAACGCGAGCATAGAAGCCGCCAGAGCGGGCGATGCGGGCAAGGGCTTCGCGGTCGTCGCGCAGGAGGTCGGCAACCTCGCGAACCATTCGCAGGAAGCAGTCGCCGAAGCGGAAAAGAGCAACGCGCTCGTGTTCGGCGACATCAAGACGGTAAACAACATCGTCGCGAATATCAACAACAAAATGACGGAAATACAACAGATGATGAACGAGGTCCGCGACAACATCTCCGCGACAATGGGCAAGGGCAACGACATAAGCGCCGCCATGACCGAGGTCGCGAATATCAACGAGCACGTAGACGGGCTCGTCTCCAAGGCGGAAAGCATGCTCGAATAAAATATCGGCTTGTCCCGAGCGGACAAGCCGATTTTGCAAAGGGGGTAATTTCTTTGATGTGGAACCCGTGGCACGGATGCCACAAATGCAGCGCGGGCTGCATGAATTGCTACGTCTACTATCTCGACGGCACGCGCGACAAAAATTCAAGCGTGGTATTGCGCAACAAGACCAACTTCGACCTCCCCGTCAAACGAAACCGCCAAGGCGAATACAAAATACCCCCGGGCACGACTCTCGGCTCCTGCTTCACGTCGGATTTCTTCATCGAGGAAGCCGACGACTGGCGCGGCGAGGCTTGGGATATGATACGGCGGCGCCCCGACGTAAATTTCCTTATACCCACCAAGCGCATACACCGCTTTTCGGAGTGCGTCCCCGAGGACTGGAACGGCGGCTGGGACAACGTCGTCATCGCGGTGAGCTGCGAAAATCAGGAAATGGCGAACAAGCGCCTGCCGCTTCTGCTCAACGCCGAAATCGCCCACAAGCTGATATTCGTCTCCCCGATACTCGAATACGTCGACCTCACCGAGTACCTCCGAAGCGGACAAATAGAGCAGGTCTCCGTCGGCGGCGAGAGCTACGAAAACGCCCGCCCCTGCGATTTCGATTGGGTTCGGCGGATCCGCGCCGACTGCCTTAAATTCGGCGTTCCGTTCGATTTCCACCAGACGGGCTCAAATTTCGTCAAGGACGGGCGGCGCTACCGCATAAAGCACCGCGACGAGCATTCCCAAGCCAAAAAGGGCATGGCGTACCTCGAAAAAACAAATTGACTTTTCCGAGCTTTTATCGGCAAAACCGCCAACCTTACGAAATGAGACCACACGCGGCTTTTGGCGTATTTTGCACGAAGTGCAAAATCGAAATGCCTTTAGGGCATTTCGAGCCAAAAACGCAGAATATTTCGGGCGATAGCCCGAAATATAGTGCAAATCGACGAAAATCTTTTTTCAAGCTCCGTTTTTCGGTCAACAAATTTCCATATTTTGACATTATATAACATATTTTCCAAATATTTACATCGCAAAACTGCAAATAACCGCATTTAACTGCAAAACGGCTGCAAAAGACTGCACGCCGACTGCAATTAACTGCATAATAATTCACACTTTCGGACGATTTGTTACAAAAACTGTTTTTCGTTCGGCAATTTCCAACAAAAAAATGCACAAAAGCGCCCCCTCCCTTTGGAGAGAGCGCTTCGATTTTATATGGACTTTTCGGATATTTTGCCGTCCGTTTGCGCGGATTTTTTGCCCCTCTCGGAGCCGATAAGCCGCAGCATAAAGCGGTTTCTGTCGAATATCAGCTTAAACACCGCCACCCCGACGATTCCGACAACAACAAGCTCCCCGAGCGCCACCGTCGCCATATTGTACCAAACGGTCCTCCCCTCCAGCACGGTTATCTCTATCCCGACGATTATACCGTTGCTGAAAATCGGCATAAGAGCCGCAATAAACAGGTTTGGCATACGGTGCATCGGAATGACCGCGAGCGCCGTCGCGACCGTTCCCCAGATGATGTCATATAGACCATATGGACTAAAAAGGTTCGCGATAAGGCATCCCACGATAAGCGCGGGCGCGTAATCCCTGCGGTAAAAGCACAGCAGCACCAGCACCTCCGAAACGCGGAACTGTATCCCGCCGAAAGCAAGCGGCTCCACGAGCAGCGTCAGAGCCACATACATCGCCGCGACGAGCCCCAGCCGCGTCAGGTTTTTAACGTTGAAAATCTCGTTTTTTTGCATAAAAAATCTCCTTGTTTTTTAACGGTGGTTAGGCAAAGAAAACACCGTATTAAATTAGCTCACGGGTAATATTCTAGCACTTTTTTCCGTAAATGTCAAGAGGGTTTGCGAAAAATTCCTATTATATATTTATAATAGTATAGGCTCCCAAAAATTGGGAGCCGTTACCGTTATTTCCGCATTTTATTTGAGGTATAGACTACCTCCGCGTATATCGCGGCTACTATCTGATAGAGCTCCTTGGGGATAGTCTCGCCCGCGTTGAGCATTACCAGCAGCGCGGCGACGCTGTCGTCGCGGTAAATGGGAACGCCCGCCTCGTCGGCGATGTTGACTATTCTCTGCGCGAGCTCGCCGAGACCCGACGCGACCACGACGGGCGCGTAATTCATATCGGGGTTGTATTTCAGAGCGACCGCCGCGTTTTGCCCGTAAAGGCGCTTATTGTTGGCGGGCGGCATGGGGTGCTTTTGTTTCGGCATTTTTTACTCCTCCTTTCAGACCCTCTTGCTGAGAGTGGTCCTCTTGTCGGTTATTTTCGGGAATACCTCGACGAGGTTATGCGGCTTTTTGAGCGGAGCGGTCTCGAACGTGCGCGCTTGATAGCCGCTGCCGCGGATTATTTTGGTGACGCGCTCCTTCATCGGCTCTATCTCCTTTTCAAAGCGGGGAGGATAGAGCAGCGAGAGGTTGACCTCCTCGCCGAGCGCGTACATATCGACCTCGAAGCGCCCGATGCTCTCAACGTCGAACGTAAGGAACAGATGATAGTTGCGCTGGGTGCCCGGGGTGTTGTTGGGGTTGTTTTCGTCGTTGTCGACCCAAAGCTCGCCGAAAGCGCGCGTATCCTCGACCTGCAGAGGGAGAATGTAGTGCGCGAGCGGCGTGAACACCCCTGGAGCGTTGAGCAGGCTCTGGAGCAGGTTTGCGGCGTTGAAGCTGTCGAGGGACTTCAGCGCGGGGTTGTTTATATTGTTTTGTATAAACTCGGTAAGGTTGTCGAGCGTGGAGCTTACGGGGGGTCTTACGCCGTGCTGGGGGAGCTCGTTTTTGACCGCCATTTTGTCGATTATGTCGACGAATACGCCGTAGAGGCGCTCCCGAAGCGGGATGTCGGGCATATCGCGGAGCAGGGAGTTAAGCGTGTCGATAAGCTCCTGCATGGTGTTGATTTTGGAAAAATCTCCCATCATAAGGTTCATCTGCGCGGCGATTTGCGGATTTTCGCCGTCCGCGCCGTGAATGAACAGACCCTGTATAATCGTCTGGAGAGCCTCGGCACCGCTCATTCTGCCGCGGTTGTAGCTTGACAGGATATGCTCGATATTGAAGCCCGAGGCTTTCAGCTCCTGCATATAACCGTTTTCGGACATCATATCGCCGAGGGTCTTGTGCCAGCCCGAGACCTCCTGTCGGGAAACGGTCTGCTGCCCGCCTATCATATTGCCGTCTTCGTCATAGCGGGAGTGGTTCAGGTCGACGCTGTTTCCGTATTCGTCGTACAATTCATTGCCTGAATTTTCCAGAAGATTGCCGTCGTCGTCAAAAAGGAAGGGCTGAGTTTGAAAACCTATCCTGTTTCCGTTTTCATCGTAGAGGGGGGAGCGGGGTTGGAGCCCTATGAAGTTCCCTTCGCTGTCAAAAATTGGTCGAGAATTATCTGCATTTTCCACAAATTCGCTGCCTAAATTTTTGATATTTTGCTGAATTTCACTCGTAAGCTCGTCAAAACCTAAATTTTTACCCTCCGAATTCGCCGAAAGTGGTTGATTTTGTGATGAATTTGTAGTATAATTATCTGTAGAGACTTGTCTTCCGTCTTCGGTCATTGCTCCGACCTGTTCCATGGTGGGATTTTGCATCGGGTTCTTGTCGAAGATAGCCGAGTAGAGGCGGTTGAAGGAGTTTCTGAGCGACTCGCGGAGAGTGCCCGAGGATATCTGAGTGAGCAGGAGGTTGAAGTACTCCTTGCACATATAGGGGCTGTTGTTGTAGCGGGAGAGATTGTGCGTGATGAGCGGGATTAACATTTGGGTCTTGTCGTCGTTCAGAAGGCTGCCGCTGACGTCCTTGAGTATCGCGAGGGTCTCGCCCTTTAAGTAGTCGAAGTAGTTTTCGGCGTCGTCCGCTCCCCACTCGGCGGAGAGGTTCGCGAGCTTTTCGGAGAGCTTCTCGTTCGGGGAGTAATACTCCGAAAGGAACTTGAGGTTGGCGCGGAGCGCTCCGAGTATCTCGTCGCGGTTCTGGGCGAAGTTTATGGACTTCAGAAGATTTCCGATGAGATCCTTGGTGTTCGGGTCGGTGGTGGTTTGTGCTACCTCGCGGAGAACGTCGAAGAACTCGTGCCCCGAGAACATGGTGTTCTGCTGCTCTTGATTTACTATCTCCTGTACAAGCTGTTCGGGAGTGACGTAAAGCTCCTTGGCAAGATTTTCCAGACTGCCGTACAGCTCTGTGTGACCCGTTATCAGCGCCTGATTTAAAACCTCGACGTTGAGGAGATCCTTGAGCATCTCAACGGCGAGCGTGGGATCTTTCGCTACGGCGACCTGAAGCGGGATAAGCTCGCGGTTGCCCATTTCGAGGCGGCTTTTTGCCGCGGAATCGCTGTTTACCCCCGCGCTGCCGACGCCCGTAAGCTTGACGATATCAAAGGGCTCGGTATTCGCGTCCTGCTGGCGAGGGCTGTAATTATAGTTTTTGGACGTTATGGGGTTATTTATCTGCGGTATCTGCGCCATTTGGTTTCCCTCCTAAATAATTTGGCTCTTACCCTATTGTAGCATATTTTCTCGGAATAATAAAGGGCTTTTTGAAAAAAATTTTAGAATTCGACTTCGGGGATATCCCGACGGCGGTTCTTTGATATATATTTCTTTAAAAATAAACGCCTTGTGCGTAATCGGAAAGGAATTGATTTTATGGCAAAAATTGAACCCGGCATGGAAGCAATGCTTGATATGTATTTCTACGAAACTAACTCCTTGCTGGAGCAGCTCGACGAAATATTGCTCCGTACGGAGCAGGCGAATGCTTTTGAGAGCGATGATATTAAAGAAATATTCCGTATCATGCATACTATCAAGGGCTCCTCGGCGATGATGGGCTTTGACAATCTGTCGGTTCTCGCGCATAAAGCGGAGGATATGTTCTTTGTTATACGCGAAAACCCCGATGTAATTACGGACGTAAGCTTTGTTTACGACCTCGTATTTCAGGTTTCCGACTCATATAAGGCTCAGATCGAGGCTATTCAGAACAACATCGGCGGCGAATACGAGCTGATGAACTTCGACGAGCTTATCGACAAGCTCATCAAGGCGCGCGACAAGCTCAACTCCGAGGCTTCGGGCGACGCCGAGCCCGCTGGGGCTGCGCCCGCTGCGGGCGGTTCGGGCTCTGCGCCCGCGGCTCCCGCGGGAAGCGACAAGGTATCCGTGCGCGTGTTCTTTGAGGACGGCTGCCAGATGGAAAATCTGCGCGCGTTCCTGCTGATAAACACTATCCGCGAGGAGTGCTCGTTCCTGCAGTACTATCCCGAGGACGTTGAGACGAATGCGGAGTCCTCGAAGGAGATAGTTGAGCACGGCTTCCTTATCACGTTTTCCGCCAACGACGACCGCGAGTATATACTTAAGCAGATAGAGACGGCGCTTAACGTGCAGTCCTACGAGGTGGTTTCGGGCGACGAGGCAAAGCCCGCAGCTGCCGCGCCCGCGGCGGAGGCTCCTAAGGCGGAGATACCGCCCGAGCCCGTTCAGGAGCTCAAGACCGAAAAGGCGGCTCCCGCACCCGCTCCCGCGCCGAAGGCTGCTCCGAAGCCCGCTCCGTCCGATCAGTCTATCGAAAAGGCGCAGGCTGCCGTTTCCATTGCGAACGCGCAGGCGGCAAACGCGAACGGCGGCTCTCAGAAACAGAGCCTTATCAGCGTAAATCTGGCAAAGCTGGACGCGCTGCATGATATTGTCGGCGAGATTATCACGACCGAGTCTATGGTCATTTCCAACCCCGACCTCGAGGGTCTGGAGCTGGAGAGCTTCAACAAGGCGGCAAGAGACCTGAAAAAGCTTACGGGCGAGCTTCAGGATACCGTTATGTCTATCAGAATGGTGCCGCTGGCGGGTGTGTTCCAGAAGATGAACAGAATAGTCCGCGATATGCGCAAGAAGCTGAATAAGGACGTTGAGTTCGTTATGGAGGGCGAGGACACCGAGGTCGACAAGTCTATCGTCGACAGCCTCCAAGACCCCATTATGCACCTTGTGCGCAACTGTATGGATCACGGCATCGAGGACAACGTTGAGGACAGACTGTACGCGGGCAAGCCCGAAAAGGGCACTCTGCGCCTTTCCGCGCAGAACGCCTCGGGAGAGGTCGTTATCACGATATCCGACGACGGAGCGGGCATCGATCCCGATAAGATAATGGAAAAGGCAAAGAGAATGGGTCTTTTGACGAAGCCCGAGAGCGAGTATTCCGAAAAGGAAATTCAGAACCTCATTCTGCTGCCCGGCTTCTCGACAAACGAGCAGGTTACCGAGTTCAGCGGCAGAGGCGTCGGCATGGACGTTGTTAAGGCGAACGTTGAAAAGTGCAACGGCAATATCATCGTTGACTCCAAGAAGGGCGTCGGCACCAACTTCATTATTAAAATACCGCTTACGCTGGCGATAATCGACGGTATGGAGATTACAGTAGGCGATCTTGTATTTACCGTTCCCATCTCGACTATCCGCGAGAGCTTTAAGGTGGAGCCCGACCAGATACTGCGCGATACGGGCGGCAACGAAATGATCATGATAAGAGGCATATGCTACCCGATACTGCGTATGCATGAGAAATTCGGCATTGAGACGGAGGTCACGGAGCTTCAGGACGGTATCCTGCTTCTGGTCGAGACCGACAACAAGAGCGTCTGCATTTTCGCCGACAGACTTATCGGAGAGCAGCAGGTCGTTGTAAAGCCGTTCCCGAAATATCTCTCCCGCTACAACATCAAGGGCGAGGGCCTGTCGGGATGTACGATAATGGGCGACGGCAGCATTTCGCTGATCATCGATACAAACACGCTTATCGGTTAAGGAGGATAAATTTACATGACTAATGATGTAATAAAGGAAGCGGTCGCTAAACAGCAATCGGGCGACAGAAAGCTGGCTGCCGACAACAGTATTCTCGGTAAGGTTATGACCTTTAATATCGGCGAGCAGGTTTACGGAATTGAAATTCAGTATGTTGTTGAAATTATCGGTATGCAGCATATAACCAAGGTGCCGCACGTGCCCAACTATATCAAGGGCATAATCAACGTGCGCTCGAAGGTCGTTCCCATCGTCGATATCAGGACGCGCTTCGGAAAGCCCGAGATACCGTATACCTCGCGCACCTGCATTATCACGCTGAACTTCAACGACATCGCGGTCGGCATTATCGTCGACAGCGTCGCCGACGTTGAGGATATCCACACGGGCGATATCTCGGCTACCCCCGAGAACAAGAACGTTAACACCAACGATTTCATTCAGTATATGATACGCGGTGAAAACGACAGTACAAAGCTTATACTTGACGTCGCAAAGCTGCTTGACGAACAGGAGGCTTAAACCATGGAGATCACCGAGGCCGAATTTCAACGACTTGTTAAATTTATGTACGATAACTTCGGGATAAATCTTTCCGCGAAAAAGGTTCTCGTACAGGGCAGACTCGGAAATATGCTCAAAGAGCGCGGATTTCACAATTACAATGACTATATAGACACGGTGCTTGCCGATAAGACGGGCGCGGAGGTCACTACTATATTAAATAAGCTGACCACCAACCATACGTTCTTTATGCGCGAGCCCGAGCACTATACCTTTTTAAAGGAGACTATCCTGCCGTATATGGTCAAGACCTGCGAGAAGGACCATGTGCTGAGAATATGGAGCGCGGCTTGCTCCTCGGGCGAGGAGTGCTACACCACCGCTATGCTCATCGACCAGTACTTTGGCGCGGAAAAGTCAAAATGGGATACCCGCATACTGGCGACCGATATATCGCAGAGCGTTATCGGAAAGGCAAAGGCGGGCGTTTATCAGGAGGACGGTATGAAGGGGCTTTCCAACGACTGGAAATCCCGCTACTTCAACAACCTCGGCGGCGGAAAATACGAAATATGCCAAGGGATAAAGGACGAGGTGATATTCAAGACCTTTAACCTTATGGATCCCATGCCCGATAAGTACAAGGCAAAGCCGTTCGATCTGATATTCTGCCGCAACGTTATGATTTATTTCGATCAGCCGACAAAGCAGGCTCTCGTAAACAGATTTTACGACGTTGTAAAGCCGGGCGGTTATTTCTTTATCGGGCACGCGGAGAGCGTAAACCGTTCGGATACCAAATTCGACTACATCAAGCCCGCGATATACCGCCGCCCCGAAACGGGCTGACGGAACAGACAACAGACAGATACAGAGCAAAATTAGGAGCGTTTTATGGATAGAATTAAGCTTTTGGTCGTTGATGATTCTATACTTTTCAGAGAAGTGCTTTCCCGCTATATCCAGCAGGACGATATGATCGAGATCGTCGGAAAAGCGGGGGACGCTTATTCCGCGCGCGATATGATATTGCAGTATGAGCCCGACGTTATGACGCTGGATCTCGAGATGCCGCGTATGGACGGCGCGGCGTTTCTGAAAAAGCTTCTGCCGCAGTATTATATTTCGACTATCGTGGTGTCAAGCTCCGACGAGCGCAAGGCGGCTTGCAAGGAGGCGGGAGCGGTCGAGTTTCTCACCAAGCCCGTTGCCCGCACAAACAACGATATGGCAAAATTCGCGGGAGAGCTGTGCGACGCGATACGACGCGCGTACAGGTCGAACCACCCGGGCGCGAGCTTCAGCGCTCCGAGGGCTGCTGTTAAGCCCGCCGCTTCTCCGCAGTCGAAGAGCATGACGGAAATGGCGAGGGTCGCGGCAATGGCGGAGAAAACCGTCTCTCAGACCACGCAGAGCATGCCGAGCGCGGTTCAGGCTCAGGAGAAGTCCCCCGCGCCGCCGACGATAACGCTCGCCGTAAAGCACTCCAAGCTGAAAAAATCCGAGGCGATAATCGCGCTGGGAGCGTCTACGGGCGGCACGGAGGCTCTGGAACAGGTCATTCGGCTGTTCCCCGAGGATACCCCTCCCGTTATCATCGTTCAGCATATGCCCGCAGGCTTTACAAAGCTCTATTCCGAGCGCCTTAACCGCTCCTGTAAAATGGAGGTCAAGGAGGCTGTGGACGGAGAGCGCCTGCGCAGAGGGCTTATCGTGGTCGGCGCGGGGGAAAATCACCTGCGGCTCTGCAAGGACAGACAGGGCTGGTATGTTTCGTCGAAGCCGGGGGAGAAGGTCTCGGGACACTGCCCGTCGGTCGACGTTATGTTCAACTCCGTCGCGGACGTGGCGGGACCTCTGGCGATAGGCGCGATACTCACGGGAATGGGACGCGACGGCGCGGACGGTCTGCTGAGAATGAGACAAGCGGGCGCGTTTACTATCGGGCAGGACAAGGAAACCTGCGTGGTTTACGGTATGCCCATGGAGGCATATAACTGCGGCGCGGTTGAGGTTCAGGCTCCGCTGTACAAGATCGCGGATATAATCCTAAATAATTTATACTGATTTATATATGTATCACCCCGCAGCTGCGGGGGTTTTTTATGCTTTAATTTGCGAGAGTGTGACGCGGGTTTTTCAACATTCCACGACGATGTGTTGATTAAAAAAGTTGTTATTTAAAAATCAACGCTTATTCAACATGACTTATAACTTATCCACTTTTTAAAAATTTCTTTTAGCAAAGCGGTTTTTTAACATATTCAACATAGTTTTCAACATAAATCACAGGTTTTCCGCAATTTTACGGTTAAAAAATACCGCGGAAAAGCTGTTGAAATAATAATTTGAAAATTTTTTAACAATATATCGATAATGATTATTAAAATTTTCTGTAAATGTTATTGCTTTGTGAAATTTTAAAATAACAGAGCGTATATTTTTCAAGCTTAAAACATAAATTTTTCACAGATTTTGGTAAAAAAGAAAATGTTTTCAAGAAAAAAATGACATAAACAAAGGACTTTTTCACATTTTCAACCGAGTTTTCAACAATAAAACGGACTTTCCCGAAAGTATAATTGCAGATTTTATTTTTAAAGGAACAATGTTTAATTTCGGTGGAGTTTTGTTAAAAATTTGTGACATTTGTTGAATATTCACAGTTTATTCTTTTTTTTATGGCGTTATTTCTGCTTGAAAAAAATTGTCGGTTATGGTATAATTATTATATGAATTTGTGTTTGTTTGTGAAATTTTTTTGGATATTTTAATTTTAATGGAATGGTGAAAAAATAATGAACCCTTTGACGTCCCTTTCGGATATTTACAGATGCGTGGTGGATAACTGCGTTAAGGAGCACGATATTTCGGGCGCGGCGCGCGAGCTCTGGCTGGATCCTCTCGTTCCCGTAAAGCTGGAAAATAATACCTTTGTTCTGGCGACTAACCTCGATTTTAAAAGAGAAACGCTGAACTCAATATACTTGCCGTTTATCGAGGAGCAGCTGAAGGTCATCCTCGGCGTTCCCGTAAGCGTTGAAATAATAGTCGACGACAACCTTTCGGCACAGAGGTCGCCGCTTTCGGATATCATCAAGGCGGAGCCCGTAAGCGAGACCATCGGCGCGATAGACAAGAAAATAACCTACACGTTCGATAACTTTATCGTGGGTCCGTCGAATAACCTCGCGTTCGCGGCGGCAAAGGCAGTGTCCAAAAAGCAGCACGAGAAGTACAATCCGCTGTTTATCTACGGAGACTCGGGGCTCGGAAAGACGCATCTTCTGTCGGCTATCGAGTGCGAGATGAAAAAGAATTTCCCGGGGATAAACATCATATATATCCCCGCGGAAACGTTTACAAACGAGTTTCTCCACTCCATTTCCACGAATAACGTTGAGATATTCGACGAAAAGTACAGGAGCGCGGACGCCCTGCTTATCGACGATATACAGTTTATCGCGGGCAAGGAGCAGACCGAGGAGAAATTTTTCCATATTTTCAACGAGCTGTATAATCAGAATAAGGTCATCGTGCTTACGTCCGACAGACCCGCAAAGGAGATAAAGTCCATTTCGGACAGACTGAGGACGAGGTTCTCGAGCGGCCTCGCGGCGGACGTAAAGCCCCCCGAGTATGAGACGAGGCTCGCCATTATCCAGCGCAAGGCGGAGCTGCTGCACTTCAATATCTCCGAGGACGTTATTGATTATATTGCCACAAAGCTCAAATCGAATATCCGACAGATAGAGGGCGTCGTTACCAAGCTGAACGCTCTGTATATGGTATCGCAGGTCAAGCCGACAATCGCGGTCGCTCAGAACGTCATCAAGGACATCGTAACCGATCATCAGCCTATCCCCGTGACCGTCGACAAGATAATCGGCGAGGTCGCAAAGATATACAACGTAGAGCCCGACGAGATGCGCTCCCAGAGGAGGACGGCGAATATCTCCCAGGCGCGAAAGGTCGCTATTTATGTTATACAGGACGTTACGGGGCAGCCCTACGAGGCGATAGGGCAGGAATTCAACGGACGCGACCACTCCACCGTCGTGTACGCGATAAAGTCCGTCAAGGAGGAAATGGAGCGCGACAGCGGGTTCCGCTCGATAGTCGAGGATATTATAAAGAATATCAAGACCAACCAGTAACGAGGGTTGAAATTTCCGAGAGTTTTCAACGGGTTTTTGCTTTTCTTTCAACGGTGAGTTGAATGAAACGGGAACTTTCAACATTTTAATATTTTTTTCAATATTGAACGGTTGAATTTATTTGGGCGGCAAAGCCCTTTGAAAGCGGTGCGAATGAATTTTCCACGGTTTTAACAGCCCTTATTATTGTTATTAAAATATAAATATAATAAATTTTGTTTTTGATGCGGCAGTTTTTGCCGCTGCAATTGAAAGGAGAATTTCCCATATGAAATTCAGCTGTGCAAAGGACGTTATTCTTGAGGCTGTTATGACAACTTCAAAGGCAGCGTCGTCAAAATCCACCATAGCGGCTCTGGAGGGCGTCCTCTTGGAGCTCGAGGAGAATACTCTGACTATAACGGGATATAATCTCGAAATAGGCATCAGAACGGAGATAACCGTTGAAAACGGCGTAAGCGGAAGCACCGTTATCAACGCGAAAATGCTGTCCGATATTATAAGGAAGATGCCCTCGGGCGTTCTTAGGTTTGAGGTCGGCGAAAACAATATGGCGACTATCGTAAACGGAGCCGCGGAGCTCTCGGTTATGTGCATGAGAGCCGACGAGTATCCTCCCGTTCCGCAGGCGAGCGTTGAGGACGGATTTACCATGCCGCAGAAAACCCTTAAAAGCATGATAATTCAGACGAAGTACGCGTGTGCGGTGACGAATACGAAGCCCGCGCTTATGGGCTGCCTTTTCGATATTTCTGAGAACGTGCTGAACGTTGTGGCGGTCGACGGCATAAGAATAGCGCTGCGCCGCGAGCCCATGGCTTACGAGGACACAAAGTTCATAGTTCCCGCAAGGACGCTGGACGAGTTGGTTCATTTACTTTCGGATGAATCGGATAAAAATATAACTATCAGTATAGAAAAAAATCAGATTTCGTTTGAGATTGGCAGCTATACGATGATATCCCGCCTGATAAACGGCGAGTTTATGGAATACAGAAAGCATCTTGAATGTAACGAGAGCGTTTTCGCGGAGATAAAGTGCCGCGAGATAAGCGAGGTGCTCGACCGCTCGATGCTGTTTATCAACGAGAAGAACAAAGCTCCGATACGCTGCGAGTTCAACGGGGACAGCCTGACCGTGAGCTGCGCTACGGCGCTCGGCAAGGTAAACGACAAGATAGCCGTTAAGTATAACGGAGAGCCGATAACGATAGGCTTTAACGCGAAGTTCCTGCTGGACGCATTCAAGGCGTCCGATACGGATATGGTCAAACTGATATTCACGGGCTCGGCGGTTTCGCCCGTTATCATTACGCCCATGGAGGGCAGGGAATTTACGTTCCTGCTGCTGCCTATGCGTTTAAAATAACGGTTTTCGGTCAAATATAATTATTGAAAAGGATGGAACAATATGGAAGAACTTAAGATCATTACTCCCTCGATAAAGCTGGATCAGCTCGTGAAGTTTTCGGGGTTCACCGAGACGGGCGCTAAGGCCAAGATACTTATCGACCTCGGCGAGTTCAACGTAAACGGAGAGTGCTGCACCAAGCGCGGCAAGAAGATAAAGCCCGGCGACGTTATCGAATATAAGAATAAGAAATATAAGGTGGTATTCGACGAGGAGGGCGCGGCTGCCGCAGAAGCCGAAAACGCCGCAAATTCCGAGGAATAATGTATATTACCAAGCTGTATATACGCAATTTTCGGAATATACGCGAAGCGGAGCTTGATTTCGATAAAAATCTGAATATTTTCGTCGGACGCAACGCCCAAGGCAAAACCAACCTCTGCGAGGCTGTTTCGGTTTGTCTGGGCGGCAGCTTCCGACGCGCTCGTTTTTCGCAGTATATTCCCGCCGACGACCCCAAAGCGGAGGTTTCCGTAAAGCTGTTTTTCCGCGATGATATTACGGAACGTGAAAATATCATTGATTATACTGTAAGTAAAAATATTGTTTCGGTAAAGTACAACGGAATAAAGATGAAAGACGCTGCGGAATTATACGGAGTGTTAAAATATGTTGTTTTTATACCCGAACACTTAAATCTGATAAAGGGCTCTCCCGAGCTGCGGCGCGATTATCTGGACGACGTTGCGCTCATGCAGACCAAAACGCACCTGAAAAAGCTCTCGCGGTACAATAAGGGGCTTAAGCAGCGCAATAATATTCTGTCGTTCAATAACGGCGATTTGCAGTCGATCGCGGCGCAAATCGCCCCGTGGAACGAGGTGCTTGCCGCGGAGGGCATCAACGTGACCTACGGGCGGCTGAAATATTTTGCGTTCCTGAAAAAATGCGCGGGGGACATCTATTCCGATTTGACGGACAGCGCGGAGAAGCTCTCAATGGAATATAACAGTTCCGTGTTTAAAACAGAAAGTATAAATTTTAATGATATTGATAATCTGTATAGACAATATATGACGGCGCTGGAGAAAAATCTCGAGGCGGAAATGAAGCTGCACTATACCTTGTCGGGCGTTCACCGCGACGACGCGGGATTTTTCATAAACGGTCTCGCGGCGCGGGATTTCGCCTCGCAGGGGCAGGTGAGGAGCGTCGCGCTGGCTTTGAAGCTCTCCGAGGCGGAGATAATCCGCCGCAAAAACAAGACCGACCCCGTGATAATCCTCGACGATATTTTGAGCGAACTGGACAGCGTTCGGCGGGATTTTGTAATTCACCATATTGAAAAATCTCAGGTATTTATTACTTGCTGTAATATTGACGACCTGTCGTCGCTGTCGGGAGGAAAGGTCTGGACCGCGGACGGCGGCATGTTTACGGAGGTGAGGTAGAATGTTTCTCTTTCTCGGGGGAGACGTTTCGGTGCGCTCCGACGAGGTGGTCGGCGTGTTCGACATCGAGGAGTGCTCTGTGAGCCGCGTCACCGCCGACTATCTTAACGCCTGCCAGAAAAACGGGCTGATAGTCAATGTTTCGGAGGATATGCCGAAAAGCTTTATCGTTACCGAAAGCAGGACGTTTATTTCCAACGTCTCGCACGGCACTATCGTTAAAAGGGCAAAGTAAAAGGGAGCTCGGGCTCCCTTTTGTTTATTCGGATAAAGTTTTAACGGCAAATTCATCAAGCAGCGACATTATTTCCTCAACAGTGTATGATTTCTTTCCGCTGTTTTTGAGATAAAGTCTCAATCTGTAAAGAGTTGCTTTTACCGTGTCTTGACGCATTTCTTCGGACATTTTTTTCACCTCAAATCGTTTTATTATATTATAAATCCGTTTTATTTTTATGTCAAGTGCTTTTTAAAAAAGTGTATAAAAATCTTAAAAAAATATTGTCGTTTTTGTGCAGAATTTAGCTTAATTAAAGGCTTAAATTAACGAAAAATATTCCGAAAATACCGTAAAATGCTTGAAATTTATGCCGATTTGTGGTATACTATATATAATATATGTGATTTGAGTTTAACGGAAATTTGGAGGAAAAAAATGGCAGAAGATGAAAAGGTTTTGGAAAGCGATTACGGCGCCGATGATATTGTCGCGCTGAAGGGTCTCGAGCCCGTCCGCAAGCGCCCTGGCATGTATATAGGCTCCACGGGCGAGAGCGGTCTGCACCACCTCGTTTACGAGATAGTCGACAACGCCGTCGACGAGGCTCTGGCGGGCTACTGCACCGAGATAGACGTGTCTATTCTCCCCGACAACGTTATCCGCGTTATTGACAACGGGCGCGGCGTTCCCACGGGCATAAATCACGCCGAGGGCATCTCCGCGGCGACGTTGGTGTTTACCGTGCTGCACGCGGGCGGAAAGTTCGGCGGTGGCGGCTATAAGGTCTCGGGAGGTCTGCACGGCGTCGGCGCGTCGGTCGTGAACGCGCTTTCCGAGTGGCTTGAGGTCGAGATACACGACGGCAAAAATGTGCATTTCCAGCACTTCGACCGCGGCGAATATACCGAGCCTATCAAAATCATAGGCGAGACCGACCACACGGGCACGCAGGTGACGTTTAAGCCCGACAGCGAGATTTTCCATTCCACGGTGTTCAGCTATGAGACGCTCAACGAGCGTATGCGCGAAAAGGCGTTCCTGAACGGCGGTCTGAAAATAAATCTGCACGACCTGCGCGATGAAAACAACATCGTCGAGGAGACAATGCAGTACGAGGGCGGCATACGCTCCTACATCGAGTGGCTCAACAAAAAGCGCGGCGCGGAGGTCCTCCACCCCGATATAATCTTCCTCAACGGCACCGTCGACGGAATTTTGGTGGAGGTCGCGTTCCAGTATACCACGGACTTCAACAGCGAGGTTTTCCGCTCGTTCGCGAACGACATTCACACGGGCGAGGGCGGTATGCACGAGCTGGGCTTTAAGCGCGCTTTGAGCAAGGTCGTCAACGACTTCGCCAAGACCTACAAGGAAAATGCCGATAAGAACAAGCCCAAGAAAAAGGCGGGCAAGAAGGGCGAGGAGGAAAAGCCCTTCAGCGGGTACAGCGGCGAGGCTATCCGCGAGGCGATAAACGCGATAATCTCCGTAAAGCTGCCCGAGTGCGAGTTTGAGGGTCAGACAAAGGGCAAGCTCGGAAATCCCGAGGTGCAGCCCGCCGTGTATAAAATCGCGACGGAGCAGCTCACATACTATTTTGAGGAGCATCCCGAGACCGCGCAGATCATAGTAAACAAGGCGGCAAACGCGCAGGCTGCCCGCGACGCTGCAAAAAAGGCAATGGAGGCGAAGCGCAAGTCCATTATGGACAGCAACGGCTTGCCGGGGAAGCTCGCGGACTGCTCGGACAGCGACCCCACGCACACCGAGATCTACATCGTCGAGGGAGACTCGGCGGGCGGTTCGGCAAAGGAGGGGCGCGACAGGCGTTTTCAAGCCATTCTTTCACTTTGGGGCAAAATGCTGAATGTTGAAAAGGCAAGAGCCGACAAGGTTTACAACAACGACAAGCTGTCGCCCGTCGTAAAGGCTCTCGGCACGGGCATCGCCGAGGATTTTGACATCACAAAGCTGCGCTACGGGCGCGTTATAATAATGGCGGATGCCGACGTTGACGGTCTGCATATCCGCACGCTTATGCTGACGTTCTTCTTCCGCTTTATGAGACCGCTTTTGGAGCACGGGCATGTTTACTGCGCCCAGCCGCCGCTGTTTAAGGTCGCGAGGGGCAAGCAGGTGCGCTACGCGTTCTCGGACGAGGAGCGCGACACGTATATCGCCGAGCTCGGCGGAGACGGCGGAAAGGTTGACGTGCAGCGCTATAAAGGTCTCGGCGAGATGGATCCCATTCAGCTCTGGGAGACTACCATGAACCCCGAAACGCGTACCATGCTGCGCGTCACGGTGGAAGACGCCGCCAGAGCCGACGAGATATTGACTATCCTTATGGGCGACAAGGTAGAGCCGCGCCGCGAGTTTATCGAGGCAAACGCGGGACTTGCGGGCGAGCTGGATATTTAAGGGGGTATTGTTATTTCAAGCAGTTTATTACCCGATTTAAATAAAGAGCAGGCTGCGAAAAAAAGCGGACCGATTGCCGAATTCGGCTACGACAATACTCTCGAAGAGACGGACAGCGCCATGAAAACCTTTCAGCGGCGCTTCTACGGCAAAAAGGGAATATTGTGGACGTCGGCTTTCGCGCTTTTTTCGGTCGCGGCTGTCGTCGGCATCGTGCTGGATCCCTCCGCGGTTTTTATGTATTTGGCGTTATTGTTTTGCTTGTTTATGCTCGTGAACAACATTACAAGCAGAAAACGTATGCGCGCGAGGATTATCAACGCGCTTAAGGATATGAATCCCGAGGAATACCGGTGCGCGATATATCCCGAAAAAATCGAGATAGAGACGGTCATAAAGCCCAAGGAGGGCGAAGAAGCGCCGCTTGGTGAGGAAAACGGCGAGGAGGCGCTGCAAAACGCGCCGCTGCCCGTAATGACGGTTTTCAGGTTCGGCGACGACCTGCTCAACTTCGACGAAAACGAGGATTCGCTTTTGCTTATCTTCAATCGCAGGCAGATATACTGCTTTCCCAAACGCTGTCTCGGCAAGGAGACGGAGGACGCTGTGCGGGAGTTTCTTTACAATAAATTGGAAAATGACGGAGGATAAATGGAAATAGATTTTAGTTTGGAAAAGCTCCATAATATAGGCTTGGAGGATACGATGAAGCAGTCGTTTATCGAGTATTCAATGGCTGTTATCACCTCGAGAGCGCTGCCCGACGTGCGCGACGGGTTCAAGCCCGTTCACCGCCGCATCATCTACACGATGAACGAGGCGGGAAATACCTCGGACAAGCCGTTCCGCAAGTGCGCGTACACGGTCGGAGAGGTTCTCGGTAAGTATCACCCGCACGGCGACGCTTCCGTTTACGATGCGCTGGTTCGCTTGGCGCAGTCGTTCTCGATGCGCTATCCGCTGATAGACGGTCACGGAAACTTCGGCTCGGTCGACGGCGACCCGCCCGCGGCTTACCGTTACACGGAGGCAAGGCTGGCGAAAATAGCCAACGAAATGACCTCCGATATAAATAAAAAGGTCGTCGATTTCAAGACGAACTACGACGATAAGCTTCTGGAGCCGAAGGTGCTGCCGTCGCGTTTCCCGAACTTGCTGGTCAACGGCTCGAACGGCATCGCGGTCGGCATGGCTACGAATATCCCTCCGCACAATCTCGGAGAGGTCGTTGACGCGCTGCTGCTTATGATAGACAACCCCGAGGTGACTATCGAGGAGGTCATGGGCTGCATCAAGGGTCCCGATTTCCCGACGGGCGGCATCATTATGGGCTACAGCGGCATTCGCTCGGCTTATTACACGGGGCGCGGCAAGATAATCCTCCGCGGTCGTACGGAAATAGTCGAGGAAAACAACCATACGCGCATTATAATTACCGAAATTCCGTATATGGTCAACAAGGCGCGTATGCTCGCGAATATCGGCGACCTTATCCGCGACAAGCGCATTGACGGAATTTCGTTCGTCCGCGACGAGTCGGACAGAACGGGTATGCGCGTCGTTGTCGAACTTAAGCGCGACGCCAACGCGAACGTTGTGCTGAACAAGCTGTTCACCTACACGCAGCTTCAGGACACAGTCGGCGTTATTATGATAGCGCTTGTCGACGGGCAGCCCAAGACGCTGACGCTGATGGAAATGCTGAAATGCTATCTCGACCACCAGATTGACGTCGTTACGCGTCGCACGCAGTACGACCTTGACAAGGCAAAGGAGCGCGAGCATATCCTCGAGGGTCTGATGATAGCTATCGACTTCATCGACGAGGTAATCGCCATTTTGCGTTCCAGCAAGAATATCCCCGAGGGCAAGGAGCGCCTTATAGAGCGCTTTAAGAACGTCGACGTTTCGTCAACGGGGCTTTTCACGACGGCAACATATTCCCTTACCGACGTTCAGGCGGACGCTATCGTCAAAATGACGCTCGGCGCGCTGACGGGCATGGAGAAGAGCAAGGTGCTCGACGAGCTCTCGGAAAAGCGCGCTCTCATCAAGTCAATGGAGGAGCTGCTCGCGGACAGAGATAAAATGCTCCACCTCATCGGCGAGGAGCTCGCGGCGGTCAAGAAGAAATTCGGCGACGAACGCCGCACGGCTATCGAGCCCGTAAGCGGCGAGGTCGACATCGAGGACCTTATCCCCGAGGAGGACTGCGTCGTAACGTTCACGAATATGGGCTACATCAAGCGCCAGCCCGCGGAGGTCTACAATATCCAGAAGCGCGGCGGGCGCGGCGTTTCGGGAATGAAGCAGCGCGACGAGGATTTCGTGGAGAGCATGTTCATTGCGAGCTCCCACGAAAATATCCTGTTCATCACGAATAAGGGCAATATGTTCCGCCTGAAATGCTATCAGATACCCGAGGGCAGCAAGCAGTCCCGCGGAATGAATATCGTCAACCTGCTGCAATTGTCCGAGGACGAAAAAGTCGCGGCAATGATGACGACTGTCGATTTCGCCGAAAACAAGTATTTTATCTGCCTTACGAAGAACGGTCTTGTCAAGCGCACGAGGCTCTCCGAGTTCAAGAACATACGAAAGGGCGGCTTGCGCGCGATTACGCTCGTTGACGGCGACGAGATAGCGGGCGGTTTCCTTACCGAGGGCGACTGCACCGTTATGGCAGCGACCAGAAACGGCGCTGCGATACGCTTTGACGAGAATAATATCCGCGCAATGGGCAGAACGGCGCGCGGTGTTCACGCGATAAAGTTCCGCGGCGACGACTATATTGTCGGCGCGACGAAGATTTTCGATGAGAACGCGACGATACTCACCGTCACCGAAAAGGGCATGGGCAGGCGCTGCGCCGCGTCCAGCTACCGTTTGCAGCGGCGCGGCGGCTTGGGTCTGAAAAACTACCCCGTAAGCGAGGAAAAGGGCTATGTTGTCGGCATCCGCACGCTCGGTCCCGACGACGACGTAATTCTGATAAGCGCGGACGGCGTTATTATCCGTATCCGCGCGAACGACCTGCGCGTTATGGGTCGCACGGCCTCGGGAGTTCGCGTAATGCGTTTGGGCGCGGAGGACAGGGTAGTGACGTTCTCGCGCACGCAGCATGACGACGAGGAAAAGACCGAGGAGGTCGAGACCGTCTCCGAGGAGGAGGTCGAGGCTTCGCTCAAGGAGGACGCCGCCGAGGTTATTCCCGACGACGAGCCCGTTGACGACGACCCCGAGGAGGACGGCTCCGATAATTCCGAGGAATAACGAGCCTTATAATTTTTCCCGAGCCGAGGTTCGGGAAAAATTTTTGCAATTGTTCCACTGTGGACTGTTCCACGTGGATATTGAATTTTGCAAAATGTTCCACGTGGAACATTTTGGTTTTGAGTTCATGGGGGTATTATGGACAAACAGAGATTTTTTGACGACATTATGAATATCTGCGACTGGGATAGTCAGGGCGATGATGAAAAAGTCCTCGCGCCGCTGATAGAGCATTTGTCGCGGCTTTCGGACGAGGAGATATTCGCGTTTGAGGACATTATGAGCGAGCTGCTTTACGCGCTGGATACAGAAAAGAATTTTAAAGCGGCGTTAAAATACGACGAGCTTCATTCGGACGATTCCTTTTTATACTCGCGGTGCGTGGCGCTGATAAACGGCGCGGATTTCTACAAAAAGGCGCTGAACGGAAAGAAGAACAAAATACTCTGGAGCAGCGAGTTCAAGGCGATTTTGTACGTTCCGTCGAGAGCGTGGGCTAAAAAGCACAACGACGACGAGGATAATTACCCGCATATCCCGCCGCTCAGTTATGAGACGGGAAGCAATGCGGCTGCATGGAGTTGACTATGGATTATATTCTTGAAGAATACGACGTCTGCGTTATCGGTGCGGGGCACGCGGGCTGCGAGGCTGCTCTGGCGGCGGCGCGGCTCGGCTTGAAGACCGCGGTTTTCACGCTCTCGCTGGACTGCATCGCGAATATGCCATGCAATCCGTGTATCGGCGGCTCGGCAAAGGGGCAGATCGTCTGCGAGATAGACGCGCTCGGCGGCGAAATGGGCAGAGCCGCGGACGCGACCTTTATCCAGTCGCGCATTTTGAACCGCGGAAAAGGTCCCGCCGTGCACAGCCTGCGCGTGCAGAGCGACCGCGTGAAATATCATTCGTATATGAAACAAACGCTCGAAAGCACGCCGAACCTGTTTATCAAGCAAGCCGAGGTGACTGCCGTCGCCGTCGAGGACGGAAAAGTCGCCGCCGTGCGCACGAAGCTCGGCGCGGTCTATCCGTGCAAAGCCGCGATAATCACCACGGGCACCTACCTGAACGGCAAAATACATATCGGCGAGCTGAATTACGCAGCGGGACCCGACAACGTCCTCCCGAGCACGGCGCTCACCGAGTGCCTGAAATCGCTCGGCGTTTCCATGCGGCGCTTTAAAACGGGCACTCCCGCGCGCGTCCACAAGCGCTCCATCGACTTTTCGGCAATGGAAAGGCAGGAGGGCGACGCGGAAATTATGCCGTTTTCGTTCGACAACACGCGCGAAATGCGCAACGCCGCCGATTGCTATGTGACGTACACCAACGCCGAGACCCACAGCGTTATTCTGGCAAACCTCGACCGCTCGCCGCTCTATTCGGGGAGGATCGAGGGCGTCGGACCGCGTTATTGCCCGAGCATCGAGGACAAAATCGTCCGCTTTAAGGACAAGGAGCGCCACCAGCTCTTCGTCGAGCCCATGGGCTTGGACACGGACGAGTATTATTTGCAGGGCATGAGCAGCAGCCTCCCCGAGGACGTTCAGCTGAAGTTTCTGCGGACGATACATGGCTTGGAAAACGTCGAGATAATGCGCCCCGCCTACGCTATCGAGTACGATTGCTGCGACCCGCTGGAGCTTTTGCCGACGCTGGAATTCAAAAAAATTTCGGGATTGTACGGCGCAGGGCAGTTCAACTGCACCTCGGGCTACGAGGAAGCCGCCGCGCAGGGCATTATCGCGGGCATAAACGCCGCGCGGAAAATCACGGGAAAAGAGCTGATAATCCTCGACCGCGCGACGAGCTACATCGGCACGCTCATCGACGACTTGGTGACAAAGGGCTGCACCGAGCCGTACCGTATGATGACCTCGCGCAGCGAATACCGCCTTATTCTGCGGCAGGACAACGCTCCCGAAAGGCTTCTGCCGCTCGGGCACGAGGTCGGGCTTGTCTCCGATGAGCGCTTCGAGCTCTTCAAGGCGGACTGCAAGGCTCTCGAGGACGAGCTTGAGCGGATAAAGCGCGTAACGATACACCCGACGGACGAGGTAAACGCGCTGCTTACCTCAAAAGGCACCTCGCCGATAACCGCGGGAACGCGCCTTTACGAGCTCCTGAAGCGCCCCCAGCTCGGCTATTCCGATTTTGAAAAGTTCGACGGGGAGCGCCCGAAGCTGAAAATATCGCTGATAAACAAGCTCGAGATCGAAATGAAATACTCGGGCTACATCAAAATACAGCTCGAACAGATAGAAAAAATGCGCCGCCTCGAGGAAAAAAAGCTCCCGAGCGACGTAGATTACAGCACGATAAAGGGCTTGCGGCTCGAAGCGCGCGAAAAGCTGAACAAGCACAAGCCGCTTAACGTCGGGCAGGCGGGGCGTATCTCTGGGGTCAACCCCGCGGACGTTCAGGTGCTGCTTATCTGGCTCGCGGGGAAGGGGGAGCGCAATGACGGAAAAGATAATTGATATGTTCAAATCAGCCGAGATTGGCATAACGGAGCGCCAAGCGGAGCAATTCCGCACGCTGTACGAATTTATGGTCGAATACAACGAAAAGGTCAATCTGACCTCGATAACCGGATTCGAGGACGTTGTGATGAAGCATTTTATCGACAGCGTGCTGCCCTTTACGATGTTGGAGCTGCCGCTTGACGCCGAATTTATCGACGTCGGCACGGGCGCGGGATTTCCGTCGCTGCCGCTGCTGATAATGTTCCCGTCGCTCAAAGGCACGCTCTGCGACAGCCTCGGCAAGCGCTGCACGTATCTGGAGCAAGCATGCGCGAAAATCAACGTCGCCGCCAAGATAATTCACGCGCGCGGCGAGGAGCTCGGACGCAAGCGCCGCGAGCAATACGATTTCGCGACGGCGCGGGCGGTCGCGGCACTGCCCGTTCTCACGGAGCTCTGCCTGCCGTTCGTCAAGGTCGGCGGCAGCTTTATCGCGCTCAAATCCGTCAACGAGGACGTTTCCGCCGCGCAAAACGCGATACGGCAGCTCGGCGGCAAGCTCGAAAAAACGCTCGATTACAAGCTCCCGAACGGCGACGACAGGCGGCTCGTCGTTGTCAAAAAAATATCGCAAACACCGACAAAATTTCCCCGCGCCTACGCGAATATCACAAAAAAGCCTCTTTAAAGGGGCTTTTTTTGGTGCCGTCAGCCGTTTGCCGTCGGTTATTGCGATAAATTTCTGTGGAAATAATTTCCCGAAAATGCTACAATAAAAGAAAAACGGGAGGTCACAACATGACGGGACTATTCAAACAAAAGGAAAAAATCGCGGGGCAGATAGTTATGCTGGAGCTCGGAGAGCTCACGCCCAACAAATCCCAGCCGCGCCGCCAATTCAGCGAGGAGCAGCTTCTCTCGCTCTCGCAGAGCATCAAGGAAAACGGCATCATACAGCCAATCTGCGTGCGGAAAAAGGGTGCGGTCTACGAAATAATCAGCGGCGAACGCCGCACGCGCGCGGCAAGGCTCGCGGGGCTCACCGAGGTGCCGTGCATCGTAATGACCGCCGACGACGAGCAATCGGCAGTCCTCGCGCTTATCGAGAATATCCAGCGCCAAGACCTCAGCTACTTCGAGGAGGCTCTCGCTATCGAAAAGCTCATCTCGTTTTACGGCTTAACGCAGGAGAGCGCCGCGGCAAGGCTCGGCAAAGCGCAGTCCACGATAGCCAACAAGCTCCGCCTGCTGCGGTTCACCGACGCGGAGCGCCGAATGCTCATCACGGGCAATCTCAACGAACGGCAGGCTCGGGCGCTCATCCGCATAGAGGACGAAAGCGCGCGTCTAAAGGCGATTGAGCGCGTCACCGCGAAAAATCTCAACCTCGCGCAAACGGAGGAGCTCGTGAATATGATACTGAACGGAGTGCCGAAGCGCGAAAAAAAGCAGCGCAAACGCCTGCCGATAACCGCGCCGCCGCGCCTGTACATGAACTCGCTGAACGCGCTCCTGAAGCGCATTAAGGACGACAAGGTCCCCTGCGAACTCACCGCCGAAAAGTCCGACAGATACTACGAATACACGATAAAATTCCCGATAAACATCTGAAACTGTCAAAATAGAACACTGAATTGTTCCACGTGGAACATTTTTCGTCAATTCGCCGAAAAAATGTTCCACGTGGAACATTTTTGTAAAAAGGGCTTTTCTTTTGTCGACAAGTATGCTATAATGAGTAAAGAAATTTGAAAAAGAGGTGGATAAAATTTGGGAATTGTGATAGGAGTAGTAAACCAGAAGGGCGGCGTCGGCAAAACGACCACCGCCGTAAACGTCGCGGCGGGTCTCGGGGCGCTCGGCAAAAAGGTCCTGCTGATAGATTTCGACCCGCAGGGCAACTCAACGACGGGCTTCGGCGTAAAAAAGAAAACGCTCGCGTACACCATGTACGACGTCGTAACGGGCAACTGCCGCCCGTCCGAGGCGATAATCCCGACGCGCTACAAGAATATTTCGATAATGCCCGCAAATCCTAAGCTCAGCGACGCGGAGCCCGCGCTCACGAACATGGAGCAGAAAAATATGCAGCTCCGCAAGGCGGTGCTCCAGATCCGCGCCGACTACGATATAATCATCATCGACAGCCTGCCGTCGCTCGGCGTGCTCGCGGTCAACACGCTCGTCGCGTGCGACACGATAATCGTCCCCATGGTCTGCGAGCATTTCGCCCGCGAGGGTCTCGCGCAGCTCATGTACACCATTAAAAATGTCAAGCAGAAGTTCAACCGCGACCTAACGATAATGGGCATCGTGTTCACAATGGTGGACAAGCGCCTGCTCTCGGCAAACGAAATAAAGAGCGACATCACAAGCGCGTTCGACAAAAAGGCAATATTCAAAACGGAGATACCGCGCAACGTCCGCATTTCCGAGGCTCAAAGCCACGGCGAGCCCGTAATTTATTTCGACAAGGGCTCCAAGGGCGCCGAGACCTACGCCAAGCTGTCCAAGGAAGTTTTAACAAAATGTCGTGAAATGGAGAAGGTAAATGCCAAGAAAAACTGAAAGCAGCTTTAACGACCTGTTCTTCGACAACAGCGTCGAAAGCGCCGAAAACGGCACAACGCTGCGGCTCAGCGAGATAGAGCCGAACAAGGAGCAGCCCCGCAAAAGTTTCGACAACGAAAGCCTCAGGCAGCTCGCCGAATCGATAACCGAGCACGGCGTCCTGCAGCCGCTTATCGTGCAGTCTCTGCCAAGCGGCAACTATCGGATAATCGCGGGCGAGCGCCGCTGGAGAGCCGCAAAAATGGCGGGCTTAAGCGAAATTCCCGTCATCGTGCGCGACGACATCACAGAAGAACAGGCGATGCAGATAGCGATGATCGAGAATTTGCAGCGCGAAAACCTCAACCCCATTGAGGAAGCCCTCGGCTACAAGGAGCTCATCGACAAGTACGATATGACGCAGGACAAGCTCGCAAAGGTGCTCGGAAAGGCGCGCTCGTCTATCGCGAACAGCCTCGGCTTGCTCGCCATGCCGAACGGCGTGCAGGAGCTCCTGCGCGGCGGCAGCCTTTCCGCGGGTCACTGCAAGGCGCTGAAAAAAATCAAGGACGAGGCTCTGATGATAGAGCTGGCGCACAAAACCGCCGAGGGCGAGCTTTCGGTGCGGCAGGTCGAGGCGATAGCCAAGCGCGAAACGCAGCGCATGCAGGAGGAATATCAAGGCAAAACGCGCGAGATAAAGCCGCGCATGACCTACTACACGGAGGTCGAGGTCAGCCTCACGGAGCAGCTCGGCACCAAGGTCAAAATATCCGAGGGCAAAAAAGGCAACGTTCTGCAAATAAATTTCGCGGACAAAGACCAGCTCGAGGGCATTCTCAAGCATTTTCAAGAAAATTGAGGGGAGACATTACAATGATAGATATTAAATTTTTACGGGAAAATCCCGACGCGGTAAAGGAAAACATCAAAAAGAAGTTTCAGGACGGCAAGCTTCCGCTCGTCGACGAGGTCATAGAGCTCGACCTCGAGCGCCGCAAGACCTTGCAGCGCGCCGAGGCTCTCCGCGCCGATAAAAACCGCATCTCCAAGGAGATAGGCAAGCTCATGGCAAGCGGTCAGAAGGACGATGCCGAAAAGGCAAAGGCGCAGGTCGCCGAGTTCGCCAAGGAGCTCGCCGAGCTCGAGGAAAAAGAGCCCGTCATCGACGAGAAGATCAACAAAATAATGATGACAATCCCGAACATCATCGACCCGTCCGTTCCTATCGGCAAAGACGACAGCGAAAACGTCGAGATAAAGCGCTACGGCGAGCCCGCAGTGCCCGATTTCGAGGTACCGTATCACAGCGAGATAATGGAAAAGCTCAACGGCATAGACCTCGATTCCGCGCGCAAGGTCGCGGGCAACGGCTTCTATTATCTTATGGGCGACGTCGCCAGACTGCATTCCGCGGTCATCTCCTACGCCCGCGATTTTATGATAGACCGCGGCTTCACATATTGCGTGCCGCCGTTTATGATACGCTCCAACGTCGTAACGGGCGTTATGAGCTTCGCGGAAATGGACGCGATGATGTACAAGATAGAGGGCGAGGACTTGTATCTTATCGGCACCTCCGAGCACTCCATGATAGGCAAGTTCATCGACACCATTTTGGACGAGGAAACGCTTCCGAAAACGCTCACCAGCTATTCTCCCTGCTTCCGCAAGGAAAAGGGCGCTCACGGCATCGAGGAGCGCGGCGTTTACCGTATCCACCAGTTTGAAAAGCAGGAGATGATAGTCGTCTGCAAGCCGGAGGAGTCCCCCATGTGGTTCGACAAGCTCTGGCAGAACACGGTCGACCTGTTCCGCAGCATGGACATCCCCGTGCGCACCATCGAGTGCTGCTCGGGCGACCTCGCCGACCTCAAGGTCAAGAGCTACGACGTGGAGGCATGGTCGCCGCGCCAGAAGAAGTATTTCGAGGTGGGCTCCTGCTCCAACCTCGGCGACGCGCAGGCCCGCCGCCTGAAGATACGCGTAAACGGCAAGGACGGAAAATATTTCGCGCACACCCTCAACAACACGGTCGTCGCGCCCCCGAGAATGTTAATCGCGTTCCTCGAAAACAACCTCAACGCCGACGGCACGGTAAATATCCCCGAGGTGCTCCGTCCGTATATGGGCGGCAAGGACAAGATCGGCGGCTGAGCGGTTTTCACACAGTGTTCAACAAAATAACACATAGTTTTCGGCAAAAAAATGTAGAATAATAACGATTAGCTGAATAAATCGCAATTCGGCACCGCGCGGCAGTGCGGCGCCGTTTTTGCATCAATTCTAAAAGGAGCGCTAAGCAATGGCATTTGTGACTCTGAAGGACGTATACAAGCGTTATCACGTCGGCGAGGTAACGATAAACGCCGCCGACGGAATGACGTTCGACATAGAAAAGGGCGAGCTCTGCGTAATCGTCGGACCGTCGGGCTCGGGAAAGACCACCGTGCTGAATATGCTCGGCGGCATGGATTCCTGCGACGAGGGCGTTATCTCCGTCGACGGCGCGCGGGTCGACGGCTACAACCGCAAGCAGCTCACGCTTTACCGCCGCTTCGACATCGGCTTTATCTTCCAGTTCTACAATCTTCTCCCAAATCTAACGGCAAAGGAGAACGTCGAAATAGCCGCGCAGACCAAAAAGGACTACATACCCGCCGAGGAGATACTCGCTAAGGTCGGTCTCGGGGAGCGCATCAACAACTTCCCCGCGCAGCTCTCGGGCGGCGAGCAGCAGCGCGTCTCAATAGCCCGAGCTCTCTCGAAAAAGCCCAAGCTGCTGCTCTGCGATGAGCCCACGGGCGCTCTCGACTACAACACGGGCAAGATGATATTGAAGCTCCTGCAGGACACCTGCCGTACGGAGGGCATGACGGTCATTCTCGTCACCCACAACACCGCGATAACCCCCATGGCTGACAGGGTCATCAGAATAAAAAACAGCAAGGTCGCCGAAATGACCCTGAACGAAAGCCCCACTCCCGTAGAGGATATCGAATGGTAACGGAGGGTATATGAGAGCCGTAAATAAAAATACCGTGCGCGAAATATCCAAGTCGCGGAACCGCTTTCTGTCGATATTTCTGATATGCGCTATCGGGGTCGGTTTTTTCAGCGGGGTCCGCGCCACCTGCGATATAATGAAAACCTCCGCGGACGATTATTACGACGCGCACGACCTGTTCGACCTGCGCGTGCTTTCAACATTCGGGCTCACGGACGACGACGCGTCGGCAATAGCGGAGATAGACGGCGTCGACGGGGTGTATACGTCGAAATACACAGACCTCGCGCTGCACAACGGCGATGAGGAATACCTCACGCGCGTATACTCGAAAACCCCCGACGAGGTCAATAAGATAGACATCTTCGAGGGCAGCGCCCCGCAAGCCGAAAACGAGTGCGTGGTAAGCTACAACGTGCTGCATAAGGGCATAAACGTCGGCGACACGATAACTCTCGAGGACGTAACGAAAGCGGACGAATTTCCGCTCAAATACACGGAATACAAGGTCGTCGGCATCTACGATACGCCGATGTATATTTCCATAACGCAGCGCGGCAGCACGAATATCGGCGACGGCGCAATCGACGCGTTTATGATAGTCCCCGCGGAGCATTTCACGCAGGACGTTTACACCGAGATATACATAAAGTCCGACAGACTGCACGATATGAAAAGCTATTCCGACGAGTACGCGGCGCTGCGCGATGAAATATCGAACAAGCTCGAAAAGCTCGGCAAGGAGCGCAGCGTTATCCGCTACAACGATGTTATCGGCGACGCCCAAGCGGAAAT
Organism: Lachnospiraceae bacterium; assembly: GCA_023664705.1. Classification (GTDB taxonomy): domain Bacteria; phylum Bacillota; class Clostridia; order Oscillospirales; family Ruminococcaceae; genus CAG-115. The sequence goes on along the minus strand of JAMPFE010000007.1, from coordinate 9,763 downwards.
AGACAAGGGCGAAAAAGAGCTCGCCGAGGCGAAGGAGGACGGTCAGCGCGAGCTTGCCGACGCTAAAAGGGAGCTCTCCGACGCGAAAAAGCAGATTGAGGACGGCGAAAAGGAGCTCTCCGACGCGGGCAATGAAATTTCCGACGGCGAAATTCAGCTCTCCGACGCGGAAAAGGAGCTTGCCGACGCATGGGAAGAAATAGAGGACGGCAAGCGCGAGCTCGCGGAAAACAAGCCCCTGCTCGACGACGCCAAAAGGCAGCTCGACGATGCGAAAAAGGAGATAGAGGACGGCGAAAAGCAGCTCGCCGACGGAAAAAAGGCTCTCGACGAGGCAAAGGAGCAGATAGAGCAAGCCAAAACAGACCTTTACGAGGGCAGAAAGCAGTACGACGACGGCAAAAAGGAGCTTGACGACGCGCAGGCGGAGGTCGATTCCGCGCGCAAAAGCCTGAGCAGCGGATACTCTCAGATAAGCTCCGCGCAAAGCGAGATAGACAGAAACCGCGCGGAGCTGAACAACGGCAAGGCGCAGCTCGAAGAGGCAAGGCAGCAGATAGCCGACGGCGAGGTTGCTCTCGAGCAAGCGAGGGAGGTCCTCCGACAGGCGGAAGAAGCCGTCGCGCAGCTCGACCCCGATACCGACCCTCAGATATTGCAGTACGCGGAAATGGCTGTTCAGGCGGCAAGGGACGGCGTCGCGCAGGCGGAGGCGCAGATAGAGGACGGCAAGGCGCAGATCGCCGAAAACGAGCAGATGATAGCTGACGGCGAAGCTCAGCTCGCGGACGCTCAAAGGCAGGTCGACGAGGGCTGGGACGATTATTACGACGGCAGAAATCAGCTCGATGCCGCGCAAAAACAGATAGATAACGGAAGAATGGAGCTTGCCGAAGCAAAGGAGCAGCTCGACAACGGCGAACGGCAGATAACGGACGGTCTCGCGGAATACGCCGCGGGTCTGGAGGAGTATCTGAAAAACGCCGAGCTTCTCGCCGAGGGCAAGTCCGAGTACGTCAAGGGCATGGAGGAGTATACAAACGGTCTCGCGGAATATACCGAGGGCATGCAGAAGCTTGCCGACGGCGAAGTACAGTATTACGAGGGCTTGGCGACCGTCGCCGAAAAAAGGCTGGAGCTTGTCGACGGAAAGCAGCAGTACGAGGACGGTCTCGCGGAGCTTGAAGAGGCAAAGCAAAAATACGCCGACGGGCTGACGGAATACGAGGACGGCGTTTACGAGTTCGAGCGCGAGATAGCCAAAGCCGAAAAGGAGCTCGCTGACGCAAAGGCAAAGATAGCCGACGTCGGAAACGCCGAGTGGTACGTTTTCACGCGCGACGACAACACGGGCTACTCGGAGTATTCCTCCAACGCGGAGAGAATAGGCAAGATAGCCGCTATCTTCCCCGTGTTTTTCCTGCTCGTGGCAGGGCTGGTGTGCCTTACCACGATGTCGAGAATGGTCGAGGAGCAGCGCACGCAGGTCGGAACGCTGAAAGCCCTCGGGTATTCAAACGGCGCCATAATGCGGCATTATATGTCCTACGCGGTCTCGGGAGCGGCTGTCGGCGGCGTTATCGGCGCGATAGGCGGGTGCTTCCTGTTCCCGACCGTTATCGTGTACGCCTATTCCATGATGTACAACATCGTCGATATCCATTACCTGTTCACGCCCGAAAATATGATAGTATCAATAGGTTCAATGATTTTGGCGATCGCGGCGACCGTGTTTTTCAGCTGCAACAAGGCATTGCGGGAGACCCCCGCGTCGCTTATGCGCCCGAAAGCCCCCAAGGCGGGAAAGCGCGTGCTTATCGAGCGGATACCGTTTATCTGGAACCGGATGAACTTCTTCGCCAAGGTAAGCGGGCGAAATTTGTTCCGATATAAGCGCAGAATGTTTATGACGGTTGTAGGCATCGCGGGTTGCACGGCGCTTTCGCTGACGGGCTTCGGTTTGAAGGACTCCATTTCGGATATCGTCGACCTGCAATACAGGGAGATCTACAAGTACAGCGGATATATGGCGTATGACGAGGAGATAAAGCCCTCGGAGCTGCGGAGCATCTACGATACGCTGCTGGACTACGACGAGAACACCGCCTATACGCGCGCGCTGATAAAGCAGTACGGCACGGAGTTTTCGGGGAACAGCGTTCAGGTGTACGTTACCGCCGTCGAGGATGCGGAGCTGTTCGAGCGGTTTATCGACCTGCACGAGCGCGTTTCGCGCGAGAAGCTCTCGCTGACGGACGGCGCGGTCATCACCGAAAAGGCGGCGAAGCTGCTCGGCGCGGAGCTCGGCGACGAGATAACCCTCCGTATAAGCGACGGCGTTGACAGAAGGGTGAAGATAGCGGGCATTACCGAGCACTACGCGGGGCACTATCTGTATATTTCGGAGGAGCTGTACAAGGAGGTTTTCGGCAGCGCTCCCGACTATAATATGATATATTTCGACAACGGCATTTCGCTTGATGAAAACTTGCAAAACAGCTTTACCGAGCATATGCTGAAAAACGAGAACGTGCTTGCCGTGATAATGAACGCGAGCTCGCTTTCCAGCGTTCACGAGACGCTGCAAACAATGAACCTCGTGACGATAGTGCTGATAGTTTCGGCGGCGGCGCTGGCGTTTGTGGTGCTGTACAACCTGACGAACGTAAACATTACCGAACGCATACGCGAGATCGCCACGCTTAAAGTCCTCGGATTTTACGACGCGGAGGTCTCGAGCTACGTGTTCCGCGAGAACATCATACTGTCCGCCATGGGCGGCGTTGTGGGGCTGTTTCTCGGGCACGCGCTTTGTATGTTTGTTATAACGACGGCGGAGATAGACGAGATGATGTTCGGGCGGAGTATCCACGTGCCGAGCTATGTATGGTCGCTGGTGGTGACTGTGGCGTTCTCGCTTATCGTAAACCTTATTATGACGCGCGTTCTGAAGAAGATAAGCATGGTCGAGTCGCTGAAGTCGGTCGAATGACCGTTTGGCGGTTTTTGCAAGTTTTTGACTGGGAAATTGCAAAAAATTTTCAAAAAGGGACAAATCGGTGCGGATTTGTCCCTTTTCTTGCAGCTTTTTGCAGCTCGCGTGCAGTGATTTGCAGTCGTTTTGCAGTTATTTACAGAAAAATGCAGTTTTGAGGTGGGAATATTTGGAAGCGCTGTAATTTTGTGTTAAAATCTGGGATTTGGGGTGCTAACTAATTCGGCGGAGAAAATGTTTGCAGTAAATTGCAGTTTTGGGGGTGGTATGATAAATTAGAATTTAGAAAATGGTTGTTAGCAGTTAGTTAACGGGCATAACGCCGCCCTTGTGTACCCCTCGAAAAAAGGTTCCTATACAGTGAGACCACCGACGATAACCTAACCAGCCACGACAAGAACGCCGAGAGGATTAGTGTTGTTTCCCGCAGCGCAAACCTGCGAAGAAGGAGGATAGGGGGAGGGGAAGGTAATCGGAAGAGGAAACCCGTAGGGGAAGGGGGAGGATTTAAGCGCGAGAATGACGAAGAAGATAAACCTGACCTCCTCCCCCTTCCCCGAAGGGTGTCCTCTTGCACCGAAGTTAGTGTAAAAATAAAAAACAACCTATGATGACGAGAAATTACCTTAAACCAAAAGTGCCGTAAATTCTGATTTTGGAGAAATTTTTGAAACCTTTTCGGCATTCGCTCGGTATTATATACAGAGCGCGATGCCGTTTATTCATAATTATACTTGACTAATTTGCCGAAAAGTGGTACAATAGTTAAAGCAACGGAATTTTTTTATGAAAAGGCGGAACTATGAAAGACAGAATTTTTGAATCCAAGGAAGATTATCTGGAGACTATCCTGATTTTGCACAACCGCAACGGCAGCGTGCGCTCGGTCGATATCGCCGCGGAAATGGAGTTTTCCAAGCCGTCGGTGAGCGTCGCGATGAAAAACCTCCGCGAAGAGGGCTGCATTAAGGTCGATAATAACGGCTATATCACGCTTACGAAAACGGGGCGCGAGATCGCGGAAAACGTGTACGAGCGGCATTTGCTGTTTACTAACTGGCTGACCTCTATGGGCGTGCCCGAGGATATTGCATCCGAGGACGCCTGCCGTATCGAGCACTGTATCAGCGCGGAGAGCTTTGCGGCGATAAAGGAGTATGTGCGAAAGCACGGATAGGGAATGCCGTATATGTACGGTGTTTCCCGCGGAAAAGGAGGAATACCGTATGAAAAAGAAGATGACCGCGGCGTTGGCGGCTTTGCTGACGCTCGCTTCCGCGTCGGGCTGCTCGTCGGACAGCGGAGAAAGCGGCGGCATGACCGTCGGAAAAGTGGAGATGGCAAATCTTGCGCCTATCGAGGTGACGGAGGACAACGTGCGAAACTCCGTGCGGCTGTTCGACGCGGTGAGCGCGGGCAAGGCGAACGCTATGTTCAGCCCGCTTTCGCTGAATATGGCGCTGGGAATGCTTGCCGAGGGCGCGGAGGGCGAGACGAGAGCCGCGCTTGACGGGTACCTCGGGGGAGACGGCTACGGGGCGTTCGCGGAGAGCTATATGAAGCACGCGGAGGAAAGCCTAAACGAGCCGTCGAGCCTCGGGAGCAAGTACGACAACGTTTTCGAGATCGCGAACTCGTTCTGGGCGGACGAGGAGATACCGTTTAAGGAGAGCTACAAGAGCGTTCTCCAACAGAGGTTCGGCGCGGAGGTGCGCAATATCGACTTCTCGGAGAAGAGCAAGGCGCTGAAGGCAATAAACGGCTGGGTGAACGAAAAGACGCACAAGATGATACCGTCGATAATAAGCGATTATGACGAGGAGCTGCTGAAAGCGGTGCTTGTCAATACCGTGTATTTTGAGTCGGCGTGGCGGGACGAGTGGGCGATAAACGAGAACAATATGCAGACGTTTACGCTGCTTGACGGGTCGACAAAGGAGCTGCCGCTTATGCGCAGAGGGGTGAGCAGCTATTTTGAGAACGACAAGGCGACCGCCTTTAGCTGCGGGTACAGGAACGGGCTGGAATTTATTGGAATTTTGCCGAAGGAGACGGGCGATTTTACGATTGAGAGCCTCGATATTCCGTCGCTGCTGGAGAGCGAGAGCTATGACTATGACGTGTACGCGCGTATGCCGAGGCTGAAATTCGACAGCGAGTTTGACTTGACGAAGGCGCTTGCCGCGGCGGGCTTGGGGGAGATATTCGACCCCGACAGCGCGGACCTTTCGGGAATGTCGGAGTTTCCGCTGTACGTTTCGGCGGTGCTCCAGAAAACGAGCTTAGAGCTTGACGAAAACGGCACCAAAGCCGCGGCGGTGACTGCCGTGCTGATGGGAGCCGGGGGGATGCCCGAAGAGCGCGAGGAGAAGTACGTTTATCTTGACAGACCGTTTGCGTTTATGATATACGACTACGTGCAGGGGCAGATAGTGTTCCTCGGCAAGGTTACGGAGCCGTAAGGGGGTGCGCGAGATGAAAAAGAGAATGATTTCCGCTTTGGCGGCTATGCTGGCGTTGGTTATGACGGCGGGGTGCTCGGAGAACGGGGGAGCGCTTAGCTCGGGCTCTTCGAGCTCGTCGACAAGCTCTTCTTCAAGCTCTTTGGAGAGCGCGGAGAGCGTTTCGAGCTCGGAGAGCACGGAGCAGAGCAGCGTTGAGAGCAGCTCGGAGAACGTTCCCGTGGAGGTGTCGAGCAGCGTTGAGGACGTTGTTGTCCCTCCCGTGGAGGTGACTGCCGATAATATGATGAACTCGATAAGGCTTTTCGACGTGATAAGCCAAGGCAAGGAGAACAGCATGTTCAGCCCGCTTTCGCTGAATATGGCGCTGGGGCTGCTTGCGGAGGGCGCGGAGGGCGGCTCGAAGAGCGCGCTGAACGCTTATCTCGGGACGGAGAACTATTCCGATTTTGCCGAGCATTATATGCAGATCGTCAAGGGGCAGTACAACTACGTTTCGGAGTACGAGGACGGCTGGAAGAACGTTTTCGAGCTTGCGAACTCGTTCTGGGCGAATGAGAAGCTGCCGTTTAAGGAGGACTATCAAAGCCGCTTGACGGAGAAATTCGGCGCGGAGGTGCGGAATATCGATTTCGGCGACAAGACGAACGCGCTGAACGCGATAAACGGCTGGGTGAGCGAAAAGACGCACAAGATGATACCGTCCGTTATAAATGATTATTCGGAGGATATTGCGGCGGTGCTCGTTAATACCGTGTATTTCGAGTCGGCTTGGCGGGACAAGTGGTCGGTTTACGAGGACTGGAAGCAGCCGTTTACGGCGCTTGACGGGTCGGCAAAGGAGCTGCCGCTTATGCATAACAGCGGTAGGAGCTACTTTGAGAACGCCCAAGCGACGGCGTTTAGCTGCGGATATCTGAACGGGCTGGAGTTTATCGGGATACTGCCGAAGGAGACGGGCGATTTTTCGATTGAGAGCCTCGATATTCCGTCGCTGCTGGAGAGCGAGAGCTTTGAGTACGACGTTGCCGCGAAAATGCCGAGGCTGGAGTTCGAGACGGAAATACCGCTCACCGCGACGCTCAAGGCGTTCGGGCTGGAGGAGATCTTCGACCCGCAGAGGGCGGACTTCTCGGGTATTTCGGACGAGGCGCTGTTCGTTTCGGACGTGCTGCAAAAGACCAAGCTGGAGCTTGACGAGAACGGCACAAAGGCGGCTGCCGCGACCGTGATATCGATAGACACGGCGGCAGAGCCGATAGAGCGCGAGAAAAAGGAAGTCACGCTCGACAGACCGTTCGCGTTTATGATCTACGACAGCGCGGAGGGGCAGATCGTGTTCCTCGGCAAGGTGACAGCTCCGTAATTTGAAAAAAATGGGGGAAGGCTTTTTGAGGATAATTTGTCTTATCGAGAACACGGCGGTCAATGAGAAGCTGTTTTTTGAGGAAGGCTTGTCGTTTTTTGTCGAATACGGCGGCAGGAACTACCTTATCGACACGGGCCTGACGGGAAAGGCCGTCGAGAACGCGAAGCGCATGCGGCTGCCGATAAACGACGTCGACGCGGTGGTGCTTACGCACAGCCACTTGGCGCACACGGGCGGCATCGACCAGGTGATGAAGATCAACCCGGGCGCGGATATTTATCTCCGCGCGGGCGCGAAGCGCGAGGTGTTCAAGAAAAACGGGCTGTTTAAATCGCCCGTGGGGCAGGGCAGAGGGTTCTTTAAGAAGTATGCCCACAATCTGATTTTGTTCAACAGCTTTTCGGAGGTCTGCGAGGGCTTTTATCTGGCGAGCTGCGAGGACTTTGAGGAGAAGGACGTGAACCCCGACCGCAGCTATTTCGCGATGTCCGAGGAGGACAAGAAGCCGCAGCCGTTCGATTTTTCGGACGAGAGCTTTGCCGTGATATTCCCGAAAAAGCGTAAGGCGGACGGGCTGGTGCTCGTCGGCGGGTGCTTTCACTGCGGTGCGGCGAATATGCTTGAGACTGTGCAGCGGCGCTGGCACGATATTCCGATACTCGCGGTCATCGGCGGTTTCCATTTTATGGGCGGCAACCCGAAGGCGCTCAACTGCTCCGCCGACTATGTCACGGCGCAGTCGCGAGCTATAAAGCTCTCGGGCGCGGAAAAGGTGTACGCCTGCCACTGCACGGGATTTCGCGGGTTCGACATCATGGACGAAATGCTCGGAGACAGGATCTTGTACTTCGGCGGCGGCGAGGCGCTGGAATTTTAATAAAAAACACCCCCGAAAACTCGGGGGTGAACTTTATTAAGTTTTTTCGAGCAAATCCGACTAAAATTAGCCGAGCAACTGCAGAATGCTCTGCGGCTGCTGATTTGCCTGCGCGAGCATAGACTGCGCCGCCTGCTGGAGAATGTTGAACTTGGTGTAGTTCATCATCTCGCTTGCCATATCGGTGTCGCGGATCGAGCTCTCCGCCTCGGTCAGGTTCTCCGAAGTGGTGGTCAGGTTCGTGATCTTGTGCTCGAGACGGTTCTGGATAGCACCGAAGCTTGCACGAACAAGGGAAGTCTTGTTGATAGCCTTATCAATCTGGTCGATAGCCTTGTTAGCGTCAACCTGATTTGCAAGCGAAAGGTTAGCGGTGCTCAGACCGTCAGCGCGAGCGGACAGGTTGAGGTTGGGAGTAAGGTCGCCCATATCCGCGGTGCCGTCTGTGTTGTAGTTGAAGTTGAAGTTTACAGCGTCCTTGGTTCTTGCGCCCGTCTGGAGGGTGATGTTGTCGGCGTAAGTAAGGATAGCGGTAGACTGCTCAAAAGCGTCAGCCTTGGAAACGCCGCCCGAAGCGCCAGTTGCGTCAAACATGCCCTCTTTCGCCTTTGCGTCAGCGCTGGTCTCGACACTGTTTGCCTTAAGACCGCTGTTGTCCACATAATTGTAGTTTGCAAAGTCGACGCCAAATTTTGCGGTTGAGGTGTTTGTAGCTCCCGTAGTCGGTGCTTTAATTACAGCAAGCTCATACGTCTTAGTACCCCCAGCGTTTGCCAACGTAAGTTTTCCGTCAGTTCCTATGGCAAGATTCCAACCCGTCACGAAACCGGTTGTGTTACCAGTTTTAATCGTGATTGCCGCATTCGCAGCCATCTCAAACAAATCACTTGTCGTCGAAATCTTCTCCAGCGCATCAGCAAGAGCCTTGCCGTCAGTTCCTTTCATATTGGCGGTTGTCAAATCCTTACCGAGAACAACGGTGGGAGTTCCAGTTATATCACGAGACACAGTTACTTGGTCGGCGATTTTAAAGGAATCTTCCAAAACGCCTACGTTATCGGGAGCAGTTGTATCGCCGCCCTTGTTCTGGAACGTAATGGTCAACTGGTCATACTTCTGAACGTTGCTGTCGTTAAAGATAGCGTTAACGGACGTACCGGCAATCCTGAAACCGCCCGCGCCGGGAGTATTAGCGTCGTTAACCTTGCTCGTAGCAACGCTCTTCAAAGCGTCCGCGGCAACGGTAACGCCCTTAACTTCATTATCCGCGCTGTCCTTGAAATTAGTAGCAGCAGTAGCAACCCAGTTAGTGCCGTCAAATGTAAAGGTTACGTCAACCTTTTCAACTTCGTTTGCATCAAGACCGAGTTTCTTCCAGATAGCGTCAGCGTCGGTCTTTCCATAGCCCGAGTTATCAATAACGTTGGTCTTAGCAGCCTCGGCAGTGCCCGAACCGCTCATGCTCTTAAAGCGGTCGCCGCCAACAACGTCCTGCGCAGAGGCAAGCAGCTTAGCGTCCTCGGCAGCCGCAGCAGCCTCGGTAGCAGCCTTGGTCTTGTAGTTGAACTCGCCGATACCGTTGTTAATGCCGGAAGCCTTCAGACCGTCAGCCATTTCGCCGCCGTTCAGCACGATCGTGCCGTTGAAATCGGTGTCCGCGATCTGGTTGAGCTCGTCGTTGAGGTGGTCAAACTCGAGCTGGATAGCCGCACGGTCGGTCGCGTTGTCGTAAGTACCGTTAGCGGACTCGGTCGCGAGCTCTTTCATACGCTGAAGTATGCTGTGGGTCTCCTGAGCAGCGCCCTCGAACGTCTGGATCATGTTGATGCCGTCCTGCGAGTTGCGGACCGCCTGGTTCAAGCCCTTGATCTGGCTTCTCATCTTCTCGGAAATCGCCAAGCCGGCAGCGTCGTCGCCCGCGCGGTTGATTCTGTAACCGCTGGAGAGCTTCTCGGAAGCCTTCTTAAGACCTGCTACGTTAGCGTTAAGCCTGTTGTACGCGTTGATCGCGTTCATGTTGTGTTGTACTTGTGTCATCACTGAAAATAACACAAAAATTA
>JAMPFE010000079.1 GCA_023664705.1 Lachnospiraceae bacterium | reverse complement strand
AAGTGATTGTAACGTTCAATTTCTTCCCGGGAATGAGACTTGAAATAACTCAAAGCAATAGCAAGGAGTGTGCCGACAAGGCACACTCTTCTTTTGTCTCAAATAATCTGTGTAAACTGCTGACATTCTGTCTGGAGCGGACTGACGTGTACGAGTTCGAGGTCGGAAATCGTCTATACCGCCGATTGCGAACAGACCGACCGAAACCGCCTTAATCACAAAATCACGAGCCGAATTTCCTCGGCTCGTGGTTATTTTTTCATTGTTTTAAGGGCACACGAAAATATACGTCATTGCATATCCCGAGAAAATTTGTCGTAAGTGACTTTATCAAGCCCCGCGCATTTAAGAGCCACCTCAAACGGAATATTTTCTTTGAGCATATTCTTGATCGTTTCGATTTTACCCTCAATCTTCTTTGTAGCCGCATATTCTTCAACTGCTTTACACATAAAACTTACCCCCTCGTTCTGTACCTTGTGATATTTTACCTGTTGCGACAACGCGCCGAAATGATTGCTTTCCGGGTCGCTGTCTGCAAGGTAATGCATCAGTTCCGATAAAAATGTTTCATCTTTGACCGTCGTGTTGAAATAGTGGATATGAACCCCGCTGTCATAGCTGCGATCCGTTCCCTTAACACTTTGCGTGATCTCATAATGCACCTTTTTCATGTCGAACGGGTCAAAGTCCGATATGAAAATCATATAAACCTCGGGCAGTTCAGAATAGTCCCTGCCCTTTTCGAGATACGACCAATCTATCGCCGTGCGGTAGTATCGTATTCGCCGCTCATGATTGTCCTTGTCGCCGACTTGGACTTCCACGTCGTAAATGTTGTGCTCATCGTCCTCGACAAGCGCGTCAAGAACTATCGAATGGCTTTCCACATTGCGAATGGAGTACTGCGTTTTGTTCTCAATGATTTTAATATTCCTGCCAAGCAGCTGCGACAACAGATATTCCGCCGCATCGTTGTGTTCCATAACCACCGAGAAGAACGTATCATCCATTAGATTAAACTGCGCCACCAGAGCCTTCTTCTGCTCGAATGTTCCCAACAAGTCCTTGTCCTGTATTACCAAACCGCTCACTTCCTTTCCTACAGTATACCACACTTCGGGGATTTTGTCAAGAGTATATTATTTATGAGGAGATAACGAGTTTTCAATCAAAATTTGCCTTGGAAAAGTTCTCCAAAGAAAGGTAATAAAATAGGCTGACTGCTCAAAAACAATCAGCCTATTTTGCCAGCGAAAGGTCGCTAGCGACTCTGGTCGAGACGACGTGATTTGAACACGCGACCTCCGCGTCCCGAAGAGTATGATTAAAGCCCTCTCCGCCGCGAATGGCTTTTTATAGCGGTTTCCGCTCCACGGAAAATGCTCTTTGGCGGTCTTGTGCCCGTTGTTTCCGTATGCTCCGAGCGTGTCTATGGTCAAAGATGTGGTCAGTCTGAGAACGGCTCGGAAAAGATGACGGGCGAACCTCAACCTATCAAGTGCCATTATATAGTATAAGTTAAGAACGAAATCAGGTCAAAATTTGAGCCGCAGTAAACAAAGAAAACACTCAAGTTTTTAAGTTCCCGCGGAGTTTTAATTCGGTACGAATTGCAGCAACAGCGCAAAAAACGAATATGAGCGCGGCATACTGCCACGTGTTTTCAATTATCTCGCGGTTAACGGAAAACGGCATACACAGCGGCAACACGAACTCTGCGCCCGCAAGGTACAGCATAACGGGCAGCGCGAAAACCGCCGTGCTTATCAGCAGAGCTGCCGAAACGTTTTTGCATTTCGAGGAAATAAACAGAATTATCCAACCGCAAAGAATAAGCGAAAGCATCCGCAAAACGCACAGCAAAGCGATATACGCGAATATCGGAATGTCGAAAAAGCGCTCGAATTCGGGTATGCAGCGAATGGAAAATCCGGCGCCGTCGGTTTTGTAGAGCGATAAAATGCCGAGTATGTGCGGAGCGTTTACCGCGATTGAAATAAACGTTGAGACTATCGCGGAAACGGTGATATTGCGGTGGAAATATTCGCGTTTGCCGTGCAGATTGGTGTACAATAAAAATCCCAGTCTTCGGCGGTTATCGTAGGCAATTAACGGCGAAACGGCAAAGCAAATTCCAAGTGCGGCGAAAAGGGTCAACCGCATATCCTCCGCGTAACCGTTCGCGGCAAAAAGCCGCCGCCAACCCGTCTGATAAAACATCGCCTTGTTTTCACTGTCCAGCGCGGAAATGTAACGCTGCTGTTCATAGGCGCGCTCAAAGCCGCTTTCCGCGTTTAGTTCGTCGTAGATTTTCATTATTTCGTTGAAATCGGCAGTCAATACGCGCTCGTGGAGCTCCTCAAAGCGGTGTTTTTCCGTTTCGGCGAACTCGTCCGCCTGCTGCTCCGTCATTTGCGTGAATTGCTCGCAGTAGGCGCGGTATTGCATATCGTCGGCGTTGAATTCAATTCGATAATTCGCCGACAAATAAATTTGAATTCCCAGAATAAGCAGAATTATCAACGCTCCCCTGTGCGTAATGAATTGCTTATAAGCCGCATAGGAAAACGGCTTTTTCGGGATTATCCGCGGCGGCGGAATTAACTGTCGGGTTTTGAAATCCTTAATTTCAATTCGCGAAAACAGGAAATTCTGCAAAATGAAAAATCCCGCAATTCCCACTGTAAGTGAAATAATCGTTACAGAAATTATATTGCATGGTTCGCCGAAAATATTTATATTGAGGTAATTTTTGAATATTTCGGCACTTTGCGAAAACGCCGCGAGGTTTATTTTTCCGAATACCGCCGCCCAAGAATTGCCGTCTATCGCCGCGTACAAAATCACCTCCGCGGCAGCGCTCACCGCCGCGGAAATGTACGCGTAAATCGAATAAAACGCGGTGCAGAGACACTCAAAAATCAGCGCGGCAAGGAACGCGGCGGCAATTTTCACTGCAATTATCAGCGAAATTGCAGCGCCGACGCTTATAGGCAAATTGCAGCCGATAAATCCCTTCAGCGACTGCGCGGGTCGCGACAGATCGCCGAGCCCGAACCTCGCCGCGCCGACCGTCAGGGCACCGCCGTAAATCAAGATACCGACCGAAACGTAGCACAATAAAACCGCCGCCGATTTCGCCGCCGCGAGATGCGAACGTCCGTGACGAAGCGGCTTTATCAGCGCGGTTATGCCCGATTCGCGTTCCCTGACAATCAACACAACGACCGCCGTAAGCGCGCAGAAAATAAGCATAATATCGCATGCGGAATTATCAATTGCAAGTAATATTCCCTCCGAGCGCGAGTACACGGGCTTGACCTCTCGAACCGCATTATAAGCGGCGGGAGTGCGCGTGATGTTTTTGTAGGAAAAGCTGTCTTTTTTGGCGAAAATCGACACGCTCGTCATGCGCTCCGCCGACGCGTCTATTTCGGCGAGATAATTTTCGTAATTCGCGATAAGCTCCGCTTGTTGTAATTCGTTTTGCAGAAAATCACGCTGATTTATCGTTTCAAGGGATAATTCGCCGTTGTAAAAATTTTCGAGTTCGGCGTTTAATTCCGTGATTATTTTGCCGCTCGGGAGCGTTTCAAATTTGTCGTAAAATGTTCTGTACCGCTCGTCGGAGACCTCAACGGGTTTTGCGGTAAGGCATAAATACAAGTTTAATATAACCGCTGCCGAGACGATAAAAATAAAAATTCCCGATGAAAAAAGCTTACGCAGCTCGCAAAATAAAACTCTCATCATTCGTCACCGTAGCATTGCATATACAGATTTTCCAATGTTTTCTCCGCGCCCTCTACCTTTTCGCAAAGCTCGGGAACGCTGCCGATCTCGATTATTTCACCCGATTTTATCATCACGATTTTGTCCGCGATAGTTTCAATATCCGAGACGATATGCGTTGAAACGATTATAATTCTGCCCTCGGAAAGCGAGCCGATAAGCCGCCGGATAATTACGCGCTGCTTCGGGTCAAGTCCCGCGGTCGGCTCGTCGAGAATTATCAGCTTCGGGTCGCCGAGCAGCGCCTGCGCAATTAAAACGCGCTGCTTCATTCCGCCAGAAAAGCCGCCGAGCTTTTTATTCGCGCAGTCCGATAATTCCACCAGCGACAAGACTCTTGCGACCTCGCTTTTTATTTCCTTTTGTGAAATGCCTTTCAATGCAGCCAGATAACCGACAAAACGCTCCGCCGTGAATGTCGGGTATAATTCCTGCTGCTGCGGCATAAAGCCGATGATGCTGCGGAATTTCACGCCGAGCGCGGAGGTTTTTTCGCCGTTCCAGAAAACGTCTCCGCCGTCCGAAGGGATATTCTGCGTGAGGATATTCATCAGCGTGGATTTTCCCGCGCCGTTGGGTCCGAGCAAGCCGTAAATGCCGTCGTTCAACGTTATTGAAACGCTGTTCAGCGCGGTCTTTTTGCCGTAGCGCTTGGAGAGATTTTCTATTTTAAGTTCGTTCATAGCGCGCCACCGATATAATCCTTTTCGGGGGTTTTGGAATATTCATAAGCCTGTTTCAACCCGTTAAAGCTCTTCAAAATATAATTTCCATCCGAATATACCACTAAATTATCGGGGCTGTTCAGCTTGTACATTTTGCCGTTAGAGAGGTCGGCGCATACTTGCTCGGAACAATTGAAAAGCTTTCCGTTGGTTATTGTCAAATTCGCCCCCGCAGAGAAATCGGGCAAAGGCATTTCCTTTCCGCTTTCGGAAAGCGCAACCGCGCCGCCGTCCTTTTCGTAAACGTAATATCCGCCGCCGACGCAAAGCGGCTCGGGAAGCGTCAACTCGGACATCACGCCGTTTTCGGTATCATAGGCTTTGTAAACGTTTGTGAGATACTTGCCGATATCATTAGCGTTTTCGAGATACGGCACTTTCTCCTCGGAATACGCGTATCTGAAAACGACCTTGTTATCATACAGCCCGAATATCCACGAGCTCGAGCACCAGCCCTCGTGCAGCATTTCGATTTTCTCGAACGTATCCGTTGAAAAATCGAAGCCGCAGAACCACACCTCGTTATAGCCCGAAGACGCGGTCTGCTCCTCGTTCCAGCCCGTTTTGTCCATTGAGAAATACGCCCTATCGCCGACTATCAGCATTCGGGTATACGTCAGCAGCGACAGACCCTCTATTTCGCACGCCTTAACGCGGTTCGTGCCGTCGGGGTCGGCTTTGTAAACGGTTGTTGTATCGGTGACCTCGTCGCCGTCGAAATTCGTTTCAACATCGAAAAAATACAGCTTATCGCCGTATAATATCGGATGATTTGACATTCCGAACGCGGAGCACTCCTTCGCGTTAGCGTGAGTGCAGTTCGGCTTGGAGCACAGCAAAGCGGACTGCATTGTGTCGAAATCAACAAAATTCAGCCTTTCCCCGCTGTCTGTGTACAGCTCGCCGCGCTCGTCGGCGTTCCCGTAATTCCACACGATCCGCTCGGCGCTTTCGGACGGCGCGGAGCTTGCGCAGCCCGAAAGAACCGTCAGCGCCAAAATCGCCGAAAGCCACTTAATTTTTTTCATTTTTGTACACCTCATACTGTCTGTTGCATTCGTCGATTATCGTCTGCACACCCGCCGCGTACAGACCCTCGCGGTATGCAGCAAGGACTTCATCAAGGGTTTGATCATCCTCGGGCAGCGAAATGTTATCCGCCGCGTTATATTCCGCGTTCAGCTCGTTTAAAATGTTTTTCGGGTCGAGCGCGAAATCGTAGTCGGCAAATACCTCGGCGTTCTCGAATATTTTAACGTACTGCTCGGGCGTTAATAAATTATCCTCCGAACGGTGGCATATCATCTGATTCGCAAAACGAATGGTGTTCATCGCATTTATGTTGAATCCTTCCATATCGGGCGGCAACTCAAGCTCTTTTACAATGCCGTTTTCAAGAATATAATTCTCGCCCTCGACGCCGTAAACCAGAAGATTATTCAGAACGGGGTCGGTAAATATTTTTGCCAGCAGCTCGAATGCCTTTTCCTTGTCTGCAGATTTGCTGCAAATCCCGGTCGCCAGCGGAACGGTGCGCACCGTCGAATATGTTGTAAACACGGGAATAGCCGTCACGGTGTTTCCGAAATAATCCACGTCGACGGTATCCGTATCGGCGTAGACGACGCCCCCTCCGCTTATTTGATCCGCTCTTATGAAAAAGTTTTCCGAATGGCTCGTGTCCGTGAGCTTCAGCACACCCTCCCTTTTAAGGGTATCGTACATCCGCAGCCCCTCGATATATACGGGGTTGTCTATCGAAAGCTCCGCGGAATGGGTCTCGCTGTTCCAATAAACGGTGCGGGAGAGCATCTTGGCGTTCATAAAGTAAATTATACTGTCAAAATCCGAATATGACGAAAAAACGTCTATTTTCTTTTCGTTTTCCTTTACGGCTTTAAGTATATCAAGCTGCTCAAGAACAGGCTTTGTAACGTCATAGTTGTATTTTTCTGCAAGCTCGGCGTTGACGTAATATCCGGGGTCGGGGCAAGGTATGCGGCTCATATAGCCGCTTACTCCGTAAATGCCGCCGTTTATGCGCAGGGTCTCCCAGAGCTTTTCGGGGAACGCGCCGTAAAGCACGCGCCCGACGTCCGTTTCCAGATACCCGTCAAGCTGTTCGAGCATACCGTCAAACACAAATTCGTCATAATTCATTGCCGAAATAATGTCGATACGCTCGCCGCCGTCCAGCAATTCCTTTATCATGGTGAGCGCCTTATCGGGATACATCGTGTCGATATCGTAATCAAAGCGGAGCGGATAAAAGCATACCGCGAAATCGCAGCCCTGTTCGTCAAGATATTCGTTGACTTTATCGACGTGAAACGGCGAGTGGCGTTCGTAGAGAGTTTCCTCTATAGTCCAGACGAGCACGGTTTTATCGGGGTATTTCGCTTGAACCTCTTCATACGACGGGAAATTATCCCAAAAGGACGAAAGCATAGACCATTGAACCGCGCCGTCGGTCTTGGTAAACACTCCTGTCTGACCCGAAACGCGGTAGGTCACGGATATCGCCCCGTCCTCTCCCTCGACAACCTCAAGGATCTCGGCGTCGGGGTGATTCGCCATAACAAGCGCCACAGCCTCGTCCTCGGGCGAAACGCTGTCCGTCGTCGACGAAGATGTGGAACTGCTCTCCGTGTCGGAGCTGCTTTCTTTTTCGACATTATTGCAAGCCGAAAGCGGGAAAGTCAATAGGATTGCACATAAGATACTAAGAATTTTTTTCATAATTAAACTCCTTTCAAAACGTCCGACGCCTTTACTTATATTATAACATATTATCATACGGTTGTCAAGCGCTTTTCGCGTACACGCGTAATGTTGTTCTTAACTTTCCGCATGAGCAATTCGTCGTATGTGCTCCATATCCACAGGAAACCCTGCTTTTGGAGCGTTTGCTCGGCGACGATCTTTGTCACGTCCGACGTGCCTTTTGTCATGCTTCTGCATATTGCCGTTACAGACAGCGAAAAGCACATCAAAAATGAAATACCTTTGCACACTTTCTTGCGTGAACGACAAATTTTCCCTTATCTATAATGGAAGCGAAATAGAACACCTCATCGTAACAGCTTTTTTAAAAATTTTTGGGGAAATTGACGATTTTTGTAGAATATGTCAAATTTATAGCTTTATTTTTGTCTATATTACCATAAATTTTTAAAAGATATCCGTCATATAACCAATATATTAACGTAGAATTTTCAAATTCCAACACAAATCCGTCGTTCTCCGAATACAAAGACAGCATCTCCGCATCGGCTTTTCCCGTGTTGATATGACCCATATTTCCGTTGTGTATGGTACTTTGATCAAAACTTACTTTAACATCGCCGCGTTGATAGAACAGCGTTGAACATGTCGGATCTATATTGTAATCAATAAGCTCCCAACCGTCCTCCTCCGGCAGCCCGTAGAGCTCCTCAATGGTCGTCTTGTCGGAGGGGTGGTTTTCGAGAAGCAATTTCGAGTAGTCGACTTTATCAACAAAGCCGTATCTGCCAAACAAAACAACCGCCGCATATGCCGTTCCGCCGATCAACAGCGACAAAGCTGCGGTTAATGCCGCCACGGCATATCTCGCTTTCCGCAAAGTCCAGTTTTTGTCAACGCAGCCTCGGCGGAAATCGCGCAGCGTTTTGCGTTCCCACAGCCTGTATGCAAGAGAGAAGCGGTGTTTCTTTTCAACCCTCATCAAACGTTCCGTCCGCTCCTCAAATGTTTCTTTAAACGCTTGAGCTAGTTTTTCTTCAAATGTTGTCTGTCACGCAAAATACAAAAAATTGACAAGCAAAATACAAAAAAACAGC
>JAMPFE010000078.1 GCA_023664705.1 Lachnospiraceae bacterium | reverse complement strand
AGCTGCTTGAACGGTTGCTGAAAAGCGGCAACAAGCAGCGTGCAAAAGAAACCGCAAGCACCAAGAAAGAGCTGTCGGGAACCGAAAAACGGCTTAATGAGCTTGATAATTTGTTCGCTAAGATGTACGAGGACAGAGCGAAAGCGGCTATCACCGAGCGAAATTTCGCAATGCTTTCGGCTAAGTATCAGGACGAGCAAACTCAGCTTGAAAAAAAGATGCACGAACTGCAAGCCAACCTTGACAAATCGGATCAGGATGTGGAAAGTGCAGAAAAATGGCTGGCGCTTATCCGCAAGTACACAGAACTAACCGAACTGACAGCCCCTCTGCTGAATGAACTGATTGATAAGATTATGGTTCACCAAGCGGAGACCGATGAAAACGGCATCAGAACACAGGAAATCGAGATTTTTTACCGCTTCGTGGGGAAAATCGACTGATAATTCGGTGTATCCTTAAGTATGGGTGACGACGCCCGATAACCCCGTCACGGTGCGGTTTTATATCAAAAATAAGGTTTACACGGTGAGCAATATTGTGTATCCCGAGGGCGGTTCGCAGCTCGTGTGGTGCAAATGGCACACGCCGAACACCGAGCAGACCGTGAATATTAAGGTCACGGTGACTGGCGACGCGTCCGCGAGCAAAACAAATATTACGGCAAGCATTGTTGACCTCAATAAAAATCCCCCGCCCGATCCTACCGCCGACAACCGCAATGACGGATTTCACTCCCCCGCCGTCCCGAGCAGAGCGCAGAGAACTTCTGCGGCTTGGAGTGTTTGGAGTTGTTATTGGCAAGCAAAATGGGTTTGGCATTCCAATTGGCGTTGGGTAGGCTCGGGAGAGAACGGGCATTGGGTCGACTACGGACGTTGGGTCGACGAGGGCGAGTGGAAATTTCGCAGCAGCTCTTATTCCGTTTCCATGAACGCGAATATGCAGATTTCGTGTGATGAGAAAAATCCCACGGCAAGCAGCAGAACCATGAAATCCGGCTACGGAATTAACGAAAAAGTTACCGCATCGGTCAGTGGAAACGGCGAGCATACCGCTTTGCAAAATGCCGTTGCGTATTTCCCCGAATTCTATTACACAACGTACTGGAGATTGCTCGAAAGCACGTCAACGAACGTTCTGGAGTTCCGAAAGAACAAATACAGCACCTACAATAACCGCACACATTTCACGCCCGTTTGGTATCCCGATGGGAATTACAAGGTCTACACTTGGGCACTCGATTGCTGGACTCCCGCGGGAATGCTTTCCGCGAATCTGACCGACAGTCTTACAATTAAGGGTAACGTTTTCGACGATTGGCACGTAGCGCCAACACATTAACAGGAGGATTTTTTATGAAGAAAAAAACAATCAAAATTATTTCCGTAGTGATGATTATGATCATCTCGATGTCTGCGATGTCGCTCTGCGCCTTTGCGGACGGCAACGTCGCGGGCGCAATTGAGGGTACTTGGAAAGCCGCTTCGGGGCAGATCAAAACCGTTGTAAATAACGTTGTGTTCCCGATCATCGACCTTATTTTAGCGGTATTTTTCTTTGCTAAACTCGGTCTCGCGTACTTTGACTACCGAAAGAGCGGGCACTTCGAATGGGCTGCGCCGGCGATACTTTTCGCGTGTCTCGTTTTCACTCTGACCGCGCCGACGTATGTCTGGACGATCATCAACATTTGAGGTGGCAATTTTAATTCGGCATAACGGCGGCATTTGAGAAATTAAATGCCGCCATTTTACGAAAGGATAAAACAATGACATTTTTTGAAAACGAACTCAAGAAAATGTTCGGGAACAATTCTGCGCTGACGGATATCCGATACGTCGGGAACGCGCTTGTGGGGCGGCTCACGGACGATACCATCGCCAAAATATCGTTTAAAACCGGCGACGTTCACGGGAAATTTGAATCGGCGCTTGTACAGATCATTAACACAAAAACCGGAGAGATCGACAGGCAGAGCTTGAATTTTCGTGATACGCTTGGAATAACCGAATCGACCGTTTATGCTTGGGAATACCGCGGAGAGGTCTCCTGGTACGGCTTTAAGCCGAGCGAACGTGATTACGAGTCGATGAACCAAGCCGCCGAGCAGTACCTCGAAATGTTTCTCGAACCCGTTCAGGATATGCGGCTGAGTATGTGACGGGGGTGATCGTATTTTTAACATAGACATCGGCGCGGATTTGGTAAATAAATTGTTCGATTATGTCACCGATTGGCTTTATCAGCAGATAATAAAAGTGTTGGGAGAATTTTTCGCGGTCATGAATACAATGGGCGCCGAATTGTTCGAATTGCCGTGGGTCAAGCAGATCGTGCAGCTTTTCAGCAATTTCGGCTGGGCGTTATTTGTCGTGGGAATTATCGTCGCCCTCTTCGATTTCGCCATAGAGTCGCAAAGCGGGCGCGGCGATCCGAAAGCGCTCGCGCTGAATATTATAAAGGGATTTTTCGCGGTCAACTTATTCTGCACCGTACCCGTGCAGCTCTACGGATTTGCGGTATCTCTGCAAAGCAGTATGTCGGCGGATATGACGGGAGTGTAACATATTTAAGGACGCCAAGCTGAACCCGCATTATAACAGCGTTGCTTAATAACAAGAAATGACCGTAGTTGTACAAACCTGCGGTCATTCTGTTGAAACAGCACCTCTTCCTTGCGCAAAATGTCGATTTTGCGTGAAATGCCTTGTGTTTTTTTACAAAAGCTGCTTTTATTTGGCGCATTTATTTATTTGCCAATTCATCTTGAACTATTTTGGCACTATCGGAAAGTTCTTTTGTCTTTTTCAACAAATTAGAATAAAATACTTTGACATCACGGTCACCTAAGATCCAGCGCACTTGATTATTAGAGATAGCAATGTCGAAAAGCCAATCGGCTTGCTCCTGCGTCCACGACCTTTCCGTTAAAAGGTCTTGAATTATTGAATGTGTGCTTTCAAAACTTCCACTGCTTTGAAGTCTTGCGATTATATCATTTTTTCTTTGCTCGGCTTCGCTGTTTTCTTTGCATTTTTTGCTGTATTCATCAAAGCAGCTGTAGTGAAGTCCTTCCAATCTTTCATTCGAATCCGTTCTGTCGATTATGGCTTTCACAAGACTGTCCAACTCAGATCCATCGGAGTAATCGGCGGGAGCAAAATACTTTATTCTGTTGTCACCCATCATTTTGAAAACCTTTGCCTTTGCCTTTTCTTTTTGATTCGCGTTATATACGCCGATAGAGTGACCGCCGTATGTGTTGACTAGCTTCATGCAAGGTATATCAGTATCGCTGTCGCCAATATAAATCATATTTCTGAACGGCACCCTGATGTCATCAGGCTTAAAATAATCGTTGACACCGGGGTCGTTGATATCCAACACGCCCTTCTCAATACGAAATAGAAATTGGGTTTTGTTCGTGTAATTTACAACTTGCGCAGGCCATACTGCGACGCCGCGCTCGTTATAGAAAAATGAGCTCGCGTAAATCTTTTCAAATGCCCCTTGCTTTGCTGCCGATGTTCCCTCAATCATTTCCTTTAAGCCCGAAGAGATTATATAATGCTCTACAATTACATTGTGCTCCTCGCCGTATCGACGAATTCTCTCGAACCAATCATCTACGCCATTAAACAGCGATATTTTAGCGCCATAATCTTCAAGAATTTTTTTGGTGAATAGTATTTTGCCCTCTGATTCCGTGAACATTTTATACATATACGCCAAATTCTGATCCATATCGTTGTTTTCCGCCAAGCCGTTAGATTCATGCCAAAAGTCGGCAATATCGTATCCAACAGATTGAATAAAACCCTGCGCCTGCATATCATCGGGAGTTAAGGTCTTGTCAAAGTCGTAGCATATCGCAAGAACGGGGCGTTCTTCTTTAGTCTTTCTGTTAAATGTTTTACTCATAGTTTTCTCCTTTCATTTACATTGCGCATAATACGTCGATTTAATGCATCTTGATAATTTCAACGTCAGATTTCAGCGCACCTTTTCCAGCTTCCCTTTATCCATCTCGCAAACCGTATCGCACAACACGTCAATATCCTCAGCGGAGTGCGAGGCGATCAAAATCGTCTTGCCTTGCGCTTTTAGGTCAAGCAGATATTGCCGCATATCTTTAACGCCGTCCTTGTCCAAGCCGTTCATCGGCTCGTCCAAAATCAGCAAATCGGGGTCTTCCATAATTGCCTGCGCTAGCCCCAAACGCTGACGCATTCCGAGGGAGTATTTGCCGACGTGCTTTTTGTCATCGGGATTTAAGCCGACGCTTTTTATCGCAGTTCGGATTTTCTCCTTACCGATTTTGTTCCTTATTTTCGCGAGGAATTTCAGATTATTGAACCCGGAATAATTCGGAAGGAATCCCGGCGTTTCGATAATTACTCCAACGTTGTCGGGAATATCGACATCTTTACCGATTATTTTATCGTTCACGCGAATTTCTCCGATTTTATACGGCACGATACCGCATATACACTTCATCAGCATCGTCTTTCCGCTGCCGTTGCGCCCTATCAGACCGTGCACTTTGCCATTTTCAAATTCGACGTTTATATCGTCAAGCACAGTCACTTCTTTGAATCTTTTTGTAAGATTTTTTATCGTTATCGCGTTCACTTTTATTCTCCTTTCATGTCAAGGCTTTTCTTTCTTCCGAAAACAAAAACCATAGCAGTAAGCACGGCTATCAGCAGTGCATACGCGCACAAGCAATACGTTATGCTCGGCTGCGCCGTAAGCCCGCCGACATCGATACAGTTAAGAGTTGACCATGATATCGGCGAAAAACGATCCAGATATCGTATTCCTCTTGCGGAAACGGATAAAATGACAAAGAAACTCCCGACCGCGATACCCCATGTGCGCGACCCCGTAAATAAATTACATACAAAAACGACAAGCCCGAGAAAAACCGCCGACAGCCACGACGTAATAAACGTATAAAAGCACGCTAAAAGCGGCGTAAAATATTCAACAACGATCCGCGGCACGGATAAATAATAAGCCTCGACCTCCTGTGCCAAAGTGCCGTCGTATGCCAGCGCCGTCAGCGTCTTGCCCCATTCGGGAGAAAAGCCGCCGTAAAATATCGTTGACAGAATTGAAACAGCAAAAATAAACATGTAATAAATCCCGCTTGCCAAAACTATATATAAAAGCTGACCGCAAAGCCATTTTGCGCGCGGCGTTCTCATCATTATAAACAATTGATTTTTATCAATAAACGGCGCGTCGCAAAACATTAAAATAACGGGCAATGTAAAAAGAACCTTCGTGTAAAATTGCGAATACAAGAACGGAAAAATCCATACGGGCATATCGCCGCCGATAAGACCGGCGACCTTTTTTATATCGTCGACATAAATCAACGTCATAACAATTAAAAAAACCGCGATAGTCCAAATTCTGTGATCCGTTTGCCACTTACGGAAATTTTGTGCGGATATGCGAAAAATCGTTTTAAGAGAGCTCATTTCCGATTCTCCTTTTTACCTTTATCGTAAAAATTATTCCGCATACGGCGGATACGGTAAGAAATACCATGACCGATTTAAGAAAAGCGGGCAGCGGTTTCCAGTCCGACCAAGACTTTGACAGCGGTCCGAGTTGAAATTCTCCGGGAAGAATTTCCGTAAAGCGTTCGATTATGTAGCAGAACACAAACGGCGCGCAAAACGCGGCGTACTTGCTCGGGAAAAACGCGGACGCCGTAAGTCCCATAACCGCCCACATTCCGCAGCTTGAGGCATATACAAAAGCCACCGCGGTAATCGCGAGCATCGGCGCTTTTTCCAAAAGCGCTCCGTATGGCGGGAAAAAGGAATTTTCATCGTATAAAGGCATTTGCGTTAATTGAAACAAGACATAGATCATAATTCCGATGAAAACGGCGGCAAATGCCGATAAATAACACATCACGATATTAGCTGCCGCATAACTGTCCGCGTCTCTGCGGGTCACGCAATTTGTGACGGTTTTGGTATTCCACTCGTCCGCGAAATTCGACACAAACGGCAGCGACGCAAATAAAACGAACATTTTCCGATAGTTTTGAAGTCCGATAAGAATATCCACGTCGTCGAAAACGCTGCCGCCGCCGTGAGTTCTCATGCCGTAAAACGAAAGCGCGGTGGACGCCAAAGCCCCGACATAAAAAAGCGGAGAATGAATCAACTTGTAAAAATACGCTCTCAGCATTTGCGTTACCCCTTAAAATTCATTATGACGCCCGTTTCGGCAAGAACGATTATTTTATATTCGTCTCTGCGGTAATCGCTGCTTTTCTGTTTTGCCGTACCCTCAAAGCTCCACGCCAGCGCGTATTCGACATATCCGAGCGCGTTTCGCTCCACGGGAAAATAGACCGGTTTTACCTTGTTTATCTCGGTCTCCTTTTGGAAATAGGCTTTGTCGAGATAGCTTGCAAGCTCTTGCAGCGCGTAATTCAGGTCGTATTTTGCCGGCTCGCCGTTTGCGACCTCAAACTCGCTCTCGTACATCGGCGCCGCTCCGAAATAAAAAATATCGTTCCCGGAAACGCCCGCGGCTATCGCCGGCGCGTCAACGGGGTAGCTCCCCGTATCGCCCGCGGAGTCCTTGACGGAAGTGCTCACTCCCGCAAGCTCCACTCCGTTAAAAAGCTGCCGAAAATGCAGAACATAGACCTCGTTATCCTCCGTAAGCGGATATTTATCGTTGAACGCGAACGAAAGGTCGCTCTCTTTGATTTTTTGGAGAGAATCGAGCGAAAAAGCGTAAATTTCGGGCTCGTCCAATTCGGCTATCCCCAGAGCCGCTGCGGTATCCAACGCGCGGTCGATCGCGCCGCGGCTCGGGAAACCGTTGATTTCATTCCCGATATCAAATATCTCTCGGCAATACTCGTCGTCTATCGTTAACGCGACCTGATAATTAACGGGAGCCTCGATTTGAAAGGCGCTTAAATTTGCGGTTTTTCCGTCGCAAAAATCCACGGAGTTCGAGTTGACGCATAAAAGCGAGCCGTCCTCCGACCGATAATTCCCCTCCCAGATATTGTCAACAGTCTTGCCGCTGAAAAACAGTTTCAGACATTCCTCGGCATCAAACGTTTTTTCCTTGAGCCTTATCCTCATGGGCAGGCTTTCCGATATCTCGGGTATCTCAAACGCGGCGGTCAAGTTATCCTTGCTGTATTCAAAATATTTTCCATCGGAAAACCCGTTCGAAACGTTCGGATCCTTTTCGCCCGTAGGAAAGCATCCCGAAAGCGTCAGAGATGTTAGAACAACTGCTGTTACAGCGACAAGACGTTTTTTCATATCAAGCCTCCATAGGTTGTTTTATTATTTGACGAAAATCATGCCGTCCAAAATCCGCCCAAGTCAACATCATCAGCGCCCGCAGTGGCATAAAGGTATACCTTGTTATTTTGCACATATTTTAAATTACTGCTGGTGGTATTGTACTTTACGGTATAAATAGTTCCGTTGTGGCTTGTGACGCGCACCTCCTCGCTGATATCATAAGACTCCGGCCATGAGTCGTTTGCAGTTATTCGAATGAACGCGGGTCTGCTGGATGAAACATTTCCCGAGTTTACGGTCACAGTAGCGGCCGTATTCCAATCATCATGTTTTTCCAGCCCTCTTGAAACGTCAATATAGTTATCCCAATGATCAGCTTGCAGAGAAAAATCGAAATTCCCCCAATGCGCGTCGGCAAACGCCGTCGCGCCAATCATACCCATACTCATAACCGTGGCAGCCACGGCTGCTATTTTTTTAATCTTTGTCATTGCATGTTCCTCCTGTCAATTCGGGGAATGTTCCCCCTTGTCGTCCGGTCAAAACATCGCCCTTTTACTATAGCACGATCAATATCACAAAAAAATGGGAATTTTTGTATGATCGCACAAACTTCAAGGCGAATATTTGGCGCTTTTACCCAACCGATTTCTCATCACTGTAAACTGTGATGGTCTCGGACTTGCCGTTCTTGTCCGTCAATGTGAAAACCGTTTTCAGACGGTACTTGCCGCTTGACAGACCCGTTTTTGTGTTGGACATCGCGAGAATATTCGTGTAGATCGTCTTTGTCCATTCTGCGCCACCATATGTACTCCATATCCACAAAAAGCCCTGCTTTTGGAGATACTGCGTCGCTGTAATCTCAACCACGTCCGGCTCGCCGTCAATTGTGCTTCTGCATGTTGACGTTATACCGCTTATGGAAAGCGCCGCTTCGGCATCGCTTGCTTTATCGTAAAACGGTTGAGCCACACTCACCGTGACTGTCTGCGGGAACTTAATTTTTTCCCGTCTATTATATAAGCAAAATAGAACGCCTGTTTGTTACAGCTTTTTTAAAATTTTTCGGGGAAATCAATGATTTTTGTAGAATATGCCAAATTCATGGTATCATTTTTGTTGAAATTGCCGTGCAGCTCGAACAGATAACCATCATAAATCCACCATAACGAACAGCCATTAGTGCCGAAATCCAAAATAAACCCGTCATTCTCCTCATACAGTGAAATCGGTTCAACCGCAGCTTTTTCGGTGTTTATGTGATGTGTATATTCACGGATTACATCCTGCGAAAAGGTAACTTTTCTATCGCCAAGCTCATAATTTATCATTGTTT
>JAMPFE010000077.1 GCA_023664705.1 Lachnospiraceae bacterium | reverse complement strand
CGCCGCCCGTGTACGCGAATTTTTCATCGGCAATGGTGGGCGTATGCCCCGCGATAATCGTTCCGTGAGGTATTCCGCCGAGCAAATAACTCTCTTCGCGCGCGTAAAGGTAAAAATCTTCAACGCAGTCAAAATTTTCACCCAAATTATCGAGATTTTCGGTATACCCCGCGTGGACTGCGACGCACGTTCTGCCGTTTATTTCAAGCTTTGCGTAATACGGCATTTTCTGAAACATTGCCGCCCATTTTGACAGATCGCCGAGTGTTATATTATGCTCCGTCAGCAGTTTTTCGATCGTACCGTACAAATCGAAATCAAGAAACGTCAGTGCGTTTGACTTGATAAAATACCGCACCGATTTATACAGCGCTATCGCGTCCTCGTTTGAGGAAAAATCAGTGCCTAACTCTTCGTCACGGTCGAGCATAAGCATAAGTTCGACATACTCCGAAAATTTCTCATCGTGGTTGCCGCGCAAAAGCATGACGTTCGGCGGGCTTTTCTCCAGCCATTGCAGCATTTCATAGCTTTTGTCTATGCAGTCGCCCGCGATGATGAGGCGGTCATTTCCCGAAAAATCGATTTTTTCGAGCATTGCGAGAAATTCGTCATAGCAGCCGTGGATATCACTCATTACATAGGCGCTCATTTGGCGCTCTCTCCGTTAAAATCCGCACATAGCTTCAAGATCGAGCTTACCTTATCCCACAATTCGCGGCGTTCCGACAAGGAATTTTCAAAATCCGCGTTATTGAAATAATCGGCGAGAACGATTTTCTTATCATCGGGCACCTTATCGCTGTCCGTGAGCAGAATATACAAGTAATCAAGCTCCGAGAAATTGCCCTCGCAAAGATTGTTTTTTCGCAAATTTTCTTCGTACATTTTCAGCGAATATTTGTATTTTTTCTTTGCCGAACTTTTTAATTTCGGCAGTTCCGGAATGGATCTGTAAAATTCGATAAGCTTTTCCGCCGTGCCGTTTTTGGCGGCATTTTCCATTCTCTTATTTTGCGGGGCGCTGTAGCTTTCGTTTGCGGTTTTCAGCTCGACCAAAACGAGCTTTTTGCTTCCGACAGCGGCAAGATAATCCACCTTCGCGTTCAGATTGCTTTCGTTTATTCGTATCGGCAGCTCTTTTGCCAGCAAGGCGGTTTTTTCTTTTTTAAAATGATATGCAAGCAAGTCCTCAACAAAATCGCTTATCAGCATATCCAAAATTACTTCGGCTTTTATTCCGGGCGTTTTGTAATCGCTGACTGTCCAATACTTCACCATTTCAAAAAAATCCGTAATCATTTTTCTTACTCCTAAAAGAAATATTTTTCGCCGTCTTTCAAAGCTTTTACGCTCTCCCGATACGGCGCAAATTCGGGAAGCTCGGCAAATTTATCGGCGCACTCTGTGTGCATCGGAATGACCGTTTTCGGCTTGGTGAGCCGTATCAGCTTTTCGAGCGTTTCAACATACGCGTGACCGCTTGTGTGGAGTATCTCCGTTCGGTGTTCACCGATAAATTCCGTTATCTTCGGATTATGATGCTTTCCGCTCAAATAGCCTGTCCACATCGAATAAATTATCAGCGGATCGTCAAGCTTTTTTGTTATTCCCGCAAACAACGGTATTGTCCGCGCAAGCATTGTAAAGCCGCTGTTCCATATCTTATGAAAATCGGCTTTGCGGCAGTTTTCCTTTTCTCCGAGACTGTCCAAGTCTCCCACGATATGCAAAACACGCGGCTTACCGTTTATGATTTTTGGAAGATATTCGGGATAATACAGCCCCTTGTCAGCCATTGCCGTCAGCATAAGCCGCGCTTGGTAAGCGTCGCAGACAAAAGCCATATCGGGCGGCAAATTTTGATAAAACTCCATAATGCTGTCCAAGTTCGTAGATGATACCAAGATCACCGACTGCTTGTTTTCGCGGAACAGCTCCGCAGCGCGTTTTCCAAGGTCGCTTTCCGTGAGAATGGGATTGTGTTTCGTCTCATCTATGCGCGAGAGCATGGTGCCCTCGGTTATCAGAATATCGACCTCGTGAACGTAAGCGCCGAGCAGCTTTTCGAGCCTGTTGTTTTCGCCCGCAATGCCGTGCTCGCGGAAATCCCCCGTAAACAATATCCTCTTGCTGCCGACCTCGACAAGGAACATATATGCGTCCAATGCGGAATGATCGACCACATACGGAGTTACCGTAATATCTCCGAAAATCAGCTTTTTGTTCGGTGAATAGCCGTACATTTTTTGAATTATCGGCAGACCCTTTTCGGAAACGCGGGGGCTTTTATCAAGCCGTTCCGTGAGTATTTTCAACAGCTTTTTCGCGGTTTTGCCGATGTACATCGGAACGTTTTGCGGAATTTTTTTGTACAATCCGATGTGATCGCCGTGGTAATGCGAAAACATAACTCCGTCGCACGGTCTGCCATCGAAAACGGCGGCGGCAAGCTCCTCGTCGGATACGGCGGTATTTTCGGTATCGGGAAGATTTGCGCCGAAATCGATAATTATACGGTGGTTTTCCGTTGCAATTTCCGTTGCGCAGCCGCCTA
Organism: Lachnospiraceae bacterium; assembly: GCA_023664705.1. GTDB lineage: Bacteria > Bacillota > Clostridia > Oscillospirales > Ruminococcaceae > CAG-115. The sequence continues at coordinate 6,088 of JAMPFE010000077.1, read as the reverse complement.
TTTGCTGACTGCCGCGATAAATCGTGACTGTATTTTTTGACAGTTCCATAAAATTGTCCTTTCTAAACGGTAAAGTTATCACCGTTTATTGCCTTGTATAGCTCGCACACATCACGCTTTCAAAAATTACAAGATCCGTTATTTCCTCCAAGCGTTTTTTGTATAATTATTATAACATATTTTTTTGGAGTTTGCAACCACTTTGGCATTTTTTCAAAGAGTATATTTATTCGTTAATAATACCTCATGTATATCTATTGTTCATTATAATAATGCAGCAAGGAATTATGCGGATTATTTCCTCATCTTCCCCTCATACTCCTCCAACCCGATCTCCCCGTCCAGCGCCTTTTGCCGCAGCTCCAACGCAAAGTCCGCCCATCTTTGAAACTCCGACTGCGACATTTTCTTTTTGAGATACCGCGCGTAATGCTGCTCCAAATCCTTAAATAATTCAATGTACAAGAATGCTCCGATTGTGTTGAAATGGTAACTTTCACACAAAATCGGAGCTTTCTTTTTCTCCAAAACGGTATAGTTCAGCCGAATATTTCCCGAATTAAGCTCTCATAATTTCCGATTTACACATAACTTTAACGGTAATGGATTTTAAGCATTCTTTTATGCACCAACCCTCATTGACCGAAAAAGCCTCTATAATTAATTTCATTGCTTCCTCTCTGTATTTCCAAATTTCTTTTGGAATAGATATCCTGTTTATAAGCCATGTTATATCTACTCCAACGCTGTAATTTCCATCGCCTACACAGTTTATTTCTATTTTTATTGTATGACCGTTCCACCATAAATCGTAGTAATTTGGCATTCCGCGAAATCCTCCGCCAATAGCAACTAAATACGCATTGCGATTTCTGTTCGCGCACCATGCCGTGCATTCCGATACATTTAGCGGATGCATCCCAAAACAATCTTTTAAATCCATAGATATAAAAAATCTCGATCCTCTTTCGGAATTTCTTCAAACACGAATGCCATAACAAATGCCTCCTAAAGCATAGAAATGTAATACTGCATTTCGGTTTTGATGAAGGGAACCCAAGCCCTTCATCGGAAAAAACTGCGCGGATTTATCCCTACAGCTACTTAAATGCTCGGTACAAAAATCCGAATCTTGTACCGAGCCCGACAGAAAGGAATGGCGCAAAATGCCAGGAAAAGTAACCCTCGAAAGTATGGAGGCAAAGCTTGAAAGAGCCGCGAAAAAGAAAGCCTCTATGAAAGCGGAAATGGAAACTGCGGACAAGGAATTGCGCGAAGAGAATATGGCAGGCTGAAAACCTCATTTTATTTTATTGTGTGATTGATAACAGAGTGAGAGATAAATTGTCTTATTATCTCTCACTCTGTTATCAATAACTTATCATTTACGTTGAAAAATCTTTTGTAGATTCAAGCCAAGTATTAGCGGGAACATAGTCAAATAAGTGATCAATACACTCCATAACTGTATGTCCCATCGGATAGTATCTATCATCAAGAAGGATTACCTCCGAATTAAGATAAAAATACATATCACAAAACAGTTCCCCCACACGGATCACATTTCTGTTCACGTAACCCGGTCTATGAATTTCTTTATCATATTGCGGATCTTCCGAGATCAGACGCTCAACGCTCAAAAAATCTATTCGAAAAACGCTGCTCACGCTTTTAATTTTCTCGGAACTGTTTGTGAATGAGAGACGAAATCCGCTGAACTCACGGATAAAATCAAGCTGCTTTTCCGTCAAAATTATACCGTTGTCACAAAATGTCTTGTATAAATCCGACAAGTCGACGGCATTTTTTCTCGGCCAGCCGGCAGCGGATAAGTATTCGTATGTTCGGGTATGGATGGGACGGCGATAATTATATTCAACGCTTGCAAAATAATCGAACAATTCTTCCCAGAAATTTGCTTTCAAACAATGCTTGTCATTATAAAAACGTCCATCTTCCGTGATAAAAATATATTCGATCACTCCCGAACAGTTTTTTATTTCGGCGCAGCAAGCAGCGACGCTCCCGATATCGCTCCAATAAGACACTCCATCAATCGGATTATCAAAATATAACAGTGATTTGGCAAGATAAGTCAAATCCAATAATCCCATATTGAAAAGCAGAATGTCGCCCGATGATTTTTCGGCTCTGTAAAAGGATCTGCAATCTATGTCACAGAGAAAATCAAGTATTATGCTTGAATTGAACGGAACAGGGCACAATTCATGCAGTATTCTGTCCAGCTTTTCGCGGCTTGACCCTGCGGTAGCGGTACAATCCTTGAAGTATAATTGTTTCGATGCAAAATCGAAAAACTCTTTGGTTGTCATAAAAATCCCCCAATTTCCAAAAATTAAACATTTATTTTCTTGATCTGCTACTATTATTTTAACATATAATTGAAGAATTGTCAAGATTATAATCAAAATTTTTTGTGCAATCAACGACCGCCGTAGAAAAGACGATTGAAATTCCCGAAAACGGATTATGAGCGACGGGATTGATACCCGCGACAAGGACGGAGAATTGAGGATTACCATAATGGCTTCGCTGGCTCAGGAAGAGTCAAGAAAAATTTCCGAGCGAACCAAATGGGGAACTCGCAGACAAATGGAAAACGGCGTTGTACTCGGCGGTGGACACATTTACGGCTACCGAATCGAGAAGGGCAATTTAATTTTCGTTCCCGATGAATGCGAGATCGTAAAGCGGATATTCAACAGTTATTTGTACGAGCGAAAGGGGTCGGCAACGATCGCAAGGGAACTGAACGAACAAAAGATACCGACGCTCAACGGCAAGTTATGGGGTGCGCATACCGTATTAAAGATCCTTCGCAACGAAAAGTGCGTCGGTGATTTAATGCAATGGAAATTCTACACCGAAAGTTACCTTTCGCACAAGCGCGTACCGAACAAAGGCGATAATCCCGACGCGCCTATTATAACGATCCGCGACCATCACGAAGCAATAATTTCACGAGACGTTTGGGACGCGGTGCAAAAGCAGCTTGAAGAACGCGGAAGACTGACGCGGGAAAGCAGAAAGCATTCGGGAAAATATTGTTTTAGCGAAAAGTATGCTGCGGAAAATGCGGCAAACCCTTCACAATAACGGGAAATCACAATCTCCCAAATCGAACGCTGAGATGCATAAAGCATATTTTGGAGCAAATTCAAATCACGAGCGAAAATATTATCGGTGACTTGCTGAACGAGGTCAAGCAAACCCAAAGCGCACTGCCTATGAAAGAGCCGAGATCGAAAAGCTAAAGCAGAAAAAGCGAAAAGTTATTGTTTTAATGCTCGAAGATTTGTTGTCCAAAGAGGATTTAAAAGAGCAGGCTGATTTTTATGACAGCGAGATCGCGCGGCTCACCGGAAGCAGTTTGACGAAATCCGCAGCTACATAAAGCAAGTGAACGATACTGCTGATATGGATACCGACAGCACGGCGCTTTACGGCGAGATGTTGAAAAAAGTCATCGTTCACGAGGAGGGTCGGACGGACTTTTATTTGAACTGCGTTCCCGATGAACGAATTTTATGCGATGTTTGAAAATGATGATAGCTGCAACCGATTATTCGACGCAAAACCGCCCTCTGCATTGTGCGGAGGGCGGTTCGCTTTAAGCAAAACACTTTTGTAACGCCTTGCCTCAACTAATGAAATTCGGCAAATGACTTTATTTGTGCAAAATAGCAGATAATCGTCAACCATTTTTGTCGCATTTGACAAATTTATAAAAATATGATAAAATATTTTAAGAGATATTAAACCAACTCACGATTTTTTACGGATATAATTATGAAAGGCGGAAAGGAGGGACACAGAATTTTGGATGACAAGGAAATAATAGCATTGTATCAGACCCGCGACGAAAACGCGATCGGGCAAACGGAAAAGAAGTATTCAAGCTACCTTACAACTATCGCGCTTAACATTCTCGGCAACCGCGAGGACTGTGAAGAATGCGTCAACGACACGTATTTTAAGGCGTGGAATACAATTCCGCCGAATTTTCCCGCCGCGCTTAAAACTTATCTCGGCAAGATAACCCGTGAATTATCAATTGACCGTCTTCGCAAGAAAACAAGCCGTAAACGCGGCGGTACGGAATACGAGCTGTCGCTCGACGAGCTTGCCGAATGCGCGGGCGCGGGTGACAGCACTCAACAGGCTGCCGATTTGTCCGTGCCGGTTGAACTTATCGAGGAATTTCTACACGGATGCCGTGATGATGAGCGGGATATGTTCGTCTGCCGATATTATTTCTGCGACAGCTTGAAGGAGATCGCGGGATATTTCGGCGTAAATGTGTCGAAGGTCAAGAACACGCTGTTCCGCACAAGAACGGAGCTGAAAAAACATCTTGAAAGCGAGGGGTATGTGTTATGAAAAAATCGGAAAAATTGAGCGAAGCGATCGGCGCTATTGATGAAGAAGTCATAGAAAAAGCCGACCGAAAAAGAACCGTCAAAACATCAAAAAAAGCAAGAAGATTTCCGCTGAAAATCACTGCAGCGACAGCTGCTTGCCTGGCTGCTGTTATCGGAATAATTATACTTGTTCCGCGCGGGATCTCGGCGGAGGCGCTTGCCGAGGCGGTTTATCCGAAAGCGACGAAATATCCGGGGGAGTTTGAAATCAACTACGACTCGTGGCGTGAGGAAAGAAACGCGCGTCGGGAGAGCGGAAAGCTGATCGGCAGCGACGTGAACGACTTCTACAAAAAAACCGCCGAGGAGTTTCTGTCGGGCGATGAAAACCGAGCCTACTCTCCCGTGAACGTTTATATGGCGCTGGCAATGCTCGGGGAAACGACCGACGGAGAGAGCTGCGGGCAGATTCTCGATCTGCTGGGGGCGGAGGACATCGGCGAGCTGCGCGAGGACGCGAAAAATATGTGGCTCGCAAATTACTGTAACGACGGAGCGGTCACGTCAATTCTCGCAAATTCGATTTGGCTGAACGAGAACATAAATTTCGAACGGCAGACGGTCAACACGCTTGCGGAAAATTATTATGCCTCGTCTTATCGCGGAGACGTAAGCTCCCCCCAAATGACGAATGCCGTTCGGACGTGGCTCGACAAGCAGACCAACGGGCTTTTGAGCGACTATACGGGAAACGTAGAGCTTGACCCCCAAACGATAATGGCATTGTATTCGACGGTGTATTTCCGCGCGAAATGGAGCAATCAATTCGACAAAAACAGCAACGACACCAAAACATTCCACGCGGCGAACGGCGATATCCAAGCCGAATTTATGAACGATACGAATACCTACGGGCAGTTCTATGCGGGAGAGGATTTCGGAGCAATGTTTTTGAGTTTCAGAGAGGGCGGAGATATGTGGTTTATCCTGCCCGACGAGGATAAGACGATAGACGACGTTCTGCGTTCGGGCGAGTATATCGAAATGATGAGCGCTCCAAGCGAGTGGGAAAACCGTAAGACGCTGAAGATACACTACTCCGTGCCGAAATTTGATATTTCTTCGCAAATAGGACTTTCGGACGGTTTGAAAAGCCTCGGCGTTACGGACGTTTTCGACATGGAAAAAGCGGATTTTTCGCCGCTTACGACCGACAGCGCTGTGTTCATAAGCGAAGCAAACCACGCGGCGCGGGTCGTTATCGACGAGGAGGGCTGCACGGCGGCGGCGTTTACCGAAATGCTTACCAACGGCGCTGCAATGCCGCCCGAGGACGAAATGTATTTTACCCTTGACAGACCGTTTATCTTCGTTGTGACAAGCGATACGCAGCAGCCGTTGTTTATCGGAACAGTCAACGATCCGCGATAAACAACAAATTACTTGGATATTTTTCAGCCGCCGAACGCATTAACGTGTTCGGCGGCTTTTCTATGCCCGAAATCACTCCCACGGCTTATTCATTTGCTTATAAGCCTCCGCGCTTGCCTTGACCGCGTCTGTCACTTGGTTCAGCAGATACTGCTTGTAAGCCGTTGCAAATATCTCTTTGCGCTTGTCAACGGAAAGGTCAATGAAATCGCTCACAACGTTCTCCCATTGAGAGCATCTCGCAAAGTACAGGAACATCGCTCCGAGAACGCTAG
>JAMPFE010000076.1 GCA_023664705.1 Lachnospiraceae bacterium | reverse complement strand
CACAAGCGGTAAAGCATCACAAAGTCATTAACGAAGGAGTTGATAGTATGTGCAAAGCGGTTGAAGAATACGCTAACAGCAGAAAAACAGAATGGTTACTTGAGGGTAAACTTGAGACTATCAAGAACATGCTCAAAGACGGACTTTCACTTGAAAAAGCGTTAAAGTACACCGACATGGACGAGGCGACTTACAAAGAGCATAACCAGCAAGCCTAATGAACTTTTATATCAAAATAGGAACTTGTTTATACAGATTCCTATTTTTCGGCAAAAAACAAAATCGGCGTTCAAAAAACGTTCGTTAAACGAACGAAAAAAACACCCCCGAAAAACCGATGTTTTCGGGGGTAAATTCGTTCGCAAACCCGTTCGTAAATCAACGTTCGGAAAACCTACGTTTTACGAACGTTTTTGTAGAGCGTGGTTTTTCGCACACCCGTAAGTTCATAAATTTCTTTGGCGGTGTACTCTCCTGTTTTATAAAGCCGAACAGCCTTTTTGACCGCCTCGCTATCCGCAGACGGTCTTCCGCCCCTGCGCCCACGGGCGCGCGCCGACGCTAAGCCCTCTCGCGTCCTATCAGCAAGAACATCACGCTCAAACTGCGCCAGCGCGGATATCAGCGTGAACAGCAGCTTTCCCGTGCTAGTCGTGGTGTCAATAGCTTCTTTTAGAGATACCAGATTAACGCCTTTGGAATTGAATGTCTCCATAAGCCAAATCAAATCCTTGGTGCTTCTGCCGAGCCTTGACAGCGATTCGACAACCACGGTATCGCCCTCGGTGAGCCGTTCGAGCAGCTTCTCCAGCTCGGGGCGGCTGCGCTTCGTGCCTGTCATTTTCTCGTTGTAAATTTTGTCGACGCCGTATTTTTCGAGCATATCGAGCTGCCTGTCAAGGCACTGCTGCTCGGTCGAAACGCGGGCGTATCCGAACACGAAATTCCTCATGATACCTGCTCGACTTTCCGTTCAATATCGGCAGTGTTCACGAACTCCATGAATTTATTCGCGAACGCCTTGGCACTCACAGCTTCCTCGGGAGCAAGCTCCTCGGAAACCTCAAAATTGAACAGCGAGTAAGGCTGCCCCGTCCTGTTGGTAGCTTTCTCCAAGGTTATTCGAGTAACTACCGACGAGAGCGGTATCATTCTGCCAACGAGCCGCGTCATGTAGCGCTGAAACCGCAGCTTGCTCGACACGGGAACCCGCACGATTATCGGCATGATGTTGTCGGGGCGCAGCAGAAAAAGCGCCACGGATTCCTTGCAAGCCTTTGCGTTGGAATCGCCGTCCTTTGAGCCGAAATCGTTGAACTGACAGGTCGTGCAAGCCTTACCCTCATGCGAAATTATGCTGTCTTGGCTGAAGCAAACGGGCGGCGTTCCCTCGACGGGGTCGGGCGTGTCCCAATAGGCGCGCGGCGTGGTGTAATCAAGAATTATTCCCGTCAGCTCCTTAGCCGCCTCATCGCCCGCAATCCCCGGAACCGAGAACACCGTAGAGCCGCCCGAGGGCGACTTTACGACGTCAAAAAGCTGAAACGACAGCGGCTGCCTTTTGAGGTTGTCACGGATAATATCAATCGCATTGTTTGTCAATGCAGGATAGTTGTTGGTCGTTGCCAAATCCGTTTTGTCCATATCGTTAGTCCTTTCTTCAATCGTCTGTATCTTGCTGTTCAACCGTTCTTTGAGTTTCATATTGTCCATGTTGTTCCTCACTTTCAGTCCGCAGATTTAATTGAAAATCTGCGATAAGTCGTTGTGTTTGCGTACTTTTTGTAGAGCGTCGGGTGCTCGGATTTCAGCGTTTTGCTGTCAAGCCGTTCCTGCGAAACAGCTTTCCAACTCACGATATTCTTCCCAACGATCCCGACCTCGTTCTCGCCCAATAACCGTTTTAGTCTGTTCTCGGCAAGCTGCTTTTCCTCGGTTATCTCGGTCAGCCTTTCGCTTGCCGACAGGTATTCCTTGATTATCTCATCGGCTTCTTCTGGAAGCTCGATTTGCGTTTTGGTGCTTTCGGAAAACTTCTCCGCGAGAAATTTCGCCGAAGCGTCGGAACCGTCCAAAGGCGGCGGTGTGTCATTCTTGACGCACTCCCAGAAATCCGCTTCAAGCTGAATTAACGCCGAAATTATTTCCTCGTCGCGCTCGATGAACCGCCATTTAAAGGTGTTGCCGCCTATCAAAACAGCTATGTAAGCGGCTTTGAACCCCGTCACCGCCATGTAGTGCTGAACTTGCAGCATATACTCGTCGGGAATGGAGTTCTCCCAATCGCCAGCCTTGAACGCGCTCGCGGTTTTCGCTTCAAATATGCAGTCGCCGTGCGTGTCGTCATAGCAAACCCCGTCCAAATTCGCCAGCATAAACGGGTGTTCATTGCTTTGCAAAAGCTGATTTACAACTTTTACCTCAATGCCCGTCCGCTTTGTGAACTCATCGCGGATAAGCGATTCAAGCCGCGTTCCCCAGTACGCGGATTCGCCCGCTTCCTGCGGCGACATGCGGTTCGTTTTTTCCATCCACAATTCCACGGGCGATTTGTATTTGTTGATACCGCATACCACCGCCGCATCTGAGCCGCCGACGCCTTTTTTCCGAAATTCGAGCCAATCCTCATACGGCAGATTTTCTGTTGTTGTAACGATTTTTGCTGTCATCTCATCACCCCCTTACACGGCTGACAGAGCCATTTCATAAGCCTTATCTATCAACGGATTTCCGTCAATCGTTTTCGCAAACACTCCCTCGCGATAGCTCGATGTCGCGCGCAAAGGCTTAGCGTGGGTCGCGAAGTCGGAAACTGCGCACATAAAGCGATAAGCATTTTTGCCAACATGTTCCAAGTCGGGCGCTTTGAAATAGCGCGTTTTCAAATCCTCACGAATGCGCTGAATATTCTTGCGGTGGATGTCCGTTGGCACCTCGTCCATAGGCAGCAGCATTTCGATGTACTCCAGAACCTTGCTGTCTGTGAGTTTTATTTTCGACAACTTCGAGAACTCGCTGCCGAGATTGCTCATGTACTTTTCGGCTAATTGTAAGGTGCAGTAAGCTTCGTCCGTTTTCGCGGACAAGTCGCCTACGTGAACAGTCGACCAAATTCTTTTTGCAGACGATAACGCTAAATTCAGCGTATTCTGGCACACAACGCGTATCGGGGTCATCGCGACCTTTATCGCGCCGCTGCCGTCATGAGAACTGCTGAATACGAGATACGGCTCTATTTGCTCGCCCTCGATTATGTACTTTTCGGACAATTTCGCGAGCAGCCAAATCTTCCGACCGTCTTGCAGCGAGCCCGCCGTCTCGTACTTTACACCCTCACCGAGAAGCGCGTCCGTAAACGCAAACGCTTCCGAGTTCTGGACGACCTTATAGCGGTCAGTAACCACGCCGAGAACGCGGTTATCCGTGTCTCTGATGTTCGCCTTGTAACCCAAAATCGGAACAGAATCATCCGTCATTATAGGACGTTGAACCACGCTCCAATCAAGCCCCGAAAGCTTTAAAGCCTCTTCTGAATTGGGCGCATTCTCCACACAGACACCAAGTCCGTGCCACGGGGCAACCCTCGTGTAAAACATTGTTTCAACATTTGCCGACATAAAAATTCCTCCTTTATTCGTCGTCGTTTGTGCTGTTGATTTCGGGCAAGCAATCCGCGCCGCAAATGGTTTTTACAACCAAGACTGCCGCCGTAAGCGCTAGAATTATCAAATCCACGATCTGCTTTTTCGTCACATAAATCCCCCCTTTCACTCGTCGCAATGCCCATATTCACACAGAATTTCGGAAACGGTCGTCTCGACCGCTCGCGGAATTCCGCATAAATCCGCAATTTCTCCCAAAGTGTAGCCATAATCGAGCATCAAGTCGATATACTCCTCGGGAATATCAAGGCGGCTGAAACGCCTATTCATAGGGATATAACCGTAGTCCATGCAATAATTCCCGCTTGGCTGAAACGCGGTGCGCGTGAGATTTCCTGCGCTGTCGATTTTCAGAATATCGCCGCATTCGCTGTCGATTTCCTCAAACTGTAAATCATGCAAGCCAAGTTCCACAATTGTGGTTTCGAGAATCATATCCGTGCTCGCGTAGACGTAGAACCCCTCCTTAAAATGGTACAAGGCAAGCGGATTATCACCTCTCACGAAATACGAATTGTTGTTCTCGTCGAGCAGCGTAAACACGAACGAGCCGTTGATTTTCTCCGCCATTTTGGCGAGAGATTTTTTGCTCAACTCGCCCGACTTTTCGATTATCTGCACAGCGATGTAACTGTCCGTTTCTATGTACGATTCGGATATTTGCAAATCTCTGCGCAGCTTGTCGTCGTTGTAGATTATGCCGTTGTGAGCCAATGCGAATTTGGTATTGCGAGCCTTTCCGTAGAACGGGTGATTATTGTAATTGAGCTTTTGGTCGCCCTGCGTTGCCATTCGGGTGTGTCCGAGAATTACATTCGCGTCCTCGGAAAGCCGTAGGGAAAGCTCGTGAGCGGCAACAGGGCGCTTGAATATTTTCAGTTTGCCGCCGGAATTAAACGCGAAACCCGTAGCGTCGGTTCCGCGAATCTCGGATTCGCTCGCCAAGACGTTCATAAAGCACTCGCGCTGTGCCGCCGTGAACACCTTTTTGTAGTCGATAAGTCCGAATATAGCGCACATTTACATCTCCTCCTCTCCGACAATCGGCGCATTTACGTACAAATTACGCTCTTTCAAATAGGTGATAAGTTCACCGCAATCCCTCTGACCAAGCGACATCACGAAATCCGACCAGCTTATTTTCACGAGGTCGCCGTCATTGAAACCCACCGCGTATTCGCAAATTTTGTCGACCAATTCCAACGTCGCGATAAGCGTGTTGTGCTTGAGTGTTCCGCGGAACATTCGGAACTCCACCGTATTCCAATTAGTGAGATTCACGCAAGTATAACGCCCGTTCCCCTCCTTCTTCGCGTGCTCCATAATTTCTTTCGGGCTGTTTTTGTAACCGTACCGCGCTGCCCATTGGTTCATTTGAGATTCGGTTCTTCTGCTGAATTTCAGCATCTCGTTCCAGTGATGCTCGACAAAATACAAAACCCGCGAAATCGCTTCATCTTGCGCTTCGCGGGTATTTCCGAATGTGTCTCGATTGACGTGAACGTGCAGTCCGCACGTCGAGGTTTTGTGGCTCCGATAATGCAGCTGAATCGCCTCGCTCATGACCTCTTTCCACGGCATTTCGTTCTTGTGAAATTCCAATGTCATAGGGTGCGTGACAATTTCCATTCCGTCGTCAAGGCTGCCGTCGCTTTTGATATAAATTAGCTCGTGGTCGGCGTTCGCGATGTCCATGAGTGCCTCGGCTTTATCCGAATATTTGCCGCCGTAATCTATCTCCAGTTCCACGCCGAAGAACCGCTCGCCGTCGCCGTAAAACGAGGGTGTGGGCTTGTAGCAGTAATCGTGGATCGCCCCCGCGTCCTCATCGTTGTAGCAGCTGTCGCAATACGGTTCGCCGCGGAATAAATTTGCGTATTCATCGAGAATTATGCGTCCGCAATTCTCGCACTCGACATAGTGGTCGTCGCGGCAGCTTTGGCAGAGCGCAATGCGCTCATCTCCTGCGTTGTCGTCGTTCCAAATGCGTGTGCCGCAATGCTCGCAGAGCACGGTTTCGCGTTCGAGGCAGCTTGGGCAAAGTATCTCGCCGTCGAATTCCTCGTAATCATTACCGTTGATTTTTGCTCCGCAGCAGTCGCAGTGCCGCGTGTTTTCTTTCTTGTTCATTGGTTTTTCCTCCTTGTAATTCGGCATAAAAAAGCCCCCGAAGCCGCTTGACCTCGGGGATTTTTCTGTGTGCCGTTAATAAACGGAAATGCTTATATAGCATTCATTGTTATAATATATAACTGAAATTCGGAAAGATGCCGATTGAGATAGTATGAATTTCCTTAACCGAAAAATCGCAAAAGATATTACACAGATTGCGCAATAAAATCCTGCTTTTGCAGTTTGATTTATGCCTTAATTGTTATCAAGAAATTTGAAGAATGACTTGACCATATCCAGCGCGTGACGTATCTCCTTATCCGAGCGCCCCTTTATTATTTCCGACCATTCCTTGGCGCTTGTGTCTTTGTAATCGATCGCACCGCCTTTGACAAGGTAATCGGAGGTAACGCAAAAGTAATCTGCCAGTTTTGTGACGATATCCATGCTCGGATTTCGTTTGTCGGCTTCGATAAGCGCAATATAGCTCTCGCTTATATACAGCTTTTCGGCAAGCTGTACTTGAGTTAGTCCGCGCTTTTGGCGCAATATCCTGACGCGCTGACCCAGTGAATTTTCAACCACTTCTCACACCCCCTGTATTGAGTATACCACAGGCTTACAAACGCAAATATAAATATTTTCTGTTTGTAAATTTAATCTTGACAAATAGTAAGATTTATGATATAATGTCCAAAGAACCGATTTTTATCGGTTGGGAAAAATTAAGATTATGGAGGAATCGTTATGAGGATGAGGAAATTTCTAAGCTGCGTTCTTGCCGCTGCGCTCGCATTCGGCAGCACGGCGGCTATTGCTGCTCCCGCGGAGCCCGAGACAGAGGCTGCCGAAGAGCTCGGGACAGAGGTTGCCGAGGAGCTTGAGACAGAGACTCCCGCGGAGCTTGAGACAGAGGCTTATGCGAACGCTTATGCTACGTACACTATTACACAGGGTACTGTCACAGGCGGCACCATTACAATCGCCCAGACAAGTTCAATGTTCGGATATGGTGTTTCCGTTGAGGGAACACCCGATACGACGGGTTATATCGGGACTTTGACCCTAACGGACGAGGACGGTAACAATATAGATACATATATTCGTATCGGTCCGAACGAGGTGAATAAGTGGGAATTCACAATGCCCGATAAGAACGTAAAAGTTAACTGTACATTTGAGAAGAAAACGGTATTTTTGTTGTTTGAGCAGGGCGCGGATAATGCGACAAAAGAAACCGAGACTGTGACCCGTACGGTGACTGGGGCGCCCGGAACTTGGGTTGGATTTATTGTTGGTGACGGCTATGCGGTTGAAAGCGCTACATATATGGAAGGCGGCGTAAGCAAGTCTTTGACCATTGAAAACGGTCAATTTAGGATCCCCGGGGAGGGCGACGACTTCAAGAGCATAGAGGTTACCGTCGTTTATAAGAAGTCATGGGAGACAAGTGAAATCACAAGTATCAGCGCCGATGTAAAGCACGAGGACGGCAGCGTTGCTAATGATGTTACGGTGACGATTAACGGCGATGAGGTATATCTCAATGTAGCCCATGATTTTTCGGGAAGTCTGATAGTTGCACTTAGCGGTACGGTGCTGTTGGACGGAAAAACCACCGCAAATCTGACAGCAGAGGAAACGATTACAATGTCGGCTGAACAAAGTACACAGAGTTTCCGCTTTCGCTTGTACAATGCCGATGCAATAGAAATGGCGGTGGGTTATGCCTCTGTCACTGTCGGAAGACTGCCCGAGGGCGCGGAGCCCGGCGCGGTTTATGTGTTTGATGGGCTTACCCGTATATATACCATGCAGGACGTTACCATGCAGGACGTCAGCGGGGTCACTGTGGAGTTGACCCCCGACAAAAAATCCGCGGTCGTCACGATTTCGGAAGACTATGACGGGAGCATGGTATGGATCCAAGTAGAAGGCACGGCGACAAAGACCGTAAACGGGGTAACAACAACGGTTAAACTGGCGGACGGATTTAATATAGACGGTGGAAGCCTTGACGGTAATCTACATTGGAATTTGAAGTTGGAAAAAGACTACTTCGGTCCGACAATTGCTCATGTGGAGGGCACCCTTATCGTAAAAATGAAAACGGAAGGGTCGACAATTCTTGAGCAGGGGCGCGGCTTTAGGACAAGCAGAAAATTTCTCGGGAAACCGGGCAGCACAATAGTAATAAGACCCAGAGCAGGTTATGTAGTCACATCTGTAACGAACAACGCCGATAGGACAGCTATACCCTTTGAAAACAATACGTTTATATTCCCGGGAGAAGGCACGGACGACGCAATACTGGACGTTACAGTGCAATTTGAGGGAATATATACCGCAACGCTTGCCAACGGCGGAACGTTCGTTGGAGGTTCTTTACCTTGGTGGTCCGATCAGACGTATGGTGTAAACGATGTTGTAGCGCTGTTTCCGCAGCCCGATGAGGGCTATACCGTAGGCAGTGTGGAAGCGACATATATGGACGGCGGAGTGGAAAAAACAATAACGGCTTTTCTCGCGGATGCGGAGCTTTATGGCGACGGTAGGCATATGTTTTACATGCCCGCGGCTGATGTGACTATCAATGTTACTTTTACAAAGATTGCCGGCGGCGATGAGGGCGGCGACACACCCGACACCGGAAATACCCAAGTTCCCGGCGCTGTCGGAACCGTAACTTACCCCTCGACCTCTTCCACTCCGAGCACGTCTTCAGATACAAGCTCCACTCCCGAGCCCGAGGAAACAAAGCCCGCGGTCGTTGAGGCTATACCGAGCGCCGACAAGCCCGTAGAGGTAGCCGTTGCGGAGGAGATCGTTTCCGCTATCGTGGGAACAACACCCGAGGCTGTCGAGAAGTTCAAGGAGGCGACGTTCACCGCCGAGGAGATAGCCGCGGCGGGCGATAAGGACGTTGAGATAAAGGTTGAAGTGAGCGCCGCTCCCGAGACGGTTTCCACGGCTAAGGAGACAATCAACACCGCCGTTGGCGGCGAATACGAGGTCGGCATGTTCATTGAGATAAACCTTGTGGCTGTTCTCGGGGACGCTAGGAAAAATCTGACCGAAACAGGCTCTAAGGTCGCTATCACACTGCCCGTTCCTGCCGATATGCAGGGCAAGGACGTTGCTTTAGCTCGCGAGCACGACGGCAAGGTAACCATTCTGGACGACCTTGACAAAGACCCCGCGACTATCACTGTTGAATCCGACAAGTTCTCGACTTACGCGTTCGTTACCAAGAAGGCGCAGAGCGCGGCAAGCGAGCCGAATGCCTCTACGGGTATCGCGCTTGGTTTAACGCCTGTACTGCTTGCAGGTGCGGCTGTTGCCGTTGCGATTTTCAAGAAGCGTGGATTGTAATTTGACCTTTTAGGCATTATAAAAACAGGCTGGTCGTCTTTAGCGGTCAACCTGTTTTATTGTCTTTTGGGACACTATTTTGACAATAATAGTTTGAAGCACAAACCGATAAGCTACAAATTTGTGGCAGAACTACTATAGTATATCACTAGCAATCCGCATAACAATGCAAGTTTAAGAGGTCGCTAGCGATTAAGGTCGCGGGTCGTCTCGACCATCAAGCCCACGACCTATAGGTTCCGTGGGCGTAAGAATAGGGGGTTGAATTGTTTCAACCCC
>JAMPFE010000075.1 GCA_023664705.1 Lachnospiraceae bacterium | reverse complement strand
CGGCGGCGAGAACGTTCAGCGACTGCCGTGCTTTTTCCACCTCGCGCTCAAGCTGCTTGATTCTGCCGTCAAGCTCGCCGATTGAACGAATATTATCACGGTTGATTATTGTTAATTGCTCGGACAATTTGTAAACATCGGGGTGACGGTTTTCCGAGTTGTCGAGTTCGTAAATCGTTGCGGCGTACCGCTCGCTCATCTCGGACGGTGCGGACAAAAGTCTGCTGCCCGAACCCACATCTTTCCACAAAATTCTTGAAGCGAGTTGCTCAACGGTGTAATCCTCGCCAAACGGTGTAGCCGAGCATTTCAAGTTCAGCGAGAAGTTCGTCAACGTTCTTGACTTTGAGTATGAGTCCGTCTATCTCCAGGCGGATTTTTTCTTTCCACGACGTGCCGTGTTGCTTGTGTTCCCACTCGTTATACTCAATGCCCTGCGATTTTGCCTCAATTGGCTTTATCCCAAATGCAAGGCAAACCCTGTCCGAATGTTCGCGAAGTTGTTTAAGCGTAGTCTGATTGTCATTGAACTTGTGCCCGTCCATTCCGTAAGCGTTTATGACGATGTGGTTGTGAATGTGACTTTTATCAACGTGCGTTGCGATCACGACTTGGCAATTATCGCCGAAAGCCTTTCTTGCAAATGTTCTGCCTATCTTATGAGCGTCCTCCGGCGAGATTTTATCTTTCGGGTCGAATGACTGTATGTAGTGGATCGCCTTTACTCGACCTTTGCCCTGCTCGGGCAGTGGCTCGTCATATTTATGGTTTGAACTACTTTCATCATCAGGTATGCATCCCTTGCGTTCGGTAAGCAGTTGACCGAGTTGGTATAGAGTAAGTCCTCGGTTTTTTCGGGGTTGAGGATATAACTCAAGCTGCGCTCAACGGTAGCATGGATAGATATTGATTTAAGAATCGGCATAGCGAATCGACCTCCTTTCGCAAATCTTCAACGTCATTGGCATAGACGTTGTGTGTTTCATTGGCTTTCTTGACGAGTTGGTTAATGTTTGCTCCGATAATTCTGAGAGCTTTCATTACATCACCCACCGCTTCCATGTTGTAATAGTTGACGTGACCGGTGAGGGCTATGCGCCTTATGTACTCTCCCGTCTTCATCATAACCTCGGCTGCCTTGCTTTCGATCACTTTCCACTCGTCCGTCGAGAAGATGACCTCTTTGCGTTTTACCTGTCTGTACTTTCTCATGAATTTTTGACCTCCTATCATTTCTGAATATGGCTTTCAATGCCTAGTGGTTTGGGGGTAATTCCTTTTAGGGCGGCGGATTCCCTAAAAGGTTTCAAAGGGGTCTGCTTCCGAGTTGGAAGAAAATACTAAAGAATACGGTACTTTCTCTGCTTGCTATGCTATGCTATGCTATGATTACAAAATCATCGGAATACGAATTTTCATTTTTTTCAAATCCGCCGCGCGTATGCGCGACCCCCTCGAAAATTTTTTCTAGAGCGATTTTTGGATGAGTAAGCCCCTCGGATTTTTTCGGCGGCGGTGAACTCACTTTGTGGTATGCCTTCCCCTCTCGTTCTTGATTGCAGATTGACAGTGGGCGGTGAGCGTGGGAGATTGTTACTGATATTTTTTTGCGCTCAATGCGATTCCTCTTTTCTGTTTGGATTTTTTGCGCACTCCTTATGAGGCGGCGGGATATGGTTCTCTTGACTGAAGATAAAGTGGCAGGCTATGCTTGTCCTCATAGTTGCTGGCAATGATATTCGGACGATGCCAACCTTGGCGTGAGGTTTTGGCTTGTCTTGACTCGTCCGAGTGTTCGGCGGTTTATTTCTAACCTTGAAAATCCGAGGGGTTACACGAAACGCTCGCCGGTCTGTTGCGGTATTTTTTGTCAACGAATCAGCGTCCTCGTCATCAAGCATTCTGCCGCTGATCTGTTTGCGCTCCGAGTGATGCCTCTATCATCAAGCATTACGCTGCTGATTGAAGATACTCGAGCAGCGCCGACTTGGGTATGAGAATTTTCCCACGCTTGCCCTGACCCGTTCGGATATGGGGGAGTTTGTTCTGAAGCACGAGCTGTCGGACAGTATGCTCTGATAATCCGCTGACTTGCTGAGCGCACTCCTTGATGGTGAGCATTTCGATCTGCCTGTCGTTCGGCAACGGTAAGGTTGGTGGTGATTCTTCAACCGTGATCATTGCGTTCAGCAGATCAACTACTCGATGTATAAGCTCTTGTTTGTTCCTCATTGTCATAATGTAGACCTCGCTTTCCTTGGTTTGTTGTTTTCTTGTCAAAGCAGTGACATATCACTATCAGACGTTACGCTGCCGATTGAAGATACTCAAGCAGTGCCGACTTCGGGATAAGGATTTTCCGCGCTTGCCCTGACCGGTTCTGATATGAGGCAACTTGTTTTGGTGTACCAACTGCCGAACGGTATGCTCAGATAGACCGCTGATCTGCTGGGCGCATTCCTTGATGGTGAGCATTTCAATCTGTTCATTGTTTGGCGGCGGTGTAGTCGGTGGCAATTCCTCGACTGCAATCATTGCGTTCAGCAGATTTACCACTCGCTGTATAAGCTCTTGCTTGTTTCTCATAGTCATAATGTAGACCTCCTTTGATTTTTCCGAGAATTGGGTTCTCATAGATTACGGTCATTTAGCCCCTTGTTTTAAAACCCACTCTTGAGATTTGCTAAGATTTTCATGACTTTGCACAATTTTGGGAGAGATTTTAGTGCAAAATAATGCAGCTTAAAGCATCTCAAAATTTTCCCCTTCACTTATAGGAATTTTTTCGCCCATTTTTACAGTGTGTTTTGGCATAATTTTTAAGATTTTTGCAATATTTCGTGACTTTGCACAACTTGTGGGGATTTTGTTCATATTCTGCCGTTTAAAATGACGTGAACAAGTTACACAAATTTACACTCTCATATAAACGGATAAAAAACGCCGCAAAAACAAGGTCATTCTGCGGTTTTCGTTGTTTTGCGCAAACAGCTTTGTTATAGATTGCACCTCTGTAAGAGCAAAAATCCCCTGCCAAGTTGACAGGGGATTGACCAACTTTATAATTTTATATCGGGTGTAATTTTTTGCGCAATCTCACGCTTGGTTTTTAAATATTTCGCCCGAATAATTAAGCATCACATTCATCTTGAAAAAGCCGTTTGCATATTCATAAACACAAGTACCGTTGTATTTTTGCGCGATCTCGCCGATTATCTTCGTTCCAAAGCCGTGCTCATCGGAGTTGCACTTGGTGGTAAAGAACGCGGCGATCTTTCCCTCATCACGCTTTTTTATGGCACCGCTGTACGAATTTTCGGAAATAATATTAAGATATTCACCGCGAACAAAAATTTTCAGCTTTACCCTCGGAGTGTCCGTTTTTTCGGCGGCAGTTATCGCGTTATCGAGAATGTTTGAGATAAGCGACGATAGGTCGATCTCGCTTATATTTACTTGTGGAAGCTTTTCGCAGCACAAAACAAAATCTATACCGCTGCTTCTGCAAATTGCGGATTTTACTGCTATGGCAGCGTCGATAATACTGTTTCCCGTTGCGGTATTAAATTTAAGATGAATATTATCGATTCCCTCGATCATCTCGGCGATAAGATTTTTAGCAGCGTCGTAATGCCCCTGCGACAGAAGTGTTTGCGCGTTTTGAAGATGATTTTTTGTATCGTGACGTATTTTTCCGATCTTTTCGGAATTTTCCGATTGAACAGCAAGCTGCTCTTTTATTCCGTCATAACCGCTTTGCAGGATATACATTCTTTTTTCATTCGCAAACGATCCGCATACGTATGTGAAAAAATAGATAGTTATCATTCCCGTTATAAAAAGCCCCGACGAAGCGGCGAATTGAAATGCGGAATACAATTTGCGCGCGTGACTGAGATGAAATTCGGTAAACGTAACGATGATAAACAAATAGGTGGAGATCATCACGCAATAAAGCGTCCAAACCTTTCCACTTGCTTCAAAATTCCGCTTTGAAAACATTTTATACGCGAAATAAACCGCCAAAATATCCGCTGCTTTTATAATTAAAGATACGATTACGCTTACGAAAGTGTTTCCGAAAGTTGCGTAATAAGCATCCCCGCTCAGCATAAGCGATGAGAAATTACCGAATAAAATATTTATCATTTCCAACATAAAAATTACCGTGACGGAAAGCGCAGCCTTGATGCATATTTTCCCTTTAAAAATTATGCAGCTTGCCGCAATGGTTATCGCAGCGAGAATTATCGTTCGCGTAAAGCTTCGCAATTCGTAACAGCAATAGATAATCGAGGCGTTTACGACAATTGCCGCAATAACGGTGAGAATGTTTTTTGATCGCCTTTCAATAAGAGAATTTAAAAAGATAAAAATAATTCCGTTCTCCATCAAACAAAGTATGTATTCTATGATCTTAGGCATTTATGAGACCTCCCGCATTATATTTCCCGCCATAGCTTCCAACAAGTCTTTGCGTTTTCGGCGGCTCAGCGGGAGCTGCTCGCCGTTGTCGAGCGTAATTGACGTTTCGCCGATCGAGTGAATTTTTCTGAGGTTCACAAGTGTACTTCTATGCACCTCAAAAAATCCCATCTTCTTGTATTTTTCGGTTATTTTCGTGAACGTTTTCTCGGAAAGAATATATTCATCGGAGATCGTCCTCATCGCAATTATTTTTTCGGAAAACTTAAACCAATAGATCGAATTCAGCGGGATAGTCAAAAAAGTTGATTCGCCGTTCCTGTTTATTTCGATTATCTCACGCTCGGGTTTTATTCTTTGGTATTCCGAAAAAACACGCGCCAATTCCTCTCCGTATTTGTTTACATCGCCGTTTTTGGGGATAAAAGCGTTTATTCTGTACGGCACGGTGTTGGCAAGTTCGTTGGGATACGACGTGATAAAAACAAGGAAGAATGACATATCCATTTCACGCAGTTTTGCCGCAAGCTCTTTGCCGTTGATCTTGGGCATATCTATGTCAAGGATGATGATGTCGTAGTATTCACCGTTTTGAAACCTGTTCAAAAGCAGTGTTCCGTCAAGGAAAAATCGTATCTCGGGACTGATATCCGACGATTTTACAGCTATCGACACCGCACGCTTCAGCGTTTCGGTGATAAACAGTTCGTCATCATCGCAAACGGCGATTTTGATCATCTTTATCATTCCTTTGTAAGTTGTTTTCTCATAATTATATTCTACGGCATTTTCCTAGAAATTGCAATAATTTTATTGGACAAATTTACATCGATTTGTGAATTACAAAAAATTTCTTACCACTCGGGGGCAAATTTTGACCACTCGCAAAAAATCTTATTGACAAGCCGAAATTAATTTGCTATACTGCAACCAGCCGAAAAAAACGACACGGCTAAAAAATTTTTAGGGGGAAAATATTATGAAGAAACATTTACCGCTTTTGCTCGTTGGATGCATTCTGCTCGGCGGGTGCAGCAATGTCAACACGCAGGATCCGTTGAATATCGGCGGGAATTCATCGCAAACCGTCAGCGCGGAAAACGTCTCAAATATTAACGCGGCACGCGACTCGGAAAACGTAAAATTCAAATACGAAAAGCCGCAAACCGAGCAGAAACCGGTCGGGATCTACAATTACGCCGCTGCCGAAATTTCGCAGGATAGCTTTTTGAAGCTTTTTTCGGGTGAGCCTACTTGTGAAAAGGAAACATTTCCGATTGGTTTCAGAGATGAATACAGCTGCGCGGATGAAGAGGGAGTAATAATGAATCGTAACGGTCTGTTGAGCGTCGATTATAATACCGCGCAGGGTTTCAATTGCTTTGTTATCGCACACGGCGAGGAAGACCCGGATCGGAACACCGAATTCGATTTTATTTCCCGAAACGAGATCGCCGAAAAATTGACCGAGACAGTGAAAAATCTTTTGGGTATTGACATTCGGATCACGATTGACGCAGTGACCGCCGAGAGATTTTCGCGTGACGCGGCAGAGTACGTCAAGGCGCTCGCCGAGTTGAACGACAACCCGCCGAACGTTGAAAAATACGGCACTCCTGCCGACTATTATTCCGTTTCGATCACTCAAGTTATCGAGGGAATTCCCATCGATGGAATGACCGGAGCGGCGGTCTTTACAGCTGCCGGAATGGAATATTTGAGTTTTTACGCTCCGATGAAGGTTTTGGAAAAAGTCGGCGGAGGCGATTCATTAATAGATCTTGACGGCGCAGAGCAGCTCCTCAAAAATAAATACGATATGCTCTTTCTTGACAGCCCCGTTGAAGTGACGAGCGGCGAGCTTACATATATAGTCAACGAAAGCAAACTGACGCCTGTTTGGAAATTCAACTTTTTCGGCGGATTGACCGAGTATTACGATGCGTACACAGGCAAGGAAATAGCGGTCTATGCGGCGGGAGAGGGTGCGTAATGAAAAGATTTTTTCGCGCAACGGGAATGTGTCTCTCAAAGACATTTTGCAGAGGCAAATTTTGGCTTGCCGTCGCGTTGTACATTGGTTTGCTGACGATCATTTCGCAGGATCTTTTCTCGGAATACGCGACCGTTTATTATATATTTCATTATGCGTTCGCAAACAGCACGAGTTATTTTCTGCTCGTGATCTGCGCGCTTCCGAACGCTGCGGTGTTCGTGTGCGAATGGTCGGCGCGGCGGTTTGTCGCTTCGTATTCACGCACGAAAAAATTCCCGTTCGCATCGAGTATGATCGTTTCGTCTTTTATCTCGGCGTTTGCGGTCTCAATAATCGCGTCGGTTTTATATTTGGCAATTTTATTGCTTAAATATCCCGTCTGCGGCGATATATCCGATGCGTATTTTTTATATCAAATGGGCGGCTATGCCAACGGCGGACTCGCAATTTTAGGAAATAATTTCTTGTATTATTTTATGGAGTTCGTTACTCAAGGCTGCTTGATGGGATCGTTTTCGGCGCTTGCGACTTTATTTTCAGTCATACTCACCGATCCGAATATCGCGGTCGTTATGCCGATGATTTTGTATATTCTCATCACAAATGTGATGAGTTGGCTGCCTATACCGCGTTTGTTGAATCCTTATCACGTTTATTCGCAGCGCAATACCGTGTACAAAATATTTTTTCCAGACAGAACGGAGAATTTTTCGGTAATTTCAATGATGTATCCGCTGATTTATACGGCAGTGCTGCTTGGCATTTTTGTGCTTGCCGCATATTTTATGATAAACCGAAAATACGAAAAATACAACGATATAGGTTAGGAGGAGCCATGTTAAAAGCGCTTACATTAACGCGTTATCATATTTATTATACGATAACGCAATCAAAATTTTGGGCGGCAGTACTGATGATTTTATCGGCGGGTTATATTAACGTCAACGGCGCGGCTCAAATAGTTTTCGATTATAATACGCCCATATCATTCGGCGTATTTGCGCTGATTTTCAGCGGTCCCTTTTTTGTAACGGTTATGATCGTTGCATTGTTGTTTATTTTTTCGGAAATGCCGTTCAAAAACTCTCAACAAATATTTCTCTTGACACGAAGCGGCAAACGGACGTGGTGCATCAGTCAGATATTTTTTATAATTTCCGTTTCGCTGTTTGTGCTTATGGTGATATTACTGGAAACGCTTTTGTTTTTTGGATTTCAAATATCATTTGACAACAGCTCGTGGGGAAAAGTCATAATGTCGATTTATAATGCCGGATTGGGCTCGAAATACGAGGTCCAATTTATCGGCGGAGCGCCGTATGAGGCTATACTCGCGGTAACGCCGCTGCAGGCGCTCGCCTATGTTTTGCCCATGGTTTTTATGCTTTCGGTCACTTTGGGGCTTGTTGTTTTTACGGTCAATATGGCAGCCGGAAGCTCACTTGGAATCGTTGTCGGAGGAGTTTTTACCGCGCTGAATTTGTTTACATCCTATTTTCAGACCGCGACATTCTTTCGATTATCACCCGTATCGTGGATCAAATTGAATGCGGTGAAGCTGCTTCCGTTCAAGCTGTATCCGATAATCGTTTATGTAACAGCATCGGCGGCGGCAATCTGCGCGACACTTATAAAATGCCGAAAACATTCGGACATTATTTAGGGGGAATTAATTATGGAAAATGTTATCAGCGTGAAAAACGTCACGAAAAAATACAAGGAATACATAGTCGTAAACAACGTTAGCCTGAACGTGGAAAAAGGCAAGATCGTTGGGCTTATCGGCAGAAACGGCAGCGGAAAAACCGTGCTTATGAAGATGATCTGCGGGCTTGTCGTGCCAAGCTCGGGAGAGGTTTTCGTGAACGGAAAACACGTAGGTCGCGATATTGACATTCCCGACAACATCGGCGTGATTATCGAGACTCCCGGTTTTCTTCCGAATTTCAGCGCTTACAATAACCTTATGCAGCTGGCAAAGATCAATCGAAAGATCGGGAAAAACGAGATCCGAGAAGCGATCAGAAAAGTCGGGTTAGATCCCGATGATAAAAAGCACATCGGGAAATTTTCACTCGGAATGCGGCAGCGCTTGGGGCTTGCGCAGGCGATAATGGAGGAGCCTGATCTGCTGATCCTTGATGAGCCGATGAACGGATTGGACAAGGATGGCGTTGCGGAAATGCGGCGGCACCTGTTGGAATTAAAGACAAGCGGAAAGACGATCCTATTGACATCACACTCGGCTGAGGACATCGACGTGCTTTGCGATTCGGTCTGCGAGATGGATAAGGGAACATTAAGCATGAAAAGGTAAAGCATAAAAGTGAGGGCGGTCTGCAAGGATCGCTCTTTTATTATGAAACGGCAAAATAGGTATTCGGTCGCTAAGGGCGACAAAAAGTTTTTGCGGAATTTCAGCAAAAACTCTTGACTTTTCCAAAGTTTTTTGTTATACTATGTAATGAGGGAGGCGATAATATGATCATCAGACCGCATTATATGGAAATGCTGAAAAAGTACAGAGACGTTCCGCTTGTTAAGATTTTGGCGGGAGTTCGCCGCTGTGGAAAGTCAACGATTTTGGAAATGCTCCGCGACGATCTGAAGAACAGCGGCATTTCGGACGACCACATAATTTTCACTCGTTACACTTCGGAAGAATTGGACGAGGGAATGACCGACAAGGATATGTACCGCGCGATCAAGGAAAAAATGACCGATGATGACAAATATTATATTCTGCTGGATGAGGTTCAAGAGATCTATGGTTGGGAAAAAGCAGTCAATAGCTTACTCGAAAATGCGAATACGGACATTTGTGTCACTGGGTCTAACTCCAAGCTGATGTCAAGCGAGATTTCGACATATTTGAGCGGCAGATATATTTCAATCCCCGTATTTACGCTGTCGTTCACCGAGTATATTGATTTTAAAAAAGCGAACGGTTCGACAAAAGAATTGCTGAACGAATATATCCGAATGGGCGGTTTTCCGATTATTGCGCTGAATAATTTTGACGATAATTCCGCGTATCAAATAGTTGAGGGAATTTATA
>JAMPFE010000074.1 GCA_023664705.1 Lachnospiraceae bacterium | reverse complement strand
GAGTATTTTCTACGGTATACCACTCGTCTTTTGGTCTGAGAACCTTTTTCTTGTTCTTGAACGATATAGCGCCTTGCTTGTTGTGAACGCTGTTCCCGATGTACACCTCGCTTGAGAGGATCGCTTTGACGATAGCCGTTGACCATTGATGCCGTTTGTTTTCCGGCTGCCCCTCGAAGACATGAGCAAACGTTCCGAATTTCTGATAATTGAGCCACGCGGGAGTCGGGACATGCTCGTCATCAAGCGTATGGCGGATTTTGCTTGCTCCAACCCCATGCGCGGCGAGATCGAATATCTTTTCGACGATCCACCGTGTGTCCTCATCGGGTATGAGTTTACCCTTGATTTCGGGATGCCATTTGTAGCCTATCGGAGCACACGGACTGTAATACGCTCCGTTCAAAAAGCGGGTTTTCATCGCCGATTTGACCTTTTTGCTGGTTTGCCGAGCGTGCATTTCGTTCAGAATGTTGAGGAACGGCGCGATCTCGCTCTCACCTTTCTCGCTGTCCACGCCGTCGCTGAGCGCGATATATCTCACGCCCTTTGACGGGAAATAGATGTCTGTATATTGTCCCGTGAGAACGTAGTTTCTTCCGAGCCTTGACAGGTCTTTCGTGATGACGCAGTTGATTTTGCCGTCCTCAATATCGTCGATCATTCGCTGAAAACTCGGTCTGTCAAAGTTCGTTCCGCTCCAACCGTCATCAACGTACTCACCGACAATTCTCATTTTATTTTCTTTGCAATATTGGGTCAGCATTGTCCGTTGTGTGGATATGCTGCCGCTCTCGCCTTTCAGCTCGTCGTCGCGGCTGAGCCGCAAATAGAGTGCCGTGTTATATTGTTGTTTCATTAAATTAACCTCCTATCTTGAAACAACCCGCATTATAACACATTGCTTACAGCAACACTATACCATAATGCGGGCGTAATGTCCAGCTCTTTTTTTAAAAAATATCATGCCGTTTCGGTTCGTTTCTCATATCTTATTGCGCTCTCTACAAGGTCAAGAGCAGTCAATTTTGTTTCAGCAAAGTGCTCTTTTATTTTGATACGCGTTTTGCCGCTGATGTAGTAAAGCACGTTATCTATCACCGAAAATCCGTCTTTCGTGAGCGTTGAACTTTCGATTATTGCCTCGGCTCGTCTGCTGAAAAACAGTAGGCAGGACTTGAAAAATATTCTCATTCCGTTAAAATGTTTCATGTATCATCCTCCATAAAATCGTAATCGTCTATCGTGTACTCGTCAAAAATCTCATCGCCCATGATGCCGTTTGTAGATATTTTTTGCTCTACAAACTCACGATTATTTCTCGCAATCAGATCGTCAAGATTGATTTTGCCACGTGTCCTGCGAACATTTCTAATCGCTTCTTTGCGATACTCTTCCATGATATCACGGGGAATATTCGTCAACTCCGACAGTATCATGATGATCATTTCGACCTCGACAGCGTACCGAAACAGCCCCTTTGAAATTTTTGTAACACCCGCTTCGCTGCCCTTGACGATCTCTCCCGCAAGCTCTTTTGCGATGATATTTTTCTGTCTGCCGAGTTCTAAATCGGACACGTATTTTTGAATTGCCGCCGCTACAAATTCCGAGCATGACCGCGAATGTTCCTTTGAATATTTATCGCAAAGCTGCAATGTTTCCTTGTCCAAGCTGATACCGATTTTTTCTGCCATTTGACCTCTCTTTCCTGCGGTATGACCTTTTTGTGTAACCGCATTTCCCATTGTTGTCGCATTTAGCGCGTTTTTCTTTTCAAAGTGACGCCTATGTTTCATACTTTTGCTTTTCTTGACATCAAAGCTCACCTCCCACGAACGGCTTTACAATGCGGTCGGCTTTGCCGTCCGCTGTGACCGCGACACCGTCGCTTTAACCTGCATCGAAATCGTAATCTACATATCTGCCTGATTTCTCGTTGAAATATCCGTGAATATTTCTTGCAATTAGTTCTGTGCGGGGTGCTGTTCAAATTCGCGCAGAAACGGCTCAAATTTCGTTCTGTGCCTGCTCGTCGAGCAGTTACC
This sequence comes from Lachnospiraceae bacterium, assembly GCA_023664705.1. Taxonomy (GTDB): domain Bacteria; phylum Bacillota; class Clostridia; order Oscillospirales; family Ruminococcaceae; genus CAG-115. Next base: position 7,628 of record JAMPFE010000074.1, on the reverse strand, counting down.
CTACCTTGCGTGAAATCTCGCACAAATCGGCGGACACGCTCCCGCTCGTCCTTAAAAGCTACCGTCACCCGTTTGAGGGTTTACTGTCACCTTAAAACTTACCGTCACCCACCGAAAGCGTATTGCAAAAGGATTTTTCAATCTCGGGTGACGGTAAGTCGGTAAAATCAGAGGGGCATATTTTTACTGTCACTACCGTCACCCGACAGCAGTTCCAAACGAATTTTTCTCGCGCCATGGCTGCGTTCGGAAACAAATTTTATTCCGTGTCCCGACAACTCGTATGCGTTCTGAACTAAATCTCTTGTGAGCCTGTTCGGAAATATTTCTGTTTCAAATTTCGGAGCAAGCAGATTGGCAAGCTCGGTTGCCGTTCCATCGAAATTTTTTCTTTCAATAATAAAATCAAAAATCTTCTCGATGAAGATTTTGTTTTTATCATCTTTCTCGGAAAAGGTTTTGTCGGATATCCACCGATGTTGTTCGCTGTCAAATTTTAATTCGATCTCACGATTTTCTATGTCACGACCTACACAGTAGAGCGTGGCATTCCGCGAGCCTCGCTTTGACTCCGAAAGAACAAAGCTGCCATCAACACAACCGCTAAGTCCCGTAGTTCCCGATATCATGTTGAACGGGTCTGCGTCTTTGGTTTTTCGAAGATGATGAACCAGAACGATTGCAACCGAGTGTCTATCCGTGATTGCTTTGAGAACAGACAACTCTTTGTAATCGGTCGCGTAAGTACAGTCGGGCGAGTCGGAGCGAATTTTTTGGAGTGTGTCGATGAAAATAATTTTGGTATTGTAATGCTCATTGATAAAATTTTCGATCTGCTCCTCCAATCCGCTGCCGATTGAATTCGCAAGCAGCGCAAAGTGCAGATGCTCCGTCGGTTCGTCAGTCATTTCGTACAGACGATTTTGGATTCGTATTCTGCTGTCCTCAAGGCAAAGATACAACGCCGTGCCTTGTTTCGTGACGGCACTCATCACGGGTTCGCCCTTTGCCACGCTTAGACAGATGTCCAACGCCAGCCATGATTTCCCAATCTTCGGTGCTCCCGCCAGAATGAACAGCCCCTGCGTGATAAGGTTGTCCACTACGAATTCAATCGGCTTCAACGGTTGGGTCATGATTTCCTCGCAGCTTACAGTTTCCAGCTTTCTCAATAAGTTTTCCTCCTGTCAAATATTTTTCCGAAAACAAAAATCCCGCCGAAGAACGACGGGAAATCTTGTCCTCTATATACTAACGACATGGGCGAGGTTATTTTATGCGTTGTTTGAAAAATTTTTTTCAAAATCTTTTCCGAGTGTCGATAGTTTCTTCAAACGCCTTGACACAGCGCTTTGCGAAAGTCCGACCTCGTCCGCGATTTCGGACTGCGTAAATTTTTTTACGAGCATATCGACAATTTTTTGGTCGGTTTCATCGAGAGCGTTAAGAAATTCTTCTGCGGAAATCGCGGCAATACCGACTGCCTCTATGTCGACCGCGTTGGGAATTTCCGCTCTGCCGCTTGAATCGGCATTCTCGATAATTTCATCAAGCGAAATCGTTTGAGCCGTTCGGGTGTGATACCAAGATTTTTCAAAATCTCTCTTGGCATAGTTTAACGGATTATTGCGGTTGAAGTCCTCGGCAACGGGATTTGCAAGCGCAATTTCTATGAGACTTTGCACGTCCATAGCGCTCATAAGCAGCTCTACCATGTGTTTCAGCAAATCGTCGGCATGGAAACACAGATTTATATCTTTGGCTTTGTCGGCAATCTCATCTCCGAATTCTTTTCGCAGTTCTTCGATCGTTTCATCGTCGAAAAACACATTATCCGAGTCGAAATCATCAATCGCTGTTTCATCTTCAACGGGGCTTTCGTCAAGTTCCGCGGGATTTTTCAAAATTTCAAGAAGCTCTTTTGCATCATCGCCCGCAAGCCCCGTTTTGTCGATCTCTTCAACCAGATCAGTGAGAGGGGAAAACATTTGGGGCAATATGAACGTTGTGAGCATATTGTCCAAAACCTTTTCATCGCGCACGATTTTTATGATCGCGTTAGCTACTATTCTCGAAACGCGAAGCCGAAGAGCTTCGGGAATAAAATCCTCGGAGTAACACATCTGCGGGCGTTTCAGACCCACTTCTTTCGCGGTTTCCTGCCAGTCATCGTTAATAAAATCGATGACCTTATTGTACAACTCCGCTTCGACCTCGCTCATATTTTCGGGGAGAGTGGCGGGCATTATTGTGAAGTCGTTTTCGAGAAACTGTTCGCGGAGCGATTCGAGCGTTATGGGTGTGTCGTTTAACAAATTTTCCGTCATATTTTCCCCTTTCATTATTAGATTATTATATTCTATCACGTTGTGAGAGGTTTGTCAAGAGGGAAAATTTTGTTTGCACTTGCAAAATCTCCGTTCTTGTGCTATAATATGACAAAATGACGAAAGCGGGGCGTGCAAAATGCCGAAAAATTCCGATAACGAACTTGTGAATGAACTTTTCAAAACATACAGACAGATGATGTACAAAATAGCTTTGGATATTTTGCATAACGAAACCGATGCAGAGAACATTATACAGGACACTTTTTTGTGGATAATTAACAATCTTGAAAAAATTTCACAAATACCCTGTCACGAAAGGGGCAGCTATTTCGCTTCCATTATAGAACACCGTGCTATTGACATATATAGACGGCGAAGCAATCACCCGATAGAGGATCTGGAGGAGCAATTCGATTTGAGCGCGGACGAACGCGTTGATGAAGCGGCTCTCTCAAATGTGACCGTCGAGGTGATTAAGAATGCTATGAATGAATTGTCGCATAGGGATTATGAAATGCTCGTCCTATATTTATTCAAGGAGATGAGTCCTAAGGAAATAAGCGGGGCAATGGGCATTCCCGAGAGCAATATCCGCAAATATATTGAACGAGCGCGAAAAAGATTGGCGAAAATCTTGCGTGAAAAGGGGTACGATTATGACGTTTGACGAAAAGATAGCTCAGGCTATTAAAGAAACCTTTGAAGAGCGGACGGAGCGTTTGATGAGGGTTGAAAAGAAGCACCGCTTTTCGCTCGCATACAGGTTATGGGAACGCAAAACGCTGCGTGATCTCCGCCGGAACAGATTCGACAAGCGCTGGACGCTCAAACGCGCAAGAAAGCTGATTGTGTCGGGAATGGTATCGGCGGCGCTGTTGGTAGGCGGAACGGCGTTCGCGGCTGTAAGCCTCGGAAGATACGGCTTTGTTGATAAAGTCGACTACTCGAAATTGCTTCTCGAAAACCACCCCTCCGACAAGACAACCATTGAGGAACTCTACGGGCTGCCGGAGGAGGACGGTTGGATGCTTGTTGATTACGATATAGTGCCGCTCATAGGGTCAACGCTGACCTATCAACGCGGTGACATTAAAGTAACCCTTGACCAACATATCATACACGACGGAAGTATGGGGCAAATCAATACGGAAAAAGCAGATGTGGAGATGCTGTCTTTGTATTCGGAGAACGACGGATTTGTGTTGGAATTTGAAAACAACACATTATTATACTGGGTATATGACGGATATCTTTTAGAAATTTATGGCGTTATAACCAAAAACGAAGCGATAAATTTGGCACTTTCTACAAAAATCGTTGATTTCCCAAAAAATTTTTAAAAAGGCTGTCACGATTGGGTGTGCTATTTCGCTTTCATTATGAAAAGGGAAAACTTGGTGTTCCCGTAAGAGGGAGGTGGTAATTATGCGCAGGGTCATTTCACTTCTGATGTGTCTGCTGATGTGCTTTGCGCTGCCCGTAACGGCAAACGCGCAGACGGTTCAGACAAGTATCGTTCAGCCGTATTATGAAAAAGCGAGCAATGCAACGTCAGATGTTTCCATAAGCGGTACAACGGCAATATGCAGAAGCACGACAAAAGGCACGTCGGACGTGACAAAGATCGTCGTCGAGCAAACGCTCCAGAAACAGGGCTTTTTGTGGATTTGGAGCACATACGACAACACGGAGTGGACAAAAACGGCGTATTCAGACACGTTTACTATGTCCAACACGAAAACGGGTCTGTCAAGTGGCAAGTATCGTCTCAAGACGGTTTTCACGCTGATGGACAAAAACGGCAAGACCGAGACTATCACTGTTTACAGCGATGAAAAATCGGTTTAGGTGATTTGGTGAAAGTGCTGAAAATCCCCTTTGAAATTTATGCACTTATACAAAATTATGAGAAGGTTATTTCTTGTGATGTTGGTCGTGCTATAATTAAAGGCGATGGTTTGGCGAGAACAGAAGTTCGGGGATGTGCTCTCCGAGGAAAATTATGGAGGATTTACTATGATTAAAACCAAATTATTTAAGAAAGCGACAGTCGTACTTATGGCAGTCGTTATGATGTTCGCGGCACTCGGTTCAAATGCGTTTGCTACGGGCGTATTGACACAATCCTTTGGAATGGAAAACGCAGTACCGTATTATCAATGCAGCTACTCCGTTGACGGGAATTTACGCTTAAGCGGACACGGGAAAAATGCGGGTGCTATGGAAAATAATTCATTTTATGTAACCGCAGACGGAACATATAAAGTGACATTCGGCAACTCCGGAACTTATGGTACAACCATTCGCTTTTGGAAAAAAGGTACATGGTCGACAACAGGAACAGCAAATGCTACATTGTCCATTCCTGCGCATTCCCCCGGTATGCCCGGCACACTAACAACTAATGTTACGCTTACACAAGGATATTATGATGTTGAAATCATATGCAACAGCTATGGACAAACATCAAACGGCTCATTTACACTGTACGGTGTTTTAAAAAACCCACAGGGAATCCGTTAAAATAAAATACCGCTTGAGTATAACCGGGCATGCGCACGGCACAGCTTTGCGCATGCCCAAACATATTATCCGGATAAGGAGATAGAATGAAAACATCGGTATATATACTTTTTAAATATTGGAGAAAGCATAAAAAGAATCTTGCGGCACTTATTTTTTCGGCGGTGCTTTTAACGTCGATAACGCTTGTTTATTGGCTCGTGCAAAGGGAGCTAAACAATCGTTATTTTGATGAAAATATTTACTCGAACGGAGCGGAAGAGCTTGTTATCTATAATTCAAACGACGAGCTGAGAGCGATAGTTTTGAACGAAAACAAAAGAATAAAAACCGCGTCGGCGTATAAATTCGGCGAATTCGACGGTTTCGCGTTCGGCACTATAGACGACCCGCATAATATCATGCGGATAAAGCTTGAGGACGGGCGTTTACCGTCCGCCGAAAACGAGATCGCCGTTGACCGTGCAGTGCTGAACGCGCTTTATTGGACGGGGAAAACGGGTGACAAAATATCGTTTGACAATAGGGAATATACCGTTACGGGAATTACGGATATTTCCCTCATAAACGGCTCGGCACTGGGGGAAAACTCTGTCTACAATCAGCTTGACGGTCACGAAATGCCCGAGTGCAGAACCCTGCCGCTTATACTGCTCGGGGAGCTCGAGGGAAGCTCGCAGGCGCGGATTGATTATTTTTCGGGTATTGTAAGCAAAAAGCTGACTACGGAGGAGGCGGAAAACTCGCCCGAATTCACGCGTATCATTGATACACTTTCGGAAAAGATGGATCAAGATAAAAGCACCTTCATGGCGAACATTGTCGGCGCGGGAACTATCGGCGGAAATCACTCAACATTCAGTAAACATACGGCTGATTTTTATAATCTGCTTTTCTTGGCGGGCGGCGCAGTTGCCGTTTTGTCGGTTTTTACCGTTATACGAACTATCTTCCTTGAACGCCAAAGCAGCATTGCAATATTGAAAAAAATCGGAATGTCCCGCGCAAAGCGCCTTGGAATGTACGCCGCGGAGTGCGCCGCGCTGTCGATCGCTACGACGCTTGCGGGATTTCTGACGGGGACGGCAATTTATTTCCTAATTCTCGCCGTAAAAGTGCTGTTCCTCGGGGAGCCGAATATAAGCGGATTTACGACCGATTATTATGTAACCTCGCGGAGCGTCGACCCGTTTGTTTTTTCGGGCATTTTTTCCGTTTCGATAATGATTTTGTCGTATTTTTTGAATCTAATCACCGTAAAGATTAAGTTCAAGAACCCCAAGAAAAACGCGCGCCCGAGGGGGCTCACGCGTTGTTTTAACCGAGTTTTCCGCGGGGGAACGACTTCGCTCGTTCAATGCGCGTGCGTTGTTTTGATTTGCGTGAGCACGGTTTTCAGCTATATGTATTATTCGGTGAACGGAAAATACGCGCAGTCGATAATGCTCGGCGCGCCCGTAAGCGAGCTTTACGCGGGCGGTATCGATATGCAAAAAACGAACGTCGAAGAATATTATTTCTGCACACCGCCGCAGATAACGGGCATGGGAAACATATACAATCCGTCCGGTCAATTTTCGATTGCGCAGGCGGATTTCGACAGCGGATTTGATGACAATCTGGCAAACACGTTTCCCGAGTACGCATACGCAGCGGGCTTTCTGGAGCAGCCTTTTATTATCAGCGAGGAAATTGACAACGCTCTTGAAAATCAAATAGATTTCTCGGTACCGCAAACACGCGAGATGCTGCTTATGTACTCGACCGAGGAATATCGGAACTTCTTCGACGAGGGGCAGATAGGCTCTGAAAATCTATACCGCGCACCGACATGTCTGTCCGATGAAAAGGCGATAAAAGCGCTTTCCGAATATGTCAGCAGGGGCGAGATAAATATTGAGAAAATAAACGCCGGCGAGGAAATACTTGTCGTTTCAACAACGGAGATACCGCCGTTCACTGCCGAAGAATCGTATGTTTTCGCGTCCGCGCTGTACGGGGAGGAGACCTACGGAATATCCGATATAAACGTTTCCGAGCCGGTAAAAATCGGCGCGGTCATCAGAATTCCGGACAACGCCGATCCGCTTTTAAAGCGCCTTACGGCAAACGGCGAAACAGGGTACAGCTTCCTCACAACAGCAGCGGGCGCCGAAAAAATGGGACTTCACAACGCGCGCTATACGGATGTTTTCGCAACGGAGAAGCTCGAAGGAATAATTTTCCCCTCGGACGCTAAGATGTCGTTGACCTCGATAACGCAGCTCAAAACCAACGAATTCCTTAAACGTTTAAGAAACGCGGGCGGAATAATTCTTACTCTTATCGTGATGTCGTTACTCGGTTTTTCGGCGTATTTTAACGGAATTGCGATGAAAATACGCAAAAACGGATACCAAATCTCCGTGCTTCGTGCGCAGGGCGCTCCCCTTTCAAAGATCAAAAAGGTTCTGCTTTATAAGAATTTAAAAATTCCTTTCTTGGCGGTAATTTTTTCTTATATCGCGCTTAAAGCGTCACAACTCTCGGCGAATTACATGGCGAACAAATGGGACGAGCTTTGGATGTCGGGCGATAAGCTTGCGGAGAAGCTCGGCGAAACGATCTTTATGAAAAACAACTGGTGGCAGACCAACCTTGAAATTCCAACGCTGATATTCCTTGCGGTTTTTTCCGCGATAACCTTAATTTTAACGGTAATTTCACTGAGAAAATTCAAACGCGATATAGCAAACGACCTTAATTCGGGGAGGACAAGACAATGATAAAAACCGA
>JAMPFE010000073.1 GCA_023664705.1 Lachnospiraceae bacterium | reverse complement strand
GGAGTTATTTATCAGTACAAAATCGGGAAAAAGGTGTATGTCGGGAAAACCTATATGCAAGAGCGCAAACGCCAAGCAAAACACAAATTCGAGGCGTTTACGCTTAACAAGCCCACACCTTTTTCAAGAGCAATAAGAAAATACGGTTGGGAAACGGCTATAGCCGGTTACAGCGTCATTGAAATAATCAAAGCTGAAACGGTTGACGAACTGAACGCCAAGTTAATCGAACGAGAGGCGTTTTGGATAAAAGAGAAAAATTCTCTTGTTCCAAACGGATACAATATTTATTCTCACGGTACAAAAGTGCCGCCGCACACAAAAAACAAGGAAGAAATATACGGGCGTGTTTCAAAAGCACTAAAAGGGAAATATATGAACTGCCCTGAAACAAGTCACCGAGTGTATTGTGTTGAGCAAAAGAAATGGTATCCGTCTGAAAGCGAAGCAGAACGCCAAAACAATTTGGCTCGTTCCACGGTAAGCAAAGCGGCTCAAGGTATAAATGTTTGTGCGGGCGGTTTACATTGGGTTTACAATGAAAACGACATACCGCGCGAAAACAAGATTAAAGCTTCAAGAAAACCGATAATTTGTATTGAAACAGGAAAAATATACCCGTCAATATATGCCGTTGCTAAAGAGTTATACGGCGATAAGGCAATGGCTAAAAAGAGCGCAATACAAAACGCGCTCCGATATAACCGTAAAACAAGCGGTTTAACTTTTAGATATGTTAATCCTGTGCTTTCGGAAACGGAAGTCTAACGACCATTCCATAGGACGTGAAATTCGTCAACAGAAGTAGGGGCGGGGCGAAATTCCCCGCTGGGTGAAATTCCCTTAAATCGAAGTGCTACGGCGATGTACTTTGTACACCGTGTGATATGGTCTACTCCCCTAATAAATATCGGGAAACCGAGGGTATAAAGGTAAGACGCATCGGCTACGCTCTCGACGTTGCGACATTGCAGCAAGTAGCGTACAACCACGGCATAGAAACAAGCATACAGAATATGACGCAAGCGCAAAAGGCGCAATTGCGTTATATTGCGATAATGGAGCAATCCAACAACGCAATGGGCGATATGGCGAGGACGATAGAAAGCCCCGCCAACCAACTGCGTATACTAGAGAGCCGAATTGAAACGCTCAAACGCGCAATCGGCGACAGCCTTATGCCGGTTTTGTCGGCGGCGCTGCCGTATGTGACGGCGTTCGTGCAGATTGTCGGCGAGGCGTTCCGCAGTCTGGCGGAGTTCTTGGGCTTTGAAGTACCCGAGTTCGATTACAGCGACCTCATCTCAAAGGGAAACGAGGATATTGCAAGCAGCTTTGACGACGCGACAGCCGCCTCCGAGAAATTCAAGGGTACGCTTGCGGGCATAGACCAGTTGAATATAATCGGCTCGAAGTCCGACAAGAGCGGCAGCGGAGATGACGGCTACAGCAATGATTTAAACCTCGATTTGCCGAGTTATGACTTTTTGGGCGGTCTTGAAGCGGAGACGAGCGAGGCGTATGATACGCTGAAAGGCTTTTTGTCCGATATAGCCCCCGTTGTCGGCGGTATCGCGGCAACGCTCGCGGGACTTTATGTCGGCGATAAAGTTGTCAAGGGCTTGCAGTCGCTTGGCAAAGGTCTTGAATTTTTGGCGACAACCAAAATCGGGAAAGTAGCATCCACAATAACAGCAACGGTAACGGCGTTCATTGCCTTTAAAAACATTGTCAAAGATTTGGTTACTGGCAATGGCAGCGTAAACAAATTGGCGCTTGCAATTGGCGGTGTATCAACGGCTATGCTGCTGTTTGTCGCAACAGGAAACCCGGCGGGCGCGGTTCTTACTGCGATTGGCGCGGGTTTGGGCGCGATTATAGGGTATGAAGCGGGTTTGCGTGAAATCAACGCCCAAATTGCAGAAACAATAATGTATGCTGATAAGGGCGGTATCTCATTAGAGGGGTTAGCTGACGGATTTTCGAGTTACATTGATACTATATCAAGCGGATATAGCGACATACTCGACAATTCAAAAGCTATGCAAGAAAACCGCGATAAAATCGACGAAGCCGCCCAAGAAGTATACAATCTTACAGATAAATACAGAAATCTGGGCGGGGAAATTTCGGCAGAAAACGCCGAAACAATAAAAAGCAACATTGAAACAATTGGTAATGCCGTCAGTGATAATTTGGGAACATTTACCCAAGGCATAGTAGAACAGCTTCAGGGTCAATTCCACGATTTTGCCGTTGAACTCGGGCAGGATGTCGACGATATGGTCGGCAAATTCTATTTGCTTGAAAGTATGGGAAACACCGCCCTTGCAAATGTGAAAAAAGAAGCGCAACAGTTAGTAAACGAAATCACAAACGGAAATCTTTCAGCCGATGAAATGAAACAAAAGCTCGCTGAGCTTGATAACGCCGTAAACAAAATGAGCGGCACGAATACAACAGCGGAAAGCGTTGGATTTACACGCGCTCTTGAAAATATGGACTTTGCGGGGATAGATTTCACCGATGAAACATCAGTGAAGCGAATAATGTCCGATTTTGAAACAAAGGCAAAGGAAGCTCGTTCGGCTATTGAAGAAGCGTGGAATAATCAGATTGTTGATTTGCAGAACACCAAACAGCAATATATAAACCTCGGCATTGACGTCGAGTTTGACGAGAAATTCGGGGCGGGTGCTTTCAACAAGCTGTTCACCGATACGGAAGCAGTGCTGAACGAAGGTTATGCGTCTGAATTGAAAAAGATTGACGTCGGTCAGGGCGCATTTGTGTCAATGGTTCAAGAACAGCTTAACAAAAATATCGCCGAAGCCGCTAGGGCGACCGCCCCCACTTTTGGCGATTATTTTGGAGCGAATTTGAGCAACATCTTCACACTCAAAGGTATTAACACTGATTTGGCGGACGATAAAGCCGAAAAATCCAATTTGGAACGAATTACCAAGCAATTCGCGGACGTTCAAGAGGTCATTGACAACGCGGCTGGCGGGTTGGACTTGTCGGAATCGTCGGATATTGGTAAATATCTTTTAGAGGGTATGGCGAACGGCGCGATTGACAATTCCGACAAGTTGAATTCAGCGCTTGACGCTGCGGCTAAAGGCGCAATGGACGAATTTAAAGAGATATGCGGCATAGCTTCCCCATCAAAGGTTTTCGCGGAATATGGTGGCTACCTTATGCAGGGCTTAGTGCTGGGTATAAGGAGCGGCAAATCCGAAGTTTTGCAAGAAATCGACAACGTCGCAAACGCCGTCGCCGAGAGAATGGGCAAAATCAACACCAATATGCCTGTATATTCTTCCGAGCAAGCAAACCAAAAGCTGGGCGGCGGACTGTTTTCGCGCATTACGGGCGCGTTTGCAAGTCAGCCGCAATACAGCGGCGCGGACGCACAGACTATAAGCGACGTGGGGCGGGCAATGTCCGACAGCGGAGCGACGTTCAACATAAACGTGCAAAGCTATGTAGAGCTTGACGGCGAACAAGTAGGATATGCCGTAACGCAGTATCAAGAGCGGCAAATGGCATACTCCAACGGGCGATAGATATTATTTCCCCCTCTCCGAAAAAGAGGGGAATTTTTTTGCGCAAACCCCCTTGACTAACGCCGCAATTTGTGATATAATATAACCGTAAAATCAAATATCTCCCCTGTACGATAGGGTGATAAGGCTTCAGCCGGCATTACGCATTGTTTGTGCGTAATGCCGGCTTTTTTTGTTTTTAAGGGAGGTGAACGGCGTGGCGACGCAAACACAAGGCACACAGATATACCTAAAAATAAACGGCGTAAAAATGCCCACGCCGTCGGAATATGACTATGTGGAAGCGGATTTTGACAGCTCCGACAGCACGCGAACGGAAACGGGAGTGCTTGTCCGCAAGCGCATACGGCGCGGGGTGCTGTCGCCCAAATTCAAGTGGAAAGCGCTTACCACGGAGCAGCTCAACACGCTGCTAAAAGCGATAGAGCCGACGTGGATACAGGTGACGATATTCAGCCCGAAAGTCACGAGCGGCGACCGCCTTGTGACGTTCACGGGGTACGCGCAGGCTACCCGCACGTCGAGCGTGGTGCTTCCGAAAAACGACCCGGGCGAAACGCTGTGGTCGTTTGAATGCTCGTTTATTCAGCAGTAAGGGGTGTCGATATGCTGAACGTTTCAACAAAATTTCAAGAGGAGATACTAAAGCCGAGCCGCGACGTATCGATAACGGGAACGCTTTTTATGGGCGACCCTTTAGAGGCTCACCATATCCCGGAAGGAGCTGTCGTGCAGAACAGTCTCTCGATAACCGACCAATTCAGCGGCGGGAAATTCGGGTACGGCAGCGTGTATGTGAAAAATCTTTCCGTGAAGATAGACTACACGCGCTGCACCGACGTTGAGGGCATAAATATAAACCTCACCAACGCGCAGATACGCTTTTTCTTTTATTTGAATTATGACGACGGTACAAGCGAAAGCGTTGATTTGGGGCATTTTCTCGTGGACAGCGCGCGTTCTACGCGAAAGGGGAATATACTCACCATTTACGCCGCCTCGCACATCAGTAAATTTGACATTCCCTCAATAGCAATGGAGAACGTCACGCCGTATCAGATATACAAGCAAGCGTGCGGTATGACGGGCGTTTATGCTATGACTTCCGAGGAAGAAATAGCGGCGTACCCGAACGGAAAATTAAAAGTCACGCTCAATACAAAGCAGATACAAACGGCGCGGGATATGATTATGTGGGCGGCGGAGCTTACGGGCTCGTACGCGCGTACAAAGATATATCACGGAGACGGTCACACTTGGTGGGCGCTGGAGCTCGCGCAGACCCCGATAAAATACACCAAAAGCGGCACTTCGGGGAATTTCGACCTTGAAGCGTTCGAGGCTGACAACGGCACGGTGATACCGCCCGACGCGCGTATTACAACGGAGTTTACAGACACGTCCGTCCGCACGACAACGCTTTTGATGAACGTAAGCGGAGAGCAGATGAAAGCCCAAGACCCAAATTGGACGTTCACCGCGGACACGCTCGTCGGTACAATGGAGCTCGAGTACAATCCGCTGCTGGACGGCAAAACAACGGCGCAGATACAAACCGCGCTTGACGATTTGCAAGGTTACACGGAAGATTTGCGTTTTTGTCCGTTTAAAACAACGTTTATCGGAAATCCCGCGCTGGAATGCGGCGATTTTGTGTATCTTGAACGCGGAGGCTCGATAGACGAAACGAAATTCAACCACTACGGGATAGTGACATACAGCAAGTGGACGTACCCGAACAAGCACGAGATACGCTGCGCCACGGATATGACGGCGGAGCGCCCCGACACAAGCTCGGAAGCTTCCGCTGCAAGCGTGAGCGGAATGATGAAAGCCGCCGCGCGTTCCACAAGCGATACAAGCGGGATAAAGCCGAAAAGCCAGATAGAAAAGCGGCTTGACGCGATAGGCGGGAGTTCAAGCGACCAACTTGTTTCCTCGAACGGCAAGATATTCGGAGTTGTTCCGAGCGCATATTTTCCTGCCCGCGGGTATATGAACATATCGCTTGCCGATAGCGGCGGTGTTAATTTCTCCGCAGCCGGAACGGATGAGACCATAAGATGCAATATATTTCCGACCAATATAGACATTCAGCTTAGTGGCAATTATGGAGCAGAACAGTTTATTTGGGACTCAAGCCGCATTTCAATGGTTCACAACAAAGTAAACGGTGCCTGGGAGCGCTGGACGTTTGAAATATGCCCGCGTTTCGACACCAGCACAGGACAGCAGTCCGGCGGGGAGATACGCTTCGGCGGTCAATCCCTGCGCCTTGAAAACGGCGCTTTGTATGTCAACGGAAATAAAATAAACTAAAACAAGGAGGTACAAAAAAGTGATAAAATCAATAACCCTAACGGGCACGGAAGTCCGCGTCGACGGCTTAGGCGGACAAAACGCGGCGGTAAAGAACCTCGGCGCGGGGACGCTCTACGCGAGCATTTACCCGAACATCGAGCCTAACGCGGACAACGTCGCGGAGATACCGCCGAACGGCGGAGAGGTCTTGCTCGACGCGAACGGCACGGTGTATCTTCTCGGCACGGGCAAGGTGCAGTGTACGGGAACGCCCTACGCCGCGCCAAATTTTAAGCAGCCGTCACCGTCCGGCGAAACGAGCGGCGGTGGCGGCGAAAATACGACCGCCGATGTCGGCGTGTACTGCGGCACGGCGGAGTTCGTTGACAGCAGCGTCGGCGTGAAATCCATACCGATAGACAGCACGAACGGCTTGCCGCAGGCTCTCGCAGCGGCGCTTGCCGAGGAAACGGGCTGGGAGCTTCAAAGCGACGGCGTGACGGTCTTAAAGGACGGCGGGGTGGGGTATCATTTTACGAGCAATTATGTTTACACCGCAAACAACGTCAACGTCGCTCCGGGAGAAGACAATTTTCAGTACATAAGCGGCGCTTCGCCGTATTATCTTGACGTGTTCCAAAACACCGACAAAACGGTGACGGCTTTCGGCGTAAGGAGCGGGAGCGATGACGTTAATTTAACGTTTATCCTCGCGAATGACGGCGGAGAAGATATTGATATTGTGACGTACAAAAGCACGCTTTATTTTTTAAAACGTGATGAGGCGAGCTGCGATATTGTTACATACGCGACCCCTTGCACGGGTTCAAAATGCGTATCGGTATTTGCACTGCCGGACACGGCGCGGGAAACGGTATTCAAAAACGTTTTCTTGATGTCCTTGTGTCCCGCCCGACCAATACCGGCAGAGCAGTTCGTTATCAACGGAGAGCGCTTCGTGACGGTATACAACGCCAAATATGACAGTACTCAGCCGATATTGGCTCTTCCCTATCATCGTCCAACGAGAGAGAGGGACGTCACTGTTATAGTAGGCAGCGCACTCGCGGGAGACGTCGTATCGGACGACGGCGTGTGCGAGTTCGCGGAAACGGAGGAATGACAATGTATTTCAAAACTATTTCCATAGGAAAACAGGGCAGCCGGAACGACCTCGCCAAGGCGTTCGCCGCGGCACTGGCGGAGGAGCTCGGCTGGGAGCAGTCCTCGAGTACTAGCGACGTACAATATGTCCGCAAGCCAAACAGCGAAGCTTATTTCGCGTTTTGTGCCGACGGCTCCGTCGTATGGGTGGTTTCGGACATAGGTGGAATTGCGGCGAAGAGCTCAAGCAGCATCCACAACACTGTGCCATGGACCTCCAACAATACCTATTGCTTGGATATCGCGTTCGGCAAAGCGTCGGTAGCTGTTGGCATACGCAAAAGCGACAGTGCCTTAAAATTGACGACAATAATCGCCGAAAACGAAAAAGGCGAGGACAAAGCGATCGATTATCACAGTAACAGCTCATCCGGCGCCTACCCGTATGATTATTATGCCGACGGCTTCGTCGAAGGAAAAGAGTACCGCCTTACGGCAAACAGGGACGCCGACACCGGAGTGTCACTCGTAAAAGCGCCCGACATCTACGGCGGATGTGTGTTCAAGGACTTGTACATCGTTTGCTCAACCCCGTTTTCGGGCACAAATCAGACATTTTGCATTGACGGGAAATATTACAGATATGTATCGGGAGACGTGAAGGACGGCGGTTTTGCGATACGGGTGGGATAGAGGTGAAAAAATGGATATTACGGCAATTATCGTCGCGCTGATAACGGGCGCGGTGACGGTTTTCAATATTCTGTACACCAATCACGCCCGAAAGAAAACCGCGCGAACGCAGGACGAAGCGAATATCGAGGACGGCGTACAGTGCCTTTTAAGGCTTGAAATCATACGCTGTCACGATAAATACACGGCTAGAAAATACTGTCCGATTTACGCAAAGGAAAGCCTGCGCAGGGCTTACACCGCGTATCACAATTTAGGGGGCAACGATATAGCGACTGCGCTGTACAACGATTGCATATCTCTGCCCGAACAGCTTAAGGAGGAAGACGAAGATGAAGATTGATTGGAAACGCAAACTGACAAGCCGTAAACTATGGGTGGCTCTCGCGGGATTTATCGCGGGGCTTATCGTGATATTCGGCGGACAACAGGAAACCGCCGACAAAGTGAGCGGCTCAATATTGAGCGGCGCGGCGGTCGTCGGGTACGTTCTCGGCGAGGGTCTCGCGGACGGCTCAAACGGCAGTAACAAGGAGGAATAACTATGGAAGTAAAAGGCGTAGACATCAGCTATTGTCAGCAGGGGCTGAATTACGAAAAGCTCAAAGCCGACGGCATAAAGTTCGCGATAATCCGCGCAAGCGTAACCGGGACGGGTTCGCATAAGCAGTCGGTCGACAGCTTGCTGAACAGGCACGTAAACGGCTGTATCGCGCAGGGTATCGATTACGGATTTTATCACTATTCTTGCGCCGTGAGCGTCGAGGAAGCGAAAAAGGAAGCGCGGTTCTGCGTGGAACAAATCAAGCAGTTCCCGCTGCCCAAGTACCCCGTATTTTTTGACGCGGAGGAAATGCAGATAGCTAATCTCGGCAAAAAGGCGGCAACCGATATCGCGCTCGCGTTTATAGACGAGGTAGAGCGTTTGGGTTATCCGAGCGGCATTTACACAAATCCGAGCTGGCTTGAAACATATCTCGAAAAAGACAGAATACTCGGGCACACCGACTTGTGGCTCGCGCATTGGACGAGCAATCCGCGCCAATACGGTCAGAAGCTCTGGCAGTCCGGGCTTTGTTATTCGGCGGGTATGCAGATCGACGCGGACGTGTGCTATGTTGACTATCCCGCGGAAACCGCGGCGTGGTATTCGGCGCACGGGCCGGGCGGAAATTCAAATGAGGATTTGCTGTCCAACGCGAAGAAAACCGTCGACGAGCTTGCGCAAGAGGTCATAAACGGACTTTGGGGCAACGGCCGGGAGCGAAAGGATAAGCTCGCGGCGGCGGGATATTCCTACGGCGACGTGCAGAAGCGCGTCAATGAGCTGCTCGGTGTGCCCGACACAAAGAAAACCGTCGACGAGCTTGCGCGAGAGGTCATAAACGGACTTTGGGGCAACGGTCAGGAGCGCAAAATGCGGCTTACCAACGCGGGGTATGACTATAATAAAGTCCAAAAGCGCGTAAACGAAATATTAAAAAACAGGAAGTGAAATAATGCAAATCTATGAACTTACCAAGCCCGAATTGGATAGTCTCATCAATTTGTGTAATTTCACGCCCGACGAGCTGAAATATTTCAATCAGCGTTCGCGGCATAAAAGCCATATCCAGATAGAGCTTGACAATTACTGGAGCACAAGCAAAGTAAGCAGTCTTTCAAAATCCGTACGGCGAAAAATCAAAAGGATTAGGAAAGATTTTTAACGGTTTTCTTGCAGGTTTTTATGAATAATTTAAGAGGATTTACCAAATGTTGGAAATCCTCTTTTTGTTTTATAATTTTATTATGAAACATTTATTTGAACAAGTAAACCCAAACCCGCGCGGAAAATCTGTAGGCGACTGCACTGTTCGCGCTATTTCTATCGCGTTAGACCAATCGTGGGAGGAAACCTATGCCGGTATGTGCAAGCAAGGCTTTGAGATGTGCGATATGCCGTCCGCAAACCACGTTTGGGGCGAGTATCTGAAACGTCACGGTTTCAGACGTTCCCCGATACGCGAGGGCGGCGATTATACCGTCCGCGATTTTTGCCGAGATGTTCCACGCGGAACATTTGTTTT
>JAMPFE010000072.1 GCA_023664705.1 Lachnospiraceae bacterium | reverse complement strand
ACTTAACGACAGTTGTTACCGTTTGGGTTGTCAAGGCCTTATCTTAATGACATTGATAGCATCATCAGTAATAATTTTTTTCTGCAAATCAGGAATATACTTCTTTAAATCAACCGACTCAACTTCTTGCATATTTGCGCAAAAGTGTACCTCATGCGTTGTAGCTCCTTCGGGCAAACGCAAATGATACAATATGAATTCTTGTTCGTCAATTAAAAATGTATCTTGATGTAATGTGTCTTTGATATTCTTTTCGTAATACAGATTGAGATTAACCGAATCAGAAACATCATCAAAAAGTATGATCTCGGGGCAGTTCCCCAAAATAAAAAAGGGCAAGCAGTGTTCAATGATTTTTTTTGCAATAACATCCAGCTCAACAGGAGCCGCATTTTTGTACGCCATCTTAAATCCTTCAAGCATTACTTCGGTACCTATGTTTGTTTCATTTGTACGGACAACATTATCTATTAAGGGATCCACTCCGTTTTCTGTAAAAGAAAACTCTCTTTTTAAGAAAGATTCGTCACTGCGGTAAACGCTGCTTACTCTTACGGAATTAAAGGCTTTTAACCACAAAAAACGCCCAATACCTTTGCATCCCTTTTGTATTTTTAATGTTGAATATGCAGTGTTAAAGGATTCGTAATTTGTATCATTCAGTCCAATACCATTATCCTTAACAACAAATGATTCAATGCGCTCTAATGATGCATTTTGATCTAATTTCTGTTGCCCATAATCGGATTCCCTGCGGGCAAAAATCGAAATCCTTCCATTGTTCTTATTTTCGGATTCTTCTATTGCTTGAATAGCATTAACCACTGCCTCGAACAAAGGCCATAAGGATTTCGATTCGCTCAATCGAATATTATTGAGTTGTCCTTTAATATCTAATACCATTTCGATTCCTCCCAAGTATGATAATTATTTCACAAACCTAATCTGCACATTCAACTTAAGCATCTGCTGCCCGTTTTCCTCATAAATCTTGCCGAAGCCGTGCCTGCTTTGGCTGGGTGTGTCAAACCGTGTGTTCTCGAACATATAGTTCATAAAAGCATTGTGGTTATAGATGTGATAGCACACCACATCACCGTCCTCCTTGACGATAATATAACCGCCGGTTGCCTCATAATCGCCCGTCCAAAGAGTACCGGGAACCATTCCGAGAGCAATATTTGTAAGCAGGTTCTTAATTTTGTGCTTGAGGTAGACGCTGTTATCAAGCGTCTTGACAATGTTGCTGTTTGCCGCAAGTTCGGTCAACTCGGAAATCTTGCTGCCCCGCCCCTCATAATAATACTTGATCATCTCGGTGAATATGTCCGTCATTTCGGATGTTACCATTTTAAGATTGAAATCAAATATCTCATTATCGGTCTTATCAAATTCAATATCGGCACCGAGCGAGTGCAGATATTCAAATTTTTGTTTGAATTTTTTGAAGCCGTTGAACTTTTCAATCTCGCTATCGGAAAGCGTATGACCCGTTACGGTATAGATGAAATTGGTCGCACCAGACGCATTGAAAAGCGTTGACGGACTTCCGAGCTGCGACTTAATGCTGAATCCAAAGGTATCGTCGCGTCCCGACATTATATCGTGAACCATAAGGTGAATGTCGGCTTTGTCCTGCGATTTTGCCTTTAACGATTGGCATTTTATCGTTTCCGCAAAACGCCAAATTTCGGGAAGCTCAAACGAGCCGTCGGAATCGCTCTGCTCTTTCATTCCTTGAAGGAGCTTGTCGGTTTGCTCAACAAAGCTGCCGATCGGAACTGAACACACTATATTCCCCGTTTCGGCATCAATAACCTTAATCTCGCTCTCCCTGCTGTATTCAAGCTTAGAGTTCTTTTCGGAACGCAAGACTTTCAGCACGTCGTAATAGAGATCCGGTATTCTGTCAGTATTCGCGTCGGCAGCATACAGCTTACCTTCTGCCAACAGCTTAAAGAGCGTATAGAGCTCGCTCCATTCACCTATGTTTCCGGTCATAAATATCCTCCTTGTGTCAACACTTTTTCTTATCATTTGGGGAATCATCTTCTGTTGAATTATCATCCCCGACCGATGTATCATTTGCTTTGTTGATTAGACGATTCCCCACCGTTTCAAGTTTAATAGCTTGTTGTTCTAATGCGCTTAATTTATACGATAGTTCTTCCGCAGTTCTAAATCCGGGCTGTTGTGTAATGGAATTGATTCTTTCCATTTGCGCAAGGTGTTCAACAAATATAGGAGAATTTACGATTTCCATTAAACCAGAATTTTGAGTAATGATATTTGCTGTGTTAATGTAGTCTATAAATGAGGGGTGAAGCAATCCGTCTAATGTAGCTGTTATTGTTTCTAGACTTTCTAAACCTGAGCGTATGTTTGCGCTGATATCAGCAAACCTTTGTAAAGCAGATGATATTGCAATGTTTATGCCAGGGGTTATGCATTCCTTTTTGCTGTCATTCATTCTCCTACCTATTGCTTTATCTATTTCGCCATTAACTTTGTTAAAAAGATATTTAATTTTCCCGTAGCTTTTTTTATCAATGTTATGTGCGTGCATAATATAGTTTCTATAAGTTTGAATATCTCTAAAACGTCTTTTCAATGTCGGTACATCGTCAATATCAAATATTATATCCCAAAGTGTGTTCTCGGTAGTCGCATTAAGAAAATCCAATATTTCCGATTTCGCATATCGACTTTTTCCTTCATAGACGCTACCCTTTCCCGCATTTACCCTTGATTTCAGCGTGTTGATAAAATTTTCATCAATGAAAAGCATATCAAAGATTTCCCCAAAATCCTTTTTCTCAAGTTCACCAATATTATTTTTTTCATTACCGGAAATAGCATCAGCTAAATAAACCAATTTGCGAAGTTTACGCTCAAACTGATTTATTAACGGATACAAAGAATTGTTAAAATACTGTGAACTTTCACAGGTTAATACCTTGGGAGAAAATCGTATTATGTTACTATGAACATCAGATAATTTCTTGGCGCTGCTTTCATTTGCTCCTTCTGCGGAACACCTTATTGTCCACAAATCAGTGCCCTTAATATCGTTAAATTCAAAAAATACGCCGTCGAACTTAAGCGATTTAACCTCATCTTTGTGTTCACCCGATAAAAACATATATTCGTTTATCAAGTTATTTGCCCTCCTTTTCAAGTGCCTTAAGACACTCTTTCATAAAATTCGCCATAACCTCCACCGCCGGAATGGTAACGGCATTGCCGAACTGCTTATACCTCGGTCCGTCCGCCAGCTTTTCGGGGAAAGAGAACTTGTCCTCTTTGGTTATGGGATCGATAAACGCATAGTTCACAAACCCTTGCAGCTTGCCCCATTCGCGCGGGGTCATTGCTCTTATTCCCCTATCGTTAAGCGGGGTCTGCTTTGATTGAACGACCTTCCCCGCAACTCCGTCTTTGGGGTCAATGACGAGGTTTCGTTCCTTTCCCGAACCGCCCGTAGCCAAAATAGCATTTGAAACGGGATGCTCGATTTCGGGGAGATTGACTATTCTATATCCGAAACCGTTGCCCCTGCCCTCGTGTCGAGCCTTGTGCCGTTCGAGTGTTTCAACATACCCGCTTGAAAGAAAATATTTGTCGGGAGCGTTCATCTCAAGCAGATCGTTCAAATCATTGTAGATGTTGCCCTCGCGCTTGGTCGGCAGCTCGTTCGGCAGTTCGTTGACTTTATCGCCGAAATGCGCTCTGCTGAACCCCATAATATAAACTCTCGGACGATTTTGCGGAACACCGAAATTGCGGGAGTTCCTTACAAAATCTTTTGCCGTGTATTCAAGACCGCCATCCTTGTTCTTTGTTACTCCGATCACCTTGTAATCAAGCTCATTGACAAGGACGCTCAAAATCGTATGAAACGTTTGCCCCTTGTCGTGCGTGATGAGGTTATCCACGTTTTCAAGCATAAACGCTTTCGGAGAGGTGCGCCTGATTATCTCGGCAATGTCAAAGAACAATGTTCCCCGCGTTTTGTCGAGAAACCCCTCTTTCTTTCCCGCCCGGCTGAACGCTTGGCAAGGAAACCCGGCAAGGAGAACGTCATACTTGGTTTTGGCAACTTTGTCCTTGAACTCATCGGTGGTAATATCGTTCGTGGGATCGTCACCATACAAGTGTTGATATGTAAGGCAAGCGTTCTTGTCGATCTCGGCGGACAACACATTCTCAAAGCATTTGGTAAGCTCATATCCGCGCCGTATGCCACCTATTCCTGCACACAAGTCTATCGTCTTATACTTTTTCATTGCTGTTTCTCCTTTGGAGCATTTCTTCAATCCGAATTTTATCATCAACGTAAGCTCTTAATGTTTGAACCTCGTTTGTAGATAAATCAAGCATCGATGATATGTACTTATTTTGCCAAAGCATAATAGTAGGATTAGAAAGGACAACCGGAATGAGTACGCTGAATTTTTTATAAAATTCCGTTTCCTCTACCTTAGTGCAGTTTGTTTTATACACTTTACCCACAACGCTGATTTCAGGTTCTATTCTTTTGAAAATATTACTTATTAGCGTGGGAGAAACTCCCACATCTTTTGCGATTTGGGTTTTGGCGGTATAATGACCGCTATTTATGACGTCTAAAACCTTCTGAATATTCTGAGTTGTTGTTTCAAATGCAGTCATAACATATACTCCTAACCTAAAACACTTTTAACAAATTTTCTGCGATCCGTCTAACCACGGGAACGCACACGGTATTGCCGCATTGCTTGTAAGCCGCCTCGAGCGGTATGTCTTTAAATCTGAAATCCGCAGGAAATCCTTGTAACGCCAAGCACTCATACGGAGTGAGTTTTCGTATTCCGAAGTCATCTCTGATTATCGGAACACGGTCGGGATAAGTTCCCATATTTGCTTTCAGCGTCGGCGACATCACATATTTCCTTGTCGCAACTCCACTGTCATCTATCCGATAAATTCCCGTTTTGTCGGGGATTTTGCGATTGAGTGCCTCGTAATACTTGTTCCCGGGAGGATAGTAAAACGCGTCGTTTTGCTTCGACGAGCGGTTCAAAATATCCTCAATGCCGATTGTCAAAGGTATCTCATCGGGGAATGAAAAACCGCTCATCATCTCGTAATCCGAGAATGCCGCTAAGAAAGTTCGGCTGCGCTCCTGCGGGATATTCCCGTGTGTGCTTGCATTCTGAACGCTGTACTTTATGTAATACCCCAATTCGGCGAGCGTATTGTGTATGGTGATGAACGTCTTGCCGTTGTCGTGATAGATCAGATTTTTCACATTTTCAAGCAAGATGACTTTCGGCTTTGTATGCTCGGCAATGCGGGCGATCTCAAAGAACAAATTTCCGCGAGGGTCTTTAAAACCGCGCTTATACCCCATAACCGAAAAGCTCTGACACGGAAAACCGCCGAAAAGCACGTCCGATTGCGGAACGGTTCTCTCGTCAACTGCCTTTATGTCTGCCTCCGACAAAGGGTTCGTAAAGTTGTTTCGGTAGGTAACGCAAGCATATCGGTCGATCTCGTTCGCCCAGATTACCTCAAACCCGGCTTGCCGAAACGCGATGTCAATTCCGCCGATGCCCGCGAAAAGGCTGACCGCCGTTATCATCCGCGCACCGCCTTCTCGATCTTATCGGCACACTCCTTTAGGTTCTTCTTGATCTCATTGCCCCAAAAACGTAGCACCGTCCACCCTTCGGCTGTGAGTCGCTCCGTGACCTTGCGGTCGCGTTCCATGTTCCGCTCGATCTTCGGAATCCAAAATTCTTGATTGGATTTGAAATCGTGCTTGCGTTCTTCCCAGTTGTAGCCGTGCCAAAATTCGCTGTCGCAGAACACTGCGACCTTCTTGCCGATAAAGACTATATCGGGCTTTCCGCAGATACCGTTGACGTTCTTGCGATAACGCAAGCCGCGCGACCAAAGCTCCCTCATCAGCATAACCTCGATTTTTGAGCCTTTGTTCTTGACTTGTTTCATATTGTAGGTGATCTGTTCGGGAGTTTTCTTGCTCATATCTACACTTCCAAATTTTGTGATGATAATGTCGGCGGTTGCTTGTACTCAAATTGTACTCATTGTAGCCGATATGTAGCCAATCAGTTGCCACTCCCCAAGCTCACGAAACGGCTTACAACGCCGCCCCGCGCACCCACACCGTTCACCTCTCGAAAATAATAACGGTATCAAAGCGGTATCATTTAGCACTTGTAACTAAAACAAGCGGCTTACCTAAGCCATTTGTTGAGAGCGGTCAACTATTCCCACTCGCCTTATAATAACGTTTCACAAGGAAAAATCGTTGTTTTTCCTCGTTTTTCGTTGCGTCTTGTATCGAATTTTGCGCCTAAAATATACCGTTTTGATTTTTTTGTACTCAATTTGTACTCACGGCTATTTTTTGTTTCCGCCTTGACTTTGCATTTCTTTCATCTTCCGATCAAACGCCTCATTACGCTTTTTAATGAGTTCCTCGTCCGACAGCTCCTCGTGCTTTTTATCGGTGAGGAAAGCGGTGGTATTGTACAAGACAGCCTTTTCTTCCCAAAGCTTGAAGGTTTCATAGTTGATCCAATACTCCTCCAATGCGTCACGGTTGGTCTTGAGTTTCTCCACCATATCGTAAAGCGCAGAGTTGTAGATCGCCGAGGTGCTCATCGCGTCGAATGTCAAAGAAAAGGTCTTGCCCTCCTCCGCATTCTTGTTCAGCTCTACCTCGAAACGGATCTCCTCTTTGTTGTTGAGTTCCAAGAGGAACGCTGTAACATCGGACAAGCTCTCCAGCTTGATAAACGACGGAGTATACCCTATCAGGTAGTTCACCGAAACGTTAAGCGCGGCAGCTATCTCCGCAAGAATAGAGATGGGCAGATCGACGGTACCGCTCTCGTATCTTTGTACCGTTTTCACGGATTTCCCCAGCCGCCGAGCAAGCTCGTCTTGGGTTATCCCTAAACGCTTTCGGCATTCTGTGATGTTATCGCCCACGGTGGTCTGTATGTCATTTTTGCTGCTCATTCCATTCACCCCTATATTTATTATAGTACATTCGCAAAAATTTTTCAATATTTCACGCAATTTTCACATAAAAGGACTTGACAAGACAGATTATGAGGTATATAATATAAACAGGACATAACAAGTCTTAATATTTTTCAAGGAGGTTTACAGTATGAACAACATCAAACTATTTTACACGGCAGCCGAAATCGCAGAATTGCTCGGCGTTTCCGTCGGACAGGCTTACAAGATAATCAGAGCTTGGAACGCGGAGCTGGCAAAGGAGAACTATCTCGTTATCGCTGGCAAGATACCCGTTGAATACTTTAACGAGAAGATGTACAAGGGGGTGGCAAATGGCTAATTCAGCACGCAAAGACGGCAAGACGGGAAAGTGGTACGTTCAGTTCCGCTATACCGATTGGACGGGAGAAACAAAAAAGACCACCAAGCGAGGGTTCGATACCAAACGCGAAGCAGAGGAGTGGCTGCGTGAGTTCCTCGCGAAAAAATCCGCAGATGTCAATATGCTGTTCGGGAGCCTTGTGGAACTGTATTTTGAGGATATGTCATCGCGCTTGAGAGAGTACACGCTCCGTCAAAAGCACTACGTCGTTGACCAAAAGATACTCCCCTATTTCAAGGATAAGCCGATCGTCAGATCACACCCGCAGACGTGCGTAAATGGCAAGCCGAGATGCTCACGAAAGGCTATTCCGATACATATCTGAGGTCGGTCTACAATCAGCTTAACGCGATATTCAATTATGCTGTGAGGTTCTACGATCTGAGCGATAACCCTTGCCGCAAGGCGGGCAGCATAGGCAGAAAGAACGCGGATGAAATGCAGTATTGGGTCAAAGAGGAGTTTGATAAATTTATTCTTGCCGTATCGGACAAGCCCGTTTCAAAGATCATCTTCACAACGCTGTTTTGGACGGGTCTGCGCGAGGGTGAGCTGCTCGCCCTCACTCCCGCAGATATTGATTTCAATAAATGCACTCTGCGCGTCAACAAGTCATATCAGCGTATTGAAAAGAAAGATGTGATAACGCCCCCGAAAACGCCTAAAAGCAAGCGCGTTATCTCTATCCCGCAGTTCCTTGCCGACGAACTGAAAGCGTATATCAACTCAATTTACGGCATTAAGAAAACGCACCGCATTTTCCCCTTTACCAAGCATTACCTTACAAAGGAGATGACACGCGGCTGCGAGAAAAGCGGAGTTAAGAAGATACGCATACACGATCTTCGGCACCCGTATGTCAAGCCCACGACAAAAAATAATTGTGAAAATTAGATGAAATTTTTCCCAAACAGAGCGAATTAGAAGAACGAACGCGAAAGGTACTCAATCTCAATCTTGTTGTCGGGGAAAACGTAAACCCGCTTTATCAGCAATTCTACAAGCGATTTAGTCAACGTGTCGGCGGCTTGCAGCTCGTCGGCTATTTTCTTTTGCCGCAGATTTTCCTCGTATTCCTCGCGCACTGATTTTGCTTGCTCCGCAGCCGCCGCAATGACGTTCCTCACATCGGCAATCAACGCGTCCGTTTCCAACTTGCGAGCCTTGTAATCTTCGGCGGTAATCTCACCGAGAACAAAACTCTCGTAAAGCCCACGCTTGCGTTCTTGCAAGTCACACAGCTTTTTTGTATATTCCGCTTGATGTGACGCGGATAATTCAGCCGCACTCAAATCTCCAATGCCGATGACGCAGCTTGCTTGTGCGCGGAGAGTATCGAACACGACCGTTTCTAAATCCTTAATCGGAACGGATAATCCGTGACAATCTATTTCCGCGATTTTTTCGGAATATCTGCACTTGAAATGCCGTCCGTTCGCCACATTGAGCGCGTGGTCACAGCACCCGCAGAACACCTTACCTCGGAGAAGATAATCGCGCGGTTGCTTATTCGGCAGCTTGAATTTACGTATCTTGCTTTTCGCCTTTTCAAACAACTCTTTGCTGATTATCGGCTCGTGGTGGTCGGGAATTTTGATCCACTCGCTCTCGTCATTCATACGAACGTGCGTACTGCCGATTTCGACCGTGTGCCGTTTGTTTATGACGTACATTCCCGTGTACCGTTCGTCCTCTAAAATATGAAAAACCGTCGAGATACACCACACGCCGTTTACACGGGAAACGTCGTGCGTTTTGCTTCCTCGCCTTGATTTAACCTCGCCAGGCGTCGGGATTTTCAGTTCGTACAGCTTGTGAGCGATTTCCGTAGCGTTAAAGCCGTCTGCCGCCCACTCGAAAATCTTGCGGACGTTATCGGCGGTTTCCTCATCGGGTATCATTCGCCCGTCCGCGCCTTTTTGGTAGCCATACGGACAAACCTTGCTCTGATACTCGCCGCGCTTCATTCGCGCCATTTTCGCGGTCTTGGATTTGACCGAAAGATCGCGGCTGTAACACTCGTTGATGAGATACTTGAAAGCAATATCCATACCGCCCGTATCGCCCTTGTGTTCCGCGCTGTCGTAACTGTCGCTTACCGATATAAACCGAACGTGATACAGCGGAAAGACCTTTTGAATGAAATATCCCGTTTCAATCGAATTACGTCCGAAACGCGAAAAGTCCTTCACAATGATACAACTGATTTCGCCCGTTCTTACCATATCCAAAAGCCGCTGAACGGCGGGGCGCTCGAAATTCGTTCCCGTGTGTCCGTTGTCGATAAATTCCTCGATTTCACAAAACGCAAATTCGGGGAGCGACATTGCTTTTTCACGGAGAATTTTCTGCTGATTTTCC
>JAMPFE010000071.1 GCA_023664705.1 Lachnospiraceae bacterium | reverse complement strand
AGGTAAACGTAGCGGTAGAGATAACGGCGTTCCGAAGGAAAAGAAAACTCGTTGGGTGAAATATTTTGAATAAGGAGTGTTAAAATGGGTATGTTTATACACGCTTCTGCGTGGGAAGGTGACAGATCACACTGGGAAGAACAACTTGAAGAAGCTGGAATTTCAAAATATGATTTTGATGTAAATCAATTAACAGGTTGTTCTTTTGATGAAATTCAAAGTATGGTAGACAAGGTTATTGCGGACAACAGCAAGGAGTAATTATGTCAAAAATATTTATATTATTGTTAATGATATTTTTACATATTGTTGACGACTATTATTTGCAAGGCATTCTCGCGAATATGAAACAGCGGTGTTGGTGGAAACAAAATGCCCCTGATCCGCTATATAAGTACGACTGGATAATTGCGCTGATAATGCATGGTGTAAGCTGGAGTTTTTCGATAATGTTCCCCATTGCGCTGTATAACAACTTTCAAATCGGTTGGGATTTTGCATTATTGTTTGTTATGAACGCGACAATACACGCCTTCATCGACAACCTTAAAGCGAACAAATTGAAAATAAATCTGATAGCAGATCAGACTGCTCACATTATTCAGATTTGTTTAACAGCGTTATATTTTCTTACATAAAGGATGGTGTATATGAGTTTAGAGATGGGATGCAACCAATGCTTACACTTTGCTGTGTGCAACTCAAAAGATAGTTTGGCAGCTCTTAAAGCAAGTATTAACGATCTTGCAAAATTGATGGAAAATCAAAATTTTACTGTCGATGTTAAATGTAAATTCTATGATAACCGTCAAGTTAAACTTAGATCGAGACAAGGAGATATTCAAAATGAAATTTAAAGGCGATATTATTATAACAGACCCCTGCTATATTATCAGAAAAGGCGAGGACGGTCACTCATTGCAGAGCGACGAGGATAAATGCGGTGACTACTATTCCAATATGAAGGTTTTAGGAATACACAATTATATTTGCCGCGACACGATATACGGCGATTGGGATTGTACGGTATTTAACTCCGATACAAAAGAACCTATCGGTGATTTTTGCGCAGATTCGGGTATGGTCGCTGTTTTCTTATTGGACGAGGTATTAGCATACAATCCCGATTTTGATTACCATATTACAAAGCCTTGGACGACTGCTTTAATAAGAGACTTTGATGGAGACGTTGATTTTGAAGTTGTTCATACCGAGGGTGTTTATGACGAAGATACGGAATGGTACAAAAAAGGCGAAAAATGGGAGGATGATTCGGTAGTTTGAGTTCAAGGGAAAGGAATATACCCAAAGAGAACTGATCGAGCTAATGCTTGAACGTCTTGAGGAATATTTCAATAATAACAGCGATTACACCGATACCACTTGTGAGATAGGCGAGATTTGGGCAAAGCTGCTGCCGGCAATGTGGTGGTAAAAGTTTATGGGGTATTATGAACACAGAACGAACACCGAGATTGAGATTGCTGAGTGCTATGCGCAAATTAAAAGACTTGAAGCCCGTATTCAAGAACTTCTAAATAAGGAAGAGAAAGAGCGCCGAATGATGGAAACGTGGGCGGCGGTCAAAAATAAAAATAAGGAGTGAAGATGGTGATATACACATCGTATTTTGCGAATCTTAAGAATTTGCCCACAAATGTTATCCCAATAAGCATTTGCGGTAAAGCGCCCGATTGGTATAAAGGAATACAGTACAAGAAATTCGCTCCAAAATACGGGTTCTTTATGGAGTGGAAGCAAAATCACGATAATATTTTTTACGTTGATCATTTCAAGGACGAAGTGTTATCAAGCCTAACTCCGCAAAAAGTAATATCAGACTTACAAGCACTTATTTCAGCAGAGATCGGGGAGGATGTTTGGGAAAATCCCGATATTGCAATCGCGCTGATATGTTATGAAAAGCCGTCTGATTTTTGTCATAGACACTTGGTAGCGGAATGGCTTACTGATAATGGGTATAAGTGCGAGGAATGGCAGTCGAACGTTCAGAAAGGATGATTGTATGAATAAAAATGTTAATCAAACAAACGCAGGGGTTGTAGCCGGCAAAGTGACAAACTTTGTTATAGTGCTAACGCAAATCGTGTTTTTGATATTGAAATTTTGCGGAGCTATTGATTGGGATTGGGTTTGGGTTATGTCACCCGGTTGGATGACATTTTGTATAAGCAACGGACTGTTGTTCTTGGGAAATATTATAAAAGGTCTTGTTGTGTCAAGCATTTTTGATGACATGAACGGTTAAGAAAGGATAAAAATGTTTCAGTTACAAGGAAAATATGGTATTGCTAACGTATATGCGACCATAGTCGAAAACGAAGCCGCTGCCCAGATAGTCGAGCTGCTCAATCAGCCGTTTGTAGAAGGTGAACATATTGCCATAATGCCCGATGTCCACGCGGGAGCAGGTTGCACAATCGGTACAACAATGACGATAACCGATAAGGTAGTGCCGAATTTGGTCGGGGTTGATATTGGATGCGGAATGAAAACTGTTAAATTGAAAGAAAAGAGTTTGGATTTTAACAAACTCGATGAGGTTATCCGAAATTCCGTTCCTTCGGGTTCAAATATCCGTTCATATCGGCACAAACTCGCGCAAACAATTGATCTGAAGAAATTAAAATGCGTAAATTTTGTTAATATGAATAGGGCAAAGTTGAGCATTGGAACGCTTGGCGGCGGCAACCATTTTATAGAGGTAGACAAAGATGACAACGGCAATTTGTATCTTGTAATACACTCCGGCTCACGTCATTTAGGTGTAGAGGTAGCAAAACACTATCAAAACGAAGCCTATAAACGGCTGTCTAAGCCTAACGGTGAAGAAACAAGTAAAATCGTAAATGAGTTGAAAGCTGCCGGTAAAACGCAAGAAATTCAATCAGCTTTGGCAGCATATAACAATTCATTACAACAAATTCCCAAGGATTTGGCATATTGTGAAGGCGATCTGTTTAGTGACTATATCCACGATATGAAAATTGTACAAGAATACGCTATGTTAAACCGTCAAGCAATGGCAGAAGAAATTATCAATGGTATAGAATGTCATATCGACGACGAGTTTACTACAATTCACAACTATATTGATATTGACAATATGATTTTGCGCAAAGGTGCAGTAAGCGCACAAGATGGTGAAATACTGCTTATTCCTATCAATATGCGTGATGGCAGCCTGATTTGTAAGGGCAAGGGAAATCCCGATTATAACTACTCTGCTCCGCACGGTGCTGGCAGACTGATGTCTCGGTCACAAGCAAAACGAACACTAACGGCTGAGGAATACCGGAATGAAATGCAAGGCGTTTTCACTACGACTGTGGGTGTAGGAACAATCGACGAGGCGCCAATGGCATACAAACCCCTGTCGGCGATTATAGAAAATTTGACCGATACCGTAGAAATCGTTAATCAGATAAAGCCAGTGTATAACTATAAAGCAAGCGAATAAGTAACAAATTGGTTATAAAAAACATTACTATATTATAAATAGGTATAACGATGCTTTTTACAAAAATTAACAAAAAACTTTTGTAAAAATTTTTATAAACCTATTGACAAAGTTGTTTTGTTGTGATATAATACAAGTATAGAGATTCCTTTGGTGCGCACAATGCGTACATGAGTTATTTCTTTGAGCAACAAATAGTGAACGACCTAGGAGGAAATATGACAAGGAAAGATTTTATAAACTATTGGGGCTGTGTTATTGGTATATTTTTATTGTTATCCTGTGTGGTATTTAATGCAACAACGAATGAAAGAAAGACCATAACTGCAATCGAGGAAAACAGAATTTCCGCGGTTTCTGAAATTGTTGAGAAGATGGATAACACTAATGAAACCTTAAAGGAACTAGGAGAAAATGTTCAAGAAATCACTATGCTCATTGCAGACGGTTTTGAGGTTTCAGCAGACAATGATACCAAGAGTGAGACTTCTCCTGTTGTTTATGAAAGCAATGCTACTACACAAAGATTTATGGTAGGTGAAGAAGTTCTGCTCCCTGCCCTTTCCACCGAACCAAAATTGTTTACGGATTACAGGAGTTATAACTTGTGGTACACACCGCATTACAGATTTCAGCAAGCAGCTTACACGGACGAGAACGGCTTACGCCGATTTAACGAAGATTATATAGTGGCTCTTGGCAAGTATTATTCTGAAAGTATAGGGGATCGATTTCAAATAACACTTGATACCGGCATAGAGTTTACAATAATTTTCGGCGATGGCAAAGCGCCTTGTGATTGCGATGAAAACAATATGTACACTCCCTGTGTCAACTATGACGGTGAGGATTGTGCTAACGTCCTTGAATTTATCGTTGATGACGATGTTATGTCATCTAAAGTGTACGCTTATGGCAGTATAGACTGCCTTGATAAGTTCAAGGGTAATATTGTGAAAATGGTGTATTTGGGCAGAGACAGTTCTGCCGATTGGGATATCTATGAAACGAGGTGATAGTCGTGGACATCAAGCAAAGAAAATTGGACGGTATGTATTTCCGAATTAAGCGCGGCAGTAGGTATCAAGACATATGCTTTTCGGATATGACGACCGAAGAACGTTTGGAAGTCCTTAACAATAAGGATGTTGAGTTTATGAAGCGAATGAGCTTAATCCTTGCGGAGAAGATAAGGGAAATTGGGGATAAGTTCGATATTGTTGGAGAGTGAGGGGCAAGAGTATGAATTATTTAAGGTGGGAGACTGAAAAATCAAACAAGTTTAGTGCTTTTGTTGTTGTAGTGGTTTTAATAATTATTGCCTCGATTGGCTTTGAAATTGCTTGTAATACACACGAAAGCACATATACGATTACAGTAACTGATAAAGAACGTGTTACAGAAGGTTCTAGTTCGAGATACCTTGTATTCAGCACTGATGATAACAGTAATATTCTTGTGTTTGAAAATACTGATACGTTCTGGCGAGGTAAATGGAACAGTTCTAATGTTCAGGGAGAACTGCAAGTAGGTCAGAAATACCAGATAACTACCATTGGCTTTCGTGTTCCGATTTTCAGTATGTACGAGAACATAATATCGGTGTCATTAGTTGAATAAGGAGAGTAACACGTATGATAATAAACCCTAAATGCCGCAAAGCAAAGCCGATTTTCGACGAGGAGCGAGAGTTTATCAAGTCTCATCTCCCCCGAAATAACGCTCAGCCCGACAACTGTTGGATAACGGGTGGCGGCACAAAATACGTCTGGCTCGACCCGTATTGCAAAGAGTATTACATAAAGTTCAAGTGCGACGATTACGGCAAATTTACAATTATCAAGGACAACAGGGATAAATTTGAGAACTACAAGCAAATTCCGATAAGTCAAGTAGTCGAAAATGAGAAAGCACGTATAACTCAAATGTACGATGAAGCAGTCGACAAAACCGCCGAGTTTCTCAAAACTCACACCGATATCCCCTACTCCGTTTCCGTGAGCGGCGGCAAAGATAGCGAGTTGCTGATGTCGGTGTGGGAAAGCGCTCTTGAAAAATCGGGTGCACAGATAAATTGGCAGTACGTATTCTTCAACACCACGAACGAGGTCGCAGAAGTTTACAGGCGGATAAAGCAGATACCGAATATCAAGATCGTAAATCCCAAAGAGAGCTGGTGGCAATGGATAAAACGAAAAAAATACTTGCTTCCGACCATATCTCAACGTTCTTGCTGCTCTGTTTATAAAGAAGGGCGAGCCAAAGAAACATTCGATAAGAACGCACCGCGCGTTCAGGTAATGGGCGTTCGGAACAAAGAATCGGTCAAACGAGCCAAATACACATTCCATATGGACGCAGAGTTTGATAAGCAATTGTTCGGACGCAGCAATCTGCCTTCCAAATGGAGTAAATTAGCCCCTATCGTGGATTTTGAAACGATTGATGTGTGGCTGTCGCTACTGATATTCAATCTGCCCGTAAACCGGCGATACAAATGCGGCTCAAGCAGAGTAGGTTGCCTGTTCTGTCCGTTTTCTAACGAATATGAAGACGAAATTGTGCGAAATTGTTACCCTAAAGCGTATGAACGTTTTGTTGATATCGCCAAAAAGGGGTATAACGCAAGACAGACCCCGCAAACATTGACATCCGAAGACGAGTTTATTCACGGGGCTTGGAAAAATCCGTCTCATAAGATAAGTAAAATCATAAATTCTGGAATGTCGGACAAAAACATAAAACTCGTATCTGAAATAATGGGGTTGTCCGAAGAAATGGCTGAAAAATATTTTTATCGAGAATGTGAATGCGGTAGTAAACTTACTCCCCTGCAAATCGGAATGTTCTACAAAACGTTCGGACGGTACGAAAACCATGAGGATAACCGCATACCGATGTGCCAAAAGTGCCTATGCAAGGCTACGGGAATGACCAAACAAGAGTATTATCGGCGAATCCTTGAATACAAACAGGGTGGTTGCAATTTGTTTTAGAACCGATATTTTAAAAAATATATCCCCATTCTATTAAGAACGAGGATATAAAACAGTAAAATTACATTTTCTTCTTTAAGCCTTTGACAATAATAATCGGACAAATTTTAGGCTTATGAATTATAACGAATGGATCAGGACGCGTCATTAAATGGATTTGACAAGCTGTGCCAGAAACTTTTACTCCATTCTTATTGTAATAATACTGTTTAAAATTTATTGGACTAGTCATACAAGCACCTCCTTTTGGCTTTGATTTTGCACAAAATAGCCATAACGTTTTTTATTGTGCAATTACTTTATAATTCACCCCGAAATTCGGGAAATAAATTCTAGTTTATATTATACCACATTGGGTTGTGTTTGTCAATAGGTTTTTGCAAATTTCAGAAAGAAGGAAATCAATGAACAAGACTTTAACTCTTGGCAGTCTGTTCGACGGTATAGCGGGCTTTCCCTACGCCGCCGAGCAGTGCGGAATAAAAACGCTGTGGACAAGCGAGATAGAACCCGCGCCGAGCGAAATTTCCAAACGTCACTTCCCCGCTGCTGTTCAGTTGGGTGACGTCACAAAGATAAACGGCGCGGATATCCCGCCCGTTGACATAATCAGCTTCGGATCGCCTTGTCAGGATATGTC
Organism: Lachnospiraceae bacterium; assembly: GCA_023664705.1. GTDB lineage: Bacteria > Bacillota > Clostridia > Oscillospirales > Ruminococcaceae > CAG-115. The sequence continues at coordinate 2,787 of JAMPFE010000071.1, read as the reverse complement.
GGTTGCCGGCAATCGCGCAGGTCTCGACGGCAATCGCAGCGGATTGTTTCACGAGGCGATCAGAATTATAGATGAAATGAAGGAGAAAACGAATGGAGAATACCCAAGATATGCAATATGGGAAAATGTGCCCGGAGCGTTCAGTTCAAACAAAGGTGAAGATTTTAGGCGAGTTCTCGAAGAAATCTCAAAAGCCGAAATTCCAATGCCTGCAAGTGGAAAGTGGGCAGGAGCCGGAATGGTACGAACTGAACGATGTGAGATTGCTTGGCGAACTGTTGATGCCCAGTATTGGGGAGTGCCCCAGCGCCGCCGTAGAATCTACCTTGTCGCAGATTTTAGAGGAGAACGCGCCGGAGAAATACTATTTAAGCCCGAAAGCGTGTCAGGGAATATTACGGAGAGCGGAGAAACGCGGGAAGGAACTCCCGATACTACTGAAATCAGCTCTTGAGGCACAAGCGGAGGGGAAATTACTTGTAACAAGCGCACAAGATCTTAAGAGTGCGGGATTTATTGGTCGCGCTCCCGCAGAAGCATACAGTATTGGGTATGAGGAAGAGAAGAGCGCAACGCTTAGATCGGGACTTCTCCCCGATATTATACAAGCCAAAATCCTCGATATGACACATGCAAACGACGTTATTAGAGAATGCGGTGATACTTGCCCTACCTTGCAAGCAAGAATGGGCACGGGTGGAAATCAGATACCTCTTGTACTTAAACCCAAAGTATATGGAATATGTTCACAAAATAGCAACTCGATGAAGTCAAGCAATCCTCATAGCGGGATTTATAAAGCGGAAACATCAAGAACGCTTGACTGTAATGGCGGTAATCCCACTTGCAATCAAGGCGGGATGGTAGTAGTTGAACCTACATATTGCATACAAGGCAACACTATTGAACGCAGCGATACAGCGGGAGCAGAGGGCAAGGGAGTTATTGAGGGCAAAAGTTATACTCTTAACACCGTTGACCGTCACGCCGTATGTTACTCTATAGGCTTTTGCCCCGACAACAGTAAAACTGCTGCAGGATTAAGTGAAGTAACCGAGGGAACACCCACTCTCTCGACCACTAAAAAGGTTGCTGCGTGCTACCCAATAAACACTCAAATCATCACGCGTTGTAACAAACTGGGCAGAGGAACGGGTTTCGGACTCGGCGAGGACGGAGAACCCTCGTATACTTTGCAAGAGGCTCATTCTCACGGTGTGATTTATGCGATTGACCAAGCTGTTTTTAATCAAAGTGAGAACGCAAAGAATATTGATTTTTGCTATCAAAAAACCATTGGAACACTATGCGCAAGAGATTATAAAGGTGTAAGTCCACAATATGTTGACGAAAATAAATTGGTATGCGAACCAAAAGATTTTGAACAGCTATATGTTTGGATAGTCCGCCGCTTAACTCCCCTTGAATGTGAGCGTTTGCAAGGTTTTGAAGACGATTGGACTATGTATGACACGAACGGTAACGAACTCAAAGATACACCGAGATATAAATCCCTCGGTAACAGCATAGCGATACCGTGCGCTTTGAGAGTATTTCAAGGAATTATCGAAAACGAAAGTGAGGAAGACATTTGAATGTATTAAGTTTATGTGACGGGATGAGCTGCGGACAAATCGCTTTTGAAAAACTCGGAATCAGGGTTGATAAGTATTACGCGAGTGAAATCAAAGATATTGCGATTAAAGCAACAAAGCATAATTTTCCCGATACAATACATATTGGCGATGTAACAAAAGTAAGTTACAAAGACGGAGTTTTATATACCGAAATCGGGAACTTTAAAACTAAAATAGATATTGTTATATTCGGCTCTCCTTGTCAGTCATTCAGCCGAGCAATGAAAGCCGACAGAAAAATCGGTCTTGAAGATATGCAGCGTTCAGGCTTATTCTTCGAGTGTCATAGAGTGTTGAAAGAGGTAAATCCAAAGTATTTTCTTATGGAAAACGTAATTATGAAAGATGAGGATGAGCAGGTTATCAGTAATATGATGGGTGTAAAGCCGATAAGGATAAACTCATCACTTGTTTCGGCTCAATTGCGTGACAGATACTATTGGACGAATATCCCTAACGTAACTACTCCCGTAGACAAAGGTATAAAATTGCAAGATGTGATTATGGGGGGGGGTTACACTCCCGATATAAAAGCGAAATGCTTATGTAAAAACGATTCGCACGGTTATTATAACGGTTGTAATTGGAAAGCGATAAGCAGATTTCACCGATACTATTACAAGCGTTTTAGCAGTATGATTTTCCCTTCAAAAGAGTATTTTGACAATTGTCTTGCAATAACCCAAGAAATACTTAACGGAAGAAAATCAACGGCTGAAATTTACAAGGACTACAAAGGGAACGAATTTGATGAGGCAAGGTACTTATGGAAAGAGGAACGTGCAAGATTGCAAACTGTTCCCGAAAAGCATGTAGAATGTATGACAGAGCAAGAAGCAGCTGATTTACTTGGAGACGGTTGGACTGTTGATGTGATCGCTCATATCTTGAGCGGGCTTAAAGGAGATGGCGATAATTGAAGATTTACGACATTAAACTCAACACAATAGAGGATGTAAGGCGTTTCAATACCGAGTGTATGAAATTGCCGTACAGCGTCGATTTGCGCAGCGGACGGTATCTTGTAGACGCCAAGTCCATTATGAGTATTTTCGGCTTGGATTTGTCTCATTCTATTGAAATGTGTTTGCATACAATTGAGTGCGATATAACACCGTTCGAGGACTTTATTGTGTTTAAATGATACAGA
>JAMPFE010000070.1 GCA_023664705.1 Lachnospiraceae bacterium | reverse complement strand
GTGTTTTCGCGAATTGTATAAGGGCTTGCCGTTTTGTTTATTTAATTGTCAAAGAACTTGTTGATAAGCCTTGCGGCTTGTCCTTAACTAATTTTATTATAGCATTTGGGCGAACGTCTGTAAACGACAGTTTTTGTATACCGTATTCTCATTTTATGTCGTGTCATTTTTACTAAAAGACGAAGAATGTTTTTCAATTAGCATCATTAAAATCATCATTACTAAGGTGAATTTCAGTGCGTCGTTTTGCACAAAACGGAAAACAACAAGCTACTTTTCCTAAAGAATATTCTGCGAAATTTGTCGATGAAAGAACGGTGTTTCGAGGTTATATCCAGTGCCATACACACTAAATCGTTAAAGCGATGAATATAAAAATACCGCCGAGGTTTTACGCTCGACGGGCAAACATATTATTTACAGGTCTTTCAATCTTTGACTTTCGCAGTCATCTATCACAAATGTTCCATCATTTATTTTATCAAGTCTGCTTATGAGAGCAGCAATGATAGAAAGCATTTCCTCCTTATCAGCCTTTTCTTGTTCAAAGTTAAATTTATAAGGCTTGCCATTTGCATTGAGTTTATAGTATGATGAAAACATTCTGTTAGCGCGATTGTTAAGGTCAATAACTGTAATATCGTTGTAAACAACAGGAAAATGTGCCGTTAAAGCCCCCTCTGGAGTGTAAACCCAAATCGGTCCGTGTAAATACTCATTCTTTACTCTAACGGTATATAGCCGATTTTTATTTACACTATCTCTCCCAAAATCCGGCTGATATCCAATACCAATAGTAAGTTGCGGTGAACCTATTGTCCCATCAAAAAGTCTGCTAATACCTTTGCTCATACCGCTCGTCTCCTTTCAAACGCCAAAGCCGTTTTACTTGGATAGGGTATAATGCTTATTCCCATTTTGCGCAGTTTGTCGAAGCAAGGATAATCGGCAGAGCCGTAAACAAGAATAGTATGCGGCTTTTTTCTTCTTACCAACTCGTACAGTCCTTCTTCAAAACGGCTGCGGTCTGTAATCTTGCGCGGGCTGCCGCCTACTGTTCCAATACACAGCATAGAGTTGTCAGGAAGTCCATCATAGCAATAGCACCACGTTTCCTCTGTACCCCAACGCACGTTATTTATCACAGCAACGCCGTTTTTCCCGAGCCAAAATCCGAATGTCCTCATGCGAAATGTGTTATAACGTTTCAGCGGGTCGGGGAAATCCTGATATGTCGAAAAATCCGGCGTTATTGCTCCCGCAAAATGACGCAACACCTTCAGAACAAATTTACATCCGTGCCATATTCCTCTTGTGCTATCGAACTTGTAATCGTTTTCGTAAAAGCACACGAACGCATCGTGCTTGAAATCAGGATTGCCGTTTTTTACGTTTTTATGGTATATCGCCTTTGCCTCGCTCCACGTTATTATAGAGTGGGGCGGTGCAGTTGCTGTTGTAGGGCAGAACGGAATATCACTGTCTGAAAATTCCGCCCCTGAACACATAAACGAATTCCATATATCTTTGATGTCTTTCGCCATTTTAACCTCCTTGGCTAATCCGTGGGATTATTATCCCGTTTCCGACATCTCCGAAAGAGGCTAAAAGAATTTGCGAAGTTCGAATAGCAATATTCGGAGATGCATTCCGACAAATGTTGAAAATGTACAATTTTCAACAACGATTTGAAATCGCAATAGGTGATTTTAACAAATTTCAAGGTCACCTATTGCAATTTTCACCGAATACTGCTATAATATAATTGCGAAGTTCGAATAGCAATATTCGGAGCAATGCCGTGTTGACCGCTACCAACAGTCAGCGCGGCATTTTTTGTGTGCGAACAATCAAGCGCATACCCCCCTTTCAATAAACGCCCTTATTCCTCAACCCATTTGAATTTCGGGATAAGTCCGGAATAGGCAGACCAATCAAGCAGACAGAGCTTTTGTAGGCGTCCTATCACCATAAAAACGGGAACGCCCGCTTTTTGGGAAAAATTTTGTATTTCGGTCAAATTCCTATAATCACGCTTGTTTACGAAATTGTCAAACAGTTCGGGTGCGATAATAGCGTCCTCTGCGAATTTATCTGCCTCGTTCTCGATTTCCCCTTTGACTGATGAGAAATCAACGAAACGCATTGATAGGTCACCGTGAATAAGATGTCCTATCTCATGGAACAGCGTGAACCAAAAGCTGTCGGCACGTCCGTTGCGGATAGTCATACAGAGGATATTCCTCCCATTTTCGGTTTTCTTGATGAAGCCTTGTACGGGCGCTCCTCTGAAATGCCGAACAACGCCGAAAGCAATGCCGCATTCAGCGAAAATATCTTGCAGCTGTTTGCGGAAATAATCAGGCTCATCACTTGACATAAGTAACTTTATATCGCCTATTTTCGAATGAAGCAACTCTGTGTTGAGCTTGTCGGCAACGCAAATGTTTTCCGTAATTTTCTCGCAAAGCCTCTGCCATACGAACAGAACGCTTACATCAACAGCGGAATTTGATTTAAGCTGTGCACGATAAGCGGCATTGTATGTTATTTTCAGAGCGGCGGTCAAATCGGTGACGCAAAGGAATTTGCGGAGTTGCAGCACTTTTTCGGCATCGCCGCCATTGTTGGGAAGCATTTCTTCTTTGACTAAAAACCCGTATATTTCTTTCAGCGGCTTTAGCAGTTCTTTTTCTTCGGGTTTGATGTCGTTTTCTTCCTCAAGGCTTAATAAATGGTTTTCATATTCCGCTTGCAGCTTTGTCCAATACTCATAGTCTGTTTCAAAAACGACAGCCAACTTGCGGGCAAATGATACCGATATGCTCTTTTCACCACTCAAAACGGTGCTTATATGCTTGTCCGATACGCCTGTTCGCAGAGCAAGTTCCTTCTGCGACATACCCCGTTCTTCAAGTAACAATTTTATTTTTTCCCCGGGGTGCGCAATTTCTGTCTGACTATTCTGGAAATCACCTTCCATTTTGAACACCTCCGAAAAAGAAATATTATTGTCAGCATGTCATTACCCGATAGGTAACGATGTTATTATATCATCATTTTCAGAAAATTTCAAGCATTATTTAAGCATTATTTGAAATTTCGTTGATTTGCACAAAATCGCAATACTATTCCGCCTTGCAATTAGTGAATATTGCCATTTTAGCTATAAATCCCGTTGACTTTCCGCAAATTTTATGCTATAATATAAAATGTAGTATTATAGCATTTTACGAGGAGGACGCTATGCCGACGCTTGAATGGATAGGAAAAGACAAAGTTATAAACCACCACGCGCAAGTGCCGTTCAGGATGCTTGAAAAGAAATATACATATAACGCCGAGGAAAGCGAAAATATGATAATCCGCGGCGATAATCTGGAGGCGTTAAAGGCGCTTTTGCCGCGTTATGAGGGCAAAATCAAGTGCATATACATAGACCCGCCCTACAACACGGGAAACGAGGGGTGGGTGTACAACGATAACGTCAACGACCCGCATATAAAAAAGTGGCTCGGCGAGGTTGTGGGCAAAGAGGGCGAGGACTTATCGCGGCACGACAAGTGGCTTTGTATGATGTATCCGCGCTTAAAGCTGCTGCACAAGCTGCTCAGCGAGGACGGGGCGATTTTTATTTCGATTGACGATAGCGAATTAGTTTACCTGTCTTGTATTTGTGATGAAATATTTGGCACACGGAACTACGTTGACCGAATAGTTGACCGAATAACTGTAATAGTTAAGACCGAGGGGAGGAGATATGGCAACTTCGCAAAAACTCACGAAAATATCCTTGTTTATGCGAAGCAACTCGATTTATTTTTGGCTAATGAAATTGAAGTTGAGGGTAAAGAATATCAGTATAAAGATGAATGCGGCGGCTTTAATTTAAAGGGCTTGAGAAACCGTAATGTCAGAGCATTTAATTCTGCTAACAGACCGAATTTGCGCTACCCATTCTATGTTGATGTGAGAAATCCTGATAATAACGGATTATGGAAAGTCAACACTTCTCCGAAGAGTGGTTGGGAAGAGGTTTGGGCGCAAACTGTTGACGGGTTAGAAAGTGTATGGCGTTGGGGGAAGGAGAAATCGACTTTACAAGCAAGTGATTTATGCGCTTATCGCGGAAAAGACGGACAAATCCGTATATTCCAAAAGGAACGCAAGTTGACTGAAACAGCTAAGACTGTATGGATTGACAAGAAATTCACTTCAATATTTGGCACAAAAGAAATACAGCAAATTCTTGGAAAGTCAGTTTTTGATTTTCCCAAGTCGATATCTCTAATTCAACAAATTATGAATATAGCAACCAACAAAAATGCCATTATCCTCGACAGCTTTGCGGGGAGCGGCACGACTGCTCACGCCGTCCTTAACCTTAACAAGTCGGATGGCGGGAACAGGCGCTTTATCCTTGTCGAAATGAACGACTATGCCGAAAGCATAACCGCGGAGCGCGTAAAGCGCGTCATAGACGGTTATGGCGAGGGGAAGAACACTGCAGAGGGTACGGGCGGCGATTTCAGCTTCTACGATTTGGGCGAGCCGCTTCTGATAGACGGCATATATCTGAATGCAAACGTAGGGACAGAAAAGATACGCGAATATGTGTGGTTTACCGAAACGGGAAAACCCGTTCCCGAAATCACCTCGGCAAACGAGTATTATTTAGGCGAAAATAATAGCTGTTCGTATTATTTCTATTATGAAAAGAACAGCGTTACTACGCTTAACGACACGTTTTTAGCGACTGTCGACATAAAATCAGACGAATATGTTATTTACGCGGACAAGTGTGTTTTGAGCGATGAATACCTCGCTGCGAAGAATATCACTTTCAAGAAAATTCCGCGCGATATATCGAAGATTTAAGGAGTATTTATGGAACTCAAATCGTATCAGAAAGACGTAATAAAAAACTTGCGGCGCTATCTGGAACTGATGAACGCAAGCGGCGATTACGCGAAAGCCTACCGAGATTTGATGAACGAACAGGGCGTTATTATCGGCGCGGGCGGCGTTCCCGATTACAAAGATACCGTTGCTCACACTCCGCACGTCTGCTTCAAAGTTCCGACGGGCGGCGGCAAGACGTTTCTCGCCGTCAATTCGGTTCGCCCGATTTTTGAAGCTATGCCGCTGTCACAGCCGAAAGTAGTCGTGTGGCTTGTTCCAAGCGATGCTATCTTGGAGCAGACTTACAGAAATCTGTCCGACAAAAACAGCCCGTATCGCCGGAAACTGGACGTTGATTTCAGCGGCAGCGTGGAAGTTATCACCAAACAGGCGGCTCTTGAGGGGCAGTGCTTTAACGTCACGACCGTGAACGAAAGTCTGATAATACTTGTGATGAGTTATGACAGCTTTCGCGCAAAAAATAAAGAGGGGCGCAAGGTATATCAGGAAAACGGCGCTTTGGCGCAGTTTGCGAAGATATACAAGAACAAGGATATAACTATTGCGGATTGTGATGAAACGGCTCTGGCACAGGTGTTGAACTGCTTAAACCCGCTTGTTGTCGTGGACGAAAGCCACCACGCGACCTCTAATTTAAGCGTTGACGTTCTGAAAAATCTTAATCCTTGCTTTATTCTTGATTTAACGGCAACGCCGAAACAAAACAGCAATATCATAGCTTATGTTGACGCGCTGAAGCTGAAAAAAGAGAGTATGGTCAAACTGCCCGTTATTGTGTATAACAGGCGGACGCAGAACGATGCTATCCGCGACGCTGTAAGTTTACGCAACAATCTTGAAGCCGCCGCGGAAACCGAGAGAAAGACCGCCGGAAGATATTTGCGCCCGATAGTGCTGTTTCAAGCACAGCCGCGCACCGATACGGACAGTACAACATTTGAAAAAATAAAAGACATTCTGATAAACGCGGACATCCCCGCTGAACAGATAGCCATTAAAACGTCAAATATCAACGAACTGAAAAACGTTGATTTGATGAGCGAGGATTGTCCGATAAGATACATAATCACCGTGAACGCGCTGAAAGAGGGTTGGGACTGCCCGTTCGCATATATTCTCGCTACAATAGCGAACCGCTCGTCAATCGTGGACGTTGAGCAGATTTTGGGACGAGTCCTTCGTCAGCCGAACGCGAAGAATTTCACGTCAAAATTTCTCAATATGTCGTATGTTCTGACTTGCTCGGACGATTTCAGGGCGACTACCGAAAATGTTATTGCGGGACTTAACAGCGCGGGCTTCAGCAAGCGGGATATGCGGCTCGGAAAAGACGCATCCGCGGAAGTACCTGCCGCTCATATTCAGCCCGTTCCGATACAGCAACTTGAAATCAACGAAAACAAGTTGCTTTCCAATGAACTTGATATAGACCCGAATGTATTAAAAGCAGAGCTTGCGGCGATAAAGGAAAGCCCCTCCGCGCTCGTATTAACAGAGGAATTGCAGCAAGCGGAAGCTGCCGCGGAGGAATACAATGCTGCCGTGGAAGAACAAAGCGCATCGGGATATAGCAGCACATCAATGGAGCTTAGAGATAAAATGAACTTGTTCTATATCAACTCCGAATTTGCGGATACGGTAAAAAATATCAAGGTGCCGCAGTTTTTTATTAAAACCGACGCGGTATTATTTGCAGATGACCCATATATTCTTCTTGACAAGGAACGTCTGAACGACGGCTTCACGCTCCGCGATAAAAGCACAGAGATTGATTTCAGCGCGACGGACGGCGAGATAGTCAGAATAGACGTCGAAAAAAGCAACACCACGCCAAAATCCGTAAATTTGAGCGAGTGGGACACAAAAGCGTTCAAGCAGTATTTCAATTCGCTTACGCCCGCCGCGAGGACAGACGCTTGCAAGCGTAAAATAGAACAGCAGCTTGACAAGATAAAATGTATTGACACGGAGGATTTATCGATGTATGTCGGCAGAGTAGTCGACTTGATGAATTCGGATATGCTGTCAGACCTCGAAGCCAACGTCTTGAGATACGCAGACAAAATCAAAAAGAAGATAGAAGCTTTGCTTGAAGAATACGCGATGAAGCGTTTCAGAGGACTTATTGACAAGGGGAAAATTGTCTGCCGACCGTCGTATGTCTTTGAAGAACCCATAACACCGATTTCGTCTATCGAAACTCTTTCAAAGTCCCTATACACAGCAGAGGACAAGAATATGAACGGTTTTGAATACACGGCGATAAATAAAATAGCTTCTCTTGACAACGTGCTTTGGTGGCACAGGGTAACTGCCGGCAAAGGCTTTTGTATAAACGGCTTCACTAACCACTATCCCGATTTTCTTGTGATGACGAGAAGCGGCAGACTCGTTGCTGTTGAAACAAAAGGCGACTACCTTGATACGCCCGAAACAAGGCAGAAACTTGAACTCGGACGCACTTGGGCAAGCAAGGCAGGAGATGATTTCGCGTATTATATGGTGTTTCAACACAAGAAGCTTAATATAGACGGCGCGTATCATCTTGACAAGTTTATTGATATTATAAAGGAATTGTAACTTATAGGCGGCTGTGAAAAAACACAGCCGCTGTTTTTTGGGGGTATGTCGATATAAGTTTATTCGTATGCGGCTGCAAAACTGTCTTTCGCGTTCAGCCGTCTTAAGTTATAGGCGACGGCATTTTGTTGTTATTCCGAAGTACCTTTTACTTGCTACGCTCGTAAGTGCTATACTCAATAGTGCTTTTGGGCGGCTACGCCCACCAAAAGCACATCTCGCAAGGGGAACGCCCCTTGAACCCCGACCGCCTTTTTTGTGCCGAAGCAAAAAACGTCCTCAAAACCCGAAACGGTTTTTAAGCGCGGGTGCAAAACTGCTCCTCTGCCATAGGTGGATTTTTTTCGTTCGAGCGCTGATGAGCGCTTGCGAGGTCAAAGCGGATTTTTCGTTCGAGTGAAAATAAGCTGCTCCGAGCGATAGGCTGTTTTTAGTTCGGGCGCAGATTAGGTGCTCCCGAAACATAAGCCAATTTTCTGCCCGAGCGCAAATAAGCGCTCACGAAACACAAACCGTTTTTTGTTCAAGCGCGGATAAGAGCTCCGATGTCGAGGGCGCTTTTTTACGTAGAGTACCAAGCAAGCTACATCGAGACGGCTACCGTTTTTTGTTGATAGGTTTTGCAAATATTATTTCACAGCCATAAAAAAGAGTGGAGCAGAGATTTTTTCTTCTCTGCTCCGAACTGTTTTTTCGTGTCACGCTCTGAACTGCAATATGACCTGTTACATAATTTCGCGGTCAACACAGAAACCGCGCGTATTAGCATAAGCGCTGCTTATAGAGCAAGGTTGATGATTGCCTTGCCCTGTTTTTCTGCTTGGCTTACAAACTTTGCCGCGCCTCCCCAATTATGCGTAATGTAGCAAATTACCGTGTCGCATTCATTCACCATAAATCTGTTCCGATACTCTATTGCCCGTTTTTTGTAAACCGTTTCAGCTCCATCGGGGTAGATAGTCGGTAGCTCGATTGCTCCCATTCTTCCTTGACCGCCGTAGGTTTATAATATGTGAGAACAATATGAGCCTTGATATGAGGAAATTTTTCTGCGGCTTGTTTCAACGCCCGTTGTGCCATTCTGTCGAACGCACCGTGTGTTCCGACATAGACGACAAGTCATCATTCTGCGCCGCAAGTTCAGCAATTTTACGTTCTATAAGCGGATATATCTCACTTGGAGTATTGCCGTGACCGAAAAAAGCTACTACCATAACTTTACCTCCAACTTGAATGCTAAATACATTATAACATAATGGTATAAACTTTACGAGCGGATAGTAAAATAATATTCAGAATAATGGTAAAATAGTAGTAAGGAGGGTAGGAAGTATGGACACGAACGAAAGGCTAAATCAGTTGCTTAAAGAGCGCGGTTGGACGTACTATCGACTGTCAAAGAACAGCGGACTGTCGGAAAGTACGGTTACGAACATTTTCAAGAGGAACACGATACCGTCAATTCCTACTCTTGAACTCATCTGCAAGGGCTTTGGGATAACGCTGTCGCAGTTTTTCGCGGACGGAGGTATGGTGGAACTTACCCCCGAACTGCGGCGCATATTTGACGGTTGGGTGAACCTCACCGTTAAGCAGAAAGAGGCAGTCTTGCATATGATCGAGGCTATGAAAAACGATAATGGATAACATCGGCGGCTTACCGTAATGTGAGCCGCTTTTCACTTGTCGCAGCTTATACGCTTTTCGCGTGGCTCATATCATAATTGACCCACGCCCGATAGTAACTATCCATAGTTGAGGACGCGTTGTACAGTGCTGTTATCAGGTATGCTCGGATATTTCTCACATCGGACGTATTCTTTTTCAGAGCTGTGAGAACGTACTCGATATGCCCGCTGTCGAGTTTTAAGAAACGCGACTTAACGACCTCTTGCGGCAGCTCCTCGCCGTTGACTCGAATAGTGGATCTGTTGGAGCAAACCACGTCCAACATAATCTCCATCAACTCGTCCGCCTTTTCTTTTTCAGCTTGGTAATCATACTCGATGTTATTCCGGATAAGCTGAAGATACTTGGCGCGTTCTTCCGAAGAACAAATCATTGCTGAATTATCAATCCTATCAATCACGTCGGGAACGATTGATTGATTTGGATTGATAACTTTAGATTTATTTTCTTTGGTTTTATAAGTATGTGCCGCCGTTTCGTCGGAACTTGTCCCGATGTTTTCTCCGCACTTGTTCGGCGATTTTGGCGGTACTTGTTCCGCCGAAATGTCGGAACAGGCTTCGGGTTTAATCTTGCGTATCGCTTCGTTACCTTGCTTCATTAGATTTTCGAGCAATGTAGTGTCCTCGATGATACGGAAATACCGTTTCACGGGCATACCCATTTTTCGACATTCAATCAAGCCGCAGGAGCAAAGCGTATCTATACAATGCTTTTGCTGTTTTTCGGAGAGCGTAG